>NZ_JBCPDH010000074.1:0-1314 GCF_040915545.1 Collinsella aerofaciens | reverse complement strand
CTTGCCCGTATCGTAGGCAATGCGCCGAATGCTCGCCATCGAAATTTATCGATGGCCTATTTCAGACTGTAATGGGGTAACTCCGCGGACACGGCCTAGCGCGCTGCCATCCAGTGCCGATTCTGCCATACTCGCAATTCGGCGAGGATGAGGAGTATGAATTGATCGGGGCTTATAGGACAAAATGTGTGTCCTATAAGCCCCAAGGATGACGATTCCAATACGGATGACGACACCAAAACCGGCATCGACGGTTCCATGGACGATTCGGATTCCAAATAGGCCCTGTTAGTTTATCTACTTCTTTGCCGGTGTCGTATACGAAACCGCTATACCCGCGGCAATTGCCATGAGACAGCTCGCGGTGAATCCGAACTCATACTTCAAAACGTTTGTTGCGGTCAGGGCGATAATCAACACGGTCGCAATTTGCAGAATTATCATTATTGCGAAGAGATTGATTCCTTGTTTGGCCGAAGTCGCTGAGTGAGTTTGGCTTTGTTGATTCAGGTTGTAGCTGACAACAAAAGCGACCAGTTCGCTTGATACGGGGCCGACTACATAGAAAAAGATTGCGTCAATGAAGCCTATAGTGTTGTAAGTTGTTTCGCCGGAAAAAACAGCGTATAAAGCATATCCAAATCTTGGCTGATTCATGTATGAGTACGAAAAGACGAAGAGCGTCAATATTGCTACTACCAGAAGTGCATTCAGGACAAATCGTTTGCTTTTCATCGATCGCTCCTTCCGGGTGACTCTTATTTGTAATTCTACAGCATCCATTTGTTTTTCAAAGAATTTGACTGTCCTAAATAACATGCACTTTCGCTGGAGGGTCGCTGTTTGGCGGCCCTCTTTTTTGCACAGGCGCGGTGGGATGGTAATAATCGGGCGGGAGTCAGCCGCTCTGATAGAATCGTCCTTGCTGTCGGCAGCCCTCGTGCCGGGCAGAGCCCTCCATCCGATGGGAGGTGATGCCCATGACCGATTTCACTGAGCTCGTGAAGCTCCTGACTGCTATGGTCTCGCTCCTCACGGCCCTTGTCGTCCTTTCCAAGGCACTCAAGCAGGGTTCGAAGCCCAAAAAGAAAGGCCACCGTCGCTAAGACGATGACCCAACTTCATTAAGCAACGGCTCTGCCCAGCTCTCTACAACTTGGGCTGCCGTCGGCACCATTTTACCCTCCTGACGAGGAATTCGTCCATATTTCAAAAACCAAATTGCGTTTGCTATCGAAGCCTTGATTATCAACTTCATCCGAACACTTCCCACATTCATCCGCACATGTGCGGATGAATGTGGGAACCCGATAC
>NZ_JBCPDH010000073.1:0-1477 GCF_040915545.1 Collinsella aerofaciens | reverse complement strand
TGTTCCTCTCCAGGGGCGACAGGGATCTCGGGGCTGCATTCCAGACGCACCCGGGGAGACAGGCATTCATCTCGAGTGGAAGCAAAGAACCCCGCTCTGCTCTCGAGTCGCGACGGGTATCTCTTGGAGCTCACTGGGTGGACTCAAGGGAGTCAAGCCTCCTGAGGCGTTTGGAGAGAGGTCGCGAGATTGGTCTCTAGGCCATGCAGGAGACGAAGGCCCTCATCTCTCGATGACGGGGGAATCTCGGGGTTGTTCTCGAGCGGCGGCCCCAGTGTGCGGTTTCTCACGAGGTACGACGGCGAGGTCAGTGAGCCTCTCGTGGGGCGCCAGGGAAGTCGGGTCTCCATGCGAGTGGCGAGGGGGAGCGCGTCATTGCTCCCGAGCCATGGTAGGGGAATCTGGCCTCGAGACGTGTTGAAGAAGGTCTCTCGAGGGCTTTCCCGGGTTGAGGCAGGAAACCCTGGGTTCCCTCGACTTGTGCAGGTGACCTCAGGGGGCTTCTCATGGTGGCTCTGAGAAGCCAGGGAAACTGGAGGTGGGAGGGGCCTCTCGGGACTCCACTGGGCTTGGTGCATTGGAAGAGGGCCTCATCTCCAGTTGAGGCAGGAACCGCAGGGTACCTCTGATTTCAGACTCCGATCGCAGGGTCCCTGCAGACTGGGGACAGGAGAGTCAGGCCTCGTCTTGGGTTGAGGCATGGAACTCCGCTTGCCTCTCGAGATGTCCCCGGGGAGAGAGGCCGCTTGTCGAGCTGTATTTGGAACCTGGGGTTTTTTCCGAACGATGCACGGAAAAACTGCCCCTTCGTGTTGACTGCATTCACAGGCTGGAGTTCGGAGAGGTGTCCGGGCATCGGGTTCTTATCAAGAGGGGACCGGGAAATCGGGGTCCTTCGGAATGTGGAACCACCCACGAGGCCACGTCTGGAATGTCGTCGTGAGACCGGCCTCATCCTGAGGTGCGACCGGAAGGTCGGGAACCCCTTCCAGACAAAGCAGGGGAGTCGACCCTCCTGTCCAGATCAGGAGGGGAGAAAGGGCTCAGAGGAGGGGGTGCCGGAAAACCTCAGTGTTCCTCTCGAGGGAGACCGGGATTTCGGGGAACTTTGTGGGTCGCATCAAGGGTGCCAAGTGCCCTTTCGACCTCCAATTCCTAACGTGGGACTTCTCCTGAGGCGCTGTAGCGGGAAAGGGCTTCATCTTGCGATGACGGGGGAGCCACGTGGTTTTTCTCGAGTTACGGCGGGATTCTCGAGTTACGACGGGGAATTCAGGCTGCCTCTTGTGTTGGCCCAGGCAAGTCCAATCTTCCATTCGAGTTGCGAAGGAAAGCTGGGGATTGCTCTCGAGTGACTGCAGGGCCAATAGACCTCATCTAGGCTTGTGTCCAGAAGCCAGTGTTCCTCTCCAGGGGCGACAGGGATCTCGGGGTTGCATTCCAGACGCACCCGGGGAGACAGGCATTCATCTCGAGT
>NZ_JBCPDH010000072.1:0-1484 GCF_040915545.1 Collinsella aerofaciens | reverse complement strand
GGTAGTGTCGAGAAAGTTGGTGTAGAGCCCCATCCGAAGCGAGTCGGCCCGGCGTCCTAGAATCTGGAATACGGTTGATATCCTATGCCGCCTCGACCCTGTCCGCAAGCTCGAGGCCGGACTCGAGCATCTTCCTGGCCTCCGCCTCAAGCCGCGCCCAATCGACGGGACCGTCGATTCCCCGAGTGCGACCGTCATCGTAGAGCTCGTTCATCCTCACCTCCGAGAAGTACCTGGACTCCTGCCATATCTCGTCCTGCTCGCACATGACCGCGCCCGCGAGCCGCACCAGCGAGCCCGTGGAGGGGAACACCTGCACGACGCGCGACCTGCGCTTTATCTCCCGGTTGGTCCTCTCCTGCACGTTGTTGGTGCGCAGGCGCTTCCAGTGGGTCGGCGGGAAGTCGAGGTAGGCCAGCGCGTCGGGCTCGGCCTCCTCCAGCACCGCCGCCGCCCTGGGGCAGCACCCCTCCAGCATGTCGCACGCCGCGTGGTACATGGCCGTCACGGTGGCGGCGTCGCGCCCGCGGAACACCTGCGACACGATCCTGCCCACGCGGCGCCTGAGCTGCCAGGAGCCGGCCTCGCGCATGCAGTCGCGCATGAGGTGGACCGCGCAGCGCTGCCACGCGGCGCCCTGGAAGACCTCGCCGAGCGCCCGGACGAGCCCCGGGTGGGCGTCCGAGACGACGAGCCGCACGCCCGCCGCCCCGCGCGAGCGGATAGCCCGCAGGAAGGCGAGCCACGAGTCGTAGGACTCGGTGTCGACCACGTCGACGCCCAGGACGCGCCTCCAGCCGCCCGCATCGCAGCCGATGGCGGTGACCACGGCGGTGGAGGCGACGCGCCCCTCGCGGCGGCACTTGACGTAGGTCGCGTCGAGCCAGACGTAGGGCACCGGCGAGCCGCCGAGCGGCCTTGCGCACAGGTCCTCGATGTCTGCGTCCAGGCTCGAGGCGATGGCGCTCACCTGGTCCTTCGAGAGTCTGGAGACGCCCATCTTCTCGGCCACCCTCTGCACCTTGCGGGTGCTGGTGCCCGTGGCGTACATCTCGGCCACGGCGGCCACGAGGGCGCGGTCGACGCGCTGGTAGCGCTCGATCACGTCCTCGGGGAAGAAGCTGCCGGAGCGCAGCTTGGGGATGCGCAGCGTCAGCGTGCCGACGCAGGTGGCGAGCGACCTCTCGCGGTAGCCGTTTCGGCTGTTCCCCCCGCCACCGCAGAGCTGGTCGGCCTCGGCGTCCATCACGGCGTTCACGACCTGCTCGGCGAGACGCCTGAGCAGCTCCTGCATGTCGATGGCGCCGTCGTCGAAACGGGGCATGGCGAGCATGTCCGGCGTCGGGTCTGATAAGATTTCCATAGCGGTCTTCGTCCTTTCCTAGAACCTGTTGTTGTGGTGATTTCAGATTCTAGGACGAAGGCCGTTCTTCGTTAAACGGGCGCTAGGGCGTCACCCTTACACCAACATTTTCGACGCGATC
>NZ_JBCPDH010000071.1:0-1535 GCF_040915545.1 Collinsella aerofaciens | reverse complement strand
TCATATGACCCAATCCGCTGTCAAGAGCCACAATGGCCCCGCCGACCGCTTGCAATCGGTCGGCGGGGCCTGCCGTTGAACCCGTCCCGGTCCGCCCCCGGCATGTCGTCGACGCCTTCGGCTCAGTCTCATATCCGCGGATACCGCTCCGGCGGCCCGCAATCCTCTCCTTCGGCGGGGCTCCCCAAGTCTGTCGACGCGGATGCGGCGGCCGCCGCGCGCACAGCGAGAACGGGGGTGTCCCCGAAGGCTGCCCGGCTCGCCGGGACGGGGGCTATGTCTATTCGCCGGCCTCCCGGCACATCGCGCCGAGGGCCCACAGCCACCTCACGAGCTCGGCGGCGGTGGCGGCGTTCGCCTTCGCCTGGGGCATGCCCCTCGCGATCATCTCCTCGCGGCGCCGGAGCAGGCGCTCGGACCCCTTCCTCCCGTGCATCCTTATCTCGAGCGGGACTCCGGAGCCCTTGGGCATCAGCTTCGGCTGGTGGCCGGCCTGGGCGTAGCACCAGGACCCCTCGACCGCCAGCTTCCTGACGAGCGCGTTGCCGGCCCCGCTGATCCCGCCGAGGCGCACGGAGTCCGCGCTCGACCTCTGCTTCGGGGCGAGGCCGAAGTAGGCCGTCACCTGCCTGCCGGAGCGGAACCTCGAGAAGTCGCCGACCTCGGACGCGAAGGCGGCGGCGAGCGCGAAGCCGCACCCCTTGATCGACTGGAGCGCCTCGACCTCCGCCGAGAGGGGGCCCGCCGCGACGGCGGCCCTGTACTCGGCGAGGAGGTCGTCGCGCGTCTCGGCGGCCGCCTCGACCTCGCTCCTCAGCGCCGCAAGCGCCCGGATGCCGCCGTCGTCGGCGGGCCGGACCTTGTCGAGCCACCTGAGGAAGTCGTACGTCCAGTACCTCCGGGGGTTTCCGGCCGGCGTCGTGCCGCCGTAGGCGTAGCCCCGGCGGGCCAGGAACGCCAGGAGCCGCTGCTTCGCCGCCGCGAGCCTCGCGGTCGCCGCGTCGTGGGCGGCGGCGAGGTCCCTGAGCCCCTCGATCTCGGGGGACGGCACCCATACCGGGGTGACGTCGTGCGACAGTATCGCCTTGGCCATCCTGGCCGCGTCGTTGCGGTCGTTCTTGGACGAGAGGTCTGCCGCCGACCTCGGGACCCTGGAGACGGCCGCGACGACGCAGTCGACGCCGAGCCCGGAGAGCTCCCTCTGCGGGGCGAAGCCGAGGTAGCCGCTCTCGTAGGCGGCGAGCGACGGGCCCGGGAAGCCCGACATCCACTCCGCGACCTCGCCCCAGGGGTTGCCGCGGAACCTCCTCGTCACGGCCTCGCCCGTCTCCGCGTCGAGCGCGCAGACGGTGGTGGACCTGAGGTGTACGTCCATTCCGAAGGCGGTAGAATATCTAGGCACGGGAGCCTCCCAACCTCGTTGCGGCGCGGCTGCGCCTCTGGCACTTCAACAACATTGTCGCAGCCCCGACCCGCGGTCACGAGCGGGGGCTCCTGTCGTTTCCGTGCCCTCGGATTGGGTCATAGTGTCTGTC
>NZ_JBCPDH010000070.1:0-1538 GCF_040915545.1 Collinsella aerofaciens | reverse complement strand
AAGGCTCTGTTAGACCAGGATTGACATACATGTGTCCCCACGGTGCCATATCGTTGACCCCGTAGACCGCGATGATGGGGGCAGCATGAACGCCGAAGACCTGGTCCTCAACTTCAAGAAGGGCATGGCGAACCTCAGCAAGACCGAGCGCCGCCGCGCTATCGAGTCCGTCAGGGACGTGATCCGCGCGGCGGCGTTCGACGACGCGGCCGGCTCCGCCTACGAAATCGAACGCTGCCCGCGCTGCGGGTCCGTCGCGGTCGTGAAGAAGGGCAAATCGAAGAACGGCGAGCAGCGCTACCTCTGCCGGGGCTGCGGCAGGACCTTCGGCATGGGCAGCGAGCGCATCCTGGGGACGAGCAGGCTCCCGAAGGAGACCTGGATGGCCTACGCCGAGTGCTTCGTGCTCATGCTGCCCCTGCGCGAGTGCGCGAGGCGCTGCCGCGTCTGCCTCAAGACCGCCTACACCATGCGCCACAGGCTGATCGAGTGCCTCTCGGCCTACTCCCCCTCGTTCAGGGTCGAGCGGGGCTGCGGCTGCGAGCTCGACGAGACCTACTTCCCCGAGTCGTTCAAGGGCAACCACGCGAAGGGGTCGTTCACGATGCCGCGCCCCTCCCGGCACCGCGGCAAGCAGGTGCACAGGCGCGGGCTGTCGCGCGAGCGGATCTGCGTCATGACCGGCGTGAACGACTCGAACGAGACGTTCCTCGAGGTCACGGGGCGGGGCGCCCTTTCGAGGGAGCGCGCCATGGACGCGCTGAGGGGCCGCATCGCGGCCGGCTCGGTCGTCGCGACCGACAGGGCGGCCGTCTACGTCAATGTCCTCGCGGAACTCGAGGTCGCCGCGCACGCGGCCTACGACCCCAAGGACCGCTCCGGGGGAACCATCAACCGGATCAACACCGTCCACTCGCTCCTCGGCGCCTTCATGGAGCCGTTCAAGGGCGTGTCGACGAAGCACCTCGATGCCTACCTCGCCTGGTTCAGGTGGTGCCGGACCTTCATGGCGACCGATTCCGGTGCCGCCGGGCGCACGGTCGCGCGGCAGCTCGCGCACGGCGTCTGCAGGAGCCGCGTCCGCGACATGTTCAACGTGGAGCCGCCCTACATGGACTACTGGGCCGCGCCCGCCGCATAGAGGCGGTAGAATGGTCGCACCGCGATACACGAGGAGGGGTGAGGCCATGCCGTCGAACATACCGGCCACGACGATCCGCATCGACCCGGAGGTCAAGAAGGAGGCCACGGCCATCCTGGACGAGCTCGGCCTGTCCATGTCCACCGCCGTCAACGCGTTCCTCAGGGCGCTCGTCCGGGAGGGCGGGATGCCGTTCGAGATGAGGGTCAAGACGCCGGCGCCCGACGGGGAGACGGCGAGTTAGCCGGCAGGTCGGCATGAAACGGCAGGGCCGGGCGAGCAACTCGTCCGGCCTCGGGCGCATCGCCCCCTTGCCGGATTCAAATCCGACAAGAGGGCGACCATTGTGCAATCGCAAGAAGATGACGGGGCGGAATGTCAATCCTGGTCTAACAGA
>NZ_JBCPDH010000069.1:0-1547 GCF_040915545.1 Collinsella aerofaciens | reverse complement strand
CCCATTACAGTCTGAAATAGGCCATCGATAAATTTCGATGGCGAGCATTCGGCGCATTGCCTACGATACGGGCAAGCCCCGAGGGGCCGCCGATCGGGCGCCTCCGGATGGCCGTCTGCCCCTGCCCCGTAGAGGGCCCGGGGGGTGTTGCCACCGGGGGCGCTCGCCGCTCCGGACGACTGATAGGAAACTGCCGGGCGCAAGCGCCACGGCCAGGTAATGTGGGTGTCGCGGGGAGGGGTTCCGATCGGCCTACCGATTGGAGGATACCACCGTGGCACCAATTAGAATGCCGGAAGCCGTCATCGGGCTCGATGTCGGGAAATCGTCCCACTGGGCATGCGTCGCGACTCGAGATGGCGAGGTGCTGTTGAGCACCCCCGTCGCGAACAGGGAGGACGACCTGGACTCGCTGTTCGGCCGCTTCCCCGATGCGCTCGTGGTCGTCGACCAGTCGCGCAACATAGGCGCCCTCGCGCTCGCCCGCGCCAGGGCGGCCGGGATGTCGGCGGCGTACCTGCCGGGACTCGCGGCGCACGGGGCCGCCAGGCTCTTCGCCGGCGACGCCAAGACCGACGAGCGAGACGCGATGGTCATCGCGAAGACGGCGCTTGGCATCCCCGACGCGCTCCTGCCGGTCGGAGACCCAGGCCCGACGATCGCGGCGGCGAGGGCGCTGGCCGCCCAGAGGAACTTCCTGACCTGCGAGAACACTAGGAACAAGAACCGGCTGCGCAGCATCCTGCTGGAATCGTGCCCCGCCTTCGAGGCACTGGTCGACCTGTCCGACGGGCCCCAGCTGAGGCTCATGGCATCCCTCGGCGGGGCCTGGTCGGTAGCCGACGCCGGGCCCCGCAGGGCGGCGGCGCTCACGCGTGGGGCGGCGCGCGGTAAGATCGAGGCCCTCGTCCGCTCGACAACCTCCTCGACAAGGCCGGATGCGTCGGTCGTCGCCGCCGAGGACCGGGCGGTGAAACTGCTCGCGCGCAGGATATCCGAGAACTCGGCGGAGATCGAGGCGATCACGGCGGAGATCTCCGCCCTGCTCGAGGGCGACGATACCTACCGATGCCTCCTGACGGTACCGGGCATCGGGCCCAAAACCGCTTCCGAGCTTGCGATCTCCATCGACATCGAAGACTTCCCCAGTCACGACAGGCTCGCGTCGTACTGCGGCCTGGCGCCGCGCAACCGCCAGTCGGGAACCTCGATCTCCTCGGTGACGGCATCGCGCCAAGGCAACAAGAGGCTGAAGAACCTGCTCATATTCTCATGTAACTGCCTTACCCGGACAGAGGGGAGATGGGGCGACTACTACACCAGGTGCCGGGAGCGGGGCATGTCGCACGGCAAGGCGCTCAAGGCGCTGGCGCGAAAGAGACTGAAGGTCATCTACGCGGTCATGCGAGACAGGGTGCCTTACGCAGCCTAGCCGAAACGCACCGAGCAGACTGAAGCCCACCGGCCTAATGGCTTGGCGTCAGCATGCCGCGATTCGGTCGCACGGAGAGCATTTCCCAGTTGACAAAACTATAGGAACACCCCCC
>NZ_JBCPDH010000068.1:0-1585 GCF_040915545.1 Collinsella aerofaciens | reverse complement strand
TAATATGAGAAAGCCATTGTCAATAGGCGTGTTTGTTCGAGCCCGGTTTTAAACCGGGCTTTTTCGTTTCCCGTCGGGAGGGCCCGCGCACGCTGCACGTTTAGTCGACGCTTGCCTGGCAAGCTAATATCCGCGGGCTCTTGCGGGCGCGCTGCCGGCGGTCAGCCCGGTATGTCCGCGCACCCCACCGCATTTCGATTCTCCGTCCGGCGCGCTCGTCCGAAACCAGTCTTGTTCACGGGCGCGGCCCTTGGGCTGCCCAAAAAGGGCTCGTGAACGCGCGCCGGCGATGCGTCGAGGCGCGGGCCCTCCCGGCGGGAGGCTTGTTGTCCGACGGGGTCAGCCGAGGGTCCCCTCCGCCCGGCGCCCGATCTCCCAGACCCAGCAGGCGAGCTCGCGCGCGACGGCGGCGTTTGCCTTGCACGAGCTCTTGCCCGCCGCCGCCAGCGCCTCGCGGCGGCGGCAGAGCCTGGCGGTGCAGTCGTCGGCGCGCGCCCGGATCGCCGCGGGGACGTCCGCGCCGGGCGCCGGGGCCTTCGGGCGGGGCGTGCACGTCAGGTAGTGCCACGCCGACTCCACCAGTGCCGTCCTGGCGAGCCGGTTGCCCGTCTTGGTTATCCCGCCGCGCCGCTCGGTCTCGCCGCTCGAGCGCTCCGACGGGACCAGCCCGCACCAGCTCGCGAAGGCCGGGGCCGTCCGGAACCTCGTGAAGGAGCCCGCCTCGGCTGCGAGCCTGAAGGCCGTCAGGGTGTCGATTCCCTTGATGCAGGAGAGCGCCTCGACGGCCGGGCGCCACCGGTCGGTCCGGGCGAGGGCGAGCACCTTCTTCTCGAGCTGCCGGCGGTCCGACTCCGCGCACCTCGCGGCCGTGACGTAGTACTCGAGCACGTCGCGCTGGGGCCCCTCGAGCCTGATCCCGGATATCCACCTCCAGTGGGCGCGCGTCCAAGATCCCTTCCTCGTCCCGTCGGCGTTGCGCTCGTCCCAGACGTGGCCCAGCCTGATCAGGAACATGTTGAGGCGCTGCCTGGCGCGGCGGTACTCCGCCGTGGCGTCGTCGAGGGCGCGGTCGAGGTCCCGGGCGGCCTCGACGGCCGCATCGGGCAGCGGGACCTCCACGATGTTGTGGGTGGCGAGCATGCGGGCGATGAACTCGGCGTCGCGCCGGTCGTTCTTGCGGCGCGCGTCCGCCGCCGGCCTCTGCATCTTGGAGACGGCTGCCACGGCGCAGTCGAGGCCGAGCGCGCGCAGCTCGCGCGCCATGTGGAAGCCGGTGGGGCCGCTCTCGTAGCAGGCCCTGGGCTCCTCGAACCCGAGGGCCCACTCCGCGATCTCGGCGGCGTCCGTCCCGAAGTCACGGTGCACCACCTCGCCGGTGAAGGGGTTGAACGCCGCGGCGGCGACCGATCGCGCGTGGACGTCCAGGCCGATGGAGGTAACATGGGGCATGGGAAGCCTCCTCCCCGCAGGTGCGGTAAGGGCTACCGCACGGGCCGATACTCAAAGCCCATTGTGGCATCCCGAGCCCGCGGAAAGAAGCTGCGCCGCGGGGGAGGCGACCCAAATGGCTTTCTCATATCGTCTT
>NZ_JBCPDH010000067.1:0-1621 GCF_040915545.1 Collinsella aerofaciens | reverse complement strand
GGTTGATTTTCAATCTCAACGCAACAGCCTGAACGGACCCCGCGTTTCCGCAGCTAGCGCAACGCGGAAATAGCTCCCGGCACCTGGCCATCACTTCGTTTCCGCAGGTGGAGGGGCTGTGGAGTCCGGTGCCCCCATGCCGCCGCCGCACGCTCCGCCAGCCCGCCGCGCAGCCGTTCCGGACTCAGCGCAACGGGCCCTCCGGCCCATGTCCCGGCCCGCCGCCTATCCCGCCAGCGGCCCCTCGCCCCTCGCGGCCCTGGCCCTTTCGATGCAGCCGGGCGTGAGGTCGAGCTCGCCGGGCGCCAGCTCCTCTATCCCGAACGCGTCCATGAGGGCGGAGGCGTCCTCCCCGAGGGCCATCCGCAGCACGCGCGCCGGCGTCAGGAACCCGAGCGCCCCCCTCGGCTCGGAGTTCACCTGCGACATGAGCAGCGCGCAGTCCGCCGCCGTCAGCCGGTCGAACCTGGCCCCGGCGCCCTTGGGCAGCAGCTTCCTGATCTCCACGTGGTTCTTCTCGCACGCGCCCTTCTGCTGGCTCTGCCGGGGGTCGCAGTAGAAGAGCCTGGTCTCGCCGTCCCGCTCGCCGAGCAGCGCCGCGACGGCGCCCTCGTCGGCGAACTCGCTCCCGTTGTCGGTGAGCACGGCGCCGAAGGCGCGCCTCGCGCCGTCCTCGCCGAGGACCCCGCGCAGGGAGGAGAGCGCCGCCAGGACCGAGGCGCACGTGCCGTCCGGCAGCGGCAGGGCCAGCTGGAAGCGGCTCGGGCGGTGCAGGAGCGTGAGGAGCCTGGCGGAGTCGCCCCTGGAGCCCTCGACGGTGTCCATCTCCCAGGCCGCGGCGCAGGCGTCCTCGCCGAGCGCGAGGAACGACGCGTGCGACCTGCGCGCCGAGTGGGACGTCGCCCTCTTCGGGGCCCGGCGCGACCTCGGCCTGTAGCCGACCTTGCGCCTGAGCTCCATGTTCGTCATGCCGTCGTAGCCGGCGTCCACCCACCTGTAGACGGTGGAGGCGCTGAGCCCGGGGGTCGTCGCCGCTATCTGCTGCGGGGAGAGCCCGCGCGCGAGCCCGTCCCTGATGGCCGCGAGCTTGGCGGCGGCGCCCTCCTCGGTCTCGTCGATCCCGGACCTGCTCGCCGAGAGCTCGGCGTCGGCCGCCTCCTGCGCCCTCCTGGCGCTGTAGAACACCCTGGGCCTCCTCGAGCAGCCGTAGCCCCTCCTGTGCGAGCAGCCGTTGCAGCACCTCGGCCACGCGGAGAGCCTGGGGCAGGCCCCCGACAGGTCCGCGGGCGCGGGCTCGCCGTAGCGCGAGCGCGGCGCGGTGACGTAGCGGTGCGCCGCCACCTCCCTGGTCACGGTCGAGGGCGACCTGCCGAGCTCCGCGGCGATCTCGCGGGCGCTGCGGTTGCGGTCGAGCATCCTCTCGACCGTGTTCCTCTCGTGCCTCGTGAGCCTCCCGTACGACCTTCCGGACGGCTTGGGTCTGGACATGCCGGCCTCCCTCCATCGCGGGCCGGGGGATTCCGGCCCCTCTGGGGTTGCCTACCCGGATTCGCGCCTCAGGACTCAGCGCAACGCGTTGCGCTGAGTCCTGAGGCTGTTGCAATGAAAATGAGAATCAAGG
>NZ_JBCPDH010000066.1:0-1759 GCF_040915545.1 Collinsella aerofaciens | reverse complement strand
ACCGACCGCCTGGCCCGCTACTACGAGACGGTCACCAAGCACAACCTCAAGTATCGCCGTTACTATCACCAGTTCGATTACTAAAGAAGACGGGTGCGGGAACGTGCCGGGCTATTGAGAGGAACACAGAATGAGACAGTACATCATCGCCAGCCATGCGCACTTCGCTACCGGTATCAAGGAGAGCGTCGAGCTGCTCTCGGGCGCTCGCGACAACGTCCACGATCTTTCGATGTTCGTCGATGGCCGCATGGACGTGGCCGAGGAGGCCCAAAAACTGCTGGCAGGCATGTCTGCCGACGATGATGTCGTTGTCTGCACCGACCTCTTTGGCGGCAGCGTCAACAACGAGTTCACCAAGATCGTCCAGACGCGTCCCCGCACGTACCTCGTTACCAACATGAACCTTCCTCTGCTCATCCAGCTGCTGTTCTCTGACGAGTCGGCGCCGGTTGAGGAGACGATTCGCGCCATCGTCGCTGCGGACGATACGCGCGTGAAGTTTGTCAACGATCTTTTGGTCGATGACGAGGAGGAGGAAGAGTTCTAATCCGCAGCACCTACTGACACGCCGTATGACGGCACAAGACCTTTGGGGGGTCACATTATGATTCAGCTACTTCGCGTTGACCATCGCCTGCTTCATGGCCAGGTCGCAGTTTCCTGGGTTCAGGGCCTTGGCTCCAACTGCATCTTCTGCGTGGGCGATAAGGTCGCCAACGACCCGGTGTGGAAGACGACGCTCAAGATGGGCAAGCCTGCCGGCTGCAAGCTCGTCATCAAAGATATGGAGCATGCCATCGAAGCTATCAACTCGGGCGTGACTGACAAGTACAAGATGATCATCTGTGTCGCCACTATCGCTGAGGCAAAGCAGCTTGTTGAGGGCTGCCCGCAGATCAAGTCGGTCAACCTGGGCAACACCAAGCCCAAGGACGAGAAGCGTCCCGATGCTCGTCAGGTCTCTCGTCAGATCTTCCTGACCGCGGCCGAGGAAGCCGATGTGCGCGAGATGCTGAGTCGTGGCGTTGAGGTCGAGATTCGACCCCTTGCCGATGACCCCAAGGTCGACTGCGCAAGCGTACTCTAGGCGTTTGAATTCGAAGAGTCTGAGCTCTTCGTAGTGTCCTATTAGGAAAGGGGGATGTATGCTTACCCAAGCAATCCTCATCGGACTTATCGCCGCATTTGGTAAGTTCGACTTCCAGCTCGGTACGCTCTATGCGTTCCGCCCCATCGTCCTGTGCCCGCTCGTGGGCCTGGTGCTGGGGGACCTGCAGTCCGGCCTCGCGATCGGTGCGAGTCTGGAGCTGCTGTTCATGGGCTCGATCTCCATCGGCGCCTACGTGCCGCCTGATGAGACGATCGGCGGCGTGCTCGCCTGCGCCTTCGCTATCCAGCTGGGCCAGAGCACCGAGGCAGCCATCGCGCTTGCCATGCCCATCGCCACGCTGTGCCTTGCCATCAAGAACATCCTCAACGCCGCCCTGCCGATCCTGGTTGACCGCGCCGATGTCTTCTCCGGCCAGGGCAACCTTAAGGGTGTCTATGCGATGCACTTCCTGATCGGTTTCACCGGTATCATCATGGCGTTCCTGCTGTGCTCGCTGTCGTTCTATCTGGGTGCTGACGCTATCCAGGGCATGCTCGACTTCATCCCGCCCTTTGTCCTTGCTGGCTTTGGCGTGGCCGCCAACATCCTGCCGGCCATGGGCTTCGCCATGCTCGGCCGCCTGGTGCTCACCAAGCAGCTCGTGCC
>NZ_JBCPDH010000065.1:0-1975 GCF_040915545.1 Collinsella aerofaciens | reverse complement strand
AACCGTATTCCAGATTCTAGGACGCCGGGCCGACTCGCTTCGGATGGGGCTCTACACCAACTTTCTCGACACTACCTCCCCGGCTGTACCAGTAACCGTAATTCCTCTTGGCTCGGGATGTTCGCGTCGCAGATCGGACGACGCGCCTGAGCCGTTAAGGTTAAGTCGGATCGCCTCCCGTCTTGCATGCGGCTGCGGCTTTTGCCGCCGGTGTGCATAGGGCTCTGGAGGGAAGGGGGACCCCGATGGGGGAACTCGAGCGCAACATGCGCGATGACGTGGGGCAGCCTCAAGGCAACGCTCCAAGTACAGACAATGGGAGACAAATGGATATGTTTGAGGACGAGCGCCAGCGCGTCTCGCATCGCCGTGGCGCAATTGCGCGCGGCGTAGCCAAGCGCGGCCTGGTGGCATTCCTGGCCTTCGCGATGGCCTTTGGCACCACACCGTCTCAGCTGTGGGCCGAGGGCGCCGACGGCATCGCCGAGGCTGTGGCTCAGGCTACGACGCCGGGCGAGGGCACGGGGGCCGCGGACGGTACTGCCGACCAGGGCAAGGCCGAGGTTTCGGATTCCGGGAGCGCGCCTGCAGCTAGTGCCGCCACTACAGAGGCAGCAACTGGCGACGAAGGCTCGGCGACGGGGGAGAGCCCTGCCACGAGCGAGCGGTCTTCGACGGCATCCGCTGGCCAAGCAGGATCTGCCGCCGCGGCTGCCGTCCAGACAGAGAACCCGACAGAAACTGGCGATGTCGTCAAGAAGCAAATCGAGGTCTCGTTCTCGATTATCGGCACCGATGCCGACGGCAAGGCTCAGACCTGGGTGGCGCCTACGCAGCTCAAGCTCGACGAGGGCGCGACGGCTGCGGATGCCTTCATTAAGCTGCAGGAGAAGACGGGCTTCAAGGCGAAGTACGATCCGAACACGGCATACGGTTTCTACCTCGAAAGCATCACCTCCCCGAGCGATGGCCGCACGCTTGCCTACGATCCGGCGACTCATGCCTACTGGCAGCTGTTCGTCGACGGCGCGTCTTCCTCGGTTGGCGCGAGCAGCGTCAAACTCACCCAGGGGCAGAAGATTGAGTTTGCCTTTACGGGTGGTAGCGCGTCCCCTGTCGTTAAGGACCAGCTTGCTGCGAATGTGACCGTCATTGGTCGCGATGCCCAGGGCAAGACTCAGACTTGGGTCGATAACACGCAGTATGTGGTGACGTCCGGCTCGAGCGCGCTTGATCTTACGAAGGTCGCGCTCGAGGCGAATGGCATCGACGCCGTTGCTGCGGGCTCCTTCATTCTGAGCCTTAAGTACAACGGCGTTGAGCTGGGTACGCCGTTCGATTATTCGACCTATTGGCAGCTGTTCATCAACGGCAAGTCGAGCGACTATACGGCAGACAATGTCACCATCCATGCCGGCGATACCGTCACGTGGTTCTACGGTGGCTGGGGCGACCAGCTGCCTTCCGATTCTGTCCATGCTTCCGTTCAGGTCCTCGGTAAGGACAAGGATGGCAAGCAGCAGGTTTGGGCTTCGACGGGCCAGACGAGTCTCAAGGCGGGCTCTACTGCCAAGGATCTCCTTGAGCAGACCGGCCTTACTCTCGATGCTGGCGAATCGTCTTGGGGCTGGTTCCTCAACGGCATTACTTCGCCGTTCGATGGTAAGTCCTATGGGTATGATCCTGCGACCAATAGCTATTGGCGCTTCTACGTAAATGGCAAGTTCGCCGACGTTGGCGCCGGTGCCTACGAGCTCCAAGAGGGTGACGCCGTCACCTTTATGTATGGTGCTGACGCCGATGCCCTTCCTGGCCAGGTTCTTGGGTCTGTCGATGTTATCGGTCCCGATGTCAACGGCAACAATACTCGCTGGGGCTCGGCAAGCAATGTTTCTCTGCCCTTGATTATCAACTTCATCCGAACACTTCCCACATTCATCCGCACATGTGCGGATGAATGTGGGAACCCGATACC
>NZ_JBCPDH010000064.1:0-2010 GCF_040915545.1 Collinsella aerofaciens | reverse complement strand
GCGGGGCCATTGTGGCTCTTGACAGCGGATTGGGTCATATGAGCGAAAGCCCGCCAGAGCGAGCAAGGTGCCTTGAAACAAGGCGGCATTGACCTTTTGGTCATGCCGCCGAAGTTGAAAGGCAGATTGCCGCTCTGGCGGGCTTGCAGCGTCGAGCAGTTGCGGCGTTTGGTAAAACGCCGCAACGAACTAGCTCAGCATTGCATCCATCATCTCGGAGTTGACGGAGTCGTCGGCAGACCACTCGCCGTCGTCGTTGCAGGTGTACTTGAAGATAACCGTGGTCTTCCTGGGCTCGGTGGCCTTGGTCACATCGACCATAACCTGACCGGCCATCTTGTACAGCTCGTCATCGGAAGGAACCGTATCAAGCGCGGCGACCTTCTCCTGATACTGGGTGGAGAAGTCCTCGACGATCTTGTTCATAGACTTGCAGGCGATAGAGACCTCGGCGGTCGCGACACCCTTGTCCTCGTCGACCGTCACGTCGCCGATCTTGTAGTCAAAGCCCTCGAGATAGGTCTTGGCATACTCCTTGGGATCGATACCCAGCTGCTCGAACTCGTCGCCCGAAGCCTCCTCCAGACCAGAAAGGAAGTCGTCGCCACCGTTCTTGACCTCGTCAAACTGCGTCGTAAGATCCTCGGTGATGAGCTCCTCAACCGAAGGACCTCCACAGCCGGAAAGCACGACCACGCATGCAACCAAGACGGCCATGAGGGGCGCAAGCAGCAGCTTCTTTTTCATGTTGTTCCTCCCAATGAGCGGCACCGCGCTTCCCGGACGCGGCACACGTTGTAATAAGTAAGCCCATACTATCCACTTATGAACACCCTCGGCAACGCGAAGGCGCGGTCGGTTCGTTTTAGCGTCCGAACGGTTTGCAAGCCCGCCCAACGCGCAATAAAACGCTTCCCCACGGTGCAATAAAAAAGGTGGCCGGAAAACCCGACCACCCTTGCACATCCTTTGAACGCCGCAGTTTACTTGCGAACGACCTTAACGATGGCGTCACCGGCGGCGACGGCGGACTCTGCCTCGACGGTGAGCTCGACGTCGGCAAACTCGGCGGTGTTGGACACGGCCACCACGACGCAGTCCTTGTAACCGGCAGCGGCGATCTTGGCGCGGTCGATCTTGAGTATGGGCTGGCCGGCCTTCACAACGTCGTCGGCCTTGACGAAGCCCTCGAAGCCATCGCCGTTCATGTTGACGGTATCGACGCCAACGTGCACCAGAACCTCGATGCCGCTATCGGACTGCAGACCCACGGCGTGACCCATGGTGACGGTCACCTTACCGTCGCAGGGAGCGTAGACCAGATCGTCCTCGGGCCACACGGCACAGCCCTTGCCCAGAACCTCGCCACCAAAGACGGGATCGGGCACGTCGGCCATCTTGATGACCTTGCCCTTGACGGGCGAGCACAGCACGTCGGCGCCGGCAGAAGCAGAGATGGAGGCCGGAGCAGCGGCAGCCGCGGGCTCAGCCTTCTTCTTGAACATATCAAACAGACCCATACGTTTTCTCCTCTTGATTAAGCGCAACGTTGTGCGCATGCCTACGGTAATTATAGTGCCAAATGGTTCAAATGCTAAGGTGGGGACTCGAATCGCAAGCCCTTCTCGGTAGTGCTCGTGGGATGAGCATCTCCTTTGCATCGCGGTTCGATAAGCCGAGTATCGCCCACGCGCGGGACGGGCAGAAGCGGGCACGCCAAACCCGATACTTCTTTTCGCTCTCGAGTCCTGCCGCCGCCCCGTCCCTGACACTTCCTGATACCGACCGAAACGTGCCAAAATAAACCTGTCCCTTTTTGGTAGGTTTGGCGAGTGTGGATTTTCGGACGCTTAACTAACGAGCGTGGATAATCTCCCACTTTGAGGCCGTCACCGAGCCAAAAACGGGAGATTATCCGCTCTCATTTTGGATAACCCATTACAGTCTGAAATAGGCCATCGATAAATTTCGATGGCGAGCATTCGGCGCATTGCCTACGATACGGGCAAG
>NZ_JBCPDH010000063.1:0-2318 GCF_040915545.1 Collinsella aerofaciens | reverse complement strand
CGCGCCGAGAGTACTGCGGGGTCAGCCCGTGGGAGGCCAGGGCGCCGCTGACCGGTGGACGGCACCGAGCCGTCGCAACGGACTGAAGAAGGGGGAGGCCTCGCGGCCTCCCCCTTTTTTTGCGTTAAAGGCGGCATTCACTAAGCAATTAAATCAATCCAATCATCCACCGGTGAATATAAACGTTCACCGTTCTGTGGCCGGTTCTCTGTTCTCAATGGACTAATATTTGCTTTAGCGCGCTGATGCGCTTGTCCTGTTTTACACGGGTTGTTTTATTGATTGTGACGGAAGGACTCACATGGCAGATGTTCATGAGCTGCTTGATACTTGGATTGCCAATGTCAAGGACGAGGAGCTCCTCGCTGAGCTCAACACGATGAAGGAGCAGGGTGACGAAGACGCCATCACCGACGCTTTCTTCCAAGATCTCGCCTTCGGTACCGCCGGTCTACGTGGCACTATCGGTGCAGGCACTAACCGTATGAATATCTATACGGTTGGTCGCGCGACGCAGGGTTTTGCTGACTATCTTAATGCGACCTTCGAGCATCCGACGGTTGCCATCGCTCGCGATAGCCGCAATAAGGGTGAACTGTTCGTTAAGACGACGGCTGCCATTCTTGCGGCAAACGGCGTGACGGCCCTCGTGTATCCCAAGATTTCTCCCGTGCCGACGCTTTCCTGGGCCGTCCGTGACCTTAAGTGCTCCGGTGGCATTTGCATGACCGCTAGTCATAATCCGGCACCTTATAACGGCTATAAGGCCTATGGCCCCGACGGCTGCCAGATCACCAGTGAGGCTGCCGATGCAATTTCTAAGGCTATTGCCGAGACCGATACGTTTACCGGCGTGAAGTCCATGGACTTTGATGAGGCTCTTGAGCAGGGTCTGGTTAAATGGATCGATGACTCGTGCCTCGAGCGTTATTATGACGCAGTTCTCGCCCGCGGCGTGACTAACCTTTCTGCCGAGGAGATTGCCGGCGCACCGCTTAAGCTCGTCTACACTCCGCTCAACGGCACCGGCCTCATTCCCGTCACGACGGTGCTCGAGCGCGCTGGCATCACCGATGTCACGGTTGTTCCCGAGCAGAAGGAGCCTAACGGCGATTTCCCGACCTGCCCGTATCCTAACCCCGAGATCCGTCAGGCCATGCAGAAGGGCATCGATCTCTGCGAGCAGGTTCACCCTGATCTGCTGCTTGCAACCGATCCCGACGCCGACCGTGTTGGCGTTGCCGTCAAGAATGGTGATGACTATCTGCTGCTGACCGGCAATGAGATGGGTGTTCTGCTGCTCGATTATATCTGCAAGACCCGTGCCGCCCGCGGCGAGGACCTCGCTAAGAAGGTTGCCGTTACTACAATCGTTTCTTCCGCCATGGTTGACGCTCTGGCCGAGGAGTATGGCTTTGAGCTCCGTCGCTGCCTGACGGGCTTCAAGTACATCGGCGACATCATTACCTCGCTTTCCGATGCTGGCGAGGTCGACCGCTTTATCTTCGGTTTCGAGGAGAGCTACGGCTATCTGGCCGGCGACCACGTGCGCGATAAGGACGCGGTGAGCACTTCGCTTCTGATTTGCCAGATGGCGCAGTATTACAAGCTGCAGGGTAAGAACCTCGCCGACGCGATGCACGAGCTGTACGAGAAGTATGGCTACTATCACAATAAGACGATTTCGCTGAGCTATCCGGGCGCTGAGGGTGCGGCAAAGATGGCCGGCATCATGGCCGGTCTGCGCGAGAACCCGCCTGCGGAGCTCGCCGGTTCCAAGATTGAGGCCGTCGTGGATTACAACACCTGCGTGAACGGCCTTCCGAAGGCTAATGTCATTGAGTTCGATCTTGAGGGTGGCAACAAGGGTATCGTTCGTCCTTCCGGCACCGAGCCCAAGATCAAGCTGTACATCTTCGCTAAGGGCGCGGATGCCGCCGAGGCAGATGCAGCACTTGACGCGATCGAGGAGTCCGGTCGCAAGCTGCTGGCATAAGGGATTTAAGAGTCTATTGCTATAGATAGGCGAAAGAGGGGATCTCGGAAGCGAGGTCCCCTCTTGTTTTTAACCAGCCAGGCGAGAGTACTTATATGTGTAGGAAATGTGTACGCCCAGATTCCCGCCCGCGGGGGCCCTCCGGTCTGGCAATATATCTCCTTGCCGCGCGGCCCGGTCGGACCGGGAACCAGCGCAGGCGTGCACCTTGAGAACCGGATACTGCGAGGATGGACACTTACTTCAGTGTCGCATCCGGGCAGACATCGAACCATTTGAAATGGTCTAACTTGGATTTGTTTTTCGCAAGGCCGCCGAGAGG
>NZ_JBCPDH010000062.1:0-2337 GCF_040915545.1 Collinsella aerofaciens | reverse complement strand
TGTTAGCGTCGGAATAATTTAGCCAAATATAGTCGGCCGAGATTGACCAATCCCGGCCGACCCATTTTAGCCAACACGCCCGCATCTATGACTTTCCTATCGCATTCCTACATCCCCTCGGGCTGGATCCCCCTCACCTTCACCGCCTGGGGGACGGCCTCCACCGAGTAGGTGTCAAGCCCCCTGCCGCGGTAGCTCGGGCCCCGCATCACGAACACCGACGCCTTGTCGAACAGCCTGTCGAGGGCGCAGAGGAGCGTGTCGTCGCCCGTGAAGAACTCATCCCACCCGCCCGGGGCGATGTTGCTCGTGAGGACCATCGCGTTCGGCCCCTCCTTCTCGTAGCGCCTGTCGACGACATCGAAGAACAGGTCGGTGCACGGCCTGTCGTAGACGCATCTCCCCACCTCGTCAACGATGAGGCACGACGGCTTGACGAGCGAGGAGACGACCCGCGAGGTGTTTCCCCGCTGGACGGCCTTCTGGAACCTGCCCCTGAGCTCGGTCGCCTTTATGTAGTAGGTCTTGAGCCCCCGCATGCAGCACTCGCGCCCGTAGGCCTGCGCGAGGTGCGTCTTCCCTATGCCGCCGGGCCCGACGAAGGCGACGTTGCGGTGCGCGTAGAGGTCGGCCAGCGACGGGAGCTTGCCCAGCGCGGCCGCGTCCCGGCCCTGGATCCTGGAGAAGTCGAAGCCCTCGAAGGTCTTGGGCTCGCGCCTGGGCAGCCTGCTCAGCCTCAGCAGCGTCTCGATGGAGGCGAGCCTCCTCTTCTCCGCAAGGTAGGAGAAGGTGGCTGCCACGGCGGCCATCTCCCCGTCGCCGAGGTCGAGGTCCGAGGCGAGGGTCGCGAGCTCCTCCGCCCCGACGGCGATCCCGAGCCTCGACGCGGCGTCGCTCGCGAGCTCGTAGGGGCTCGCCCCCGCGCCCGCCATCATTCGGCCCTCCCGAAGTCGAACCTCTCGAAACCGGGTTTCGTCCTGGGCGGGGCGATTTGCTCGACCACGGTCCCCACCGGCTGGGTCGGCAGCTCCTCGGGCTGCGCCGGCGATGTCTCCCACTGCCCCTCGCACCAGCTGTCGGCGCCGGTGCCGACGGCGTGGGCGACGAGCTCGCGGGAGAGGTCGTCGCTGTATATGTGCACCACGCGCCCCTCCCGGTTCACCCTGCACTCGCGGCGGGCGTACCAGTAGGGCACGCCGTAGCGGTGCCCCTCGAAGCTCACGAAGCCGTCGAAGGAGATCTTCCGGCGCGGGCACAGGTACCGCTCGACCTCGGCCGTGACCTCGAGCGGCCTGGTGTTCGCCGAGCACGCCGCCTCGTGCTCGCGCATCGGGACGCATGCCGCCGCGCGCCGCCAGCGGCCTCCCTGCTCGGCGCACCAGAGGGCGGCCTCCCGGTTGAGGGCGTCAAGGTCGGTGAAGGACCTTCCCGCGAGGAAGTTCCCCTTCACGAAGCGGACGAGCCTCTCCACCTTGCCCTTCGTATAGGGGTGGCGCGGCCTGCACAGCCTGGTGCGGAAGCCGACGACGCCCATGAACTCGACGTAGTCGGCCTGCCAGACGGGCCGGCCGTCGGCATCGCGGCGGACGACCACGCTCTTCATGTTGTCGGTGAGAACGGTCGCGGGCACGCCCAGCGCCGAGAACGCGTGCAGCATCCCGATGAGGAGGTTCTCCTGGCGCGCGTTCGGGAAGAACTCGACGTGGGCGCCCCCGCAATGGTGGCAGACCATGGCGAAGCAGGCGATCCGCGCCCGCTCGCCGCCGGGGCGCTCGACCGCGACGAAGCCCCAGTCCATCTGGTAGGCCTCTCCGGGCGCCGTCCTGAAGCGCTGGCCGCGGCAGCCCTGCGGGGCCGCCTGCCGCCTCTTCGCGGGCACGAGGTCCCGGTGCGCGGCGATATAGGTCTTCACCGTGGTGAGGCCGCCGGCGTAGCCCTGGCCGAGCAGCCGCTCGAATATCACCTGCGAGTTGGTGACGCCCTTCCGCAGGAGGTCGTCCACCAGGCCGGTGTGGCCGGCGAGCACGCCCGGCGCGGCCCTCCTCCCGCTGTTCCCGTGGGGCAGGGCCCTGAACCCGTGTGCCCTGACCGTCCTCGCGCGGGAGCGGGTGAGCCCCGTCCTCCTGCAGAACTCCGCGAGGTTGCATGCCTGCGGGTCGAACCCGTCGCCCTCCTCCGCGGCCATCTCCCGGAGCGCCGCGTCTATAATCTCCTGTAGGTCATCGTGTCTCTCGTTCACCTCAATGGTCCTCCTAACGCCGGCGTGTTGGCACCACCAGCGTAGTGGCGGCGGGGAGGCACGGTGGCCATTATTCGGTGACCGGGATTGGTCAAAAT
>NZ_JBCPDH010000061.1:0-2481 GCF_040915545.1 Collinsella aerofaciens | reverse complement strand
GGGGCCTCGGGGGCGTTCGGCTAACTGCGGGAACGGCCTATCCGCTCAATGTGTTCGGCTGAGATCGGAAATCAACCATATTATGGGCACAGTCGGCAATTGGGTTGGATAGCCTCGCACCGGAGGAATCAACATGAGTACAAGTAGCTACAAACCGCAAAAAGGCCGTGGCCTCCCGTGGCCTTTAGACACGGACGCTCCATCGGTTGCCGATCAGGCCGAGACGCCTAGCGAGATGGAGGCGGCGCTTGACGTTCGACAGGATGAGATTGCAAAGAGCGAGATCCTGAGTGGAATCAACAGGCCATCCTACGACTCATTATTTGCGGTCGCGAAGAATCGCGTCCAGCTTGCGATTCTGATCATGATTTGCTCCTTCCAGACGTCCAAAGGGCCTAATAGGAAGGATGCCAACGGAAAAGAACTTACAAAAGGTCTTTTCATGCGTCAGGACAAGCTCGAAAAAAAGTCTGTTCGACTCAACCGACTGTATCGAAAGCTCTGGGCGAGCTGGCTCATCGAGGCATCATCATGAAGACCGATGGGGTGTGGGTCATCGTTTGGGCTCAGCTCGATATTCAAGCGCGTGAGGCCGGATGGGATCCGCGCGCGGACGCGGGCGGCGAGGTCGGACGTGAAAGCCGGACCGCAGAGGTATCGAGCGCACGCGGCCAGGGCCTCGAGGGCGCCTGGCGGGTAGGGAGATCCGAGCATGAGGCAGGACAACGCGCAGGCCCGCGAAAGGTTCACGAGCTCCCCCGCGACGCGGCTGGACCCTCGGCTGCCCCTCGTAAAGGATGCAGAAGACACGGTCGAGGTCCGACGGTTCGACCAGGCTGTACCGGCAGTCCGCGTACAGTGCGCAGCCCCTCCCGCGCGGGTCGCCGTCCGAGCCCTCATCCGGCTCATGATGGCGCACCTCAACCCAAAGGCCCTCCAACACGTCGTCGAACCCGAAATCGAGCTCCGCCTGGACGCTCTCGCCGAGCGCATCGCCCAGGGCGAGCTCCGGCACCTTCGTCACACGGCCGTCCAGCCACTCAATCTCTGTCATCGCGCGCATGGTGCAAGCCCCTTCCGACACGGGATTGTCAGCTCAACCCGACCCTTACCCATACGGACGAACATAACTCGCCAGGGGGAAGCCCCTGAAGGCCGTGCGCCACAACATGAGGCCGAATCCGCCCCCGGCTGGACAGGCCAACAACGAAGGAGCACACGGAACCGGCGCGGCGTTACAACCGTCCCGGCAAGCGTGTCACTTGGCCAAGTCATGATGCCGACAAACCCGGAAATGCTCCAACGGAGCGCCGAACGAGCGTAACAATATAAAGTCGTGCAACACGTGTTGGACGACCGGAACATCCCAAACAAAGGCCTGTAGGTCCCACCTTCAAGCCCAATAGCAAAATGTGCATCAGCGGATTTGCAGCGATACAAGTCTCAACCGTCACCATCACACCGCAGCGCGCCTAGTCCCACTCATCCTACTGCAAATGTCCCAGAACGAGAAAACGTACAGCTTAACATGCCAACCTTTATATCCGCACGCGCGTAATTCAACTCATAAGGACCGGCTATCCCTTACCTGTGACACAATCTCAAACGCACAGAACAGAATCATCAGTCCAATCATCGTATAAGAGGCAGCCGAACCTTCAAGCACTATTCCACAAAGAACAATCTCCGCGCAGCCAATAAGAACTGTTATCAGGCGTTCTGCCTTTTTGCTCTCGTCGCTCGCATAAAAAGGCGGCAAAGTGCACAAGATCACATATAGCCCGGGAAGGGAATACAGGATCGATAGTCCAAGTCCCCCATCAACCGCAGTGCTTTGCGTAAGAATCAACTGAACCCAAACGGCAATTATCACTGAGCAGGTTGTCGATAAAAGAAGACTAGAAATATAGCACGCAACAAAGTCCCGTCGCATTCGAGCAGAGAAATCCGCGAACTCTCTTCGCCGCGTGGAAACAATAAGGTACACAGAAATTGCAATAGAACCAATCAGAGAAAACAGCGGAACAACCAGCAATTCAAGCTTATTACCCCATCGATCAACCACACCCCCACTCCAATGAGCGGGAATTGTATCAGGGAGGACTGACCAAGCCGCCCATAGAATCAGAAATGGAAGAATAGAGAGGATGAAAGATGATAACACTGCAGTAATTTTTTTTGAGGCTCTCATCGATTCCGCATCTCCTTGCGCGCCCACATTCCACTCCGCCTTAAATCAAGTATACGTTTTGGAACGGGATGTCACTCCGAACGCCTTACCCTCTTAGTGTGAATGCCGCTGCGGCATTGTTGACTCATCCTTAGTAATCGCGTCTATCCTCTGCAGCATCAGCCAAAGCAATCCGAGAGGAGCCGCACATGCATGCAGCGGAAATTCCTTTCGGGGGGGTGTTCCTATAGTTTTGTCAACTGGGAAATGCTCTCCGTGCGACCGAATCGCGGCATGCTGACGCCAAGCCA
>NZ_JBCPDH010000060.1:0-3071 GCF_040915545.1 Collinsella aerofaciens | reverse complement strand
GGATTCGCGCCTCAGGACTCAGCGCAACGCGTTGCGCTGAGTCCTGAGGCTGTTGCAATGAAAATGAGAATCAAGGTCCCCATCATTTTGTGCAACGAATTACCTGAACGTCATTGACATATGAACATACACTCATATAATCGGAAGCAAGTTATATGAGCGCATGTTCATATGAAAGGATATTGCAATGAGCATCCGCGTTGATGAAACGAAACCCGACATCGAGGCCACCGAACCCGCGATTCCCACCACCTGCTCGCCCGAGGACCTTCCCGACGAGGAGCTTCTCTACGACCTCGCCGACCTGTTCAAGGTCTTCAGCGACACCACGCGCATCAAGATCCTCTATGCCCTCATGGGCCGCGAGCTCTGCGTGGCGGACATCGCCGAAGCGACCGAAACCTCGCAGTCCGCGGTGTCGCACCAGCTGCGCACACTCAAGCAGTCGCACCTGGTTAAATTCCGGCGCGACGGGCGCAATATCCTATACTCGCTCGCCGACGACCACGTCTACACCATGCTCAACCAGGGCATGAGCCACATCTGCGAATAGCGACCAACCACGGTACCAGCGCGGCCTGCACCCAAGCCGCAAATACGGGGAAAGGAATCCACCATGAAAAAGCAGTTTAAACTCGACGAGATCGACTGCGCCAACTGCGCGCGTGAGCTTCAGGACGAGCTGGCCAAGCTCGATGGCGTCAAGTCCGTTTCGGTCAACTTTATGACCCAGAAGTTGACGCTCGAGGCCGATGACGCCGAGTTCGACGAGGTCCTCGACCGCGTTGTGGAGTTCACCGCCGACGCCGAGCCGGACTGCGAGATCATTCTCTAGCCCAGGTTTACGCCAACCCGCAAGGCCGCGCTTGCCGCGGCCTTTGCTCGCGAAATTATATGAGCGAGTGTTCATACATTCAAATGGGAGGATACGAGTCATGGCCACCGCCGACCCCAAGAAGAAAAAGAAGAAGCGCAAGAAAAAAGAGTCACTCGAGCATAAGCGCAACCGCATCCTGGTAGCGCTGGGCATTTTTGCCGTGGTGTACGCCCTCGATGAGTTCAGCACCCTTACCGCCGCATTCGGCACCCCGGGCGACATCTACGCCAGCTTTGTGCTGTTCCTCGTGCCGTTTTTGATTGCCGGCTACGACGTACTGCAAAAGGCATTCAATAACATCCGCCGCGGCAAGGCCTTCGACGAGAGCTTCCTCATGGCCGTCGCAACCATCGGCGCATTTGCCATGGTGTTCTTCCCCGACACAGACCCGCACATGGCCGAAGGCGCCGCCGTCATGCTGTTCTACCAGGTCGGCGAGCTGTTCCAGGCATACGCCGTGGGCAAGAGCCGCAAGTCGATCAGCGCCATGATGGACATCGCGCCCGACTACGCTAACGTCGAGCAACCCGACGGCTCACTCGAACAGGTCTTCCCCGATGACATCGCGGTCGGCACCGTGATCGTGGTCAAGCCCGGCGAGCGCGTGCCTATCGACGGCGTCATCGTCGAGGGCGAAACCCAGCTCGACACCGCCGCCCTTACCGGTGAGTCGGTCCCCCGCCCGGCCAAAACCGGAGACGATATCATCAGCGGCTGCATCAACATGACGGGGCTCATCCACGTGCGCACCACCAAGCCCTTTGGCGAGTCCACCGTCGCACGCGTCCTGGAGCTCGTGGAGAATGCCAGCGAAAAGAAGGCACGCACCGAGAACTTCATCACGCGCTTTGCCCGCATCTACACGCCCGCCGTCACCGGCGCTGCCGCGGTGCTCGCGCTCGGCGGTGGCCTGGTCACCGGTGCCTGGTCCGACTGGATTCTGCGCGGCCTGACCTTCTTGGTCGTCAGCTGCCCGTGCGCGTTGGTGATCAGCGTGCCGCTTAGTTTCTTTGGCGGCATCGGCGGCGCATCCAAGCTGGGCGTTCTCATCAAGGGTTCTAACTACCTCGAGACGCTCGCCGACGTGGACACCGTCGTCTTTGACAAGACGGGCACCCTCACCAACGGCACGTTCTCGGTGGTCGCGGTACACCCCGAGGCCGGCTATACCGAGCAGTCGTTGCTCGAAGTCGCAGCCCTTGCTGAGTCGTTCTCCGATCACCCCATCGCGCAGTCCGTACGTGTCGCCTACCAGGGCGAGGTCGACCCCAAGCGCGTAAGCGACTCCACCAACGACGCGGGCCATGGCGTGACGGCAGCCATCGACGGCAAGCACGTCGTCGTTGGCAACGCAAAGATGCTCGCCGCGGCCGGCGTCGAAGCGCCCGATTGCGAGGTCGTCGGAACGATTCTGCATGTGCTCGTTGACGGCGTGTACGCCGGCCACATCGTGATTGCAGACACCGTCAAGGCCGATGCCGAGCAGACGATCAGCGACCTGCACGCCGCCGGCGTCAAGCGCACCGTCATGCTCACGGGCGACCGCGAGGAGGTTGCGGCGTCTGTGGCCAAGCAACTCAGTCTCGACGAGTTCCACGCGCAGCTGCTGCCGGGCGATAAGGTCGAGCGTGTTGAGGCGTTGCTTGCGAGCGAGAACGGCAAGGGCAAGCTCGCTTTTGTCGGCGACGGTATCAACGACGCACCCGTGCTTACCCGTGCCGATGTGGGCATCGCCATGGGCGCCATGGGCTCGGACGCCGCAATTGAGGCGGCGGACGTCGTGCTGATGGATGACAAGCCGTCCAACATTTCCCGCGCGATCCGCGTGGCGCGCAAGACCATGGCGATTGTCTGGCAGAACATCATCTTTGCGCTGGGCGTTAAGCTGCTGATCCTGGTGCTGGCAGCGCTGGGCATTGCCGACATGTGGCTTGCCGTGTTCGGCGACGTAGGCGTGGCGATCATCGCCATCCTGAACGCCATGCGCGCGATGGGTGTCAAGAACCTGTAGCGTTCGTGGGCTGTCCGGCCGGGACCGGGCTTGGTTTTGAAAACGTCCTCGCGCATGAGGCCCGTCTTTCCTGCTCCTGCGGAGCAACGGAAAGACGGGCCTCGCGCTGACGCTCCTATTTGGCAAGGTGTCTTTTAGAATCCATTTTGCGCTCGGCCTCGAAGGCCTGCCTGTCCCAATCGA
>NZ_JBCPDH010000059.1:0-3170 GCF_040915545.1 Collinsella aerofaciens | reverse complement strand
TGGCTTGGCGTCAGCATGCCGCGATTCGGTCGCACGGAGAGCATTTCCCAGTTGACAAAACTATAGGAACACCCCCCACTGTCGGCAGAAAAGGAACGTCCCCATCTGCCGGATTAAGCGAGACTCTCCAGCACGCGACGGAGCTCCTGCTGGACGGCGTGGTCGCGGTTACAACCCACCACGCGATCGGCCACCGCCTTAAGCGCGGGGCGCGCGTTTTCCATCGCGCAGCCCGTGCCGACAAAGCGAATGATCTCGTAGTCGTTCATCGAGTCGCCAAACGCCATGACCTCGTCGCGACCAATGCCGTAATGCTCCGCGAGCTGCGCGATACCCGAGGCCTTCGACACACCGGGCTGCATGGCATCAATCCACGCGTTGCCCGAAGGCGCAAAAGTAAAGAGCTGACCAAGTTCGCGCTGTAGCACGTACGCGCTGTCCATAACCGCACTGTCGTCGCAAAAGATACTCGCTTTGATGATATTTACGCTGGGATCGGGCAGCTCCCAAATGCGCTCGGCATTGGGAAGGTCCTTATCGACCTCACGCACGAACTTGCACTCGTCATCGAGCAGGAAGGACTTGGTTCGGTCAAAGAGCGCAAGATGCAGATTGGGAAACGTCCTGACGGCCTGGGCGAGCCTTCGAATCGCCAGGTGGGAATACACCTCACGGTCCACCATCTTACCGTCGGCGTAGACCTGAGCGCCGTTAGCGGCGACAAAGTCCATCTTGTCGCGAACGGGCGCAAAGAACTCGCACAGGCGATCGTAGCGACGACCTGACGATGCGGCGAAATGCACGCCATGCTCGTGTAGCGCCAGAATCAGTTCGTAGGTCTCGGGAGGCACCTGGCCGTTTTCGTCAAGCAGCGTGCCGTCCATATCGGATGCAATCAGTTTAAACATAGGAAAGCTCCCTTCGGGCTTGTTGGAATCAAACGTGTATCCGATTCCAACGTACCCAAAGGGAGCTCAAATAAGACTCCGCGGGCGTAAACGTTACAAGGACCTGGCAAATAGCTCACACATGCCAGAGGTCCTACGGTCGCGGCGTCAGGCAGCCCGCCAAAGAGTGTCCCCGATGACTAGTCGGCGTAGGTGAAGGTTGTGACGTCGAACATGCCCTCGGGGCGGATGCGGAGCGTCGGGATGACCGGCAGGGGCAGGAAGATGATGCCCATGATGGGGTCGAGCGGCGGCTCAATACCCATAGCGCGTGCCTTGACCATAAAGTCGTCGTGCTGCGCCGCGACGTCTTCGGCAGTGCCTTCGCTCATAAGGCCACCGAGCGCCAGCGGAATACGCGCCACGACCTTGCCGTTGCGCACCAGCACGTGGCCGCCCTGGCCCACGGCCTCGACGGCAGCCATCATATCAGCCGCGCTGTCGCCCACCACGCACACGTTGTGCGAGTCGTGGCCGATCGTCGAGGCGATGGCACCGCCCGTGATGGTAAAGCCGCGCACCCAGCCGCGACCGATATGCTTGCCGACCAGGCCCAGGCCAGCGGGGCCGTCGCCATCGGCGCCCTCGGCCTGCAGCGACACGCCGCGACCGTGGCGCTCGATCAGCATAATGCGGCGCAGGCCCTCGGCACTCTCGGGGCGAGCCATACCCGTGATGGCCTTACCCGGCACCACGTCGATCACGGCCTCGCCCGGCTTAAAGGCATAGTCGAACACGTCGAGCGATAGCTTCGGCAGTTTAACGGAAGCGCGCAGCTCATCGGCAAGGGCCGCAACCTCGGCCATCTCGGGTGCAATCTCGCCCACAAAGGTGCCGTCCTGCGCCACCAGGGCACCGGCGGCATAAACACGATGCGGAGCCTTGGCAAACGTCAGGTCATCGAGCAACAGCAGGTCGGCGCGTTTGCCCGGGGCGATCGCGCCACGGAGCTCATGCGGGTCGCGACAGCCGTGGTCCAGGCCAAATGCCTCAGCCGTGGAAAGGGACGCCATGGAGATGGCGACCACGGGGTCGATACCGGCCTCGATAGCCACGCGGCAGGCATTGTCGATCATGCCGGTCGAAAGAGCATCGGAGGGAGCGCGGTCGTCGGTCGCAAGGCAGCAGCGGCGGGCGCGGGCAGGATTCTCCAGCAGCATCGGGGACAAATTGGCCAGGTCGTGGCTGCACGTGCCCTCACGCAGCATCACATACATGCCGCGGGACAGCTTGTCGAGTGCCTCCTCGGGAATCGTCGACTCGTGGTCGGCGATAATGCCCGCTGCGGCATAGGCGTTGAGGTCCTTACCGGCAACGAGCGGCGCGTGGCCGTCAACCTGCTTGGACGGCGTCTGGTTGGCAGCATCGATGCGAGCACAGGTCTCGGGGTCGGCCATAAAGACGCCCGGCAGGTTCATCATCTCGCCCAGACCAAAGACATCGCCTGGATGCTCGGCAAAAAACGCCTGCATATCGGCAGCCGAAATAACGGCACCGGCCTGCTCGTCGGGCAGCGCGGGCACGCACGAAGGCATCATGTACTTGATGGAGATGGGCGCGCGGCGACCATCCTCGATCATAAAGCGCAAGCCGTCGAGACCGGCAACATTGGCAATCTCGTGGCTGTCGGCAATGGCGGTGGTGGTACCGCGCGTCGCGGCCATGCGAGCATACTCGGCGGGACGGATGTTCGAAGACTCGATATGCAGATGCCCGTCAATAAAACCGGGAGCAAGATAGCGACCCTGGCAGTCGATGACCTCAGTTGCCTCATAGGTGCCAGCGGCATCGTCGCGACCATCGTAGAGCACGCCGACGATCACACCGTCCTTGACGGCAACGCTGCCGGGCGCCACGCGCTGGCCATACACGTCGACAATCTGTGCATTGGTAAACAGCGTGTCGATGGGCACGCGCCCCTCGGCAGCATCGATCACAGACCTCATGACCTCAACGGACATACATACTCCTTTAACCGTAGAAAACAGCTGCGGAGCGGACAGGCCTTCACCGCAGCAAGTCAATAGCCATTGTATGCCCAAACGATGGGTCAACAATACGCCTCTCCGCTTAACGGCACACGTCGCTTGGCGCAATGAGGAGAGGTTGCTTTGCACCAATGACAAGGAGTGTCCCAAAGTGCCGACACAGACGATATGAGCAGGACATAAAAACATTGAGAGCCCCTGCTGCATGAAAGACCGCGGATTAGGCCGACAATGG
>NZ_JBCPDH010000058.1:0-3340 GCF_040915545.1 Collinsella aerofaciens | reverse complement strand
GTGTTGGCTAAAATGGGTCGGCCGGGATTGGTCAATCTCGGCCGACTATATTTGGCTAAATTATTCCGACGCTAACACAAATGGTAAATGTTTTGCTCTCGACAGGCATAGTCAGTGCAGGGGAATTTGCCTCCTTCAAGGGTGGAGTCAACAGAAAAATTGAACAGGGATTGATTTTCGATTTTTTCGATTGGGATAAGGGGTGCAAGGCCCCTAATAAAGGCGTCGAACCTCCTTTGCCCCAGTTCTTCTAGGTACGCAATTATTTCGGCAAGAGAGCTGTTCTTGAATGCGGCTAGATAAGAATAAAGGTCATCGTATGCATGAGTCGCCATTTCGCTCACCTACACTTTCGGAAAGAGTTTTGCGTCGTTATTTCCGAGGCGTCGTTGGGCTCGCAATCGACTCTAGTGTGCAGCTGCTTCTCGACGTACTCCCTCATGTTCTGCCTCCACATGTAACTAATTGATTTGCTATGTGCCATTATGAATGGTATATAGCAAATCAATTAGTTACATTTAATGGAGCATTGCGAGCGTGGCGCGCGCAAAGAAGAGTTGTTGTATGGAGGCTTCCGGCAACGGCCTTTTGTACGTCCGTGACTGTTGGGTGCTATCGCGGATGACGTCATTGTTGCCTGCACTCTCGATCCAAGGATGTAATTACGGAAGTGCGGGGAAAATCGAGAACCTTCGAGCACAACGCGATTTTTAGCACCAAAACCGCAGTTCGCGGAAGCGAAAACTGGGGCCTGGTTAGCATTTCTTCGATTTTCCCCGCACTTCCGAATTTGACCCCTTGCCGCACCTTGATCACGTCTTCAAGTGGCTGGTTCATCGCTAATGGAGTTTTCTGCGGTGCTTGAATTGCGGTGTTGTGATTAGGGCAAAAGGCTCTTGGCTCCGGGGAGGCTCATCGCACGAAAATTCAAGTTGCTGCTGAAGTAGGGCTTGCTTCGGCAGCGCTAACAATAAGGGCGGCTCTGCTAGTCTCGGGAGACCGCGGCATTCGGCGGGCCTGCCGAATGCCGCGATCAGTAGCGGTCAGTAGCGGTCAGTATATTCTTCGGAGCCGTTTCTCTGGGCTTCGGCGGACTTGCCAACTCGCGCTTGGGCACTACTCAGTAGATTACTCAGCAGTGCCCAGTAGATTACTCAGTAGTGCCCAGCAGGGGGAGGGCAGCAAACGCAATGGGCCTGTTTCCCGGCTAGGACCTGCAGCCTCAAACTTCGCTTGGCATCCTGTAGAACTGGTGCGGGTCTTTCGGGCTTTTCCCTACCCATTCCAACAGGCCTCGCCCGGCAAGGTCTTTCAGAGTCTTCGAGGCCGTTTTCCTACCGACATTGGACTCCCGCGCGAGGTCGGAGGTCGTGATTTTCCCCTGAGCGGCGGCAATTGTCATCGCTGCTCGTTCGCGCTCGCTGAGGAGCGGTCGGTTGTCGGCCGCGGTTCTCCTGAAGGCCGCTTTCTGTAACCCAGGACGCTCGAAGACGACGACGGTGCTGTTGACGGTCTGCTCGAAGCGGAACCTCACGCCGGCTGCCTCGCAGGCCTCCTTGATGCGCGGTATGCCCGTGCCGTACTGCTCGATGACGCCGGCGCGGAACAGGGTGCGCGCGATCGTGGGGTTTCGGAGGCCGAACTCGCTCGCGGTACCGTCTAGGTGCTCTTGCGGCGAGTCGCCCTCGGGGAACAGGCCCGGGCTCACGATCTGGACGGTGTCCATGAACACGTTGACCTCGACGGCGGTGCCGGTGGTGTAGTCGCGGTGGCACAGCGCGTTGGCAACCGCCTCGCGGATGGCCTCGGCCGGGATCTCGGGGATCTCCTTGCGGTACATGCCCGTCTCGCCGATGACGAACTCGCGCCTGATGTTCGACGTCACGAAGTACTCGGCGAAGTCGAGCAGCTTGAGCATGGTGCCGCACTCGCGGCGCAGGTCGAGGATCTTGGCCTTGGTGTTGCCGCCCAGAAGCCCCAGCTTCATCCTGGGGTAGGTGTCGGATCCCTCGCAGAACAGCTCCACCGCGGCGTTTCTTAGGCTGCCGTCGGGCGCGACGAGGTCGAGCCTTGCCAAGGTGTCCTCCACGCCGGCGAACCCGCCGCCCACGCGTCCGGCCCTGCCGCCGCGCGCGACGAAGTCACGCACCGCCTGCTCGTCGGCGTCGGAGACGGGCCTGCCGGACGGCAGCGAGTCCCACGGGCTACGGGCGCGCTCACGCTTGACGACCATGGCGCTCAGCTCCGAGGCCGACAGCGCTTTGTTCGAAGTCCCCACGCGGGTGAAGTAGCGTCCGTCGGCGGAGTAGGGGGCGTCGGCACCTGAGAAGGCAATTTTGATGTATCGCAGCCCATCATCGGCGTCGAGGCACTCGACCGTCGGGAACACCGCGGGCTCGATCTTGTCGGACACCCACGACGTCACCTGGCGCAGCGTTGCGTCGCTGACATCCTGGCCGATGACATCGCCGTTGTCCTTCACGCCGAAGTAGAGCTCGCCGCGGCCGTGCTTGTTCAGCATGGCGCTGATGGCTTGCAGTGCTTCTTTATGCTCGCCAGTGGACTTCTTGAACTCGACGGTCTCGCTCTCGCTGCCCAGGTTCATCCGCGCTGCCTTTCCCGTTCGTTGCTTGTCTCGTTGGATTATACCGTGGTCACCATGGGCGAAAACGTGGAAGCGCGCTTGCTTGCCTCTACCATGTTCTCATGCGCCTTAATGCCCTTTGTGAAGAATCATCCCATTGGGAAACGGGTCCCTATGGAACGATTTTGGTATCAGGCATAGGGGGGCGCTATCGTGGATGTCGTCACCATTGCCTGCGCCCTCGATCCAGAGATGTAATTACAGAAGTGCGGGGAAAAATCGAAAACCTTCGAGCACAACGCGGTTTTTTTGTATCAAAACCGCAGGTCGCGGAAGCCTAAAACGGGGGTCTGGCCAGCATTCCTTTGGTTTTCCCCGCACTTCCGAATTTGGCCTCTCGCCACATCCCGATTACGTCTTAAAGTGGCGCAAAAAGCCGTGTGCTCTGCTTGATTTTGCTCAGGAATTATGCCTGAGGGGTAGTGGATTCGCCTTTCTCCGCCGTGCAGCGGCACGTGTAGGGCTCTCTGGCTCAGGCGCGAGTCGCTTCCCGTCTGAAAAAGGTTGATTTCCGATCTCAGCCGAACACATTGAGCTGATGGCTCGCTCCCGCAGTTAGCCGAACGCCCCCGAGGCCCCATCCGGGACCCGGGGGCGGCATTTTCCCAGTTGAAGGAATGGTGGAGATGTGTTTCGATGGGTCCGGTGGCCATGCTCCGCCCGCCGCCCGGCACCTCTTCCCAGACTCAGCCGGAC
>NZ_JBCPDH010000057.1:0-3567 GCF_040915545.1 Collinsella aerofaciens | reverse complement strand
CCCCGGCCCCGGCCCGTATTACCCCGCTGAGCGAGCTATAGATGCCACGCACCGACACGCTAAAGCATGAGCTTGAAATTGGTGCTATATTCAGCTTGAGTTGTTTAATGCTAGTACGGGAGGCTGATATGGGGCTGTTCAAGAAGAAAAACCCGCAGGATGCCTTTGATCCCGATGTGTTTACCATCACGGATACGATTTTGGACCCGCCGCGGTTTACGTTTTTGCCGGCTATCTACCAGGATGCCACGCGCCGCAAGTGGGCCGTGCATCAGCGCGGCGGCGAGCCGAAGATTTTTGACTATGCGGATGTGCTGCAGTGCGAAGTGGCCGAAGCGGGCGATCCAGAGGCCGAGGAAGCGGTCTCAAAACAGGAATTTGCCCAGCGTATCCTGGCAAATCCCGCTAAGGCGGCAAAAATGAACGCTGCCAAGCGTAATATGTGTCTTGGTATGGGCGTTGTTGTGGCGGTTCAGACGGGAAAAGACGAGGTTTCCAAATTAGAGATTCCTGTTATGACCGACGAAGTCAAACGCGATTCAAGTCTATATAAGTCGTATCGGAATGTCGCCGAGAAGATTAAGGCCGAATTTGATGCCATGGGAGGGCTGGCCTAATTTTGGCGGCATACGTTTCTGAATGAGGAGTCTGTGCAATGGCAGGCGAATCTTATGCAATTCCCCCCAAAGATCGTGCTGTTGAGGGAATTCTTTGGTATATCCAGCACTATCAGCTCGGCGGCGGCGATCGTCTGCCGGCCGAGCGCGTGCTGTGTGAAGAGATTGGCGTTTCGCGTACGGCGTTGCGCGCCGGTATTATGCGGCTCATTTCGTGCGGAACGCTCGAAAGCCGCCGCGGATCGGGTACGTATGTGTGTCCTCCCAAACCGCTCAATATCTTCCAGGAGACGTATAACTTTTCCGATGCCGTGCGGACTGCAGGCTTGCACCCCTCTTCTCGCTTGGTTTCCACCGAGACTCTCGAGGCGGATGAGACACTTGCCGACAAGCTTGGGGTTGCCGTAGACGCTCCTTTGCTTCGCATGCAGCGCGTTCGACTTATTGAGGGCGAGCCGGCATCAATCGAGACGGCTCACGTTAACCTGTCCCTGTGTCCATCGCTTCCCAATCACGACTATACGCAAGAAAGCCTGTACGATGTTTTGCTTCAAGAAGGCGGCGTGCGCGTGGAGCATGGGTGTGAACATGTTTCGATTTCGCGCCTGAATGCCGAAGAGGCCGAACTGCTTCAGCAGGACGAGGGGACGCCTGTTTTCTATCAGAGCTCGATTGAGTTCGATAAGGACATGCGTTTTGTGGAGCATTGTAAATCGGTGATTTTGCCTACAAAGTTCCGCTTTGCCGACAACGGTGAAAAGAACGGCATGAGGAGCGTGGCAGGTGAACAATGGCTGAAACAGTAGATGCCACCCCGGTTTATATACGCATTCGACGTCGCATTGAAGAGCGTATCGAGCGCGGAATATACCCTACGGGTTCGATGATTCCGTCCGAAAATGAGCTTGCCGAGGAGTTTGGCACGACACGCCTGACTATCCGGAGTGCCGTGGACGAGCTAGTTCGTCGCGGCCAGATTCGCCGTGTCCGCGGAAAGGGTGCCTTCGTGGCACAGAAGGTGCCCGTTACGTTTGAGCGTACGGGCGGCTTCCGTGAATCGGTTCGCGCCTCGGGCGGCGAACCGTCCGTCCGCATTCTGGCGCGCTCCAAGCGTTATGCGGGGCCATACTACGCTGACCTATTTGGTATTGCCGAGGACGACCTGCTCTATTCCATTCGACGTTTGAACTGCATTAACGGCGATCCCGTATCGATTGAGATGGCGCTGATTCCCTGCCTGCTGTTCCCAACAATCGAAGAGATCGACGTGTCGGTTTTCAGTTTGTACGAGACCTATGAGATGCTGGGCCGAAAGCCGGTCATGGCACAGGAAAAGCTCGATATCGAAGCGCTGGGCGCGCGAGATGCCGGTCTGCTTGGACTGGAGCAGGGCGATCTTGCCTTGACGCTGGAGTGCGTGAGCTTCGATGCAAGCGGGCAGGCAATCGAATACGTCAAGTCGTTTAACCGCGGTGATGCGGGTGGATATACCTATACGTACTAGCTGGTGTTTTGTGAATAACGGCTGGGAAGCTAACCAGTTTTGATCGTTGGGTCAGCCGTATATACAACCTTACATGGCTCAAAATCGACCGTTCGCCGATGGGGATAAATTAATCGACAAAGAGGTATCAAAAAGACGTAACCTGTAACTGTGATTGGTATCAAATACTAATGATTTGTTACGAGGTGAGACGATGAAAATGCTCGATTACGTTCAACTCGCCCACGTGCGTATGGGTGAGAACCTTGAGCGTTCGTCTGAGCTTGTATGCCAGCTCGTAGATATTTTCCAGTCTGGTTCCTTTAGCGCACTGCGCATCGTTGCTTCGGGTTCGTCGCGCCATGCCACCGATTGCGCCCGCGATTACCTGCAGGATGCGCTGCAGATGCAGGTGTCCGTTGTGACGCCCGAGGCCTTCGTCGATTTTGAGCACACCTATCCGCAGCATGTGCTCAACATCGCCGTCTCTCAGAGCGGCTACTCGACCAACACGATCGCGGCGCTCGATTACATGCGCGCTCACGATATGCCTGCAGTTGCGCTCACGGCAAACGTCGAAGCGCCTATTAAGGAACACGCTGATATCGTTCTCGACTACGGCGTGGGCGTCGAGTCGGTGGACTTTGTGACTCTGGGCGTCGAGGTTCTCGTTGAGTACCTGGTGCTCTTTGGTATTTACGGCGGTCAAGCGCGCGGAACGATTGACGCCGAGGGCGTTGCCCAGCGTCTTGACGACCTGCGCGAGGCTATCCAGGGCAATGCCGTGATGTGCAAGACCGCCGAGGCATATGTCCAAGACCACATGCTCGAGCTTTCTGAGCACATGCCCGCCATGGTCGTCGGCAACGGCCCCAACTATGGCGTTGCCGAAGAGGCGGCCCTCAAGCTGAACGAGACCATCAAGATTCCTGCCATGCATCACGAGGGCGAGGAGTTCGTTCACGGTCCCGAGATGCAGATAACCCCAGGCTACCTGGTGTTTATCGTCGACGATCCACAAGGGTCGGAGCGTCTTGCGAATATCGCCGATGCGCTATCGAACGTTACGACAAAAACGGTGCTGCTCACGGCCCATCCCAGGGGTAGGGCTCACGAGGTTGCGGTGCCTCAGGTGGCTCCGCTGCTCAGCGCGATTCCCAATCTTGTGTTCTTCCAGACGATTGCGGCAATGATCGCCGAGCGTCTGAAGTCATGGGACGTGCACCCGTATCTCGATGCCGTCTCCAAGCAAATGGAGGTCAAGGCAGAGGGCTACGAAGAGTCAGTCAATGCGCTTAAAGCCAAAGCGGCTGAGTGTTACGGAATGTAAGCGGGCTTTGATGCCCGTTGGCATGGGGGATGTGGAGACAACCCCAGAAAGGAGAGACAAATGAAGGAAACCGAGAAGATCGAGATCATGCATTTCGACCAGGAGGGCTACCTCGAGGACGGCAAGGCGCTCTACGA
>NZ_JBCPDH010000056.1:0-3699 GCF_040915545.1 Collinsella aerofaciens | reverse complement strand
GGGTATCGGGTTCCCACATTCATCCGCACATGTGCGGATGAATGTGGGAAGTGTTCGGATGAAGTTGATAATCAAGGATTCATAAATTAGAAAACTTTTTTCAAAAAAGTGCTTGCACAGTTCTCGAATCATAGGTTATTATCTTCCTCGTTGAACGCGCGGGTCGAACAAAACGAACTGCGAATTAACAACATAGTATGTCGGAGTGGCGGAATTGGCAGACGCGCTAGCTTGAGGTGCTAGTGACCGCTTTTTGGTCATGCGGGTTCAAGTCCCGCCTCCGACACCATCGCATTTGAGAAGCCTCTTCGGAGGCTTTTTTGTTACCGATAGACGGTGGGGTCCACGATGGAAACGCTTGAACGCAACGAGTGGGCAGACGTTGCCCAACTAGTCGAGATCACGAGCGATGCTGTCATCATCTGCGAGCTCGACGGAACCATTCTGCATGTGAATAATCGCTTACTTGGTTTGATGTGCGAGGAACGCGCCGACGTCATCGGTGGAGATGTTAAAGACGTCCTGTACTCGTCCGCTTTTGAACGTGCGACGGAACATCGTCTGCCATTTGAAACTGATGGCTCCGAGAGCGAACTTATGCTCAAGTTGAGCGACGGCTCTTTTATTCCCGTCTTGGTTCGTGCGGGCTCCGTAACGCCTCCGCGCATCTTTGGGCGCCGCGCGCCACGTGTCCTGGTGGCACTTCACAGTATCGAGGAACAGTATTCTCACGACCGTCAACTCAAGCGTGCGCTTTCGGAGCTTAGAGTGGCGAACAAGCGCCTCTCTGGCACGCTCTCGGTCATTATGAGTACCGTGGGCTCCGATGAGCTACCCAGCCTGCTTGATACCGTTTTGAACCAGCTTGTAGGAACGCTCGATGCTTCGGGTGCCGCTATCTATTTTTCTGAGAGCGGCGGTTTTAAGCTTCGCGGTGTTTCCAAGGAGCTGTACGACAGCTACCTGCCCGAGTTCTTGCCGTATGGCGCTGGCATTCCGACGTATGTTCTTCGCGAGTCACGTGCCTGTCGCTTGTCGATTCAACAAGACCTTGAGGGCGATAGGGCCGCCTCCGGTATGTTCATGGACCTGGACAATCGTTCTAAGCACCTATTGCGCGTGCAGGATATGCCTCCGTATCGCAGCGAGATCTGTCTTCCCGTTTTTTACGGTACGCAGATCCTTGGCGTGCTGGAAGTTGGTTGGAAACGCCCCCAGGCACCGCTCGCCTATGACGTTAATGTACTCGAGGTCATTTGCGATTACCTGTCTATCCAGCTGGTCGGCATGGCATCGAGCCTTCGCTCCCGTCGCACGGCCGAGCTTGGCCGCTCGCTCAATGTCTTACGTGATGAGTTGTTTACCTTTCTAGACGATTCCGCCGCGGCTACCCAGGCGGTATCGTCCGAGATCTGCAATATGCTCAACTGCCATTTTTGTCCTGTTGAGTATGACGCCAGTCTGGACTCCTACGTCATAGATTTTGAAGGCGGCAGTCGCGTTGCCTTGCCGGACGATCCCGAGAAGCTTTTCTTTTCCACGACGGCGCCGGCGGCACGTCTGGGGGCTGGCCCTGATGGCTTTGAGGCATCTGTTTTGGGCGGCACGAGTGCCGAGGACCTTAAACACGTCCGTATAACTCGCGTTGACGAATCGATGCCTATGGGAGGCTGGCTTAGGGCGCATGGTCTGCCTTGTCAAGGTCTCTACGTCGACTCCGGCATCGAGGCGGGTCGCCCGCGCTCTGAGGGTGATGGCAAGCACAGTAACGACGCGATTGTTCCTGCTTCTGTTGCGAAGAGCCCGACGACGCGCGCGCTGCTGCTTCGTGATGGTAGCCAAGAGCCGATTGATGACCTTGAATATGACTACTTGGTGCACTTGGCGCATGACTTTGAACTGATCTATGAGGGAGAGTCTCAAAAGCGCGAAGAGCGCCATATCGCTCAGACCCTTCAGATTGGCATGAGAAATTCCCTGGGGGATGTTCCGGGTATCGCAACCGATTCGGTGTACCTGTCGGCCACGAATTCGGCGTTGGTCGGAGGCGATTTCTATACGCTCATTCGTCTTCCCGACGACTGTGCCGTCATGATTCTGGGTGATGTGTCTGGCAAAGGCATTGAGGCCGCATCGATGTCCGCGCTCGTCAAGACGGCCCTGACGGCATATGCCTGGGAGGGCGCTGGACCGGCCCGCATGGCACGCTCCCTTAACAGCATGCTCATGGGCTTTTCGAGGGTCGAGACGTTCGTGACGGCCTTTATCGCCAAGATTGACCTTAAAGCCGGACGCGCAACGTATTGTTCGGCGGGCCATCCTCCGACCATGGTCATCAGGCCAGAGTCGATGCCGCTGGGTGGCGGCGAGGCCCGTGGGGGAGAGGTTGAGCTGCTTGGATGCCAATCGGGCGTAATCGGTGCCTTTGAGAGCATGGTGTACGAGACAGGCGTGTTTACGTTTGCCCCCGGCGACATGCTCTTCATGTATACGGATGGAACGATTGAGGCCCGCGACCGCACCGGAGCGTTCTTTGGCGAGCAGCGCTTGCGCGACCTTCTGCTCTCTGTCTCGGGTGAGGGCGTATCGGGCATTTGCGGCAAGGTCTTGGGCGAGCTTGACCGATTTACCGAATCGGCGCTGGACGATGACATTGCATTGGTGTCCCTTGAGTTTTTACGGGGTCGTTCATAGACGACGCTGGGCGGGCTGAATCCGTACGGTTGGGGAAACGAATGCATCGAGTGGGCTTTTTTGGGGAACCATGGTCGTATGAATGAGTGGAATGACATAGCGGTTTTGACGCCACCAGGCGATATCGACATCGCCACGGTGCCTGCGCTGCGTCGGCGGTTGGATGCTTTGATTGGCCGCGGCGTGCGTCGTGTCGTCATCAACTGTCAGGCTGTTAGCTTTATCGATTCTACGGGCTTGGCATTCCTGCTTACGCGCGCTCGTGAGCTTATGAGGCGAGAAGGCCTGCTTTCGCTCGTCAATGCATCAGGTGAAGTTGTTCGCTTTTTGGAGATCGCTCGTCTTGTCGATATCCTTCATGTCGCGGGGCCGGCACGGGAGTCAATTCCTGCCATTCCGGTGGGGGAGCTGCCTCGCTGGAGTAAGAGCGTTGAGGTCCGTCAGGGTATCGAGAATCTTCCATACTACCGACATCGCATCGCCGAACTCCTTGAATCGCTTCCGTTGCGCCGTGACGAGCGCTACGATGTCGCATTGGCGTCGGGGGAGGCGCTGGGTAATGCCTATGACCATGCGGGCGGTATCGGGTGCGTCCTGACGGTTCAGGCCTATGGCGATCGCGTTGTGGTTGAGGTGCTTGATCGAGGTGCCGGCTATTCTATCGATGAAACGAGCGAGCCGGTCGCATCTGAGGAACGCGGCCGTGGTATCAAGCTTATGCGTATGCTCGTCGATAACGTGGAGGTTGCTCGTCGTACGGACGGCGCCGGCACGCGCGTGCAGATGGTGAAGCTGTTTGGCGGAGCGCTGGAATCGTGTGCCTAGCCAATCGCTTTAGCGCGTTTGGCTACTAAGAACATGCGGCAGGCAAGTTTTTTGAAAAAAGTACTTGCGTCTTTTGGACAACTCGCGTAAATTAATAACCCGCAAGCGGACATGGCTCAGTTGGTAGAGCACAACCTTGCCAAGGTTGGGGTCGCGGGTTCGAGCCCCGTTGTCCGCTCC
>NZ_JBCPDH010000055.1:0-4413 GCF_040915545.1 Collinsella aerofaciens | reverse complement strand
CCATGGTGCTGATCGTGGCCACCATGGTCGTGGGCATCGTCGGCGCGTTCTTCGGCGTGCTGGCGTAAGGGCCCGGCATATTATCTGCCCCCAAGGGAAGCGGCGACCCATTGCGGTCGCCGTTTTTTATTACCGAAAGCTAGCTGGAGGTGCTTCGTGATTCGATCTGACAATCCACCCGATAATGGCGTGAGCGGGGCGATGTATCTATTTGGCACGGCGCTCTTGTGGAGCTTTATCGGCATCCTCGTTCACGCCAATTCGCAGTCAGCTCTTTTGATCGGTGCCGTCACGGCAATATTTATGGCGCTCTTTATCCTGCTCGTCGGCAGGCCTGTCCTCCGCGTCAGCCGTCTTATTGCCCTTGTGGCCGTCTGCAACTTCGTGACGGGCACCACGTTTAACTTTGCCAACCAGCTCACGACGGTCGGCAACGCAATCATCCTGCAGTACACCTCGATGATTTTCGTTATCGTGTATCAATCGCTCGCAACTCGCACGTTGCCCTCGCCTGCGAAGATTGCCTCCGTGGTGGTTGCTTTTACGGGTATGGGACTTTTCTTTTTAGGTGATTTGAGTGCCGAGGGCATGCTCGGTAACCTGCTTGCTGTCATTTCGGGCGCCGCCTTTGGGCTGTGTTTCTTTTTGAACTCTCGCCCCGATGCGTCGCCCATGGTGTCCTCGCTCATCTCCTGCGGTATCTCGATGCTGCCGATCGTCTATTTTGCCGGCGCCCTAGACTCCGTGAGACCATTTGAGTGGGGGCTTATGCTGGTGCATGGCCTTTTTTGCAGTGGCCTTGCGAGCGTGCTGTATGCCAAGGGGATTGCGCGCATCAACGCGTTTGCGGCCAACTTGGTCTGCATGAGCGAGGTCGTGCTCGCTCCCTGCTGGTCGGCACTCCTCTTTGGCGAGGTCTTTCACTGGAACGAATTTTTGGGCGCGGCGATTATCGTTTTGGTGATTGTAGGTAACTTGGCATCAGATGCCTTTGGCGATGGCTTTCTGGTGGTGCTTGTCCGCCATCGAAACAAGGAGCGTGCCTGATGGGATACGTTTGCCGTTTACGGGAAAAAACACCCCGCTGAACGAGTGGTATTAAATAGTGATGACCTGCATACCTATAATTGGTATCAAATCATTTGTACCTGGCATGGGTGTTCGCAGCACACCAGGTACGCTTCGAGCCGTGTAATCGAACTTCCGGAATTGATATCAACAGCGCGCGCGACGGGAGTGACGACGGTTCGAGATTCCTTATTGGGAGGAACTATGCTTGTCCAAGCAATCCTCGTCGGCTTAGTCGGAGCGTTTGGATGCCTCGACTACCAGCTCGGCACCCTCTATGCATTCCGCCCCATCGTTCTGTGCCCGCTCGTGGGCCTGGTGCTGGGGGATCTGCAGACCGGTCTTACCGTAGGTGCAAGCCTGGAGCTGCTGTTCATGGGCTCGATCTCCATCGGCGCCTACGTGCCACCTAACGAAACCGTCGGCGGCGTGCTCGCCTGCGCGTTTGCCATTCAGCTCGGTCAGGGTACCGAGACGGCCATCGCGCTCGCTATGCCCATCGCCGTCCTTGCACTGACGATCGGCAATATCACCAATGCCCTGTTCCCCGTGTTTGTCGATATGGCAGACAGGTTCGCCCTCAAGGGAAACGTCAAGGGCATCTATGCGGTTCACTTGGGAATGGGCTTTTGGGGCTGCATCGAGTACTTCTTGCTGTGCGGCGGCGCCTTCTATCTGGGTTCCGACGCCATCCAGGGCCTGCTCGACTTCATCCCGCCCTTCATCATTGACGGCTTCGGCGTGGCCGCCAACATCCTGCCGGCCATGGGCTTCGCCATGCTCGGCCGCCTGGTGCTCACCAAGCAGCTCGTGCCCTTCTACTTCCTGGGCTTCCTGCTGTGCTCCTACGCCAACGTGCCCGTCCTGGGCGTCGCCCTGATCGCCATCATCATCGGCATCGACAAGTTCGACCTGCTCGGCCTGGGCGGAGCCCAGCCCCAGCTCTCCGCGGAAGGGGATGAGGACGATGACTTCTAGTCCCGAGAACAAGATCACGCGCTCCGACCTCATCAAGAGCGCCGTCAACACCGGCGCCCTGGGCATGGAGTTCTCCTGGACCTACTACAAGCAGATGAACATCGCCTTCTGCCTGATGGTCGCCAACATGCTCAAGAAGATCTACGCCGGCCGCCCCGACGACTACGCCGAGGCCCTGCACCGCCACTGCGCGTTCTTCAACATCACCGTCCAGTTCGCCCCGTTCGTCGGCGGCATCGCGATGGCCATGGAGGAGAAGGTCGCCCGCGGCGAGATCGAGCCCGAGAGCGTCAACGACGTCAAGGCCGCCCTCATGGGCCCGCTGTCCGGCATCGGCGACTCCATCTTCCTGTCGACGCTGCGCGTGGTCGCCGCCGCGGTGGGCATCAGCCTGTGCCAGGCCGGCAACCCCTTCGGCCCCATCGCCTTCCTGCTCATCTACAACGTCCCCGGCTTCGCGCTGCGCGTCTGGGGCGCCGTCAAGGGCTACGAGCTGGGCGTGGGCTTCCTGGACGAGGCCCAGAGGACCGGCCTCATGCAAAAGATCATGACCTGCGTGGGAATCGTGGGCGTCATGGTCGTGGGCGCCATGTGCAAGGACATGTTCTGGGCCAGCATCCCGGTGGCCATCGGCTCGGGCAAGGACGCCCAGACCCTCCAGGACATCCTGGACGGCATCATGCCCGGCATGCTCGGCATGCTCGCCTTCTGGCTGTACTACTGGCTTCTGTCCAAGAAGATCAACCCCATGGTGCTGATCGTGGCCACCATGGTCGTGGGCATCGTCGGCGCGTTCTTCGGCGTGCTGGCGTAAGGGCCCGGCTGCATAGATTTTCGTTGCAACCTAGAAAGGGGATGGAGCGGGCCTATGCCCTCCATCCCCTTTTTGTATAGAAGGAGTTCGTATGTTCGCGAAGGATCGCGAAGCAATGCGCCTGACGCCGGCAGAGGTCAGGCTGATTCTTATTGAGTCCCTGCAGTGGTGCGCCAACAACGCGGTCTACTTTTTGGGGCTTATCGGTGCGGCCACGTATGATCTGGCTGGCACGGCCTTTTTGGTTGCTGCCATTACGCTCGTGCGCAACCTGGCGACGTCGGTGGGCAATATGGTGTCGGGATCGGTCGTCGACCGCTTTGGGCCGCGCCGGACATCGTTTGCGACGTGCATGATTACGGCTGTGCTATCGCTCGGCATTGGCTTGGCGCCGCTGTCTGTTCCCGGGCTTGTGTTTGCCGCGTGCGTCTTGGGACTTGCGGGCGGCTTTATCAACACCTGCACGCATGCGTTTCCGGGATATCTTGAGTCGACCACTGAGGGCCGTACCCGTGTGAACGGCCTCATGGTGTTCTACAGCAATATCGCCTATACCGCCGGCCCGCTGCTGGGTGGTGCCATCGTGAGCTGCTTTGCCACGCAATCGGTCTATCTGCTCATGGCAGGCATGATGGGCGTGGCTGCCGTGCTTTCTTTGGGCTGCCATGAGTGCGTTGTCCCTGCAAAAGGGGAGAAGCCAGCAGGTGGCATTCTGGGTGGTATGGCCGAGGGTGCGCGACTTACGTTTCGCGATCACGACCTGCGCCTCATCTTTATCTCGGGCTTTTTGGGCTTCTTTGCGTTTGGCGCGTTCGATTCGCTGGAGTCGCTCTTCTACCGCGATGTGCTCAACGTGGATATAGTCTGGCTGGGCTGGCTGTCCTCGGTTGTGGGCCTCACTTCCTCGGTGGGCGCGTTCGTCCTGACCAAGCTTTCTGCTCGCCATGTCAACCTGCGATTGCTGCTCGGCGCGCTCATGGCCGTGGGTATTGGGTCCATGGTGTACGTGGGCACCGATATGCTGGGGGTCGCGATAGTCGGTCAGGCGATTAACGGTCTGGCCTGGGGGTTCCTGGAACCGCTGCAGATGATCTTGATTCAGGAGCGCGCCGACATCAAATACCTGGGGCGCATTACCGGCTTTGTGCGTTTTGGCCTGATGAGCGCCGGTGTGGTGCCGCTGCTGGCGGCTCCGTTCTTGGCGGAGGCTTTGGGCGTCCAGACGGTACTGTTTGGGGCATCGACCATTATTGCGCTGGTGGGAACGCTGTTCTTTGTCACACAAGGGAGGCGCCAGAGGCATTAGCTATACATCAAATTCTAATTTAATACCACTCACCAGAGAATTTCGACCGTTCACCGAGGATCGGAGCAGAGTGAAAAGTGGTATTAAAAATACATTAGGTGTATGTCTATAATTGGTATCGAAAAGAAACGCGATGTATATAGTCGCGTGCAAAACAGAAAGGACAGACCATGAAGGAAACCGAGAAGATCGAGATCATGCATTTCGACCAGGAGGGCTACCTCGAGGACGGCAAGGCGCTCTACGA
>NZ_JBCPDH010000054.1:0-4813 GCF_040915545.1 Collinsella aerofaciens | reverse complement strand
ACGGGAAACGAAAAAGCCCGGTTTAAAACCGGGCTCGAACAAACACGCCTATTGACAATGGCTTTCTCATATTAAAAAGGTCAGGCACTAGGTGCCTGACCTGTAAACTTCTGGGCAGGACGACTGGATTCGAACCAGCGACCCCTTGACCCCCAGCGAGGTCAGAATGACCCTGACCTGTGCTTAATTTGTTAAAACACGCGCAGATAGCGCAAGTAGCGCATTTCCGCATTTGCAAATTTTACCAGCGCAGCGCGGTCTGTCCAGAAAGCATATTTTCGGCTTCGAGGAGCGCGGTGCAGCCAATGACTTAATCAACGGGGGTGGGAGCCCCGAATCGTCGTCTCTCTGGGTTCCCGCAGGTGGGCCCTTCTGTTTCTAATCAACTGCGGATTCAGGAGCTATGTGGTCAATATAATACCGTTGAACCCGCATATCGATACCGCTCAGCCATTCGCCTCGCCCCCGTCGCACGCATCTCCATTCGGTCTGTCATCATTAATCTAACGATGCTTTGAGGAATGTAGGTGCTTCTAAATGTACTGTCGACTTCTTCTCAAACTAATCCTAAGAGACAAGGCCGTATGGATTTGTACGCTCGTTCTCGCTGCAGCCTTTTCCGTCCCCATTGCGTTCAATTCACCCATCTACGGGCCCTTCTTTATGAAGCAGGGCATGCAGGGCTTTGTCGACGCATTCAATACGCGCGCGCCCCAGGCCAGCGGCACAGACCTATCGCCAGAGCAGCAAGATGACGCTGAGCTTGCAAGATACGCGAACGCCGCCCTCGCCGCTCAAACCGACGCCGCCTTTCTCGACTCTGCCGAGAGCTACTACGCGCTCATGGACGAGGGCTTCCAATCCGGGTCCATCGTGGGGGACCAGGAGACCAATGACGCAGACCTCGCGTATTGCCGTGCCCTGAGCAGCTCCGGCATCGCGGATATCCCGGCCTCCGCAAACGACCTGCCGTTCCTCTCCTTCCTGCCCTACGCCATTGCCCAGGCGCCGTCCTTCCTTCCCTTCATCCCCTTCCTTCTCTCGTCGATACTCGTGCTCGGCGCCACAAGGCCCGGGACCCTGGCGGCGAAGGCGCCCGCGCCCAAATTCCGGCGCCTTATCCAGACCGTGTTTTCGATAATCGGCGCGGGGACCGCGATGCTCCTCGCCGGCCTTGCGCCCGGGGGCATTTACGCCTTGGCCCTAAACGGCTTCGGGCAAATCGGGTACCCGATCGCCTTCTTCCATGACGGCGCGCTTGCCACCACGACCGCGGGAGACGTCTTCACGACCCTGCTTCTCGCGCTGCTTGCGGGCGGAACCTTGATATCCGTTTGCTCCGTCGTCCTATCGACCGCAACGAGGCGCGTCCTCGCGGGCCCCCTTGCCTCCGCGCTGCTTGTCGCGGCCCCGGCATTCCCGTTATTGTCCGATTCGGCACTGGGGCATAATGCCGCGCTCGAGCTCCTGCCGCTGGCCGTGTTCTCGCCTATCGAGGCAACGGGTTACGTGGGATGCTTCCCGACAGAATTCATTGGCTCCGGTTCGGGCGGCGCATCGATGCTTGCCGTGGCCCTGGTGTACGTCGCGGTCCTTTTCGCGGTCGGCGCCGTTGTGACGCGTTCGCCCAAACAGGCTGGACCCGCTAAAAAGCACCATGGGCTTGAGCTCCTGGACGTGAGCGTGGGATACGGGAGCACGACGATACTTTCGATCGGGTCGCTTTCCTTGGGCCCGGGAACGGCGGCGGGGCTCGTCGCTCCCAACGGCTCGGGGAAAACCACCCTTCTTGAAGCGCTGTCGGGCCAATTTCCCACCCGCATCCGCTCGGGAAGCCTGTTGGCAGACGGAATCTACCAACGTCGATCAGCCGAATTCGCAGAACTCGTCTACCTGAGCTCTTCAGGCGGCGCGGATCTCTACCCCACGCTATCGGCCCGCGAGCACCTCTCTTTCGTTAGGGAGGCGTGGAAATCGGCCGCCGACATCGACTCGCTCTGCAACTCCCTCGGAATCTCCCCATATCTCGACAAGCCGACCCGTAAACTCTCGACAGGAATGAAGCAGCAGGTAAAGCTTGCCATGGCGATAGCGACCGGTTGCCCGTACCTCATCCTCGATGAACCGCTGAACGGCCTCGATCCGGGAAAACGGAAAACCTCCTGCGACGCGATGCGCAGCGAAGTGGCGCGGGGACGCAGCGTGCTCATCTCAAGCCATCTGCTCGACGACCTGGCAGACCTTACCAACTCGTTCTACTTCATCGAGGCCGGCACGCTCGTGGAAAAGATCAAGTCGTCCTCGCAGACGCTCAAGCAGGAATACCTCGATACATACGAGGGAGGTGAATGACATGATAGGCAAGAGCTATGCAAAGATAGCGATTGTTGGCTCTGCACTTTGTCTTGCAATGGTGCTATGTGCATCATTTGCGAGGTATAGGTCCGAGCAGTCGTTCATCGATGGCGCTGAAAACGGTTTTGGCATAGACGGGATGTATGTCAACGATGGCGCGACCAGGCCGTCTATGGCGATTCTTGCAGGCGAAGACATGGAATGGCAAATCTGTAATGACGATGGCTCTTGTCTGAGTGGTCGTTTGGCCGCAACGAGCGACCCGAATTCGTTCGATCTTCTCGACAATGATGGATCGGATTGCGGTTCAGTTCACCTGTCGTATGCATCACGAGACGGGATGGACGGCATTCTCTACGTCTCCCACGAGACTGGCGATTTCAAGATGCGCAGGACTAACCGAGTGCCGGCTTTTATCGAGGAGTGAGAACTCCCGGCGGTCTGCCGATCAGGCCGCCGGGGTATCGAACCCCGCATTCATCCGTACACACACGGATGAATGCGGGAAGTGTCCGGATGAAGTTGATAATCAAGGAAACAATGCCGTTCTGCCTGGGACGGCTTTGGACTGGACTTTAACTACAACATCGCGATCGACACTTATCAGCTCGCGCGACGCGCATGGCCAGATCTCGGACGCTGGTGCATGGAGGACCTTCGAGATTTACTGTACATCCAAAACGACGACGCACACCGCGTGCTCGCCGACTGCGAAGACGAGTTGGCTGTCTACAATGCGATCAGAAACGGCGTGAAGTCCGGAGAGCTTTCTGTCGAACCGCCGCGCCGTCGCGCGAGCCGACCGGGCAACCCGGGCAATCTGGTCCTGGCTCTCCCGGTCGTATTCCTACGATATCGCCCCTAGATCACCAATGTGTCAGATAAAGAATGAGGCAATGGCTGTGATCACGCCTACGGCGGACGCAACGACTGCGCCTTTTTTCCTCTCCTTTAGTCCGACGAATAGGGTTGCCGTAAAGTAAAGGGCGGAAATGCAGTCTATGGCAAGCAAAGCGAGTTCCTTGGGCGGTTTCAGCAAAAGGTCGCTAGCAAAGAGTAATGCAAGCAGGGCAAAGCCGATTGTGACCAAGTATCTCGATTGATTTTGCGACAGCATGGCAACCGCCTTTTAGAACATGTAAGTGAAAAGTCGGTACGATGTCATTGCGGTTGCAAACAAGCCGCCGCCAGGACCGGTTGTCACGAGACCGGCGATAACGCATTTTCTCGGTTTCCAGCTCATGACAGGCCCCTCTCTCATGGTGCAACGCATACATTATGAGATATGCACATTATCTCGCTAATTAATTTCAATATCCATCATCCAACTAAAGAATACTGACTCACTGGTTCAGCGACGATGCATTTTTACCCTTGCGTTCCCACTCGCCGCGTCGGCGGTCGGAAGGGTCTCCGTCTCGCATTTAGCGACCTTGCACCCGTATCTGTCGAGCCAGGCGGCAAGCGCATCCCAATCGACGCGCTTCCAGTCGCCGCTCGGCGCGTGCTGCATCACGAGGCCTCCGGCGACCATGAGCGCGTGGACATGCTCTCCTTGCAGGCCAGCAATGATCCCGCCGGTGCATACGATGCTAGGTCGCTGTGCCGGCACTGTGCAAACGTATTGGCCTTTGTACCCCTTTTGGCAACTTTAGCATGACTGTAGGTTAAACCAACCCACAGCCATGAGCACGTTAACGTAGTACTATGCTAATTACACGGATAAGGCAGGGGTATTTTTCTTTGGCGAATAAATTTGTATTTTATGGCAAGGGGAGTGGCGTTAAGGTTTTCATCGCTATATCAGTTGCCGTGTTCGCATTCTCTGCGCTATTTCTAAAAGTGGAGCGTTGCCAAAAAGATAGCGGAGGTGACTATTCACATTTGTGGTTCGTGAGCGGATTGGTGTTGAACGTTGACAGCTCTGGCGATTTTACCATGTCGGTCGAAAGCGAAGATCCATATAACGACGGGTCTGATCGTCTGACCATTCTGGTTGATTCAGAACATACGCGCTATGTAAGCGATAGCCCCGTGAGCGTTGGGTCTAAAGTCAAGGTAGGCTATTTTCTCGATTCCCGAAAGAAAAATACGATTCGCTGCTCTTCTGTGGATGTGTTGGAATAATTTTTGAGTAACTATCAGTAAAAAGCTGCGAGCAAAGGCCGCTCCACGTGGGGCGGCCTTTTTGGTGGATAGACGTTGCGGAGGATGATTGATTGACGTTTTTACTCTGCATGGAAATCGAGTGAGGATTCTGTTCCGCGAGGGGCGTGTTTTGAGGCTCTTGGCGGTACGTAATTCTCGTTCGGCGTCTTGACGGGACAAAACCCTCGGTTGACTTTTTGAAGCGTCCCTAGAATCAGCTGTTACGATAAAAACGGGGGGTGTTCCTATAGTTTTGTCAACTGGGAAATGCTCTCCGTGCGACCGAATCGCGGCATGCTGACGCCAAGCC
>NZ_JBCPDH010000053.1:0-5048 GCF_040915545.1 Collinsella aerofaciens | reverse complement strand
GATTCGCGCCTCCGGACTCAGCGCAACGCGTTGCGCTGAGTCCTGAGGCTGTTGCAATGAAAATGAGAATCAAGGTTGATGACCAAGGTTTGAATTTAATTTGACCATGCCCGTGCGTAGCTTGCTTTAGTGGCTTGAGTTATAGATAATAATCTTGAGCTAAGCTCCGTGTGGCGGCACGTAAAAGCTGTACTGTGCTTGGGCAGGTAAAAAGTCCAAGACGATTAGATATCCGAGAGGATATCGAGCCCGCACCGGGGAGATAAGGTGAGTCCGCGCCGGGGACTATAATTCCGGCGACAACTAGGTTTCCGTGAGGATGCCGCGGCTGACAGCCAGCAGAAAACCGCCTCTTTGATTATCAGCCGGGGTTATCCCGGCTTTTTTGATTGGGGTAGTATGGGTAGGGCTGAAGATCGGAAGGCGATAGTTGCGGAAATTAATCAGGCAGCAAAACTTTATCGCGGTTTTCTTGTCGGAAAGTCATTCATGTACGTTTTCGATGACAGGTATATCGAAGTTATTTATAAGGCCGAAAATTTCAAGCATTTAACTGGCGTAGATAGTCATTTGTCGGCTAAGCAGTTTTTCAAATTGGCATCCAGAGGAAAACTTGCTGCGTCGCAGATCGACTTTTCGAATCGCCATCCCTACGCTCTGTGTCGCAGAAAAGTCAACCATATTGTTCAGCTTGCCTCTTTTGCAACCTCCGCGTGCTTTATGCTCGAAGACATATCAACAAAATCGCAGTGCTATAAGTTTGGAACAACAGACTTAAACTTTTCCTTACTCATGAACTATAGGGGCGGTTGTTATATTGCTGAATCTTTAAGGGACGAAGATTGTTTTTCAAAGGCCCACGATGCGCATCTGGTCACTCATATCTTTTCGAGACAGAACGATAAGAAGCTATATGATTCCCTCTTGTTTAAAGATGGTGAGTTCGATGATTCCCAGCTTCCAAGAACTATTAGGTCTCTCCTAGATCCCTCTCTTCTTGCTCATTAGAAGATTCAAAGACGCGTGCGAGCGCCCATACACTCTCTCCGCTTGCCGCATACTTAAACGATTTACGTCGACTTTTCCCGCTGTTGCAGGGATTCGATCTGTTATGAGTCTGGGCTAGGATTTGATCTTAATACGCTGATGAGTACTGCCACCAGGCATTTCCCAACCCTGTTTATTGGCTTGCCGTGTAGATCGGCGCACTCATGCCTGTTGTCTTGTTGGGCCATCATCGCCGTTGCATCCTGCTTGTTGCTCTGGCCTACCTTTGTGTTTTGTTGCACGGGCCTTCTTATGCTGTGAGTGCGGAAAGCCTGTTTATAGACAAGGTCACGTACTACGAGTCGGGCGTCTCAGAGGCTTCCGAGCCTGGACCGATGCCGACCATCTTGAATTGGACAGCTTCGCGGTCGAGGCATTTGGCGCCAGGGGGAGGCGGGCTTCCGCACCATCTTTACGCCCTATGCCGAGCTGTACCACTACGAGTTCACCTCACGCGGCAGGGAAGAGGCCAACGAGGAAAAGCTGCGCCGCTGGAAACGTGAACAGGCACTGTTCATTCAGCGCTGGCCGGAGTTCTTCTTGACGGGCGATCCGTGGTTGGGGCCGAACTTATCCGCTGAGGGCGAGTATTTCTCGATCTAGCGCGGAGTGATTCCGAGTTTGGGTAGCGATTCAGCAATCGTGTTGAGCTCATGTTGCTGTAGGTAGGCGGGATTGAGAGCTTCTTTTCTATAGGCTAGGTAGCTGTCTCTGGTCAGTTCCCTTAGCTGTTTAGTAAAGAACTGTTCCCAACTGAAGAACTTCTCGCAGTCGATGAAATCGGCAGGATGAAGGAGCATGTCTTGCGTTTCGACATCGTTGAAGATTCCCGATCTCAGCACAAGCCATTCAAACGATTCCGGCAAAAAGAGCTCGATCTCCTTAAATCTTCTGAGCGAATAGACATAGGGCATCTCGGGCCCAAAAGCGGCCCCATCTGCAATTACGAGCAATTTTTGGGCTGGGGAGCTCAGAGCGGTTTCGTATATGTTTGATTTGCCACCGGCACTTACGCAGCGAATTTTACTTTTGGCGCACAGGACTTTAAAGAACTCATAGCCGGCATTGCTGTCTTCGACGATGACTTCTTCTGGCCGATCTCCATCGTAGAGCTCGTCTCCGTAAATGCGGTAGATAGAAGTGTACGTGCGTGTGTAGACAGGATATTTTGTTGTGGCCCTGTTGGTGTTTTTGAGGCCATAGATCTCATTCACGCTATAGGGGAGCTGGGGCAATTCGTCCCTCGCGACGATGACGTAGTAGTTGGAACTGTGTCGAGCTGCATGCTGGAATGCATGGCTCCTTACGAATTTTTGCGTATCGTCCACAAACACGATGCTGTTATCGATGCGGCCGAGTTGCGCTTCCCAATCTTTGCCGCCGATGACGCGGCAGGGGGCTGCGCAATTAACGATAATCCCGCTTTGGGCTCCCAGGTTTTCGTATGCACGGAGGCTGTCTTACAGGGTGGTTTTGCCTGTTGCGCTTTTGCCTTGGATGATGGTGAGGTTTCGGCGAATGGTGAGTTTGACCTGAACTTTATTGGTCCTTACGGTCAGCTGGTATTCCCCTCTCATGCTCGAGCCTCCCTCAGACATTTTGCCGAGATAAGGACAAGCTCATCCATGGTATGAACAATCTGTCCGGAATTGATGACACGGGCTGTAAAACGCGCTTTGCCAAAATCCATCATATGGTAGAGGTTGATGGTGATGTCATGTTTGGAGGCGATGCGCAAGATCCAATAGGCGCAATTATCTCCGCAGGTTGAGGCGTTGTAGAGGTTTTGAGGCATAAAGAGCATCAGTAGAAGTGTTTTGGTGCCCGTTGATAGTTTCTCTGGCGGAATAACGCCAAGCACCTTGGTGTCAATTGCGTTTGCGCCAAGAACAGTGCCACTATCAATAGATTTGATAATGCGCTGTGACAGGGGATCTTGCAGCCAAGAGGGAGAATAGCTGTAATCAAAGAATGTTGACGTGTCATAAATCACATCGTCTCTGTCGCCGTAGTGAATGCTGAGCATTGTTCCTCCATGGTTGCCTGTTGCGACTACTTTACCATGTTGGGGTCGATTTCCCTCAAGCAGTGGGTAATGGGTCAATCAACATGTCTGTTAGAACGAACCGATGACTTTTACGGGTGTAACAGCTTTCTATCCTGCGGTAATTGCCTGTCTCTATATGTTGGATTTAGCGGGTCGAAACAAACGATATTCCGCGATAAGCTTATACATGTTTATATAAACCGATAATTCTCGATATAACTTACGATAGGAATATAAAGATGCGATTTGACATGAAACGACAGATTGAAATGCTTGAGACTCTTAAGAAGCCTTTCGTACGGGAGTATTTTTGCTAATGTCGAGAAATGCATTGGGATGTTGATTACAAAGCTGTAGCTGGAGGTAGACATGGCAATACTTCGAACTTCATGGTTAAACGAGCCCCTGCCGCAACAGGTTCTGGAAGACTCTAATTGGATGCGTGTAGTTCATTTTTTCCTGATTGAGTCTCCCTGCCCTGGTCAGAGTAATCGTAATAATAATGAGATTGATAAATGGGCGCCCGCCCCTTGGGTAGGGATTCGAAGCTTAAAGACTTCTCTAAATCAAGCTATATTTAGTCGCAGGGATGTCGATGTGATGCTTGCGGTAAGAAGCAAGAAAGAATTAGAGGGCACCTGCAAAAAGCTAAACTTAGATGAGTATTTTTACGAAAATGTTGATGATCAGCGCATGGCGTTTGTGAAAGTTAATTCGAAGGGCAATACGAGCAAATACATGAGTTTGTTTTATCACATAAGAAATGCTCTCGCGCATGGTCGTTTTGCATTTAAAACCGACACATTAGAGCGTTTTGTGTTTATTTTTGAGGATGGAACCGTTACATCCGATGGTAAGGAATTTGATTTGACAGCGCGAGGCGTCATTAGGCTTAATTCATTGGTCTTGGCGATTAATACCATACAAAAGGGACCTGGAAAAACGGTTGATATCGAAGAGAAAATCCTCGCAGCAATTAGCGATGGCATTAATACAAAGCGAAAAATTAAAGATGAACTTGGTATTACGGATAAGGACTGGTCTACATATAGTCAAGTACTTAAAAAAGAAGGAAAAATAGAATGCAGCCAGCACAAATGGTCAATTTGCAGCGGGGGCTAAACTGCCAATGGGTCGAACCCGTCGCCCCCCTCCGCGGCCATTTCCCGGAGCGTCGCATCTATAATCTCCTGTAGGTCATCTTGTCTCTTGTTCACCTCAATGGCTCTCCTAACGCCGGTGTTGGCACCAACGGCGTAGCGGCGGCGGGGAGGCACGGCGGCCATCGTTCGGTGACCGGGATTGGTCAAAATCGTTTGACTATTAGTGGCTAGATCGCCCGGCGCTAATAGCGCATGCTAACCTCAAGTCCCGACCATCCCGCAGTCCAACTTTCTATTCGCAGCCCCACCAGAGTCAAACTTCTCAGAGAGAGGTTATTCAGGCGCCACAGAGAGGCTACGTGCAGTTTGCCCTGCCGGACCTAGATATCTATCTGCGAGAGAATGCCGAGGAGATTCTCGAACGGTTCTAGGTCAAGGTATTATTAGGTTTTGTTTTTACTTGGTGGCATTTTGGTAAAAATACGAGATTCCCGTATCGAATTTCTTCGCATTGTCCTTATGTGGACGGTAATGGCTCATCATTTTGTTGTTCACAACGCTGATTCTGTTTCCGTTTTTCCTGGTTCGTTTACTAGGTTTTTCTACAATATCTTTTTCTATCCAATTGGAAGAACTGCGGTCGGCTGCTTTGTTGCCATAACAATCTGGTTTGTTGCGGGGAAAGCCGGATACTCCATTAAACAAGCTGTTAAACAGATAGCTTCAATCGAAGGCACGGTTCTCTTTTATAGTATTGCGCTGGGTTTTTTCTTCAGGTAGTGTCGAGAAAGTTGGTGTAGAGCCCCATCCGAAGCGAGTCGGCCCGGCGTCCTAGAATCTGGAATACGGTT
>NZ_JBCPDH010000052.1:1940-5066 GCF_040915545.1 Collinsella aerofaciens | reverse complement strand
CCTTGCACCTGCCGTCTATCGACCAGGTAGTCTACCTGGGCCCTTACCGGAAGGAGAACTAATCCCTGGAACGGCTTCCCGCTTAGATGCCTTCAGCGGTTATCCGCGCCGCACGCGGCTACCCGGCCGTGCCGTTGGTCGACAACCGGTTCACCGGAGGTGCGTCCACCCCGGTCCTCTCGTACTGGGGGCAGCCTCCATCGATTCTCCTGCGCCCACGGAGGATAGGGACCGAACTGTCTCACGACGTTCTGAACCCAGCTCGCGTACCGCTTTAAACGGCGAACAGCCGTACCCTTGGGACCTGCTCCAGCCCCAGGATGCGATGAGCCGACATCGAGGTGCCAAACCTTGCCGTCGATGTGGACTCTTGGGCAAGATCAGCCTGTTATCCCCGGAGTACCTTTTATCCGTTGAGCGACGGCCCACCCACTCGGGGCCGCCGGATCACTAGAGCCTGCTTTCGCACCTGCTCGGCTTGTGGGCCTCGCAGTCAAGCCCGCTTGTACTCTTGCATTCAAAAGGACGGTTGCCGACCGTCCCGAGCGGACCTTCGCGCGCCTCCGTTACCCTTTAGGAGGCGACCGCCCCAGTCAAACTGCCCGCCTGGCACGGTCCCCGAGCCGGTTGACGGCCTCGGGTTAGGACGCCGGTCGCGCGAGGGCAGTATTCCAAGGGCGGCTCCCCGGGGGCTGGCGCCTCCGGATCTTAGCCTCCTGCCTATCCTCTACACGCGGGACCAGCGGCCAATGCCAAGCTGCAGTGAAGGTTCACGGGGTCTTTCCGTCCTTCCGCGGGTAAGTCGCATCTTCACGACCAGTGCAATTTCACCGGGTCCATGGTCGAGACAGCGCCCAAGTCGTTGCGCCTTTCGTGCAGGTCGGAACTTACCCGACAAGGAATTTCGCTACCTTAGGACCGTTATAGTTACGGCCGCCGTTTACCGGGGCTTGGCTTCGGGGCTTCGCCGAAATGGCTAACTCCTCCGCGTGACCTTCCGGCACCGGGCAGGCGTCAGACCCTATACGTCGCCTTGCGGCTTCTGCAGAGTCCTGTGTTTTTGGTAAACAGTCGCTTGGGCCTCTCCACTGCGGCCCGCCTCCGCTCCCCGGGCGAGCCGGTTCACGTACGCGCGGGCACCCCTTCTCCCGAAGTTACGGGGCCATTGTGCCGAGTTCCTTGACCATGGTTGACCCGATCGCCTCGGTATGTTCTACCCACCCACCTGTGTCGGTTTGCGGTACGGGCGCGCACGCGCCTGCCTAGGGGTTTTTCTAGGGACCTCGGGCTCACTCGCTTCGCTCAGTCGCTTCGTCCGGAGCCTCGCCCTCGTGCGGACCGGATTTCCCTGGTCCGCGGGCCGCGCTCCATCACGGGGACGTCCAGAACCCCGCCGAGCCACCCCCATCCGTCGCCCCGTCGGTCGTAGCGCCGCGTGCGCGGTGCAGGAATGTCTGCCTGCTGCGCGTCGGCTACGCCTACCGGCCTCGCCTTAGCCCCCGACTGACCCTGGGAGGATTAGCCTTGCCCAGGAAACCTCGGGTTCACGGCGGACGAGTTACTCTCTCGTCTCTCGCTACTCATGCCAGCATTCTCACTCCCATGCGCTCCACCGTCGGTCGCCCTCCGGCTTCTCCGCCCATGGGAAGCTCCCCTACCGATTCTAATGAATTAAAATCCCGCCGCTTCGGTGTCCAGCTTAGCCCCGTGTATTGTCGGCGCATGTCCACTCGACCAGTGAGCTGTTACGCACTCTTTGAATGGATGGCTGCTTCTAAGCCAACATCCTGGTTGTCTGGGCGGACGCACATCCTTTGCCACTCGGCTGGAACTTGGGGACCTTAGCGGGCGGTCCGGGCTGTTTCCCTCTCGAGCACACAGCTTAGCCCACATGCTCTGACTGCCGCGCTCTGGGCCGCCGGCATTCGGAGTTCGGTTGGATTCGGTAGGCGGCGAAGCCCCCTCGTCCATCCGGTGCTCTACCTCCGGCGGTGAACGCGCGACGCTAGCCCTAAAGCTATTTCGGGGAGAACGAGATATCTCCGGGTTTGATTGGCCTTTCACCCCTATCCGCAGGTCATCGCCGCCGTTTTCAACCGACGTGCGTTCGGCCCTCCACGGGGTCTTACCCCCGCTTCAGCCTGCCCACGGATAGCTCACCCGGCTTCGCGTCCGCGGCGCGGGACTCAAGTCGCCCTGTTAAGGCTCGCTTTCGCTCCGGCTCCCTTTCGGTTAACCTCGCCCCGCGCCAGCGACTCGCTGGCTCATTCTACAAAAGGCACGCCGTCACACCATAAAGGTGCTCCGACTGCTCGTGGGCGCACGGTTTCAGGTACTGTTTCACTCCCCTCCCGGGGTGCTTTTCACCTTTCCCTCACGGTACTGGTGCGCTATCGGTCACAGGGTAGTACTCAGGCTTGGATGGTGGTCCACCCAGGTTCGGACCGGGTTTCACGTGCCCGGCCCTACTCAGGGACCGCGTCGCGCCGTCCGGTCTGGGTTCGCGTACGGGGCTGTCACCCGCTGCGGCCGGCCCTCCCATGCCGTTCCGCTCCCCAGCCGGACCTGCGCCCGGGGGCGGCAGCCCCCGGATGCGCGGCCCTGCAACCCCGTCGGCGGAACCCCTGCCGGGTATGCCCGCTCGACGGTTTGGCCATCGGTCCCCTTTCGCTCGCCGCTACTCGGGGAGTCTCGAGATTGATTTCCTCTCCTCCGGGTACTTAGATGTTTCAGTTCCCCGGGTTGTCCTCCCCCCGCCTATGCGTTCAGCGGGGGGATATGCACACTGCTGTGCATGGGTTCGCCCATTCGGAGACCCCCGGGTCGAAGGATGTGTGCTCCTCGCCGGGGATTATCGCAGCTTGCCGCGTCCTTCATCGGCTCCCTGTGCCAAGGCATCCGCCGTGCGCCCGTGGTATCTTGCGGGACCGCATCGGGCCCGCGGGATATCCACGTGTCGCTAAAGTTAATTAATCGATATCATGAATAGCGCTCGTATGTCGCAATTCGGGTATCTCATACCGCGGCACAGCAGTTGTACTGTGCTCGCGATCAGATGCTCCTCACTCATATATAAGTGAATTCTTCTTGTTTGGATCGGATGAATGATTGCTATCATTCTTACGT
>NZ_JBCPDH010000052.1:0-1846 GCF_040915545.1 Collinsella aerofaciens | reverse complement strand
CTCTTCCATCTCTCTCCTATCGCTATGCGGCTCTCAAGGTACGCGGGTGCGACCCCGGGGACCGGGTGCTGCGGGGAATCATCCGTGGCGGGACATCTACCGGACGGGCTCCTGCCCTCTATTCGAGTTAAGTTGATCTCTCTAAGAATGTGTCTCCCTAGAAAGGAGGTGATCCAGCCGCACCTTCCGGTACGGCTACCTTGTTACGACTTCACCCCCCTCACCCTCCACACCTTCGGCGCCTCCCCCCTCTCGGTTGGGCCGGCGACTTCGGGTGCAGACGACTCGGGTGGTGTGACGGGCGGTGTGTACAAGGCCCGGGAACGCATTCACCGCGGCATGCTGATCCGCGATTACTAGCAACTCCGACTTCATGGGGGCGGGTTGCAGCCCCCAATCCGAACTGGGGCCGGCTTTCCGGGATCCGCTCCCCCTCGCGGGGTGGCATCCCTCTGTACCGGCCATTGTAGCACGTGTGCAGCCCAGGGCATAAGGGGCATGATGACTTGACGTCGTCCCCGCCCTCCTCCGCCTTGACGGCGGCGGTCCCGCGTGGGTTCCCGGCATCACCCGATGGCAACACGCGGCGGGGGTTGCGCTCGTTGCGGGACTTAACCCAACATCTCACGACACGAGCTGACGACAGCCATGCACCACCTGTATGGGCTCCTCTCGGCCACGGGGTCTCCCCCGCTTCACCCATATGTCAAGCCCTGGTAAGGTTCTTCGCGTTGCTTCGAATTAAGCCACATGCTCCGCTGCTTGTGCGGGCCCCCGTCAATTCCTTTGAGTTTTAGCCTTGCGGCCGTACTCCCCAGGCGGGACGCTTAATGCGTTGGCTGCGGCACGGGGGGATCGTCCCCCCACACCTAGCGTCCATCGTTTACGGCTGGGACTACCAGGGTATCTAATCCTGTTCGCTCCCCCAGCTTTCGCGCCTCAGCGTCGGTCTCGGCCCAGAGGGCCGCCTTCGCCACCGGTGTTCCACCCGATATCTGCGCATTCCACCGCTACACCGGGTGTTCCACCCTCCCCTACCGGACCCAAGCCGCGGAGGTTCCGGGGGCTTCGGGGGGTTGAGCCCCCCGCTTCGACCCCCGGCCTGCCGGGCCGCCTACGCGCGCTTTACGCCCAATGAATCCGGATAACGCTCGCCCCCTACGTATTACCGCGGCTGCTGGCACGTAGTTAGCCGGGGCTTCTTCTGCAGGTACAGTCTTGACTCTTCCCTGCTGAAAGCGGTTTACGACCCGAAGGCCTCCGTCCCGCACGCGGCGTCGCTGCGTCAGGGTTCCCCCCATTGCGCAAGATTCCCCACTGCTGCCTCCCGTAGGAGTCTGGGCCGTGTCTCAGTCCCAATCTGGCCGGTCGGTCTCTCAACCCGGCTACCCGTTGTCGGCACGGTGGGCCGTCACCCCGCCGTCTACCTGATGGGCCGCGGAGCCATCCCCTCCCGTCGGGGCTTTAGCCGGGGCGCCATGCGGCACCCCGGGGTATCCGGTATTACCCGTCCTTTCGGGCGGCTATCCCGGGGGAGGGGGCAGGTTCTCCACGTGTTACTCAGCCGTTCGCCACTCGCTTCCCTCCGGAGAGGGGTGCCGTTCGACTTGCATGTGTTAGGCGCGCCGCCAGCGTTCATCCTGAGCCAGGATCGAACTCTCCGTCCAAAATATATGGGCTTCGAGCCCGTCCGGTCCTCTCAGTCATTCGCTGATCGGTTCCGTTCGATTCATATGGTTTTAATATAGGAAAAGGAATTTCTCGGGGCCGCCTCTCGGCGGCCTTGCGAAAAACAAATCCAAGTTAGACCATTTCAAATGGTTCGATGTCTGCCCGGATGCGACAC
>NZ_JBCPDH010000051.1:0-6723 GCF_040915545.1 Collinsella aerofaciens | reverse complement strand
TCATGCAGCAGGGGCTCTCAATGTTTTTATGTCCTGCTCATATCGTCTATGCCGGCACCCCGGGACACTCCTTGGCATAGTCGGCCCGGCAAGCATGCAGACAAAAGGAGTCATAAGAGGCCCGTCCTAAATGGGCTGGTTTCTAAAGTATGGTGGATTACGGGGCTGGACCTGTATTACTTGACCATGAGAAGAATCGCGAAATTAAAACCGCAGGTAGACGGCTTATCAAAAATCGAAAATTGCCGGTATGGATGGGGGTCTCCGAATCAGCCCCGTAATCCAGCATAGTTTTGAAATGGCACTAAAGTGGGCACAAGCTATATACCGATTCCAAGGATAGTTGCGGTGGAATAGTTCCTGGATGCCGGGGTTTTGGCGGAAATCAGGAACTATTTCACCGCAATTGAGGAGGGGCGGGGTGGATGGCGGGGTAGTTAAAAGAGCCGAGTCCTAAATTAGCTGCTTAAACTGGGTCGATGTCCATGCTGGCGATGAGGTTGATGTTGGTGTCGAGGAGGTCTTCCAGCACGACGTCGCCCATGCGGATGGGGGCGTTGACGACTAGGCCTCGGATGAGGTTCATGGCTTGGACGTGGAGTTCGAGTGGGATTGCCTCGACCGTGCGGACGGGGAGTAGGGCTTCGTCGCCGCCGGATACCGCTACGGTGGTGGTGAGCACGCGCATGGGGCAGGTGAGCTCCTGATGTGCGAACTTATCGCCGCGCGGGCAGTTGTTGCCGACCACGGATCGCACTTCCACCACGGCGCCATTGACGTCGCGCTCCACCTCTACGGTCAGGAGGCATTCGGATGGGCAGGTCGTGCAGTTGAACTGCAGCGTTTCGATCACGTTATCGCTCATAGTCTATGCCTCCTCGATGGGATTGACGGACAGGACAATCTCGCTGGCACCCAGGTCGAGTGCGCGTTGAATCACCTTTGCCGGCAGCGGGAAGCTTTCCATAACGCTCGGCTTAAACGCGCGGACCTTGCCGGCGAACAGTTCCTCGCCGTCGGCTAAGATCCTCACGCAGGCGGCATCGACTGGCCGGCGCACGCGGAAATTGAGCTTGGTGAGTGCCACAGCCGTAATGCGTCCCGGCAGCGCGTAGCCCGCGATGCCGGCAGGGGAGATCGTGAGCTCGCAGTCCGGAACGGTGCCCGCGCCTGTCCCCAGCGCGTACGCCGCTGCAGCTGCGCCAGCCCTCTCGGACTCGGTCGTCACGTTGTCGGCCAGGTCGTGCACGTGCAGCACGTTTCCGCAGGCAAAGATGCCCGGCACGCCCGTCTGCAGGCTCTGGTCCACCACGGCGCCGCGCGTGCGGGGGTCCAGCTCCACGCCCGCGGCAACCGAAAGCTCGTTCTCGGGAATCAAGCCCACCGATAGCAGCAGCGTGTCGCACGGAACAATGCGCTCGGTACCCGGAATGGGCGCTAGGCGCTCGTCTACTTGGCTGACCTCGACGGCCTCCACGCGGTCGTGCCCGATCACACGCGTGACCGTGGTCGACAGATGCAGTGGAATGCCAAAATCGTCCAGGCAGTTCTTTACGTTGCGGCGCAGGCCGTTGGCGTACGGCATGAGCTCGTACATGCCCTCGACCGAAATCCCCTCGAGCGTGCAGCGGCGCGCCATGATCAGCCCGATGTCGCCCGAGCCCAAAATGACGGCGTGCGAGCCGGGTTTGAGGTTCTCGATATTGATGTATCGCTGCGCCAAGCCGGCTGTAAACACGCCGGCGGGACGGCTGCCGGGGATCTTGATCTCGCTGCGGGTGCGCTCGCGGCAACCCATGGCAAGGACGACCGCGCGTCCGGTGAGTTGCAACATGCCGGCGGGGCTCATGAGCGTGACGGTATGGACCGCGGTGTCTTCCGTAGGCTCGCCTGAATCAATCCCAATCACCATGCTGTTCAGGAACAGCGCAATGTCGGTTGCGTGCACCTGGTCGATAAAGCGCTGCGCGTACTCGGGACCGGTGAGTTCCTGTTTAAAGTGCGACAGTCCAAAGCCGGGGTGGATGCACTGGCGCAGGATGCCGCCCAAGTGCCGCTCGCGCTCCACGATGGCCACGCGTGCGCCTGCCTTATGCGCGGCCAGCGCGGCCGCCATGCCGGCAGGTCCGCCGCCGATAACGACCACGTCGAAGGCTTGCGTTTGTACGGCTTCGACGACGCTGCAATCAATCGCGCTCGATTTGAATTTCGCCATCTTAGCGCACCCCCTTTAGCGGTCCCTCGACCAGCCAAGAACCGGCATCCTCCAACAGCACCTCGCTGGGGTTGCAGTCCAGCTCTCGGGCAAGAATCGCCACCACACGGCTCTGGCAAAAGCCGCTTTGGCACCGACCCATGCCGGCACGACAGCGGCGCTTGACGCCCTCGACCGAAACTGCGCCCGGTTGGCGTCGGATCGCGGCCACAATCTCGGCCTCGGGCACCGTCTCGCAGCGGCAGACAATCTGGCCCCACGCGGGATCGGACTCGATCAGCTCCTCCTTGCGCGCCAGCGGTGCGCGGTCAAAGTCGTCCGGCGTGCGGCGAATTGGGTTCCAGTCCGCCCGCTCGTGCAGCTCCACGCCTGCCTCACGCATCACAAGCTCCATGCGCTCGGCAATGGCCGGCGCGCTCGCCACGCCCGGCGACTGAATGCCCGCCGCCTGGAAAAGCCCCGGCACCACGGCCGACTGTCCAATAAAGAAGTCGTTCGTTCCCTGAATGACCGGACGCCCGCCGGCAAATGCGCGCACCACGCGACGCGTATCCAGATCGGGCACCAGCTTTCGCGCGCCGCTCAGCAGTGCGTTGACATCGCTCGCATAGGTCTGCGTGTCGCCGGGTTCGCGCTCGACGGCCGTGGCGGTAATCACGGTGTTGCCGTGCACGGTGCCCGTCACGATAACGCCCTTCGACACCGGCGTCGGCACGGGGTAGAGCGGCATGAGCGCGCGCGGCTCCTTGTCCAGCACCACGATGTTGCCCTGACGCCAGACCATCTGAAACTCCTCGGCACCGGCCATATGCGAGATGTCCGCGGCGCCGTTGCCCGCGGCATTGATCAGGTAGCGGCAGCGCACGTTGCCAGCGGGGGTCGCCAGCGTAAAGCGCGCGGCTCCGTCATCCGAGCCGGCAACTTCTATGGCCTCCACTGGCGCAGACCGCATAAACGTCACCCCGTTGGCCACGGCGTTCTCCAGCGCGGCGATGGCAACCTCAAACGGGTCGACAAACCCAGTCGAGGGGCACCACAACGCGCACGTTGCATCGGCACTGGCGCGCGGCTCAAGTTCGTGGATGCGGTCGGGTCCGACGATCGACAGCTCGGGCACACCGTTGACATGGCCGTTGCTGCGCAGCTGCTCCAGAAGCGCGCGGTCCTCGTCGTTAAAGCCCAACACCATCGACCCGGTGCGGCAGAACGGAAAGCCCAGCTCCTGGGCCCACGTACCGTACAGTTCACAGCCACGGGCGTTGACCTGCGCCTTTACCGTGCCCGGCGCCGGATCGTAGCCGGCGTGCACCAGGCCGCCGTTGGCCTTCGATGCGCCCAGCGCAATATCGTTTGCTGCCTCGACCACGCAAATGGACAGGTCATAGCGAGCGAGCTGTCGCGCGATGGCGCACCCGGTAATGCCCGCGCCCACAATTGCGATATCAAACGTTTCTGCCATGGTGCCTCCAAGACAAGTTGACAGGATGTCAATAAGACTATCCTACGGTGTGCACACATTCAGCGCGGCGGCAATGCGGCGAACAGCCCCGCAACACCCGCCAACGGCAGGCGAGGGGAGACCCTGTAACGTTGACAACCTCGTCTGCTGACAACTACGGCAACCGTTCGTCTCGATCTGTAACAGTTAGACGAGGGTTTGGGTCCCAGATGTTACAGATTGAGACGTTAGCCTGGCGGGTCCTCCGTTTGTCTCGATCCGTAACATCTAGGACCGGATTTCGCTCCCACCTGTTTCAGATTGAGATGTTTGTGTCCGCGTCAGCCCCGCCCCTAGCCGTGGTCCCATATAAACAAACCCCGTGGTAAACTTGACCGTACTGTTAATATTCCGAAAGGTACCCGTAATGTCCAAGTACATCTCCGAGCTCATGTCGCCGCAGCTTATGGGCGTCGTCTATGCCTTCGTTGGCTTTATCATCGCCCTGTATGTGCTGTCGGTCGTCTATGTGTTCATCGACGCTCGCCGCCGCGGTGCCAGCGCCTACGTGGCATGGGGCATCATCGCCCTCATCCCGTTTGTGGGCCTCATCGCCTACCTGGTCCTGCGCCCGCACTCCTACGCGGCCGACCGCGAGGAGCAGGAGCTGGACATGGCCCTGCGTGAGCGCCAGCTTGCCCAGTACGGCACCTGCCCGCAGTGCGGCGCCCCCATCGAGAAGGACTTTGTCGTCTGCCCCGTGTGCGACACCCAAGTTCGCAACGTGTGCCCCAGCTGCCATCGCCCGCTCGACGCGCACTGGAAGGTCTGCCCCTACTGCCGAACTCGCATCCAGTAACGCATCCATCGCCGGGTCGGCCGTAAGCCACGGGCACCGCGCGTCACGCGCAAGCCGCACGCACCCCGCCCCCCACACGATGAAGCATGCGTAGAAAATCGCCCGCCGTGCCATTAAGGTGCGGCGGGCGCTTGTATACCAAGGCAACCTGCCTATAATGATGCAAGTCAAAAACGCCGAGCGCATCGCACGCACTTGCATCAGGCATCCGAGAGGAGAAAACATACCCATGAAGGCACTCTACAATGACGGTTCGGTGGCCGAGCTCCCGCAGGACGAGGTCACGCACGTCATCCGCCACTCTGCCGCGCACATCATGGCGCAGGCCATCAAGCGCCTGTACCCCCAGGCCGACTTTGCCTACGGTCCCGCGACCGACAACGGCTTTTACTACGACGTCGACCTGCCCGAGGGCGTCAAGATCAGCGAGGACGACTTCCCCGCGATCGAGGCCGAGATGAAAAAGATCGTCAAGGAGAACCTCAAGTTTACCGTGTACGAGAAGCCCCGCGCCGAGGCGATCGCCCTTATGGAGGAGCGCGGCGAGAAGTACAAGGTCGAGCACATCGGCGACCTGGACGACGACGCCCGCATTACCTTCTACCAGCAGGGCGACTACATCGACATGTGCGTCGGCCCCCACATCTGCTACACCAAGGCGCTGAAGGCCTTTAAGCTCACCGGCGTCTCGGGCGCCTACTGGAAGGGCGACAAGGACAACAAGATGCTCACCCGCATCAACGGCGTCGCCTTTGCCTCCAAGGAAGAGCTCGACGAGCACATGCACATGCTGGAGGAGGCCAAGAAGCGCGACCACCGCAAGATCGGCCGCGAGATGGACCTCTTTATGATGCGCGACGAGGCCCCCGGCTTCCCGTTCTTCCTGCCCAACGGCATGATCCTTAAGAACACGCTGCTGGACTACTGGCGCGAGATCCACCACAAGGCCGGCTACGTGGAGATCTCCACGCCGCTCATCATGAACAAGCAGCTGTGGAAGACCTCGGGCCACTGGGACCACTACAAGGACAACATGTATTCCACCGTTATTGACGACGAAGAGTACTGCATTAAGCCCATGAACTGCCCGGGCGGCGTGCTGGTGTACGCCTCCAAGCCGCACTCCTACCGCGAGCTGCCCATTCGCGCCGGCGAGATTGGCCTGGTGCACCGCCACGAGCTGCGCGGCGCCCTGCACGGCCTGTTCCGCGTGCGTTGCTTTAACCAGGACGACGCCCACCTGTTTGTGCGTCCCGACCAGCTGACCGACGAGATAGTGGGCGTGGTCAACCTCATCGACTCCGTGTACCAAAAGTTTGGCTTTAAGTATCACGTTGAGCTTTCCACCCGCCCCGAGGACTCCATGGGTTCGGACGAGGACTGGGCGCGCGCCGAGGAGGGCCTGCGCACCGCTCTGGAGCAGCTGCACATGGACTACGAGGTCAACGAGGGCGACGGCGCCTTCTACGGTCCCAAGATCGACTTCCACCTGGAGGATTCGCTCGGCCGTACCTGGCAGTGCGGTACCGTGCAGCTCGACTTCCAGATGCCGCTCAACTTTGATCTGGAGTACGTGGACGCCGACGGCACCAAGAAGCGCCCCATCATGCTGCATCGCGTGTGCTTTGGCTCCATCGAGCGCTTCATCGGCATTCTGATTGAGCACTTTGCAGGCAAGTTCCCCACTTGGCTGGCTCCCGTGCAGGTCAAGGCACTTCCGGTTTCCGAGAAGAGCCGCGACTACGCCCACGAGGTGTGCGCCAAGCTGGAGGAGGCCGGCATTCGCGTGGTCTGCGACGATCGCGACGAGAAGATCGGCTACAAGATCCGCGAGGCCCGCAGCATCGACCGCGTGCCCTACATGCTCATCCTGGGCGAGAAGGAGGTCGAGGCCGGCAACATCTCCGTCCGCGATCGCTCCAACGAGACCGTTCAGATGAGCGTCGACGAGTTTGTTGCCAAGGTGCTGGAGGAGATCAAGACTCGCGCCTAAGGCAAGCTTCACAACAATTAACAAAGGCGACCGTCCACATAGGGCGGTCGCCTTTTTTCATGCCCAAATAAGAAAAGCCGCTGGTTGAGCGGCTTTTTTTGTTGCACAAAAAGGTACAGGTTTTTGTAGAGGGGTATGGAGAGGTTGATTTTCAATCTCAACGCAACAGCCTGAACGGACCCCGCGTTTCCGCAGCTAGCGCAACGCGGAAATAGCTC
>NZ_JBCPDH010000050.1:0-7759 GCF_040915545.1 Collinsella aerofaciens | reverse complement strand
GTTGCGGCGCGGCTGCGCCTATGGCACTTCAACATCATTGTCGCAGCCCCGACCCGCGGTCACGAGCGGGGGCTCCTGTCTTTTTAGTGCCCTCGGATTGGGTCATAGTGTCTGTCGTTGCCAAAACATCGGCGTTGCTGGGGTAGTCGTTGGGGACGTTCTTAAATGACTAGTCAAACAAGACTGTCTCCAATGACTACCTTCCTCTGGTGTAAAAGGCGCGCCACGCTAAATGCCGGGTTTGTTATTCGTTTGTAAAGGCTGTGCTGCGCTTGCGGTAAGGGTCTATCAGATGCCCGTAAAAAACCGCAGTTGGCGCGGGCACTGCCCGATCGAGGCCGTATCTTTCCAAACAGCAAAGCGGGCAGGGTGCCCGCGAATCGCATGTATGAAAGGAAGATCATGCTCGATCAGGCTTATTCTCGTCGTCAGTTCCTCGGCCTCGCTGGTGGTCTTGCCAGCATCGTCGGTCTCGGTCTCGTTGGTTGCGGCGGCTCCGGCGCATCCGACGCCGCCGACAAGGGTAGCGCCGCTGCTGCCGAGTCCGTCTCCGGCGAGGTGACCTACGACGGCGCCTCCTCGTTCCAGGCTCTCGTCGAGGCCGCTGCCGAGAAGTTCATGGATGCCAACCCGGACGTCTCCGTCTCCGGCTCGGGTAACGGTTCGGGCAAGGGCCTGACCGCTGTTGCCGCCGGCACCGTCACCATCGGCAACTCCGACGTCTTCGCCGAGACCAAACTCGAGGCCGACCAGGTCAAGAAGCTCGTCGACCACGAGGTTGCCGTCGTGGGCATGGGCCCCGTCGTCTCCAAGAACGTGACGGTCGACGACCTGTCCCTCGAGCAGCTCAAGGGCATCTTCTCCGGCCAGATCACCAACTGGAAGGAGGTCGGCGGCGACGACGCCAAGATCGTCGTCCTCAACCGCAAGGCCGGCTCCGGTACTCGCGCCACCTTCGAGGCTGCCGTCTTTGGCGACGAGGCTGTCGACTTTAAGGGCGACGCCGAGCTCGACAAGTCCGGCGACGTCCAGACTCAGATGGGCAGCACCGACAACGCCATCTCCTACCTCGACTTCTCGCACTTCGACGACTCCAAGTTCAACGCCATCAAGGTCGAGGGCGTGGAGCCCAAGAGCAAGAATGTCACCGACGGCTCCTTCAAGATCTGGGCGACCGAGCACATGTACTGTGCAAAGGACGCCGACGAGGCTACCAAGGCCTTCCTGGAGTTCATGCTTTCCGACGACGTCCAGGGCAAGCTCGTCGAGGAGCAGGGCTTCATCCCCGTCTCTGCCATGAAGGTCGTCAAGGACGCCAGCGGCAAGGTCTCCGCTAAATAAGTAGTCGCCCCCGGAAAGGTTTGCAATGGCAAAACAGCTGCCAAAGCGCGACCTTGAGAACGTGGGCCTGTGCGTCACGGGCGCGTGCGTAGCGCTCGTGACGCTTGTCGTTGCCGCGCTCATCTTTATGGTCGCCCAAAAGGGCCTCTCGGCTTTTGTCAAAGACGGCGTCTCGGTCGTCGAGTTTTTCACCGGCACCAAGTGGGACCTGGCCAACACGGCTAAAAACGGCCTGCCCTACACCGGCGCCCTGCCCCTGATCGTCACCTCGTTTGCGGTCATGGTGCTCTCCACGCTCATCGCGTTGCCCATCGCCATCGGCTCTGCCATCTTTGCGGTCGAGATCAAACCAAAATTTGGCTCCAAGATCTTTCAGCCGCATATTGAGCTTTTGACCGGTATTCCTTCGGTCGTCTTTGGCTTGATCGGCTTTCACGTTGTCGTCGGCCTTATGAAGAGCGTTTTCCACGTGAGCACGGGCTTGGGTATCCTGCCCGGTGCCATCGTACTGGCCGTCATGATCCTGCCGACCATGACCACGCTTTCGGTCGACGGCCTGCGCGCCGTGCCCGACAGCTACCGCCAGGGCTCGCTCGCGCTGGGCTACACCCGCTGGCAGACCATCTGGCACGTGGTGCTCAAGTCCGCCATGCCGTCGCTCATGACTGCGGTCATCCTGGGTATGACCCGCGCCTTTGGCGAGACGCTCGCCGTGCGCATGGTTATCGGCGGCATCGAGGCCATGCCGATGTCGCTGCTGTCGCCGGCGTCCACTATCACCACCACGCTCACCACGTCCATGGCGGTCTATGCCGAGGGCTCGGCCCAGGATGATGTTCTGTGGGCACTCGGCCTGCTGCTGATGGGCATGAGCCTCATCTTCATCCTGATCATCCACCTTATCGGCCGCAAGGGGGCGAAGGCTCGTGGCTAGCACGCGTATCCACATCGACGAGGCGAGGCTCGGGCGCGTCCAAAAGCAGGACCGCTTCGTCACGGGCGTGTTGACGGCGATCGTCGCCATCGTCATGCTCATCGTCATCTCCATGGTGGCCTATATCCTGTTCGAGGGCATCTCGACGCTGTTCCAGCCGGGCTTTCTCACAGAGCCGTCGCGCGCCAACGGAACGCAGGGCGGCGTGCTCTACCAGCTGTTCGACTCGTTCTACCTGCTGCTGATCACCCTGATCATCTCGGTGCCCATCAGCCTGGGCGGAGCGGTCTTTTTGGTTGAGTACGCGCCGGACGGACCCATCCGCGACATCGCCTCCACCGCCATCGAGACGTTGTCCTCGCTGCCTTCCATCGTCGTCGGCATGTTCGGTTTTCTGGTGTTCTCGGTGCAGCTGGGCTGGAAGTACTCCATCATCTCCGGCGCCGTCGCGCTCACCATGTTCAACATCCCCATCCTGGTGCGCGTGATCCAGCAGGCGCTCGAGGACGTGCCGCAGGCCCAGCGCGATGCGTGCCTGGCCATGGGCCTCACTCGCTGGGAGGCCACGCTGCACATCCTGATCCCCGAGGCCATGCCTGCCATCGTGACGGGCATCGTGCTTTCGGCCGGTCGCGTGTTTGGCGAGGCCGCAGCACTGCTTTTTACCTCGGGTATGAGCTCGCCGGTTCGCCTGAACTTCTTGAGCTTTAACCTGTCGAGCCCCACCTGCGCTTGGAACGTGTTCCGTCCCGGCGAGTCGCTCGCCGTGCACATCTACAAGATCTATGGCGAGGGCAGCCCCGAGGCCCAGCAGATTGTTTGGGGCACCGCGGCGCTGCTGATGATTTGCGTGCTGCTGTTTAACGTAATCGCCCGCATTGTGGGCAAGCAACTGGCAAGAAGGATGACGGCCGAATGAGCGAGATGAATGCAACGCCCGCAACCGAAGCGGCATCGTCCGAGACCCAGGACTTCCTGTCGAGCGTGGGGGAGAGCGAGAAGCGCGTGCGCGTGAGCGGCAAGGCCGTGAGCGACGAGGTCGTGCTCTCCACCAAGGACGTCAACGTGTACTATGGCGACCACCATGCACTGCACAATACGTCGCTCGACTTCCACAAGGGCGAGATCACGGCGCTCATTGGGCCTTCGGGCTGCGGTAAGTCGACCTTCTTGCGTAGCCTCAACCTCATGAATCGCGAGATTCGCGGCTGCCGCGTGGAGGGCGAGATCAACTATCGCGGGCGCAACGTGAACACCAAGACCGAAAACACCTACGAGCTGCGCCGTTCCATTGGCATGGTGTTCCAGCAGCCCAACCCGTTCCGCAAGTCCATTCGCGACAACATCACGTTTGCGCCTAAGCGCCACGGCATCACCGACCGCGACGAGCTCGACCGCATGGTCGAGGAGAGCCTGCGCGGCGCGGCGCTGTGGGACGAGGTCAAGGACAAGCTCGACAAGAGCGCCCATGCGCTTTCGGGCGGTCAGCAGCAGCGCCTGTGCATCGCGCGCACGCTGGCGCTCAACCCCGACGTGATCTTGTTCGACGAGCCCTGCTCGGCGCTCGACCCCATCTCGACGCTGGCGATCGAGGACCTCATGTCGTCGATCGTTGCCGACCGCGCCATCGTTATCGTGACGCACAACATGGAGCAGGCGTCGCGTGTGTCCAACCGCACGGCGTTCTTCTACATGGGCGATATGGTCGAGTACGACGAGACTGACGAGATTTTCCAACGGCCCAAGGACAAGCGGCTGAATGATTACCTCACCGGCATGTTCTCCTAGTCCGGGACATGCTTGAGGCCCGCGGTGGCCACGGTCGCCACGGGACTGATTGGAGAGGCGGGTCATCTCTTGTGGGAGATGGCCCGCCTTTTGCTCTGCGACCGAAACGACCACCACAAAGGGGACAGGCGCCTTCGTGGTGGTTTGGGGTGGGGCTCGCTGCTATCATGGACAACGTTGAATTTCTACGAAGGAGCAGGGCATATGGCGATTCTTTTGGGATGCGATTCCGTCAGCCTAGAGTTTCCCACCAAGCATATTTTCGATAGCGTGACGCTCGGCGTGGGCGAGGGCGACCGCATTGGTATTGTCGGTAAAAACGGCGACGGCAAGTCGACGCTGCTGAGCGTGCTCGCTGGCACGCTGGAGCCCGACGACGGACGCGTGACGCACCGCCGCGGCACGACGATCGGTCTGCTCGGCCAAAAGGACAACCTGGTCGATACTGATACCGTGCATCATGCCGTTGTGGGCGACGCCCCCGAGTACGAGTGGGCGTCGAGCCCCCGCACGCGCCAGATCCTCGCCGGCCTCATCAGCGATGTGCCCTGGGAGGGCACGGTGGGCGAGCTTTCGGGCGGTCAGCGCCGTCGCGTGGACCTCGCGCGCTTGCTGATCGGCGATTACGACGTGCTCATGCTCGACGAGCCCACCAACCACCTGGATATGCGCACCATCAACTGGCTCGCGCGTCACTTAAAGGCCCGCTGGCAGCGCGGCCAGGGTGCCATGCTCGTGGTCACGCACGACCGCTGGTTCTTGGACGAGGTCTGCACCAGCATGTGGGAGGTCCACGACGGCCAGGTCGATCCCTTCGAGGGCGGCTATTCGGCATACATCCTGCAGCGCGTGGAGCGCGACCGCATGGCCGCCGTTACCGAGGAGCGCCGTCGCAACATGGCGCGCAAGGAGCTCGCGTGGCTGAGCCGCGGTGCCCAGGCTCGTTCCACCAAGCCCAAGTTTCGCGTGGATGCCGCTCGTGAGCTGATCGCCGACGTGCCGCCCGTGCGTGACGAGCTGGAGCTCAAGCGCTTGGCCGTGAGCCGCTTGGGCAAGCAGGTTATCGATGTGGTCGACGTGGATGCCGGCTATGCCGATACCGACGGCGCGCCCAAGCAGGTGCTCACCGATGTGACCTGGCTCATTGGTGCGGGCGACCGCTATGGCCTTTTGGGCGAGAACGGCGCCGGTAAGTCGACGCTGCTCGACGTGATCCAGGGCAAGATTGAACCCACGCGCGGCCGCGTGAAGATTGGCCAGACAGTGCGCTTTGGCGTGCTGTCGCAGCAGCTCGAGGAGCTCAAGCCCTACATGGGCGACACGATCCGCGAGGTGCTCGGCAACTATAAGAAGTACTACGTCATCGACGGCAAGGAGACTTCGCCCGAGAAGCTCTGCGAGCGTCTGGGCTTTACGACGCAGCAGCTCTGGAGCCGCATCGGCGATCTTTCGGGCGGCCAGCGCCGTCGCCTGTCGCTGTTGCTGACGATTCTTGACGAGCCCAACGTGCTCATCCTGGACGAGCCGGGCAACGACCTGGATACCGACATGCTCGCGATTGTCGAGGACCTGCTGGACGGCTGGCCCGGCACGCTGATCCTGGTGACGCACGACCGCTTTTTGATGGAGCGCGTGACCGACCAGCAGTGGGCGCTGCTCGACGGCCACCTGACGCATATGCCCGGTGGCGTGGACCAGTACCTGCGCCTGTGCAACGCTACCGCCGAGGGCGAGCCCGTGGGCGCGCCGAGCGCCAAGACCGGCACGTTCGACACCGGTGCCGCGGCAGCTGCGGCCGAAAAGCCCAAGTCGAGCGGTCAGCCCAACGGCCTGTCCAACGCCGAGCGCCAGAAGCTCCGCCGCGAGGTGAGTTCGCTCGAGCGCAAGATGGAGACGCAGCGCACCCGCGTTGAGGAGGCCGAGGCAGCAATGGCCCAAGTCGATCCCACCAACTACACGGCGCTCGGCGAGCAGCAGGCAAAGATTGACGAGGCTCACGCTGCCATGGACGAGCTGGAGATGGCGTGGCTCGAGGCGAGCGAAAAGCTCGAGGGCGAGGAGTAAGCGAGAATGATCAAAGCCGCGTTTTTCGATATCGACGGTACGCTGCTGAGCTTTAAGACCCACCGGATTCCGGCGTCGGCGCAGCAGGTGCTCGACAGCTTTCGCGAGCAGGGGATTGCGTGCGTGATCGCCACGGGCCGTCCGACCTACCAGATGCCGGACTGGCTGTTCGACCTGGGCTGGGATGCGTACATTACGCTCTCGGGTCAGCACTGCTTTGATGCCGAGGGAGTTTACCGCAGCTGCCCGATCGATCCGGACGACGTCGCGGTGATTGTGGACCAGGTGGCGCAGGGGCGCTACGACTCGCTGTGCATGCAGGGCGAGAACTCGTTTGTGAACCGCCTGTCCGAGCGCGTGGTGACGGCTGGCAGCAACGCGGGAATCGTCTACCACGAGGAGCCGTTTGAGCACGCCTTTGACGCACCGGTCTACCAGTTCTGCGCCTTTGTGGACCCGGCCGACGAACATATCGTGACCGACGCCGTGTCGCATTCGCTCACCACGCGCTGGTGCGACCTGTTCTGCGACATTATTCCCGCTAACGGCGGCAAGGACCTGGGCGTGGCGGCGACGCTCGAGCGGCTTGGTATCGACGCGAGCGAGGCGATTGCCTTTGGCGACGGCGAGAACGACCTGTCGATGTTCTCGGCCGTGGGCACAAGTGTGGCCATGGGCAACGCGCAGGACACGGTGAAAGCTGCAGCGACCTATGTGACGACCGCCGTGGACGACGACGGCATCTGCAACGCCGCGAAGCACTTTGGACTGTTATAACTGCGGCTCGGCACTTAGGGATGCTCCTTTTCTGCCGGCAGCTGGGGGACACTCCTTGCGGGGCGTCCCCATTTTGTTTTCGTCCCGCACGTTTTGTGAAACACGGCTAACTTTTAGACAAAGTAGTAAGACATGGGCAACTTTTGCGGTAAAGTTAGCCGTGGAAAGTATCCAAAGGCTAACTAGCAATCATCGCGAAAGGTGGCCCATGGCCCTACGTGAATCCGGAGAAGACTATCTCGAATCGATCTACGTTCTGTCGGAACGTCAGGGCATCGTGCGCTCGATCGACGTCGCGGAGTACCTCGGCGTAACCAAGGCGAGCGTTTCCAAGGCCATGGCGACGCTGGAAAGCAACGGCTATGTCGAAATGGGCAAGCGCGACGTTCATCTGACGGAGTGTGGTCTGGAGGTCGCTCGCCAAATGTGGGAGCGTCACTGCTTTTTCGTGGGGCTGCTGGAGGATGCGGGTGTTTCGGCTGAGGTCGCGTCGCAAGAGGGCTGCCACATGGAGCACTGCCTGAGCGAGGAGAGCTTTGAGAAGCTGAGGGCGATGCTGGGACGGGAAGATGTGGCGGGCCCAACAACGGAAGCCTAACTGACTTACAGTGGCGCGGAGTTCGCGCAAAGCGCGAACCAGCGACCGGGACCAGTAGTCCCGCCAACCAAGTCCAACTCAGACAAGGAATCCCGCAAGCAAGCGATGCCCAAGAACCTTCAGCTGTGTCAATGCAGGCCGGGACCGGGTTTGGTTTTGAAAACACTCCGCACTGATATCTTCTGTATTGAAGACGTCGATGATGCACCCGTATACCATTGACGTCGACACCATCAGATGCGGACCGCGCGGTGACC
>NZ_JBCPDH010000049.1:0-8637 GCF_040915545.1 Collinsella aerofaciens | reverse complement strand
GCTTGGCGTCAGCATGCCGCGATTCGGTCGCACGGAGAGCATTTCCCAGTTGACAAAACTATAGGAACACCCCCCTGAACAGAATCGCCGTTATCGGTTGACGGTGCGGCGATTGCCGCCAGCGGCGACATGAGCGGCTGAGCGATGAGGCCCGCCGTCAAAACGGTTGCGACGGCGCGGTTGGCAACGCCCTTGACGTTGACGGCCTTGGCCCGAGGCTCAAAGTGTTGTGGACTGTAGTTTGCCATGGCTTTCTCCCTTTGACACGGATGTGTCCATACGCATCAAAATGTAGGAGCTGATTTTTGAATTCTGTTGCGCAACATTGGTCACCGGCGGATTTTTGAAATTCGCGCTCTCGTGCTTCACAATTTCGTCACATATGTAGGAGCTGGTGCATCATATTCTTGCGGGATCGAATTGAGCCTGTGATTTGCATTTGCTCCCGCGTCATCCGCCCTATCGGATTCCGTATCCAACAGACACCCCGCCCGCCACGGTGTAGAGTTAAGACAACGGGCGCGTTGCGCGGACCGCGCTGGAACGAGGTGGACATGGAACTCGACAAACAACAGATCAAGCGACTACGCGAACGCCATCACCGGCGCCACGGCATCCGCCCTGCTCATAGCGAAGCCATGGAAAACGTCACCCGTTTCCTCAAGCGCGCATTCAACATTCGCGAGGGTCGCGCGCCCTATCACGTGATCCGCAAGCGTTTTGTAAACGGGGCGCGTCTGACTGGCTCCCACCTATGCATCCTCATCATCGCCATGTTGATCGCGAGCATCGGCCTCGATATCGATTCGGACATCGCCATCGTGGGCGCCATGCTCATCTGCCCGCTCATGGGCTCGGTCCTTGCCATGGCATACGGCATTGCCACGCTCGACCGCGAGATTACCGTCGAAGCCGTCGCGGGCTTGGCTCTACAAATGGCCTTTTGCCTGGTCACGTCCACGCTGTATTTTAAGCTCTCGCCCCTTGGCACCGCCACGGCCGCCATCGTCGACAACTCGACGCCCACCGTGTGGGACCTTGCCGTCGCGCTCGCGGGCGGCTTTGCGGGCGGCCTGGGCAACTCGCGCGACCAGGAGCCCTCGACGCTCATCGCCGGCGTGGCGGTGGCGACCGCGCTCATGCCGCCCCTGTGCGCGGCGGGCTACGGCATCGCCATCGCGAGCGGGTCGCTATTCCTCTCGGCCCTCTACGAGTTTGGCATCAACGTCGTCTTTATCGCGTTGGCGGCCGAAGCCGTATTGCTTCTTTTGCGTGTGCCGCTCAAGCGTGACCTCAACGGCGACGGCATTGTGACCGCCGAGGAAAATGCCGAGGTCGATGAGCTGTCACACAAGGTGCGCCGGCGCATCATCGTGGGTACGGTAATCTTTGCCATCCCCTGCATCGTTATGACCGCGGGGTCCGTTGGCTCGGCGCAGGCCGGAGTGCAGGACGGCTACGGCGTGACCGAAACCACGCGCGAGCTCGCCGCGGTGCTGCCGGGCTTTAAGGATTACACCGTCGCCGTCGAAACCTCGACCACCGAAGGCGACGAGGAGGGCATCGTCGAGCGCGAGATTGTCGCCCATGTGACGACAAACGAGGCGCTCGGGGCGCACGACCGCCACGTCGCCCGCAAGCTCATCGACCTCAATGTGCCCGAACTCGATCGCGTGGAGTTCGATGTGAAGTGATGCAGAGCGCGGGATGAATGCTCGCACGGACGCAAGTTACGACGAGGCGCAGACGCGATACGGACACGAGCAAATAGCGGGGTGCAGTTCACACCCGCGCCCCGCTCGCTTTTTTATTGCCGTGAATCAACTGTCCGAATCGACCTCGCCAGACTCCACCGTAAACGCCGGATCGGTGCTCACAAGATAAAATCGGGTCACTTTGCTATCTCTAAATAGATAGAGCTGGCCCTGCTCGCGTCGGCGTGACATATACGCCACGTGGACCGTACCGAATTCTTCGCCGTTTTCCTTTTAATATCAGGATGTTGGGGTCATCCGTACGCTTAAACTGCCCGTCAACGCAGCTGCCGTCTTTGTCGACCAGTTGCCACCGATGGTTATCCTCTTCAAGAAAGGCCAGGGTTTCCCGACTCGTCTTGTCATCCCGATAGTAACCGTCAATGGCAAACCCTTCGGAAGCGCACTCCTGCATATAGGACGTTTCTCGGCTTATAGCAAACAGCCCTGTAGCGCCCAGGAGCACAGCCAGGCAGACCACTGCAAGGGTTATCGAAATAGCACGGCGACCCATGTTAGCCCAACCGATAGTTGTTTAACGGAGCGTGAAACATACCTGGAACCTCCGATATCAGGGGGAACGTCGCCAGCAGGCTGGCGACAACTATATGTTTCTGACATCAAACCATATGGCTGCCACTCGCGGAGGGGGCATCGGCGAACGGCGTGTTTTCATACTCCATTGGTCAAACCTAAGCGCGGCCCTACAGCTCGTACTTGTACACGCGGTAGATGTACTTTTCGGCTTCCATCTCGTAAGTGGCGATGGGTAGACCGTAGCGGTCGTCTCGTCGTTTGGCAGATAGGTCACACTGTGCTGGCCTGCGTTGAGCGAAAAATCGCCTTGGGCCTGCAGTAACTTGTCCTCAAAGCCCGAACCGGCCCAGAAATCGGGCAAGCCCACGGAAGGCTGTAGCAAGGTCATTTGCGCAACATATGTCCAGCAAAAACGGGTGGTAGCCGGTACGGCCACCACCCGTTTGTCTCATATCTAGCCCATAGCAGGCAAGCTACTTCTTAATGCCGCGTCCCAGGCGCTCAGCGACCGACGCCACAGCACTCTCATCGACCGAGCCGCAGCTCACGCAGCCATCATGGGCACGCATCTGGCCGGTGACCTCGTCCATCGTGAGCGGCGCCACCTTCTCGAGCTTAAAGCCCTTGCCGGCGCGCATGTTCTCCTTGGCCACGCTAATCATGAGCTTAATACGGTTGAGCTGGTTGACCTCGGACGCGCCGGGGTCGTAGTCCACCGCGACGATGTTGCTCTCGGGGTGCTGGCGGCGCAGCTCCTTAATCACGGCCTTGCCCACCACGTGGTTGGGCAGGCACGCGAAAGGCTGCGTGCAGATGATGTTGGGCGCACCGTGATCGATCAGGTCGAGCATCTCGGCCGTGAGCAGCCAGCCCTCGCCCATGTTGTTGCACACCGAAAGCACCGTGCGGGCCTTGTCGGCCATGGTGCCGATGCGCTCGGGTGCCTCGAAGCGGCGGGACTTTTCGAGCATCTCCTCCACCGGTGTGCGCATCCAGTCCACGAGCTTAATGAGCGCCTGCATACCAGCGCGCGTGGTAGCAGAGCTTCCCAGCTCGTCCTTCTGTAGCTCGGCGTTACTCATGGAGTACAGGAAGAAGTCGAGCAGGCCCGGCACCACAGCCTCGCAGCCCTCGCGCTCAATGACATCGACCACGTGGTTGTTGGCCGTGGGATGGAACTTGACCAGGATCTCGCCAACCACGCCCACGCGCGGCTTGGTGCCCTCGCCCACGAGCGGCATGGTGTCGAACGCGCGGATGGCCTCGCGGCACAGCTTGGTGTAGTTGTGGCGGTTGAACTTAGGCGCCAGCTTGCGGGCACGCGCCATGTACTCCTCGTAGAGCGCGTTGGCGGCACCGGGCGTGGCCTCGTACGGACGGCAGCGGTAGAGCATCTGCATCATCACGTCGCCAAAGAGCACCGCGTAGACCGCCTGCTTGAGCAGCGCCGGCGTAATCTTAAAGCCAGGGTTGTCCTCGCCGAGCGCCACGGCCGAAAGCGAGATCACCGGGATCTCGGGGTGACCGCTCTCGCGCAGGGCCTTGCGGATGAGTGCGATGTAGTTGGTGGCACGGCAGCCGCCGCCGGTCTGGCTGATAACCACAGCGGTCTTGGACAGGTCGTACCGACCGCTCTCGATGGCCTCCATAATCTGGCCCGTCACCAGGATCGACGGGTAGCAAATGTCATTGTTCACATAGCGCAGACCGGCCTCGACGGCGTCGTGATCGGTCGAGGGCAGCAGCTCCAAGTTGTAGCCAGCACCACGGAACACCTCTTTGACCAGGTCAAAGTGGATCGGCGCCATCTGCGGGCACAGGATGGTGTAGCCCTCCTCGCGCATCTGCTCGGTAAAGGGCACCTTGGGCCACGCGGTCGATGCGCTCTCACGCTGAGCCTCAAACGTGTACTTGCGGCTCGCGAACGCGGGGGCGTCCGTGGAGGGCGCCACCGGCGCGGCATCGCCCTGCTCGTAGGCCTCGCCCGCGGCCGTGGCCTCGGCCAAGCGCTCGGCCTCCTGGTCCTTGAGCGCTGCCATGAGCGAGCGGATACGGATACGCGCGGCGCCCAGGTTGGACACCTCGTCAATCTTGAGCACGGTGTAGATCTTGCCGCTGGCTTCCAGAATCTCCTGCACCTGATCGGTGGTCAGGGCGTCCAAGCCGCAGCCGAAAGAGTTGAGCTGGATCAGGTCCAGGTCGTTGCGCATCGTCACAAAACGGGCGACGGCGTACAGGCGGCTGTGGTACATCCACTGGTCAACAACGCGAATCGGACGCTCGGGCTTTACCAGATGCGCGAGCGAATCCTCGGTAAAGACTGCAAAGCCAAAGCTCGAGATAAGCTCGGGCAGGGCATGGTTGATCTCGGGGTCGTTGTGGTAGGGACGGCCGGCGAGCACGATGCCGTGACCGCCATGGTCCTCGACCCACTTAAGAGCCTCCTCGCCCATGGTCTGGATGTCCTCGTGGAAGCGCGCATCGGCCTCAAAGGCAGCGTTGACGGCGGCATCGACCTCGGAGCGCGTGATCTTGGGTCCACGCACGCGACCGCGACCGGCTTGTGCATCGGCCACGCGGTCGACGGCGAGCACCTGGTACAGACGGCGCTTGAGCTCGGTCTTGTCGTGATAGGGCACAAACGGGTACAGGAACTCGATATTCTGCTCGCGGATCTCGTCGATGTTGAGCGCCAGCGCCGTGGGGTAGCTCATGACGATGGGGCAGTTGTAACAGTTGCCGGCGGTCGGATCCTCCTTGCGCTCCCAGCGCACGCACGGCATCCAAATGAAGTCGACATCGCGGTCGATGAGGTTCATCACGTGGCCGTGGCTCATCTTTGCCGGATAGCACACGCTTTCGGACGGCATGGACTCGATGCCCGCCTGGTAGGTCTTCTTGCTCGACTGGTCGGACAGCTGCACGCTAAAACCCAGGCGCGTAAAGAACGCGTGCCAGAAGGGGTAGTTCTCGTACATGTTGAGTGCGCGCGGAATGCCGACGGTGCCGCGCGGGGCCTCGTCGGGACTCAGGACCTCGCGGTTAAAGAGCAGCTCGTTTTTCTTTTTGAAGAGGTTGGGGGCCTCGGTCTTCTGCTTTTTGTGGCCGGCGCCCTTCTCGCAGCGGTTGCCGGTAATGAAGCGCCTGCCGCCGCCAAAGTCGTTGACGGTGAGCTGGCAGTTGTTGGAGCAGCGACCGCAGCGGACATGCTTTTGCGTCACGGTAAGGTGCGCGATGTCCTCGGCCGAAAGGATGGTCGAGGTGCCATCGGCGCCGGCGCGATCGCGGGCGAGCAGGGCCGCACCATAGGCGCCCATGCAGCCGGCGATGTCGGGACGCACGGCATGAACGCCGGTGAGCTGCTCAAACGCACGCAGCGTGGCGTCGGACATAAAGGTGCCGCCCTGGACGATCACTTGGCTGCCAATCTCCTTGGGGTCGCGCAGCTTAATGACCTTGAACAGGGCGTTCTTGATGACGGAATAGGACAGGCCGGCCGCAATGTCGCCCACCGTGGCGCCTTCCTTTTGCGCCTGCTTGACGCGCGAGTTCATAAAGACCGTGCAGCGGCTGCCCAGGTCGACCGGGGCCTTGGCATGGATCGCAGCGTTGGCGAACGCGCGCACGTCCATGTTCATAGACACGGCGAAGCTCTCGATAAAGCTACCGCAACCCGACGAGCAGGCCTCGTTGAGCATGATGTGCTCGATCACGCCGTCCTTGACGCGCAGGCACTTCATGTCCTGGCCGCCGATGTCGAGGATGAACTCGACACCCGGCAGGAACGCCTTGGCGCCGCGCAGGTGCGCGACGGTCTCGATCTCGCCGGAGTCGGCCTTGAGGGCCTCGATGAGCAGCGCCTCGCCGTAGCCCGTGGTGGTCACGTGGCCGATGGTGCAGCCGGCGGGGATGTGGTTGTAGAAATCGGCCATGATGACCTTGGCCGTGCCTAGGATGTCACCGTTGTTGTTGCCGTACCAGGTATGCAGCAGCTGGCCGTCCTCGCCCACGAGCGCGGCTTTCATGGTGGTGGAGCCGGCGTCGATGCCGATGAACACGCGACCGGCGTAGCCGTCGAGCTTGCCCTTGGGGACGACTTCCTGGTCGTGGCGGGTTTTGAAATCGGCGAAGTCCTCGTCGGTGGCAAAGAGCGGATCCAGGCGCTCGACCTCGGCACCCTGCGTGTCACCCAGAGCATCGATAGCATCGATGAGCTGCGGGAACGTGCTGAGCTTGTTGGACTCGTGCGCCATGGCGGCGCCGCTCGCCACAAACAGGTGGGCGTTTTGGGGCACAATGCGGTGCTCCTCGTCCAGGTTGAGCGTGAGGTAGAAGCGGTGGCGCAGCTCGGAGAGATACTGCAGCGGGCCGCCTAAGAAGGCGACGTTACCGCGGATGGGGCGACCGCATGCCAAGCCCGAGATGGTCTGGGTCACGACGGCCTGGAAGATGGAGGCGGCCACGTCCTCGGGGCGGGCGCCCTCGTTGAGCAGCGGCTGCACGTCGGTCTTGGCAAAGACGCCGCAGCGGCTGGCGATGGGATAGATGGTGGTGGCGTTGGCCGCGAGCTCGTTGAGGCCGCTCGCGTCGGTGTGCAGCAGAGTGGCCATCTGGTCGATGAACGCGCCCGTGCCGCCAGCGCAGGTGCCGTTCATGCGCTGCTCGATGCCGTTGTCGAAGTAGATGATCTTGGCGTCTTCGCCGCCCAGCTCGATGGCGACATCGGTGGCCGGGATAAGGGTCTCGACGGCGCGCTTGCTGGCGATGACTTCCTGGACAAACTCCAAGTCAAGCCACTGGGACAGCAGCAGGCCGCCCGAGCCGGTAATGGCGCAGGTCATCTGGGCCGTCGGCAGCACGGTCGCAGCGCCCTCGAACAGGTCGCGGGCGCAGGCACGGACGTCGGTGTGATGGCGCTGGTACTTGGCGTAGACGATCTGGTTGTCGTCGTTGAGCACGGCAAGCTTAACGGTGGTGGAGCCCACGTCGATGCCCAGGTGCAGGCTGCCGTGGGCGTTGTCGGGGTTGAAGATCGCGCCTTCGGGGGCGTGGACGGCGGCTACGGGCTCAGCGGCGGTGGCTGGCTCGCTAGCGACGGACGTCTCCCCTGCTGCGTTCTTGGCATCGGCAACTGCCTCGGCAACTTTCTCGGCAGCCGCGGTCGCGGCCTTCTGCGCGGCGTCCACCACGGCGGGCGCGGCCTCGCGTGCGGCAGCGACCACACGGTCCTTGATGCCCTCGACGAGTTTGCTCATTGTCTCTCCTCTTAGTTGTTGGACTCGACGGTTGCGGCGGTGTCGGCCGCATCCTCGAGCTGCAAGTTCAATAGCTTCATGCCGTATTCCGGCACGTTGATATCGATGGGTTGGCCATACAGGTCACCAGGGCGCACAAAAGCGAGCACCGTCATAATGCGCGCCATGGCCTCAGGCGATTCGGAAAGGTCACGCTCAAACCAGCGCTGAATCATGCCGACCTCAGCACTCACGACGTAGGTGACGTAGTAGTCAAAGAACGTGCCCAGCGCCAGGCCCAAAATGCCCGTCTGCGCACGCGGCACCACAGCCTCACGAGCGGTGTCGATGATCCTTTTAATGAAGGCCTGGTCGCCGCCCGGGCCCAGCAGGGCCCCGATAAGGTCGCGATTAGCTGCAAGATAGCGCAGCAGCTCAACCGAACCGGGCGCCGGCTCGAGCTCATCGATGTTGTGATAGAGATCGGGCAGCTGAGCTGCGGTGATGAGCTCAATGCGCTCACGGATCTCGGCCAGCAAGCCGTCCTCGATTTGATTGATAAAGTCAGGGATATCGCGGTAGTGCGAATAGAACGTGCGGCGCGTAAGGCCGGCGCGCTCGGTGAGCGACGCGACATTAATGCGCGAAAGGTCGCCGCTTTCGGCAAGCTCGCTGGCAAGTGCCTGGCGAAGGGCACGCTGCGAGCGAAGGGACCGGCGATCGCATTTCTCGAGCTGGGACAAGCGTCCTCCTTGTTACTCAGCCTGTGCGCTATTGCACAGTGCGAGTATTATTGCACACCGTGTGCATCAACACGTAAAGGCAATATTTGGGATGTGACAAAAGGGCGGTCCCTTTGTCACATCGAGCGACCGCCTAGGTTGTGCCGGTTGTACCTGGCTTTTGGAGCGGCATTACCGTTTGTCCAAAATGGCATTCATGGGTAGAATAGTGTCAACGGCAGCCCAAGTTCTGCTAAGCTGGGCAGCGCCGTTGCTTGGATTAAGGGGTCAACGCCTTAGCGGCGGCGACCCCTTTAATATGAGAAAGCCATTGTCAATAGGCGTGTTTGTTCGAGCCCGGTTTTAAACCGGGCTTTTTCGTTTCCCGTC
>NZ_JBCPDH010000048.1:0-8729 GCF_040915545.1 Collinsella aerofaciens | reverse complement strand
CCATGCTCAAACATTCTCGCGTCGCTTCGCTCGCTGCGAAACTGCGCGTGGAACGATATAGGTAAGCCCCGGGCGGGCGGCTACTCGCTTGAAACAATATTTACTTTTCTAGTAAGCCGATGCGACAAAGGGGCTGTCCCTTTGTCGCATCGGCTTACTGTATTTATATTTTCCTGTTTTACCTTTGCAGGTTCTAATGGAGGGGATACCGAAGTAGCTGCTAGTAAGTAAACGCAGCCGCTCTGCCGGAGCCGCCCTTATATCGTTCCACGCGCAGTTTCGCAGCGAAGCGAGAATGTTTGAGCATGGAATGATATAAGGGCGGCTCCGGCAGAGCGGCGGACATTCGACTAGCGGATATGCGCGGGCTTTCCTCCCCAGTAGAAGCGGCAGAAGGCTCGTTTACGTTTTTGGGGCTTACCTGCAAGCTCCATGGTGGCGATGGCGATGTCCTCGGCTGCGTGTGGACGGCGCAGGACTTCGCCATTGATGAGCAGTGCCTTGAGCGACTCCGGATGATCGTGGAGATGGCGCAACGTCACGATGAGTTCTCGTGCGGTGGTGACATGCATGCTGGCGCCCATGCCGGTGAGCATCGTGGTGTTTGCCTTTTCCTGGCCATAGGACTTGCCCAGCAGGATCATCGGCAGATGCGCGCACAGGCACTCGGTGACGGTGAGTCCGCCCGATTTGAGAATTGCCAGGTCGCAGCCGTGCATGAGGGCCGCCATGTCGTCCACGTAGTCTAGAACCGTGACGTTTTCGAGCTTCATGGCGTCGAAGAGCGTCTTGAGTCGGGTGGCGTATTCTTTATCCTTGCCCGGTAAAAAGACAAAGTGCATGTCCTCAAAGCTGCGTAAGAAGGGGAGCGTGTGGTCCATCGCGGCGCGGAAACGCACGTATGGTTGGGGTAAACTGGCACCGGCCATCACCAATACGACGGTTTTGTCTATGGGGAGATTGAACTTGCTGAGCTCATCTTCGCGTTTGTAATCTGAATCGAAACCGGCTCGGATGGGGATGCCCGTTATGCGGATCTTTGACTCGGGAACCTTGCGCGGGCGCAGCGTTTCGGCCATAAACTCGTTGGCTACACAGAATAGGTCGGTGTCCTTGTGGGGCCAAAAGCCTTCGACTTCGTAATCGGTCGGCACACAGATGACCGGGTAATCGATACCCGTAATTACGCGGGCGCCCACGGCAACATTGGCTGCTGTGATGTGCGTTGCGACCACGGCTATAGGCCTGCGGCGACGAATATATTCGTTGAAGGCGGGGAACATAATACGCGACCATGCCGTGCCGCCACCCCAGAGAAGATGTCCCGTAAGCGTATATCGCCAGGTCAGGTCGTAAATGGGGCGTGTGGCTCCCGTAAAAGAAGCCGCGGTCTTATTGCCGTCGAATTTAATACGTCCAAAATCAAGGATATCGAGCACTTCAATTTCAATATCCTCAGGGATTCCCTTGGTGCCGCGGATAAGTTCAAATGCTTGTGCAATCGCGTTGGCGGCGGCTTTGTGGCCCGATCCAACCGATGCGTGCACAATGGTTACTAGGGGTTTTTGTGCAGGTGAAACGGTCATTTGCTCCGGTTGGGGAGTGGCTTGCATGGGCAGGGGAGCGCTATTGCTCATCTGCGTTTGATCCATCGATAACTCCCCTTCAGCTTTGTTACGCGATTTATCATTGTAGTGCATGAGTGTCATGTTCACGTAAATTTGGGTATGAGCGCAAAGAACGCCAATCTTTCGACAGGAGGTCTCTTCATGACTACCCATCAGCCGATCGATGTTGCGATTATCGGTGGCGGCCCTGCGGGCTATGCTGCGGCCATTTATGCGGCGCGCTCCAACCTAACGACGACCGTGATTGAACAGGGCATGTCGGGAGGGCAGATCGCCACGACCAATGAAGTCGAGAACTATCCGGGCATTCCGCTCTTGAGTGGCGCCGAACTCGGTGAGCGTTTTCAGCAGCATGCAGAGGGCCTGGGAGCACAGGTTACATGGAGCATGGTTACGGGTATCGATTACGATGCCGATGCAGCGCTGTTTACGGTGCATCACGATTTGGGCGATACGTCGGCCTCGAGCGTTATCGCTTGCATGGGTGCCACGCCGCGATCTGCTGGTTTTGTTGGCGAGGATGCGTATCGCGGTCGCGGCGTTTCGTATTGCGCGACGTGCGACGGCATGTTCTTTCGCGGCAAGCAGGTTTTTGTCATCGGCGGCGGCAATGCTGCCTGCGAGGAAGCTCTGTTCTTGTCAGAAATCGCCAGCAGCGTGACCATCGTTTTGCGCCGCGATCAGTTCCGTGCCCCCGATGGTGTGGTTCAAAAAGTTCTTGCAAAAGATAATATTTCAGTTAGGTACCAAACTAGTATTGTCGAGCTCTCGGGCGAAGCCATGCCAACGACGATTACCTTTAAGGACAATGCATCCGGGGAAACTCACACCGAGTCATTTGTCCCTGGCTCGTTTGGTATCTTTGTCTTTACCGGAACGCAGCCCCATTCCGAGCTCGTTGAGCATCTAGTCGATCTGGCGCCGGACGGCGGTATTGTTACTGATGATTCCATGGCGACCCGCACGCCAGGTCTATTTGCCGCTGGCGACATCCGTTCCAAGCGTTTACGCCAGGTTGTGACTGCCGTTTCTGATGGAGCCATAGCGGCAACGAGCGTATACGCGTTTCTCCGTGGATAAGTACGATAATATATCTTATGTAAGGTTGCTATCTTTAAAACAAAGTGGTTGGACGGTGCATCAATGTGCTGTCCAACCACTTTTACTTGCCGGCTATATGGTATGCAAAACTAGATAACCTAGAATACAATATAGCTAATGAACGGAGGATCCTTATGAACCACGCCAAACGCGTTATCCCGATGTCCGATACATCGGTCAGCATTAAGCCTGAGGATATTCAGCCCACTGTGCTGCCCGATGCATTTATTCAGTCCGATATCGTGCGCAAACTTAATACGTTGAGTCTGCCGCGCTATAACCAGTTGCCCAATGTGACGCTCTACCGCGACCAGGTTATTGAGTATGTTGCGCTGTGGATGGAGCCGCTGTCCATTTGCGTTGAGCAGCCTGTCATTACGCCATCGATGATCAATAACTACGTGAAGGTCGGCCTGGTGCCTGCTCCGGTCAAAAAGCAATATGGCCGCGAGCAGATTGCCCGCCTGATCGCTATCTGCATCTTTAAGCAGGTGCTACCTATTGCTGCGGTGCAGGCACTCTTTAACATTCAGCGTTTGAGCTACGATGCCCCGACGGCCTTTGATTATGTGGTCGATCAGCTCGAGGCATCGATTCGTTCGGCGTTTTCCGTCGAGCAGACGCCGGTTCCCGATACGGCGCATCAGGTAACGCGTGAGTCGCTGCTTGTGCGCAGCGCGGTTTCATCCTTTGTTTCGAAGGCTTACCTGATGAGCTATCTCAAGTTCAACGGGTTTAATAGCTAGCCGACGTATAAAACGGGCGGGACAAAGAGCCATCTGTCGCTTTGTCCCGCCCGTTTTTTTGCTTGGTTGGACTTTATTTGCCCGAAGCTACGCCCATGCCGTAGCCGATGATCAGGCCGTGCATCTCGGCGTAATAGGAATCCAGGCCGTTGCAGGGCATGATGATGGTCTTGGAGCAGGGCCAATGTTCGACTATGCGATCAGTAAGCGCCTGGGCTCCAGCTTCGTTCTCAACGTGATCGATGATGACCTCACCGCCCGTAAAGCCCTCGGCTTCCATAGTGTCGATGATCTTGTTGAGCATCTTCTTTTCGCCACGCGTGTGCCCGACGAGTTCGATTTTACCGGCCTCACTCGCCGTGCCCAAAATGCGGATATTGAGCTTGTTGGCAATGACGCCGGCTGCCTTAGGGATACGTCCGGCTTTGGCGAGGTTTTCGTAATTGCACAAACTGAAGAGGATTTTGCTGTTCTGTTCAAGGCTATCGAAGTATGCGCAAGCATCCTCGAATGAGACATTCGGATTGCTTGCAAGATAGCGGTCGAACAGCAAGAAAATGAGGTCCATTTTGCCGCCAGCTGCGCGTGAATTGACTAGATGAATCTGTCGGTCGGGCTCCTCGGCAAGAACCATATCGCGAGCCGTGGCTGCCGCGTTGTAGCTGCCCGACACGCCCTCAGAGATCGGCATGCAGATGGTCTTGTCTGCCAATTTGAAGAGCTCGGCCCACTCCCCCACGCTGGGACAAGCGCTCGAAGAGGCATTCGTCTCCGCCTGAACAGCGCAGTTGAGCTCATGAACATCGAGCGAAAGGTCATCGACGAATTCACGCTCCCCCACTCGAATTTTGAGGGGAGCAAATGCAAAGGTGGTATGGGGTGCGATCGGTTGCCAATCGCGGAGGTTGCAGCTTGAATCGGAGATAAGTGCCCAGCTCATAGAGGGTCCTTTCTAATCGTTCCCATTCAATTATAGCCATCTTGCAGACCGATTGGGCCGCTATCTAGTATTCAAAACTAGATAGCGGACTACACTAAAGGCAAAAGAATGGACCCCATGACTCAAAGCCACGAGGTCCATATCCGTTTGCTTTATCTGAATACTTAGTAGCGCACGAAAATGTAGTTGTTGTTCATGCCGGCGGCAACGGAGCTGATGATAACACCCGTGTTGTAGTCGGAAGCATGAATCATCTGACCACCACCGATGTAAATGCCGGTGTGGTACGAGTTGACCACAACGTCACCGGGCTGCGGATCGGACACACGCGTCCAGCCCATAAAGGTGCCCGTGGTGCCCAGGCGGCAATAGCGACCAGTGAGGCAATAGCTAACAAAACCAGAGCAGTCGAAACTGTTCGGGCCAATTCCGCCCCAGGAATAGGCGCAACCAAGCTTGCTGTATGCACGCGAGACAACAGAACCGCCATCGACGGACTGGCTCGGAGCAGAAGGCGTCGGAGCCGGGGCAGGCGTGGGGGGCTGCGGTGTCGGAGCAGGTGCCGGCGTAGGAGCCGGAGTGTTGCCGCCCTGGTTGTTGTTATTGCTGGTCTGGCCACCGTTGTTGGTGTTCTCGGTCGCACCGGCAGTCTCGTTGCTCACCGTGGCCTTCTCGGCGGTACTGGCGTTGATGCCGGCCTGCAGCGCGGCGTTGGCCTCGGCCTCAGCGGCAAGCTCAGCCTGCAGCTGTGAATCCAGAGAGTTTACGACGTTCTGTGCTTCAGCCTGCTGGGCGTTAAGCTCGTCGACCTTCTTTTGCGTGGTGGCGACGTTCTTTTCCTGCTCGGCCTGCTTATCGGTGAGCTGCTGTTTGAGCTCCTTGACCTCTTGAATGGTCTGAGCCTGCTTATCGGAAACTTTGCCGTAGTAGAACAGACGGTTGAGCATATCGCTCAGGTCATCGACGCCCGTCAGAACCTGAAGCAGGCTCAGACCGCCGGTTTTGTACTCGCCGGCGACATAGGTCGAGAGCTTGGCCTGACCATCGGCGATCTCCTGCTGCTTTTGCGTGATCTCGCCAGCAGTCTGATCGAGCGCCTGCGTCTGCGTGGCGAGCTCATCGTAAATCTGCTGAGTTTGGGTACCGATCTGCTCGAGCTTCGTACGAGCAGCGGCAAGGTCGGATGCGGTATCGGCGTAGGCAGGAGCCGCGAGGCCCAAGCCCAAAACACAAGCGAGGGTTGCCGTAGCAGCGCAGCGTGCCATGTTTTTGTGCGTGTTTGCTGTGCGCATGTAGCTTCCTTTCCAGTAACTAAGGGTAACGGCTAGTCCACCGTCACCAGGCTAAAGAGCTCCACATCGTCATTAGACGGTGTGAGCTTCTCGCGCGGGTTGAGAAACGCAAGCTCAAGGATACAACCGTAACCGACAAGCTTTGCGCCCATATCTCGCACCAGTTTACCTGTTGCCTCGACGGTTCCGCCCGTCGCGACCAAGTCGTCCAGAATCAACACGGTATCTTTAGAGCTGATAGCGTCGGCATGGATCTCAATTGAATCGGTGCCGTACTCGAGCTCGTAGCTCTGACTTACGGTCTCGCGCGGTAGCTTGCCAGGTTTACGTGCGGGAACAAAGCCGGCGCCAAGGGCTACAGCCACCGGTACGCCAACCATAAAGCCGCGAGCCTCGGGACCCACGACCTTGGTGATTCCCATGCCGGCAAAGTGCTCGGCGAGGGCATCGGTCATGGCTTTGAGCGCCTCGGGATTGCCAAAGAGCGGCGTGATGTCTTTAAAGATGACTCCGGGCTCGGGATAGTCGGGGATGTCGACGATTTGAGATTCGAAGTCGTACATTGCATGACCTTTCAATGGGTTGCCGGATAAGCGGCAGCTGTTATTTGCCCGCGGTGGCGGTGCCGGATTGCGAAGGGGTGACGACCTTGAGCGGCTTTACGAGGGAATCCTCGTGCGAAGCCGGCGCGCCTATCTCTTCGTTTTTGGCCTTGGTTGACTCGGAGCGAGTGATTTCCTCATCGAGTGCATCGATGTCGGCGTCCTCGACCACGGCGTTGAGCGACTCAAAAACGCGGTTCTTGAGCAGCGCGGTGTGCACGCCCTCCGTCAGGTCGTGAAGCTTCTTAAACGCACGCTCGAGCTTGGCGTCGCGCTCGTCATCGGAGGTGTCCATGCCGAGCATGCTCACGAGCACCTGCTCAAACATCGAGGACTCGCGGTTGGCGGAAGACACGTACTGACGCAGGTTGCGCGGCTCGATATGGAAGCGTGACAGCTCGGAGCAGTAGCGGATGATCGGGAAATCGCGACCATCGACGAGCTCACGATTTTGCGGACTCTTGATGATGCGAATGAGGTCGTTCTCGGCGAGCGAGCGGATAAACGAAATCTCGACGCCCAGCATATCGGGAATGGTCTCGATAGGATGCAGCTTTTGCTTAGTCTCCTTGGGCTCCGTCTTGAGCGGAACATCGGACAGCAAGCCCACCTCGTAAGCGAGCGTTGACAGGTCCGTGGCGTTTTCCAAGCGCTGCTTAATCACGTTGAGTGGCATATAGCGGGTCTTCTGCAGGTGCAGAATGACCTCCAGGCGATCAACGTCCTCCTTGGAGTACTGACGGTATCCCTTAGGCGTACGATGAGGGGTAATGAGCCCCTCATCCTCTAGAAATCTAATTTTTGAGTTCGAAAGATCGGGGTATGCGCCTCGAAGTAGGTTGACGACTTGGCCGATACTCAGATAGTTGCGTTCGGCCATGCCCTACTCACCGGTTTCGATGCGCTCCGGCGTGCTCTCGTGGTAGATGAGCGTAAACGTACCGATCTGGACGGAAGAACCGTCGTGCAGCGGGGCTGCATTGACGATGGCACCGTCGACCCAGGTGCCATTGAGCGAGCCCAAGTCCTCGATGCGAGCGCCGAGGCCCTCGCGAATAATGCGCGCATGGCTGCGCGAAACGGTCATGTCATTGAGGAAGATACCGTTCGCAGGATCGCGGCCGATGGTGGTCACGTCGTCCTCGAGCTCAAAGGCGGCACCAGTCTGCGGACCCTTGACGATGGACAGAACGGGGGCGGTGATGCGCACGTTGGCCATGAGGTCGGGAACGGTGACGTCGCTTGAAGGCACGCGGAATACGCAGGTAGCGTCAGCAGTCTTATCATTCTGAGGCATATTGTTAACCATGTTGTCCATGACAACCCCTAACTTATCGCGGACGTGCCGCAAATAATGAACCGTACGTAATCATACCCCAACGAATCAGTCTTCGATTTCAGGGTTCAGAAAGTCGATGTCCTCGTCCTCGGGATGCGTGAGAGCCTGTTTAATGGCCGCTCCACCCTTAATGGAGTAGATGACAGCCGTGAGCATGGAGAAGATCACGCCGCCGTACACAAAGAAGATGCCGAGGGGCACCGAGCTTCCGTTGAGGCCCGGGAAGGCCGTGAGGGTTGAAGGTAAAAGTTGCAGGCCGTCAACAACGGGGAACCCGAGCAGCATGAGCGAGAATCCGGTCATGAGCAGCGCTGTGGCAATCTTTCCGGGAAAGACCACATCGATGGGGCGACGGTGATAATGACGCACGATAAGCGTGCCGATGCCCAGATAGATATCGCGGCCAATAATGAGCACGCAGACCCAGATGGGTAGCTCTCCGCGGACCACCAGTCCCAAGACGCCGGTGAACAGCAGCGCACGGTCGCAGATGGGATCCATGACCTTGCCGAGCCATGAGACCGTCTTAGTCATGCGGGCGATCTGACCGTCCATCCAGTCGGTGGAGGCGGCAACGGCGTAGATAACGATGGCGATGACGCGGTTGTTGTCCGTCACAAACAGGTACAGAAATACCAGGGTGAGGATCAGGCGCGTAAAGGTGATGAAATTGGAGATCGTAAAGATCTTATTCGACGGGTAATCGGAAGTGCCGATAAGCTCCTTTTTGATCTTCTTTTTGATGCCCACAGGACTCCCCCGCTGGTTAACGACAAAACTTTCGATACTATACCCGTTCCGGCGATGTCTATCCAGCGCAGCCATAGAGAGTCCAGACATGTGGAGGGCGCTGTCGCAACGTGAATGTGCCGTTTTTGTGTACGTCAGCCTCCAAACATGTCATAAATTGTCGTTTTTGGAGGATGACGTACAAGTTTTTGTTAAGCGAAAGTATCGATTAATAAAGCCGTTGATTCTTCGTTGCTTACTTTATTGATTCTTAACAAGACGATATGAGAAAGCCATTTGGGTCGCCTCCCCCGCGGCGCAGCTTCTTTCCGCGGGCTCGGGATGCCACAAT
>NZ_JBCPDH010000047.1:0-10425 GCF_040915545.1 Collinsella aerofaciens | reverse complement strand
GTCGCAGCCCCGACCCGCGGTCACGAGCGGGGGCTCCTGTCGTTTCCGTGCCCTCGGATTGGGTCATAGTGTCTGTCCGTCCTCTACCTGCGGCGTTGTCTTACTCCGGATGCGGCAGTTAGGGACGTTCCTTTTCTGCCGGCAGTTTGGGATGTTCCTTGGGGTAGTCATTGGGGACGTTCTTTAATGACTGGTCGTTTAAGAACGTCCCCAACGACTACCCAGAATGAGAGTGGATAATCTCCCGTTTTTGGCCTATACCAGCGCTAAAAGTGGGAGATTATCCACTCTCATCGAGCAAGTGTCCGAAAATCCGCCCTCATTCCTTCTTAGGACCCTCCGTCCCCGAGGATTCGAGGCTCGCCTGCCGAATGGTCGATGCGGCCGTCCTGCGTCCATGTCACACTCAGGGGTGGCCTGACCCAACTTGGAAGGAGCCCCCATGAGCCTTGACAACGTAACTCTGCGTGCCGCCACGCTCGATGACCTGGCCGGCATCGCCGCCATCTACAACCAGCTGTGGTGCAACACGCTGCGCAACCGAGGCGACGTCGAAGCCGCCGATTTCTGTGCGCGCTTTAACATCGCCATGCAGCTGCAGCGCTCCCCCATCGCGCTCGTTGCCGAAGCTGAAGGCCGCATCATCGCCGCTTGCTGCATCGGTATCTTCGAAGACGGCAAACCACGCACCAATCCCACGTGGGAGCCCTGCTACAACGAGATGTTCGTCCAGGCAACCGAGATGGCAAAGACCGCCGATGCCAAGCTCGAAGGCTCGCTCTTTGGCGATAGCCGCGAGAAGGCAACAGCCGACCGCTTTGCCGCCACGGGCAACGAATATGCCCAAGGCCAGCTCAACCTGATCATCATCGTGCCCGAATGGCAGGGCAAGGGGCTCGGCCGTGCGCTCATCGACCTTGCGCGCGCCGAACTCGCCAAAGCCGGGTGCACCAAATTCTTCCTGATGAGCGACTGCAACTCCGACTGGCAGTTCTACGAGCACCTCAACATGAAGCGCATCTTGGAGGATCACAGCCAGGACACCGGCGACGGATTTATCGTCTATATGTACGGAGGCGACACGCAGGATTAACTTGCATGTCGCCTCACGGGCTTTCTACAAGACGGCCCAAACCATCAACCAAGACGAGTCAACAAGGCGCGCTCTCCTCGGCAGCAAGGGCATTCGTGCTGTAACGAGTGGTGGAGATGGCCACGCTTGCACACAACTGTCTCGGATAGATAGCGGTCGAGCAGGCGCGCCCATGTGCGTGCGTCAAGACGCTCCTCCGCCCTGCCATACAGCGATCGACGGAGTGCCTCGCCCATAGTGCCGCTAAAATCATCGAGCTCAAGAGCGTACTTTGGGACAACGTATCCGACCAACGTCCCCACAAACGGGCTGTGCCCATTACACACGCAGCTGTTTATCAATGGTGCAGGCGGAATGTCATCGTCGTCCAGGTCAAATATGTCCAAGTCCAGCTCACCAGAAGCGTATGGGTGTATTCCGCGGTTAAGCATCTTAAAGATATGGACCGCGAGTCCAAAGTCATCCGTCTGTGGCGTAAACACGGGGGCATTCGTGGACGCTGCCAAGCTCTCGAAATCGCTGATGCCGGCTATCTCCATGAGTTGAAGCACCTCGGGGGCAATATAGCCGGGAGCGGCGCACGCAGTCCTATGTGTCACATCCGAAAGCGTAAAGCTATACGAGCGCCTTGATGGTATCCATGCCCGCATGCGCCGAAGCCTCGCAACCCTTCTGCCCGTTGAGCACGCACTCGAGCAGCGTATCGTATGCGCGCTGGGCTTCGGGGGCCAGGTACGCCCTGTTAAACATGCCCTCGGGTCGCACGTTTCCCTTCGAGTCGATCATATAAGGCCCCAATCTGTTTGGTTTCCCCAGATTGTGTGCCCGCACACCCAAGCCGCACGGCCCGCCGTTCAGCTGAAACCACCACACAAAAAGTCCGCCGACCATTGAAGTCGGCGGACTTTCGCGTGCGGACAATCAAGCACTGTTCACCATGGAACTGCTATTTACAGCGCGCCTTGGGCTGCTGCTGGGTGATGCAGTGGATGTTGCCGCCGCCGTAGATAACCTCGCGAGTCATGATACCGATGACTTCACGGTCCGGATAAGCAGCCTGGATATCCTTGAGCGCCTGGGCGTCATTGGGATCGCCGAACTGCGGTACAAGCACTGCGCCGTTGATGGGCAGGAAGTTGAGGTAGCTCGGCTCGAAAGCATCCTCGGGGGTACGCGGCAGCACGCCCTCGACGGGGTCAATCGTGCTGGCCTCCTCCTCGGTCATATATACCGAGGTCGCAGGCATAATCACCTTGTGGATCTTGAGCTTGCGGCCACGGGCATCCGTCGTCTCGGAAAGCGTCTTATACGCCTCTTGGCACTCCTTGTAGAACTTATGGTTGGGATCATCGGTCCACATGCAGCAGACCTCGCCGGGCGCACTAAAGCATGCGACGTCGTCCACGTGCCCGTTGGTCTCAAACGGGTCGATGCCATCCTTGATCCAAATGACCTTCTCGATGCCCAGGTACTCGGCAAGCTTCTCCTCGATCTGCTCCTTGGTGTACTGGGGGTTGCGGTCCTCATTGAGCAGGCACATCTCGGTGGTCACCACGGTGCCCTGGCCGTCGCAGTTAAACGAGCCACCCTCGAGGATATAATCCTCGGGACGATAGCGGTTAACCTGCTCGAGCTGTGCCACCTGCAGGCCAATGGAAGCGTCCTTGTCCCACGGGAAATACAGGCCGTCAATGAAACCGCCGTAAGCATTAAAGTGGAAGTGCGAGAGTGCCACGTCCCCCTTGTCGTTGACAAGAAACGCCGGGCCGGAGTCGCGAATCCAGCTGTCGTTGTACTCCATGTGGATAACGCGCACGTTCTCAACGCCGTCGAAGATCTCACACACCGCGGGGAAGTCTTCAGTGTTGACGCCCACAGTGATGGGCTGAAAACGTGCAACGGTCTTAATAATCTCGGTAAAGACCTTTTGCGCCGGCTTGGCACCACAGCGCCACACATCCGAGCGATGCGGCCACAAAATCCAGGTGCGCTCCTGCTCTTCGTACTCGCCGGGCATGTAGAATCCGTCCTTCTTTGGCGTAGACTCGCTCTCGTAAATGGTCTTCATTTCAAGCTCCTAAATCTCGGTGCTTTTGCTTGACGAGACCATGATGCGGCCGCACCGAGATGTTCTCAATGGTCCCTCGAGCCCCTTTCAGCGACCGACGGTATACCATTCGCTGACCTAAAGTTCTATTCAGGCCGAGAACATGACATACTGGGTTCCACAATGGAAAGGATGCCCTATGCCCCCATGCAATAATCAGCAGACTATTGAGTTGGACAGTACGACCTGGACTGCTCTCAACGAGCTCGCGCTTGCAATCCACGCATCACACGGTGTCGATAAGCTGCAAAAGGAGACCCTCGAGGGAACGACAGGGCTCGTGCCCCATCGGATCGCCATGTTCGACCTGATCGAGGCAGCGGGCAGTGATGCCCCACGCTACGTCCACCCCGCAAGCAGCGGAATGGACGACCGCGCACTGAGCGACTACTACAACCGCTACGCCGCGATGGACTATACAACATGGAGCTTTGACTTACATAAGGTCGGCGTCTACCGCGACCTCGACCTCGTCGACGTCGAGCGACGCGATGCCACGCCCATCTATCGCAAATGGATGGAACCGCAGGGCGTCTACTTTGGCTGTACGGCCACGCTCGCGCACAACGACAGCCCGCTAGGAAGCATCACCCTGTTTCGTGAACGCACGGCCGGAGACTTCACCGACACCGAGCTCGCAATCCTGCTCGAAGTCGCTCGGCACGCGAGCCTCGCGCTCGCCAACCTCTATCCTCGGGGCATTAAACTCACCCAGACAGAAGACACAAACCAGCTAAATGCTTTCATTACAGAACACAATATCCAACCGCGCGAAGCCGAAGTCATGCGGCTCATGCTCGACGGCAAAACGAACAAACAGATGGCAAACGAGCTATTCATAAGCGAGTCAACCGTCAAGAAGCATGTCAACGCCATCTATCGCAAGCTCGGCGTCAGCAACCGCCTGGGCCTCATGACTGCCACGCAAAACATCCCGCGATAAAAAAGGGCGCCCTCCATGCAGAGAACGCCCTTTGATTTCGCCATTTGAATTAGTGTCGGCTCTGGCTCAAAGAGTAGACAGGTTTATTTTGGCAGGTTTTATCTGGGCAAATGTCAGCCGCCGCGAGGGAGCTGCCTTCCCTCGCGGCGGTCTTCTAGCAGAAAAACCAAGTGAGTAGGCTTTTTGCAGGAGGTCAAGCACGCCCCAAAACGCCACAGCTCTGACCTGCGGTTTTATTGAGTATTTGTTGCGATGTGCTCGGCATATCCAAATAAGTCTACTCACTTGCATCTAAGACGCACCAGATAGGCAAAAACCGCCGCAAAAAGGGGGCCGGTTCCCTTCGCGGCAGCCGTTAATACGCCGAGCTTGTTATCGTAAAAGCCAATCACGCGCCGAAACCACACTACAGTCTTTCGACTCATACGTTGAGTCCACGCGGGCCACAACATAGCGCGCATCTTTTGCAATGTCGATCTCATCGCATACAGTCTGTAGGTGGCGGGCGTACTTATCGTGATACGTTCTGGATGATTTTATTTCGATAGCCTTGGGACTCCCTGAGTTTGTACAGTCGAGCAAATCGATTTCACGCTTGCTGTCGTCCCTATAGAAATACAGCTCGGGATTCTCGCCCACGTTGAGATGGCTCTTCGCCGTTTCGGAAACGATGAGGTTTTCGAAAACGGCCCCCAGATAAGGGCTCTCCAATAGTTGCTCCAGTGATCCAATTTTGAGCAAGTAGCAGAGCAGCCCCGTGTCGTAAAAATAGAGCTTGGGCGTTTTAGTTAGACGCTTCTTGGCATTTGCATAATAGGGCTGCAGCGAAAACGTCAGGTAGCTCTGCTCCAGAATGGACAACCAGCTTTTAATGGTCGATACGCTCACGCCCGTATCTCGAGAAAGCGAGGATATATTGATGAGGGCACCGACGCTCTGAGCAATTATGGACAGAAACTTATGAAACTCCGCCTTATTGCGCACATCAAGCAAGCCCACAACATCGCGCTCAACATAGGTATCGATATAGCTGGGAAAATAAACCGAGGACGGCATTCCGGCGGAACGCAGGCGAGGGTATCCCCCTTCGAGCGCGAACAAATCCACTTCCAGCTGCCCCTGCTGGCCCCTCTCCGCTTCTCGAAACGATAATGGCAGCAATTTTAAGATCCCGACTCGCCCGGCAAGAGACTGCCCGATGCTTTTCATCATCAAAAAGTTTTGCGAGCCTGTAAGGATGTATTGACCGGCGTCTCCCCGCTCATCCGAAACAACCTGGATCATTGAAAACAAATCCGGGGCGTATTGCGCCTCATCGATGATGAGTCCGCCCTTTCGGTTGCGGATAAAACTCACCGGATCCTCCAAGGCCGCGCGCCTCGTTTGAGGGTCCTCAAGCGTGACGTAGGAATAGTCGGGAAAGGCATGCCGAACCAGCGTAGACTTACCACTCTGCCTAGGCCCTGTCAACGACACAACAGGAAACCAGCCTGCCATGCGAATGAGCAACTCATGCAAATCCCTGTTAATGAACTCAGCCATATCAACGCCCCTTATTACGCTGTTACCATAATCGAATAGTTTCATTCTCCATAATCTTATAGTAGCGTTTACCATAATCTTATAGTAACCCAGTTCAAAAGCATTATTTATAGAGCCGAAATCTCAGACCCTAAATAACAAAAGCCACCACAATGGGGGACTGTCCCCATTGTGGTGGCTTGCAGGCGAGTTAACTTGTTCGACTATCGTACGCCAGCCATGTCCGAGCCTAGAGCGTGGCAAGGCGCTTGGACTCGTGCGCGGCGAGCGCAATGGAGATGATGCCAGTAATGGCATCGGCCACCACCAGGGCGATCCACACGCCCTCGACACCCATCATGTTGCCGAGGAGGTACATAAGCGGCACCGAGCAGATCACATAGCGAAGCAGGCCCGTAAACGTGGCGACACCCACCTTCTCGACCGCCTGGAAATACATCGACATGGTCATGGCAAGATAGCCCAGGGCAACAGCCAGGATGACAGTACGCGTGGCGTTGGCGGCAACCTCAACGAGCGCAGGATCGCTGCCGGCAAAGAAGGCGCACACCGGGGTGGCGGCAAGCCAGAGCGCGACGGTGACCAGCGCCAGCGTCACAACCTGGTACTTAAGCGTGCAGGAGAGCGTCTCCTTAAGGCGTGCCCAAGCCTTTGCGCCGGCGTTGAAGGCAGCGATGGGCTGCAGACCGTAGGAGAAGCACTGGGCAACCATCATGGTAATGTAGAGGATGTAGCCGTTGATCACGCCAAAGGCTGCGATGTAGAGCGAGCCCATGTCGCCGCCGAGCGAACCCAAAAGCGAGTTGGCAACGGTATTAAAGATAAAGGTCGCACCCTGGACCAGGAAGAACGGGAAGCCGATCTTGAAGATCTGGCCGCAGATGGCGAGGTCGAGCTTAAGGTCGGCCAGGCTAATCTGGAGCTGGGACTTTTTGCCCCCGATGAACCAGAAGATACCGATGGCCCAGATACCGATGGAAAGCCCGTAGTACACGCCGGCGCCCATAACGCCAAACTTGAGCACAAACGTGGAAAGCGCGAGCCAACAGATGGCGACGATGGCCGAAACGGTCATGAGGTTGGCCTGGATCTGAACCTTCTCGTCCACACGCATCACAGCGGTGATCATCTGGCCAATGACCGTGAGCGGCAACAGCACGGCGAAGGTGCGCACGCCGGCAACGGTATCGGCCATGATGTCGGGCGTGGCGCCAAAGAATGTGCAGATGGGCTCGGTAAACACTGCCATCACCACAGCAAGCAGCACACTCACGATCGTGGTGAGCCAAAAGCCCTGGCTAAAAGCCTTGCTTGCGCCCTTGATGTCGCCGGCACCCAAAAGGTTGCCCACCACGGCGGGCACGCCGGTGCCAAACAGGTTGCCAAAGGCCAGGTTGATGTACTCGACCGACATAATGATCGAGACACATGCCAGGCCGTGGGCACCTAGGCCCCAACCCATCACGAGGCCCTCAAGGACCACCATGATGATCTGGGCGAGCATGCCCTGGCCGGTGACGATGGTGTACTTACGCACCAGACCGGGAATCGGTTGGGAGGCGAGCTCGCGCTCCTCCTCCACGGCAGCGGTTACTTCTTCTGCCATTGTTCTCCCCTTTCCTTGAGAGAGTAGTGCTGAATGGATGTCAGGCGGCTGACAACTGGCACCAAGCCGCCCAATCAAACGATGGCGCTATGCCTCAAAGACCACCTTGCCGGCGATCATCGTGAGGGCTGCGGTAGCCTCGAGCACCTCGGCCGGCTCGCAATCAAAGAGATTGCGGTCGAGCACGCAGATATCTGCCTGTTTGCCGCACGCGAGCGTGCCGATGCGGTCCTCGGCATGCATGGCGTAGGCGCTGCCATAGGTGTAGGCGCGCAGAGCCTCGGCCATGGTAATGCGCTCCTGGGGGAACCAGCCCTCAGGGTTGGAACCGTCCTCGAGCATGCGGAAGACCGCGCCGTACACCTCCTCCATGGGCTCCAAGCCCACAACGGGGAAGTCACTGCCCAGGTGCACCACGGCTCCGCTGGCAAGCAGGCTATGCAGGGGCCACGAAAGCGCGGCACGCTCGGGACCCACGGCTTCGTCCTTGGCAAGGTCAGCCATATCGAGCAGCATGTGCCACGGCTGCATGCCGGGGCAGACGCCGAGCTCGGCATAACGCGGCATATCCTCGGGTTGAACCGTCTCGTTGTGCTCCATGGAGTGGCGACAATCCCGCTTGCCATGCAAGCGCTCGCCCTCCTCAAAGCAATCGAGCACAAAACGCACCGAGCGATCGCCGATTGCATGGATGCGCGTGTCAACGCCCCATTCCTGCGCCCTCAGGATGGCAGCACGGATGCGCTCCGGCTCCTCCGCGGGCTCACCACAGGTGTCGGGTGCGTTGCTATAGGGTTCAAGCATCCAGGCGGTATGGTCGGAGCACACACCATCAAGGAACTGCTTAAAGCCGTGCCACTCCACCTGCGTACCCGGGAAGGCGTATTTCTCCTTGATCTGCTCGAGCGTCAAGGACTCGTTTTCGAACAGGTCGGTGTACAGGAACACGCGCATCGGCAAGTCGCCCTTGGCATTAAGACCTGCCAACACCGCATACGGGTTTTCCATGCTCACAAACGTAGGATTGACCATGCCGACCGTAGTGATTCCCAGGGCATTGGCGCGCCGGGCGGTTTTTGCAAACGACGCGTCAACAACCTCGGGCGCTGGGTCGTAGACCTCGTCCATAAAGAAGGCGCCGGCGTTGTTGGAAAACACGCCCGTCAGATTGCCGTCGGCATCCTTAAGGATCTTGCCGCCTGCGGGATCGGGCGTCTGCGAAGTTACTCCCACCTTGTTGATGGCGCAGGTATTGGCACTAAAGGTATGCAAGTCAACCTGCTGCAGAAATACCGGGCGGTCGGAGATGTACTCATCGATCATCGCGGCCGTGGGCATCTCGGGGACATCCCACTGGAACTGGATAATCTGGCAGCCCAGAATCCACTCGTTATCGGGATGGTCGGCCGCAAACGCCACGACACGTTCCATCGCCATCTCAAAACTGGTGCAGTCGATGAGGTTGACGGCAAAATCGGGGTCGGTCATAAACGCGCCCTGGGCAAAATGCGTGTGCGAGTCGATCAGGCCGGGCATGACGAGCTGGTCGCCAAAGTCGCGCACCTCGGTATCGGGACCGATAAACGGTGCCAGGTGAGCATCGTCACCGCAGGCAACGATTTTATCGCCCCGCACGGCAACGCCGCCCTTAAACGGCTCGAGCCCATCGCCGGTAAAGACGGCGTCGCTCTTGATAACTACATCAGCCTTGTCCATGCGAGCCTCCTCAGGCATCTTTGGTTGTAACGCGGACGCACCGCCCGCGTGGGCACTCGGTTGGGAGCGTAGCGCTCCCGCATCGGCGCGTGCCTACAAGCCGTGCTCGGACGTCTGTCCCACGTCCGCGGCTTCGCGCTACACCCATTGATACACAGGGGCAAACCCGTGCCAAGGCCAGGGACCGCAAACGGTCAGTTTAAGCAGGTTTACACGCTTTACCTGCAGGTTTATTGTCTGAGATTATTACCGCTTCATTACGCCCAACGGTGTGGCCGCCCACACAGCAAGACCCGCATGCGAGGAAGAATGAGGCTAGGAACGCCAAAAGGTATCTATAAGGTCATCTCGGTTGGAGACGCCGCTTTTAACGTAGATGCGATGCAAGTGTGCCTTGACCGTGCCAGGGCTGATGACCAACTCGCTGGCGATGTTTTGGGCGTCGTTGCCCTTCAGCACCAGCGTGAGCACCTCCTGCTCGCGCCGTGACAGCTTATGGGCGTCGGCATAAATCACCACACGCGATGCGAGATCGTCCTCAGAGCTTGCGCTCTCGGCTGCCACGTCCTCATCGGCACGCGGATGACGGGCATACACACGCAGGATATGGCTAAACTGGCAAAAAAGCTGAGCCGCGCATACCACGAGCAGCACGTTTTCGGAGATATTGCGCTCGGACAGATACCACAAAAAGAGGCCGATGACGGGGTTTTGGGAGTCGGGGCGGCAGAACAAGATCATGTAGGTGTCCTCGGCGATCACGCAAAACACAAGAACGAAGGCCACCTTCCAAAAGAGCTTTGAGCGGTCGAGGTCGAGTTTCTCAACACGCGTTGCTCTGTACCGGTAATGCCAGGCGGCATAGGCAAGACATCCTACATTACCCAGGTCACGCGTGAGCCAAAAGAGATACTGCTGCACCTCTCCGGCAGCGCCGCTGCGAGGCACCAGCAGCAATTGCAAGATTGAAAACGGCACGATAGCGAGTCCGAGCATGCGCGACGTCGGTCTTTTGCGCAAGCGCGCAAACATCCATAGCACCACGCAGGCATAGATGGCAATACCAAGCACGCAGCGCAGCAAGGGGTGCTGCAGCGGCTCGCTAAAGGTAACGGCGTAGTCGTATTTGAGCCGATTGTACTCGTCAAAAAAGATGACCGACATATCGAGCATATAGAGCAAAAAACCCGCCGCGGCCACGAGGCTGTCGCGACGGCGCGTCATGAGCCAAACCATCAATGCCACGGCACTGGTCACCAGAGCCACACCCATGATAATCGTGGTGTAGATATAGAACGCGAAACTCATGCCCGCCTCCCCTGTCTAGATGCTGTGAGGATGTTGGTTGATTTCCGATCTCAGCCGAACACATTAGGCGGACAGGCCGTTCCCGCAGCTAGCCGAACGCCCCCGAGGCC
>NZ_JBCPDH010000046.1:0-10718 GCF_040915545.1 Collinsella aerofaciens | reverse complement strand
CCATATCGTTGGGGCCAGGCCCGATTTTGCCTCTTGACAATGTCCTGCTCATATTAAAAGGAACGTCCCTAAGTGCCACTCGAACATAATAAGTTTGGTACCTTGACATTCATTTCTCATGCTCCTAGATTGGTTAGGCACAAAACAATTCCACTACCTAACTAAAGAAAGGAGCAACACTAATTCATGTGCGATGAACCTCTTAACCTTTGTTCGCACGAGCCCGACGGCGACCCGTCACAGCCGGCGGATGCACCCGAAGCGGTTAGCTCAGAAGACAAGCTTGCCAAGCGCATCCTCAATGGCCTGGGCTTTTGCGGCCATTACATGCATTTTCATGGCGGAGGCGTGTCCGGCAAGGCGCCCATCATCTGCCTGCTGGCCAAGCAACCCGGCGGCGAGATGTCGCAGCAGGAACTCGGCATGCACTTTGACCTCAAGCCGGGGTCGCTTTCCGAGATCCTGTCCAAGCTCGAGCTCAACGGCCTCATCGAGCGCAGCCGTAACCCCAAGGATCGACGGCAGCTCACCATTCGCCTGACCGAAACCGGCCGGGAAAACGCCCGCATCGACCAGGCAGCCCGCATTCGCTTTAGAGAACAGGCCTTTAGCGCGCTCACCCACGACGAGCGCGAGCAGCTCGCCGAAATGCTCGAGAAAATCCGTGTAACCTGGGAGGAACTGGATGATTAAAACCCTCATGGGCAGCATCCGCGACTATATGAAAGTCACTGTTACCACGCCATTGCTCGTGCTTGGCGAGGTGCTCTGCGAGATGCTGATTCCATTTATCACCGCCAACCTGATCGACGCCATCAAAGACGGCGCCACCGTAGCCGAAATGCTTCCCACCGCGGGCTTTTTGGTGCTCATCGCGCTGACGTCGCTTGCTTTTGGCGCCGCTGCCGGCGTCACCTGCAGCCATGCGAGTTGCGGCTTCGCTAAGAACCTGCGTCACGACCTGTTCTACAAGATCCAGACGTTCAGCTTTGCCAACATCGATGAGTTCTCGAGCTCCTCGCTCGTCACGCGCCTGACCACCGATATCAACAACGTGCAGCAGGCCTTTATGATGATCATCCGTATCGCCGTGCGCGCGCCGCTGGTATTGATCTTCGCCTTTACCATGGCATTTATCATGGGCGGCAGCGTCGCCATGGTCTACCTGGTCATCATTCCGCTGCTGGGCTTTGGGCTGTTCTTTATCATCTTTAAGGTGCGTCCCATCTTCTCGCGCGTGTTCCACAAGTACGACGCCCTTAACGAGTCCGTCGAGGAAAACGTCACCGGCATGCGCGTGGTCAAGAGCTACGTGCGCGAAGACTTTGAGAAGGAGAAGTTCGCGACCGCCGCACGCGACGTCCAAATGGACTTCACCCGCGCCGAGAAGCTGCTGGCCTTTAACAACCCCATGATGAACATCTGCGTCAACGGCGCGTTCGTCGTCATCATCTACCTGGGCTCCAAGCTCATCATCACGAGCCAGGGCACCCTGTTCGACGTGGGCCAGCTCTCCTCGATCTTTACCTATGGCTTCCAGATCCTTATGAGCCTGATGCAGCTGTCGATGATCTTTGTCATGGTGACCATGGCCGACGAATCGGCGCACCGCATCACCGAGGTGCTAGCCGCCGAGCCCACGATCGCCGATCCCGCCGAGCCCGTGCTCGAGGTTGCCGACGGTTCCATCGACTTTGACCACGTGAGCTTTAAGTATTCCGCGCATGCGAAGCGCCAGGCGCTCGACGATATCGACCTGCACATTAAGAGCGGCGAGACCATCGGCATCATCGGCGGCACCGGCTCGGCCAAGTCCACGCTCGTAAACCTCATCGCCCGCCTGTACGACGCCACCGAGGGTACCGTGCGCGTGGGCGGCGTGGATGTACGCGACTACGACTTGGACGCCCTGCGCCACCAGGTGGCCATGGTGCTGCAGAAAAACGTGCTGTTTAGCGGCACGATTGCCGAGAACCTGCGTTGGGGCGACCCGAACGCCACCGACGAAGAGGTCCGCGAGGCCGCGCATCTGGCCTGCGCCGACGAGTTTGTCGACGGCTTCCCCAAGGGCTATGACACCTGGATCGAACAGGGCGGCTCCAATGTTTCCGGCGGTCAGAAGCAGCGCCTGTGCATTGCGCGTGCCCTGCTGCGTCGCCCCAAGATCTTGATCCTGGACGACTCCACGAGCGCCGTCGACACCAAGACCGACGCCAAGATTCGCGCAGGGCTGGCAAGCTATCTGCCCAACACGACCAAGCTCATCATCGCCCAGCGCATTAGCTCCGTGCAGGACGCAGACCGCATCATCGTCATGGAGGGCGGCCGCATCGCGCAGATCGGTAACCACGACGAGCTGCTCAAGACGAGCGAGATCTACCGCGAGACCTTTACCTCGCAGAACAAGATGTCTGCCGAGGGCGAAGAGGCCGTCGAGGCCGACACCGAGGCATCCGTAACGCAAGCTCAGACCCAGGAAGGAGGCGAGGCACATGAGTAAGGCAACGACCGCCGAGCGCGCGCTCAACCGCAAGGGCGGCACCATGTCGCGCCTCATCAAGACGCTCTTTGGCTTTTACCCCGTGCTTTTGCCCCTCGTCGTCGCCGGCGTGGTGCTCTGCGCCATCATCAACTCCATCGGCGCGACCTTCCTTCAGAGCGCCCTGCAGATTATTAGCGAATCGTGGCAGTCGGGCGATTGGGGAGCCGCGCAGCCCAAGATCGCACAGCTCGTGACCACCCTCGCCTGCATCTACGGCATCGGCATCCTGTCCTCGCTCTTCTGGAACCGCGCCATGGCCATCGTCACGCAGGGCTCGCTGGAGAAGCTGCGCGAGAAGATGTTCAACCGCATGCAGGACCTGCCGATCCGCTACTTCGACACGCACCAGCGCGGCGACATCATGAGCCACTACACCAACGACATCGACACGCTGCGCCAGATGATCAGCCAGTCGCTGCCCAACCTGCTCATGACGACCATCGTCATCGTCACGGTGTTCTTTATCATGCTGTACTACAGCGTTTGGATGTGCCTGGTCATTGTGGCAGGCGTCGCCTTTATGACCTTTATGACCAAGCTGCTCGGCTCCAACTCCGCGCGCTTCTTTATTGCGCAGCAGACCGAGCTCGGCGTTGTCGAGGGCCATATCGAGGAAGTCATGAACGGCCAGAAGGTCGTCAAGGCATTCTGCCACGAGTCTGCCGCCGAGGCCGATTTTGACGAGCGCAACGAAAAGCTCTTCGAGGTCTCGCAGAAGGCCAACATGTACGCCAACATCCTCATGCCCATCCTTATGAACCTGGGCAACCTGCTCTATGTGCTGGTCGCACTGGCCGGCGGCATTTTCCTGGCGCTGGGCGTGCCTAACCTGAGCATCTCGGGCATGGCGTTGTCCATCGCCGTCGTGGTGCCGTTCCTCAACATGACCAAGCAGTTCTGCGGACAGATCGGCCAGATCTCGCAGCAGATCAACGCCGTGGTCATGGGCCTCGCCGGCGCCGACCGTATCTTTGAGCTCATCGACGAGGAGCCCGAAGCCGACGAAGGCTATGTGACGCTCGTCAACGCTCAGGTGAACCCCGATACCTGGCAGCTCGAGGAGGCCGACCACCACACCGGCATGTGGGCGTGGAAACATCCGCACCGCGCAACCGGCGAGATTGAGTACGTGCCGCTGCGCGGCGACCTGGTCATGGACAACGTCGACTTTGGCTACACGCCCGACCACGAGGTGCTGCACGGCGTGTCCGTGTTTGCCAAGCCGGGCCAGAAGGTCGCGTTTGTCGGCGCCACCGGTGCCGGTAAGACGACCATCACCAACCTCATCAACCGCTTCTATGACATCGCCGACGGCAAGATTCGCTACGACGGCATCAACGTCAACAAGATCCGCAAGGCCGATCTGCGCCGCTCGCTGGGCGTCGTGCTGCAGGACGTGAACCTGTTCACCGGCACCGTGATGGATAACATCCGCTACGGCAACCTGGATGCGACCGACGAGGAGTGCATCGCGGCGGCAAAGCTCGCGGGCGCGGACGACTTTATCACCCGCCTGCCCGACGGCTACGACACGATGCTCACCGGCAACGGCGCGCAGCTGTCGCAGGGCCAGCGCCAGCTGATTTCGATCGCACGCGCCGCCGTCGCCGATCCGCCGGCAATGATTCTGGACGAGGCCACATCGAGCATCGACACCCGCACCGAGGCTATCGTGCAAGCGGGTATGGACAAGCTCATGGAGGGCCGCACGACGTTTGTCATCGCACACCGCCTGTCCACCGTGCGCAACTCCGACGCGATCATCTGTCTGGACCACGGCCGCATTATCGAGCGCGGTAACCACGACGAGCTGATCGCCAAGCGCGGATACTACTATCAGCTCTATACCGGAGCGTTTGAGCTGGAGTAGTTCGGCTCGCCGAGATGGCCGATTTGCCGCTCATTCGTCGGGCACGACCCTAATCAATGCCCTCCTCTTTCGCGGTAAATCGACTCATCTCAGCGACCCAAACACAATGCGCCGCAACGAATAAAGCCTCCGCAGCTACACGAACTGCGGAGGCTTTTTTCATGCCGGCCGGAAACCGTATCCCACTTTTCGGGCCAAAAATGGGATGCCGTTTCCCGCTGGGCCCCCTCCGGGAAACGGCATCCCATTTCAAGGGCATAAACCGGGATGTGGTTTCCCCTAACGGCACCTTTGGGAAGCCGCATCCCACTCTGTACGCACAAAACGGGATGAGCTTTCCCATGGTGATCCAAGACCAGAAGCATGTCCGATAGCGCGGCCAGGTCAAGAACAACAAGGCAAGCGTCACGCCAATTTGGACGAGCGTCTGCTGCAGTTTAAGGCTGCTGGCCCATATGGTAGAGTTAACCACCCATGAATTTCAGCACACTGCGTGCTACCTGTTCTTTTGTCATTTAGGGAAGTGAACTTGTGAATACTTCTGTCGCCAAGAAGGCCAGCCAGGCGGTGCGCCTGCTCATGATGGTGCTCACGGCAGTTCTCATCTTCTTCTTCATCAATGTCATGCTGCTCGTCTCCGATATCCAGGGCACGGCGCGTGTGGTCAACTACGCCGGCCTGGTGCGCGGCACCACGCAGCGAATCGTTAAGCTCGAGGACGCGGGCCAGCCTCAAGATGACCTGCTCAAAGCCGTGGATTCATACATCAACGGTTTGCGTTACGGAAGTGACGACCTCAACCTCGTCCGTCTCGACGACGATGAGTATCAGGCAAAAATGACCGAGCTTGCAAATTATTTTGATGAGCTTTGCACCGAGATTGCCCGTGTGCGTGAAGTCGGCTACGAGAACACCGATATCATCGCGATGAGCGAGGAGTTCTTTGGTATTTGTGACGATGCTACACGACTCGCGGAGGACTACTCTCAGGAGAAGGCGTCGGCGCTCAACTATCTCGAGGGCCTGGTGATCATCGACATCATGGGCTTGGTGGCGACCTTTGCGGTCGAACTTGTTCGCGCGGTGCGAACTGCCGCGCTCAATCGCGAACTGCAGAACAAAGTCTATCTCGACGAAGCCACAGGACTGCCCAACAAGAACAAGTGCGAGGAGGTCTTGGGGCAGGAGCAGCCTGTCTCCGCGGAGGCGCCCGTTGCGGTGTGCGTCTTCGACCTTAACAATCTGCATACGGTCAATAACAACTTCGGTCATGAGAAGGGCGATGAATACATTCGCTCTTTTGCCCAACAACTGGGAAGTGTGGCATCCGAGACGTGCTTTGTGGGCCGCGACGGCGGCGATGAGTTTATCGCGGTGCTGCGGGATTCCGATCGGGCTGCCGTGGAGTCCTGTCTCGCTCGGGTCCGTGCGAACGTGAACGAGTATTCCGAGGCTCACCCCGACATGCCCATCAGCTATGCGGTGGGCTTCGCGCTTTCCAGTGATTTTGATGAACCGCCTACGATGCGCGAGCTCTTTTCCCAGGCCGACAAAAACATGTACATCGACAAGAACCGCGTAAAGACAGCCGAGGCAGCCGGGCCGCAACGCGAGGACCGCTAAACCCGTAGCAAAGGGTAGCTAATTTGGGACGGGACTCTTTTGGCTACTTGAGGAGTTGGGCCATGGCGTTGACGAATTTTTGGACTTGGAGGGTGGGCTCGAGCGGGTAGTGCAGAAAGACCGGCACCTCTCGCCCGCACAGGAACGGCACGCCCACAAAGGCCGGGTGCACCCCCGACCATGCGCCGCAGGTGAGCACCGCGTCGCCCTTTTCCTCTGCCTCGTTAAAGAGCGCAAAGTCAAAGCTGTCCACGTCGATCACGTCAACGCCGCCGTCGGCCAGAAGGTCGATGCGCAGGCTGTCCATTGCGTCGTTGCCGTGACGGAGCACGCGCAGGCGCATGCCCTCCAGGTCGGCAACCGTAATGCGTGTCTTGCGCGCCAGCGGGCTCGTGCGTGGCACGTCGATATAAAACGGCACGTTAACGATGCGGAGCTTTTGGCAGACGTCACCCCAGCGCGGGGTCGAAAAACTCGACTGCACCACATCCACCTCGCGACCGAGGCTGCGCATGACGGATTCGCGCTCGTCATAGAGGTCGCTCACCGGCACGATCTCGAAGCGCAACGATGGCTCCAGCTCGTGTACGCCCGTCCACATCGACAGCGTCTGGCGCCCCGGACACATCATCGACACGCCCAGACGCACGGCCCCGCCATCGCCCGCCGCGCGTCGGGCACGGCGCAGCGCGTCCTCGGACTGCCGCATGATCGAACGTGCATCGTCCACCAGCAGAGCACCTGCCGGCGTCACCTTAACACCAGAATGCGAGCGCTCGAACAACGTGATGCCAAACTCGGCCTCGAAGCCCGACACCTGCTTGACGAGCGCCGGGGTCGACACGCGCAATTTTGCCGCCGCACGCGAGAAGCTTCCCAGCTCCGCGGCGGCCGATATGGCCTCGAGTCGTCGATCGTACACGTCAATCTCCCGTTTTCGCGCCCATGGCCACATGGTGCCACAGGGGGTTGTTTTCGCAGGTCACACACTCAATCAAGGACACATCGTCTTGCGAGCTATAAACCTACGGTTAACGCCATTCTAACAAATATGCAATTCACCTGCGCAAATGCAAAGCATACGATAACCAGCGAAAACCACGTGGGTCGGTTAATGGGAGCGACCCACCGGGAGGCACAAGAAGGGAAGTTCCTATGAGCAATTGGCTTAAGCTCGAGGGCGATGTCTGCGCCGTGACTGGCGCGCTCGGCGGTATGGGCGTCGAGATCTGCCGCGAGTTCGCCCGCAACGGCGCCAACGTCGTCCTGCTCGACCTGGACGAGGAGAAGGTCAAGGCTGCTGCCGCCGACCTCGCTGCCGAGTTTGGCATCCACGCCGAGGGTTACAAGATGAACGCCACCGACGAGGCCGAGGTTCAGGCCGCCGTCGACGCCACCATCGCCGACTTCGGTCGCGTCGACGTCCTCGTCAACACCGCCGGTATCCTGCGCTTCGCCGCCATGGAAGACCTGCCGCTGAGTGACTGGGAGCAGGTGCTCAACGTCAACCTCACCGGTTACTTCATCACCTCGCAGCGCTTTGGTCGCGAGATGATCAAGGCCGGCCAGGGTCGCCTGGTGCACATCTCGACCGTTGCCAGCCACTCCCCCGAGACGTTCTCGGGCGTGTACAGCTCCACCAAGGCGGGCGTCAACATGATGTCCAAGATGCTGGCTGCCGAATGGGGCCCCTACGGCGTCCGCTCCAACTGCGTCGAGCCTTGCTTCGTTAAGACCCCGATGTCGGCCAACTTCTACGCCGACCCCGAGGTCGAAAAGAGCCGCAGCCGCCTGATCGCCACGCGCCGCATCGGCGAGCTCAGCGATATCGCCAACGCCGTCATGTTCCTGGCGTCCAAGCGCTCGGACTTTACCACCGGCGACGCCATCAAGGTCGACGGCGGCTTCTCCAACATGATGGGCGACCTCACCGCCAAGCCCGGCGGCCGTCGCGCCTATGCCGACAACTACCTTAAGAACAAGGGTGTCGAGCTCTGGTCCGATGAGTCCGGCGTCGCCAAGCCGACTGACCAGTAAACCAACCCGACAGGGAGGACTCGCAGACACGCCTGTTCCTCCCCCGTATCGATTAGAAAGAGTCCAATGGCTTCCACCAACTCCAACAAGGGTCGCGCCGTCGTGCTTTCCGCCGCGTGCGTCACCATGTTCTTCATCAGCTCCATCGCGCTGTATTCCGTCGTGAGCAAGAACCTGCTCGCCGTCTACCCCGAGTGGTCCAGCGCTCTTACCTGGGCCTTCCCGGTCTTTCAGACCATCATGGCCGTGACGGGCATCTTCGCCGGCCGCATCTCCGATAAGATCGGCCCGCGCAACGTCGTGATCGCCGCCGCCGTGTGCTACGGCCTGGGCTGGTTCATGTCCGGTACCGTCACCGAGCCGTGGCAGTTCTACCTGTGGTTCTCGCTCGTCGCCGCCATCGGCAACGGCCTGGGCTACAACCCGGCGCTCACCACCGGCCAAAAGTGGTTCATCGACAAGAAGGGTCTCGCCTCCGGCATCACCCTGGCCGCTTCGACCGCCGGCCCCGCCGTGCTGTCCCCGGTGCTCGCCTCGCTGCTCATCCCGAGCCTGGGCATCTTTGGCGCCCTTAAGGCGCTCGGCGTCATCTTCTTTGTGACGATCGCCGCCTCCGCCCTGTTCCTGAAGGCCCCCGAGGCCGGTTGGCTGCCCGAGGGCTTCGAGGCCCCCAAGGGCGGCGCGCATGCTGGCACCTTCGGCGACCTCACCCCGGGCGAGATGGTCAAGACCCCGCGCTTCTGGGTCCTCATCGTCACCTTCGCCTTTGCCGCCACCGCGGGCACCCTGCTCGTGGGCAAGGTTGCCTCCATCGCCGCCGTTCAGCTCTTCGCCGACCCCACGAGCGCCGCGGCCGTCGCCCTCGGCGGTGTGGTGGTCTCCGTCAACACCTGCGCCAACCTGGTCGGCCGTCTGTCCTTTGGCCAGATCATCGACAAGCTCGGCGCCTATAAGTCGCTGCTCATCAGCCTTGTCGTGACCATCGTCGCCCTCGTCATCATGTCGATGAGCTTTACGCAGAGCATGTTCTTTGTGGCGCTCGCCCTGCTCGGCTTTAGCTTTGGCGCCCTGCTCGTCATCTACCCGCCGCTCACCGGTGGCGCCTTTGGCACCAGCAACATCGGCGTCAACTACGGCATCATGTTTTTGGGTTATGCCGCTTCCACCTGGATCAGCCAGCCCATCACCGCCGTGCTGTATCACGCCGAGGCCGGCAGCGCCGCCTACCAGCAGTCCTTCTACGGCGCCATTGTGATCGCCGCCATCGCCGTCGTGCTCACCGTCTACATGATGGTCTCCGACAGCAAGAAGAAGTCCGCCTAGTTTTACCGATGCGACAAAGGGACAGCCCCTTTGTCGCATCCCACCGGTCACCAGTATTAAGGAGTCGAAATGTCTGAGCTCAACCCCGTCCGCATTGCCGTTATCGGCGCCGGCGCCATGGGCCGCAACCACATCCGCTTTGTCACCGAGGAACCCGAGGCCGAACTCGTCGCCATCGCCGACGCCTTTGAGGGCGCTCGCGCCACGGCCGAGGCCGCCGGCGTGCCGTTTTACACCGATCCCGCCCAGATGATGGACGAGGTCAAACCCGAGGCCGTCATTATCGCCACCCCCAACGACTTGCACCTGGGCGTTGCCCGCGAGGCTGTGAAGCGCAATATCGTGCCGTTGATCGAAAAGCCGATCTCCAACGATCTCGAGGATGCCCAGGCCTTCGCCGCCGAGGCCGAGACCGCCGGCGTGCCCGTGCTCGTAGGTCAGCACCGTCGCCACAACCCCTTCGTCAACAAGGCCAAGGAGATCATCGAGTCCGGCGAGCTGGGCAAGCTCACCGTGTCGAGCTTCCACTACATGATCTATAAGAATGACGAGTACTTCGATGTCGAGTGGCGCCGCAAGAAGGGTGCCGGACCGATCTTGGTCAACCTGGTTCACGACGTGGACCTGCTCCGCTACCTGCTGGGCGAGCCCGTCGCCGTCCAGGGCATGCAGTCCAGCGCCGCCCGCGGTTTTGAGACCGAGGACTCCGCCGTGGTCAACGTCCGTTTTGCCGATGGCGCGCTTGCGAGCATGACCATCTCCGACGCCACCGCCAGCCCCTGGAACTGGGAGGCCACCGCTCGCGAGGATCCGCAGTACCGCCCCTTCGACGCCGACGCCTACTTTATCGGCGGAACCTTGGGTGCCCTTTCGCTGCCCCGCCTGCATCAGTTCTCCTACGACGGCGCCTCCAACTGGCACAAGCCGCTGCAGATGGAGATTCCGGCCGTCGACCCGGCGCTGCCGCACAAGATGCAGCTCAAGCACTTTGTGAAGGTCGTCCGCCGCGAAGTTGAGCCCGTCGTAACCCCCGCCGATAACGTCAAGACGCTCACGCTTCTCAACGCCATCAAGGAGGCCGCCGAGACCGGCCAGCTCGTCGAGCTGTAATGCCTTGAGAGCGGCCGCGGCAGAAACCCCATGCCGAGTCCCTCGGTCCGCCACAAATAAGCCCCTCTTCTTTGCCCCGCGAGCAGCCTCCTGCCCGCGGGGCATTTTGCTACTTCGCTGACGATTTTTCTGAGGCGGGGGGTGTTCCTATAGTTTTGTCAACTGGGAAATGCTCTCCGTGCGACCGAATCGCGGCATGCTGACGCCAAGCCA
>NZ_JBCPDH010000045.1:0-10929 GCF_040915545.1 Collinsella aerofaciens | reverse complement strand
CGCAACGCGTTGCGCTGAGTCCTGAGGCTGTTGCAATGAAAATGAGAATCAAGGAATTTAATATTGCTCGGGGGGGGGGTGCTCATTGACGCTGCTTTCGTTACTATCTAACTACCTTTTGCGATATGTTGATGCTTGACCCGGTATTTCCGATAACGATGTTGCTATTCGTTGAGTTAACGTCGATATCGAGCTCGTTATTGGCAAATACGGTGGCCATACGTTCCCACGCATTTATGAGACGGTCTAATTCCGGATCGCGCCTAAATTCATCCATCTTTTTGATCATTTGATTTGGATCTGATAGTTCGATCAAAACATCTGCTTCAGACACGTCATCGGCTGTGACAAATTTTGACGTAAGACCGCAAATGAGCCTTTGGGTTAATACCCACAAGCCTGAACCTAGCGCACTTGCCCCGCCTTTTGCCAATCCATTAAAACAAGCTTCAATAAGAGTGGGAAGGTCCATATCTGCGCCTTTCGGTTGCGTCTATCTCATTTAATTATAGCTGTTAAGGTGACTATTTTTGAAACATCGGTTTTTTGCTGGTGGAAGACCTGTCGGGCCTCATACTGTGTCTCACGTTCTCTTTCATGGTCCTCCTAGCGCTGCTGAGTTAACACCATCAGCGTGGTGGCAGCGGGGAAGTGTGTCGTGCACATTTGACGATCACGCTTCCGCCTATAGCGGTTTTTCGCATATCTGTTAGCGTCGGATTATTTTAGCCAAATATAGTCGGCCGGGATTGGTCAATCTCGACCGACTATATTTGGCTAAATTATTCCGACGCTAACACAAGTTCCTCGCCCCGGGCGTACTTCAGCCTCATGGGGTGCCGCAACGTCGAGTAAACCTCCCTGGCTATGAATCTCTTTAGGCAGCGCATGGCCTCTCGCTCCGTCTTGCCGTCGGACTTGCGCTTTGCCATGTAGGCGAGCGTTCTCTCGTCCCCGCTCATCCTGCTTACGGCAATCATGTGGAGAGCTTTATTGGCCTGCCTGTTCCCGCCGCGGTTGAGCCTGTGCCTGTCGGTCTTTCCGCTGGAGGCGGGAATGGGGGACACGCCGCAGATCGAAGCGAAGCTTGCCTCGCTCGGGATGCGCTCCGGGTTGTCGCCCGCGGCGATCGCGAGTTCCGCGGCGTTGACGGTGCCGCACCCCTTCACCTGCAGGAGGGCTGGCGCATTGGCCTCGATGAGCCGATGCATGGCGCCCTCCAATTGGCCTGCTTTCTCATCGAGCTCCAGCCAGGTCCTGGCGAGCGCCCTCAGGGACGCAAGCAGCGGCCCGGCGACGTCGTCTTCCGCATTCGGGCGGCAAGACCCCAGTTTCCTGTACAGGCTCGCTCCCTTGAGCGGCCGGTATTTGGTCCTGACCCGCTCCGGGGCCGACACCAAGAGGGAGCCTATGGCGTTGGATACGCTGGTCATGGTGTTGACGTGTATGGATCTCGCCACCGTGAGGGCGCGCAGGCCCTCAACCCACTCGTTGTGGGACTTCGGCACTATGCCCTTTCCGGCAGCCACCGCGCGGGCGGCGTGCTCGGCGTCGATGCCATCGGTTTTGCCCTCTCCGACTCGCCTCTTTTCCCTCTTGGGGCGAAGTACTTCGAAGACGTCATAGCCGCGTTCCATGAGGTAGGAGCATAGACCGGCGCCATACGACGTCGTCCCCTCCATGCCTACCGCCACGCAGCCCGACGGGTCGCCGATTTCCTCCGCAAGTTGTTTGTAGCCCCATGTGGGTAAATTCAGTCGGCACTGACAATGCTGTTGTCAGCCATGTTGAATCCTCCCTATTCCACGAGTAAGGCGACCTCGCGCTAGTGCTTGTTGAGCCGCTTCTCGTCGGTTGCCACCCCCGCGTTGGAAAGCCCGGTCGTGCCGCCCTGGACACCGCCAGCCTTGCCGCCATAGAACAGCCAAGGCTTCACCTCCTTGAACACAGAGGCGTCGCCGTCGTGGCCGTCCGGCAGCGCCTTGGCCGCCTTCACATTGCGTACGGCCTGCCAGCCGCAGCTCCTACTCTGCGCGCTCGTCTGCCGCCCGGGCCTTCACCTGCTCGATCACGCCGCGTAGGGCATCGGCTGCCTCTGCGGTCTTGGCGGCCTCGGCCATCTGGCCCTCAAGCTCCTTGATACGTACCTCTTGATTGGCGAGAAGGACCTTGAACTCGTCGGGGCCATCGTCGGTGGCGGCAACTTCTTCTTCCGCATGCTGCACTTGTTCGTCTGTTTACCCTTGCGGGTGCTGCTGCGTCTCCGTCGCCTGCCCACATCGGTGTCCTCCTTCATGGGAACCACTTTCGTGAATCACGCAGGCAGGAGCCCGCCCGAATGCATGTTAGGAGCAGGGTATTTCTCTGTCACAAGAGCGTAGTCAGCTCGAACTAAATCACATTTAGTATTGTGCCACTTTCGAAGAGCTCAAAGCTTTAGCACAATCTATAAGGTAGCAGCTGTAAATCTGCTATCCTAAGCATGTTCCAAATTTCCGCAATAGAGAGGAAATGGTATATGGAGGCAATAGACTACATACCTAGGCTGGTGAGAGCCTGTTTAGAGAATGACAGAAGACTCGTAGAGTCAGTCTCGCTCACGGTGTCCCGCAAGCTGAGACGTGATCGTCCTGATCTCGCTTCGGAGATCGCTGGGGCGCTTGCAGCATCTGACATGAGAAGCGAGGCTACCCGTGCAGCCGAGATAAACCCGCTACCGATCGACCGAGAGACCCGCTTCTCTCTCGTAGAGTTCATAGAGCCAATCGAGCTACCGGACCCCATTCTTGATGCTGCAACCACAAAAGAGCTTGCTGACTTTCTCAAGGAAAGAGGTCTGATTCAGCGGTTTTTCGAGGATGGGATCGAACCCTCGAACAGTATCCTCTTCATTGGCGCTCCGGGCGTGGGTAAGACATACGCGGCCAACTGGCTTGCATACAAGCTCGCTCTTCCGCTCATAACGCTCGACCTCGCAACTTCGATATCCAGCTATCTCGGTCGATCCGGACAAAACATCAAGAGCGTCTTCGACTATGTCCGCGCACAGCCTGCGGTGCTCTTCCTGGACGAGTTCGACGCAATTGCGAAGCGGCGTGATGACGAGGGTGACCTCGGCGAATTGAAGCGCCTAGTGAACGTTCTTCTCAAAGAAATCGAGACATGCCCTAAGGGCAGCATCGTGCTTGCAGCTACAAATCATCCGGAGTTGTTGGATAGGGCGATTTGGCGGCGCTTCGACAGAGTTATAGAGGTGCCGCTTCCCGAGGAGAACGAACGCATGCGACTCTTCGAGAGACACTTGCCCAGCGACCGCTTCACGCTCTCGCAAGAGATGCTCGTCCTCATGGTCGAGAAGAGCGCGGGCATGAGCGCCGCAGACATTTGCAAGCTTTGCGAGCACATTAAGCGCCAATCAGTGATGAATCCGGGCGAGAGCATAGAGATCATTTCTCTGAGCGAGCTGTACTCCAAATGCAAACCTCAAACGAAGCAGGAGAAGAGTGAGGCGTGCATAAAACTCAGAGAAATTAACCCAGCCCTTACCGTGCGAGACATTGCGCGGATCGTCGGAGTCGGCGCCTCGACGGTCTCCCGCTACATGAAGGAGGCATAAGCCATGTCCGACCCGCTGCCAATCCTTGCTCACGGCGAATCATATGCTCAGCCAGTTCAGAAGAAAACCGGTGGAGGTTCCAAGCCACGGCCACACGAGTACGAAGAGGCTAGGAACCGCCTCCTTGCTAATATCGGCGCTGTGTCCAGGCAGATGCAGACCGACCCTGATTCCTACCTCGAGGAAAAGGTGGTCTGTTTACGTATGGAGCCCAAGTTCGAAGCAAAGTCCTATGCACCCTCGTCGGTGCTCACCTCTTCGGACGAGTTGCAAGTCATCGGCGGCAGGAGATACAAGACAGGCAACGTGCAACCTCAGAAGAACAGTAATGACGAAGATGCAGGAGAGCAGCTCGAGTTCGCAAAGCTCTACTTCCTGCGCACGACCTCAAAGGGTCTTGCCGATTTTGAAAACGCGCTTCGCACCGGGTCAAACGAATCGGACGCATGGCGCAACGAGGTAATGTCCATCCGTTCCTTCGACCTGCTTGAGCCGGGCGAAAAGATACTTGGCTTCGATGCGGAATGGAAAGAGGGCCTGGTCGAAGCCGTGCTTCATCCGCTCCAAGAAAGCGCCGAGGATGCCGTAGACCTGTTCTGCAAGGCAGCAGGACTCGGTCGTGACGAAATCGAGGTACGGTCATACAAAGACGGCGTTACATTCATCGCCGCACAGTTGAGCAGGGAAGCTACTATGGCAGCAGCGAGAATCAACCCGCTGCGCACGGTTCACCCGATGGGAAGAATCGCCTTCGAGCCGATACGGAGCGCGATGAGCGCACCAGCACCGCAGGTTGCTGCGGCCCAGAATGTCCCACCTGTGACCGTCGGCGTCTTCGATGGTGGATGCAATCCCAATGTCCCGCTCCTCTCCGGCTATGTCAATGCGCATGATGCCGTTGCATCGCTGCCCGACCAAGACGGCATCGACCATGGAACGGGTGTATGCGGAGCCGTGCTGCATGGCGAGCTTTCTGGTAAGGGAGCTAGTGACGTCCTTCCTGCGCCCGAGGTGAAGGTTGAGAGCTTTCGAGTGCTGCCACCGAGCGATCCCATCGACATTGACCTCTACGAATCGATCGACGCTATCGAGTACGTAGTCGGGCATAATCCTGACATCCAACTGTATAATCTCTCATTTGGCCCCGCTGGCCCCATTCTCGACGATGACATCAGCCGCTTCACTTATGCGCTTGATGTGCTGTCGTACAACCGCGATGCCGAGCCGCCCCTCTTTTGCATTGCGGCCGGTAATGACGGCGATTTGCCAAGCCCAGATAATCGTGTGCAGTCACCAGCGGATCTGGTCAACGGCATCGGAGTTGGCGCGTTTTGTATATTGCCTGATGGTACGAAGGCACGCGCTCCGTATAGCTGTGTTGGTCCGGGAAGAGAGGGTGCCAAAATCAAGCCCGACCTCCTTGAGTATGGAGGGGACATCAACAAGCCATTCGTGGTGGTTGCCTCAAGCGGAAATGCTTTAGGCGCAAGCGCGGGTACCAGCTTTGCATCTCCTTTACTCGTCCACAAGCTTGGCAGAATGATGTCGCGAAGCGAGGATATCTCACAGCATCTCGCCCGGGCTCTGGTCCTCCACAATTCGAAGCACAGTGATAGCTTTGTTCGAGAAGAGTACGGTTTCGGCATTGCTCCAGATGATCCATCGAGTTGTCTGAGCTGTGACGACAACCGCGTCACCACGCTATATCAAGGCATGCTCAGACCTAAGCAGCTTGTCTCGCTGCCGATATTTGCCCCCGGCATCGAGTCGGCGAAGGGGCTTATCACAATCAGCTGGACCATCGTTGCAGTCTGCGAAACGAATCCCAATGATTCGGATGCATACACCTCAAGCTGCATAGTAGATACCCTCATTCCTCATGCCAACAAATACACGTACTCGCTCAAAGGTACAAGCTATAGGCATACGGTGAATCTCGCCACCGAGGAGGGGCGTATCAAGGCAGCTGAACTTGAACTGCAGGGCTACACCTCATCAACCTTGCCGGTGAGCAAGCCTGCAAAGAAGTACTGGGAAGAGTCAGAGTTACGAGCCAACGATATGAAGTGGGACAGTGTCATTAGCAGGACACAGCGCATGAAATCAAGCTCATTGTATGACCCGAAGCTGACGCTCCAATCCTTATTCCGTAATAATAACGATCCCGATGCGCTCACTCGTTACTATGCGGTCGTGACGGTCGATGCTCCAGGCTACAATGGCAGTCTTTACAACAGTACGCTCCAGGAGTATCGCAACTTGCAGCCAATCAAGCTCAGGATTGAGCCGCGTCTTGAGGCACGGAGTTAATAGAATGGACGGCCATCGTGCATAATTGCCTGATGGCCGTCCTGCTACATACAAAGCAATAGGATAATATTAGGCAGACAGAACGATGCCTCTCTCGTCGAGCAATCTGTCTACCGCGTTGAACAACTCTTGAAAGTTTCTAAGGGTCACATTAACGAACTGATACTTTAGGTCTTCGGAATGTGAACTCTCTCCGAAGAGCTCAGTAATCCCTGAGTTGAATTTCGACTTGCCATGGCGGCCTTCTCCTTTGAAGAAGGTCGCCATGGCCCCATTCCGGTCTTGTGATTATTCGCTGATTATTGCATCAGTTTTGGTATGCCGTTCCATGCCGCACTGGCACGAGCTCCACGGTAGGCTGATACACATTGACACTAAGAACCTCTACGCGCCCGCAAGAAGCGTTTTCTTTTCAGAACAATCCAGATGGCACGAAGCGTGCCTTGGCAACGGGTAGGAGCTGATGCTGGCTTAGGTACTGTAAGTGGCAGTAAAGCTGTAGCTAAATCTAGAACTTCGAAGTTGTCTTTGGAGTTGGGCGCATCTATAGTCGAGATTCCTGAGTCCATGGGTCGGACTTTCGCATCGGCGTCGCCTCAAAACACATAACGTGGACTGAGCATGGTTCGACCGCCAGCTTTCAATCAAGCTTATGCCATCATTGTTGTGAACGGGGCGACCTCGGTTGCGGGTTGATATAGCGCAGTGAAAGAAATCTTTCGCTCTAAGTTGATGCAGGAGGGAATAATGGAGACATGCCGGTCAAAAGAGCCTGCTGATCAGCTCATCGATCATATTGATTCCTATCTCAAGGATAAGGACAATCAATATGCAATTGCACTTGAGGGAGATTGGGGATCGGGAAAGACCCGATTCATCGAAGGGAAACTCAACGAGTATCTCGAAAAGGGCGAATACAACCTTGTCCGCGTTTCCATGTTCGGAATTGCCACTGCTGATGATCTATACGAACGTATTGTGATGGCGCTTGTACACCTTAGCGATAAAGGTATGAAGGCGCAAGCTGCTGCCAAAACTATAGGGGGCGCCCTCAACGGTATTTCGGGGGCTTTAATTAAAAGAACGGGATTATCGGTGAATCTCGCCGTCGGGATACAATCCGTTGCCTGCCTAATGCTCAAAAAGAAGCACTTTCTTGTATTCGATGATGTGGAGAGGCGTTCTAAACATAGCGACGATTTGGCGCTATTCGGAACGATGAACGATCTTGTCGAAAGACTTGGATTGAAGGTCATGCTGGTTTCAAATGCCTGGGAAGGAAGTGATGTGCAATCGATGCGAGAGTTCGATAGGGACGTACGCGAAAAGCTAATTTGGAAAGTCTATCCTTTCAAGCCGTGCCCGTCTGCATTGGCCAAAGAAATTCTCATGGGAGATTGCCGCCCATCGGAAGACCTTGATATGCATAGCGCCATACTTGCGGGGGTAGAGGCCAGCGGATGCGTAAATGCTCGGGCAATGATTCGTGCTCATGAGCTAATCAGAAGAATTTGCAGCCTTGAGGTGCTTCAAAATACAGGAATTGCACTTCAAAACCGGTTTTACGCTCTACGGGACGCAGTCCATTTTGCTTTGTTGACCTCCATGGGGAACGCACCTTCCATGCCACAAAACGGAAAGCCAGAGGAATGGCTCAGTCCGGAGGCGCTGGAATACGATCGCAGAGTGTCTCTTTACGAGCAATACTCTGATTTCTCCGTGATAGGTAAGGCATTCGACCCTTCAGGCGATGTAGATATTGAAGATCTCGAACAAGGGTTTAAAACATACATTTGGAAACGGTACCCGAGCAACCGCGATACCCTCGAAGTTAGGGAGATCGCTAAAAGTATGCGGTGCGCTTACGATCTTGATGACGATAATGTAGATGGCCTCGCGCAGCGTTACTATGATTTAGTTACTAGAGCACATTATTCAGTCGATTGTTTGCACGACGTGCTCGAGGTTTATTACCTGCTATCTGACCTCAAATGGGAATGTCCATTTTCGCAAAATGACTTTATCAAATATTGCAAGAAAGTGATCGATGCCGATCTAGACAAAGCTTCTGAGCTCCTCTCTGGACCAGTATTTAGTGCAGACGAAAGGCGGAAAAGACGGGCGCTCGCCGAAGAACTTGAGCGTTATGCTCGGACAGAGCTGAATAAAAAGATGTCGAGTCAGTTGATGATATCTGAGGGAGCGGAGGGACTGACGGGCAGGGAGATTGCTCGACTTCTCAACGATGCTGCAGAACGCGATGTCAAAGTGTTGGTTAATGCTAGTCCGAGAGTCATTGTCGAGTCATTTTGTAGAGAAGATGCGGCGAATCAAGAGGCGCTTCGCAAGTTCTTTGTGCATCTTCATAACGTTTGGATTCCGGGTGGGGTGCCATCGGCGGATTTAGTTGAATGGATACTTGAGATAAAGACTGCACTGGAAGAAACGAACGTTGAAACGAAAACTGGATCAATGAGAAGGCATTTGTTCTTGAGAAATCTGGAGGAGCTTGAGAGCCGATTTGGGTATCCCGTACAGAAGTAGCACCGATGCTCCACTTGCCGTGCGCTTCAGTGCCAGCGGTCTTGTTTTGCGCTTGCGCGGTGCCGGCTTGATTTCATTTGTTGCATAGATTGAAGGATGCGCCAGTCACGTCTTCTTCGCTTGCTCACGGTCTTCTGTCCGTCTCGGCTGCATGGTGGGTCCGATTGCTTTTTCGGAGTGGCAATGATACGTATGGTGTGAAACGGATGGTAAGCGGATAACGAGGGGCGGAAACAACGACAGCCCCACGCTAAAGGAAAGGAGCGGAGGAACTATGCCAGAAAAAAATATACCAGGCCTCTTCACCGTCTACTACATGAATCAGCAGAAGGTGTTCGAGACGAGGATGCTCCTGGACAACAAACTCAAGACTACAAGCTCCAAGGAAAACCAGAACGGGACGACAAAGAGAGCATCATTGAACGCCGAAGCGGAGCTCAACCCTCCCTTTCTGACGAAACTCAGGGCAAAACTCGAAGGAAGCGTCAGGCACGAAAAACAAGAGAAGATCGTGGACACCCTCGAATACGTGAACACAAATAGCCGGATGCTCGCCGACATAATGGAGCATTGCAAAGCCCCCGAAAGCGGAACAACGCTTGCAGAAGGCGACCTCGCATACATCGGCGATGTCTCGCTGGAGCTCATCAATGAGGAGGAGATTCGAGGCATCATGGCGATCATGAGCGGGACCTTCGACGGAATCACCGTCCCCGATGCCGGAGACCTCGACATCGGCCACATGATGCAATCCTTCATAGGAGACGGCGCAGCCTTCAAGCTCAGAGGAAACCGCGCAAGAAGAAGAACGCCGCTGTACGCGAAGATTCCCCTCGATGGAGAAGAAATGTTCGAAAGCGGGTACACAATCGACGACCTGCTCATCGGAAAGGTCGGCATCGTCGGGATATGCAAAGGGAAAATCACCCCGGCCCAGATGAAGAGCCCCCTCGATTACTTCCAACAGCCAGACGACCCGAAACGCACGCCGCAGAACGACATTGTTATATGCGGAAAGAACCTGTCACCCACCGCCATGACCGGCGGCGGCAATCGGGTAGAACAGGGCTATTACATAGACATCCTTGCTGTCATTCAGGCAGTGTCCTTCGAGGCTTGATAGGCAACGCCATGCGCAAACTCGTCACATACAACAAATCCCAGTATAAAGCCCTGATCGACCAGCTCGGAGACGGCGGCTTCAAGTTGATGTCGCTTCTCGAACTACACGGAAGCGACCAAATCTCCGAGCTCCTCTCCGAGAAAAAGCTCGTCGTGGACGTTTCATCACTTGTGGGGTTACTCTCGGGCGATCTTCAGCTGGCATCGAAATTCGAGCTCCTCGTCCACCAGCTACCCTTTGGCACCCTCTTCATCGGAGACGATAAAACCGTGAACGAAGGAGCATACCAATTGAGAACCATGTTCGACGACATTATAGAATGCGACATCGAGATCGATAAGGACGCCCAGAAGGACAAAAGAGTAAAGAGAACACTCGTATCCCTCGACGAACTCGAATTCAAACAGGTCCTCACCACCCTCGAAAGCGAGCTCATAGGCCAGATCGAATTCAAACGCTCCTTCGAATCCCGATCGCGCAGCTTCAGGCTCTTCAACGCGCTCGACGAGCAGCCGGTGTTCTCGTTGCTCCTTCTTGGCCCTTCGGGTGTCGGGAAAACAGAAGTCGCCAAGATTCTCTGCGAGGCAATCGCGCCATGCCAGCCCCTCCCTAAAGTCAATCTTGGGAACTACAGCAGCAAGGACTCTCTAAACTCCCTGATTGGCAGCCCGAGAGGATACATGGGAAGCGAAGAAGGCGAGCTGGGAAAGAAGATCGACTCGTCCGATGCCGGAATTCTCCTGGTGGATGAGTTCGAGAAAGCTGAACCCGCCGTCTGGAACTTCTTCCTCGATCTCCTCGAGACAGGATCGTTCACGGACTCCCAAGGGATGGAGCACGATCTCCGCGGGTTCATCATCGTATTCACGACAAACTGCCCCCTCGGGAAGATCAATGAAACTTTCCCGGCAGAACTCCTCTCCCGCTTCAATTTGATGAGCCACTTCTCCAAGCTAAGCGTAAGCGACAAAAAGTTCTTTGTCGAAAGATACGTATCCATGTTTGCCAAGAAGTACAGGGAGACTGCTCCCAGTGGCTTGCCGACATTGCCGGACGACATCGCCGACAGGGCAATGATGGAAATCGACATTGAAGCGACCGAAAACATCCGGATCCTCAAGAACACAACAAGATCTTGGATCAGCGAATTCGTAGAGAAGGCCCGAAAGAGCAGTTCAATCGCGACGCAGCCCTCCATCATCAACGCCCAAACATAACGAATATATGTTCTTATTGCATCGCATCTACATTACGAAATTGGTAGTGTCGAGAAAGTTGGTGTAGAGCCCCATCCGAAGCGAGTCGGCCCGGCGTCCTAGAATCTGGAATACGGTTG
>NZ_JBCPDH010000044.1:0-10981 GCF_040915545.1 Collinsella aerofaciens | reverse complement strand
ACCATTGTCGGCCTAATCCGCGGTCTTTCATGCAGCAGGGGCTCTCAATGTTTTTATGTCCTGCTCATATCGTCTGTAATCGGAACAGGTACGATTCTGCAAGCGTACCGGCATTTCAACGATTGCAGTATAAACGAAAAACCGCAGGTTGTAGACGAGTTTGGCGTGTTTCAAGGGCGCGGTAAGCATTTGCCGTTCCAAGCGATGTTGCGAACGCAGACTGGTGATTGCTTGCTGGCTTGTGGTGGTGTTTGGGTTGCTAAGCGAGGGCTGCTTGTTGCGTGGGTTGGTTTTATTGGTGTGGGTTTGGACACTGTATGGAGATGACGATGGCTGGAGCGGGGTAGGGAGTTGTGACGCGGATTGGGGATGCTGGGTGGCTGGCCGATTGCGTGCAACGGCCTAACGCGTTGTTTGCGGTGCACGGCCAATAGATCTCTGTAGGGGGCCTACCCAACGTAAGGCGTCTGAAGGCATTTCCCTGGAAGCTCGGGCTTCCTGGATATCTTGGCGATTAAGATGCGCCCCATGCTCAGCCGGCATATAGAATGGACTGTGGACGTGACGATTGCCTGCTGCTGACATGTTGGTTAATCGACGATGATGGCAGCGACGGAGATTGATTGGGGCAGTCGGCATGTTCGCGAGCGAAAAGGCGGCCCTGCTCGGCGATGTGCCGACTTTTATTGTAGCGAAGGCGTTGGTGACGCCGAGAGGCGGCAAGGCCGACAAAACTATTGCGAAGGCAAGGGATCAACATGGCATTTGAAGCACGTCAGAGTACGGTTGGAAAGCTGCTTAATGACTCAATCTATAGAATCCCTCGCAATCAGCGCGCTTACGTGTGGGATGAGCATAACTGGAAAGATCTATTCGAAGACATCAAGCTTGTGACAGAGGAAGTTGCTACGTCGCATTTCATCGGTTCGATAGTGCTGATGGAGGAAGAAGAAGAAGACAGCCTCGGGGTTTTTACAATAATTGATGGTCAACAAAGAGTTATTACCCTAACGCTCTTGCTGTCTAGCCTCATGTTCGCTTTCAAGAAAAGGAATATGATTAACCACGCTAATGGCACAAAAAAATATCTAGTGGCGATAGATACTAAGGATGTTGAGCACGCGATCGTCGCTCCGGAGAATCATTTATCATTAACGAGGATCGTCGAAGGAGTAATTGCTATCTCTCCTGAAGATGCGGCTGCCATGTCTGCTGTGGCTTTCTCGAAGAGCAAACGCGCGTCCGGATCAAAAGACGAACTGATCGTTAAAGCCTTCCAATATTTCAGTGCAAGTTTCGCCAAGATGAAGGATGAGGAGTTGCTGGCCTTCAGGGATGCGGTCATTTCTGTCGCATATGTAAACATCAAATCATCGTCTGAGGAAGATTCGTACACAATATTCGAAATATTGAATGCGCGAGGTATCGAGCTTGAGGACCATGAGCTTCTGAAGAACTATATTATGCGCTATATCCATCCTATAGAAAAGCGCGATGATGCAAAACAGGTATGGTCGGAAATTGAAGCAACAGTCGGCTCGAACATGAAAGCTTTTTTGCGTCACTACGCAATTCAAAAATATCGCCTAGGTCAAGGCGACAAGGATGGAGCATATAAGAAAATAAGGGATTTTACGGATCCAAAGAAGGCTGCTGATCTTCTCTATGATTTAAGGCTAAAAGCCGGATATTATGCAGAGATTGTCGAGCCAACCAGCGATGACAGAAATGCGGAAATCTTGAGTTTCTTAAGAACACACAATGTCCGCGTCTTCAGGCCGCTTCTTATGAGTTTAATGCACGCTCGCGAAATAGAGCAGCTAACGAGCGAGCAGTATGATGATGCGATTGGATTTATTTACCGGTTCTATATTTGCTATAAGATAATCGGGGGAATGGAGTCGAACCACCTATCGGATTCGATCGTGAAACACTCATACGCAATCGAGTTGAACTGCACCCAGCAAGTGTTAGATGAGTGGAAAAATAGTTTTAACGAAAAACTGCCTTCAGAAGAAACATTTCGAATTAATCTCCTTTCGCTTGGATGGTCTCATTCGTGGCCGTTGTATAGCGAAACAAAGTTGAAGGATCGCTGCAAGTTGGTCCTTGCCTTGCTCGAGGAGCTTAAGTCTGGTGTTAGGGTTTCTGAGGCATTCACAATAGAGCACATTCTTCCGGATTCGCAGGCTCAGGAAAACTCGATTATTGGGAACTTGCTCATGCTAGAAGAGCGACTTAACGCGAAATGTAAAGACAAATCGCTTAAGGAAAAGCTGCCCATATACGCTGAATCGCGTTATGCCACTACAAGAGCTTTTGCTAAACGCTATGCGAATGGTTGTTTTGACGTTAAGAAGCGCGTTGATTTTATCGCGAAAGATTTGTTTGAAATGGTCATCCACTAGCTTGCACCGCGCGGCCGCGGCGCTTGAGCTCGTCAAGAAGTGCATCGACCCGGCGATAAGGCGGCAGGCCGAAGGGTTCGAATGGGATCCGAAAGCGCTGGAGTAGGCTCTCGCCTGGCCATAGGAAAGGTAAGGGTGGAAACCGATGGCGGACAAGGAGCGACCAAGGTGAACGAGGATGACATCATCGGCGTCGTGAGGGAGTACATCGAGGACAAGGAGAACTCGTACGCCCTCATGCTTACCGGGGAATGGGGATGCGGGAAAACCTACTTTGTCGAGCACGCACTGACCGAGAAGCTGGAGGAGGATGAGAGCCGGCATCCCGTCGTGGTGGCGTCCGCCTACGGCGCCAAGGACTTAGCGGAGCTCTGCGGGGCGATTGAGTCTGGTTTCATCTCGAAATACGCCATAGGGTGCGCGGCCGGCGGGGAGAGGGGCAGGTGGGATTCACTCGTCGGGTTCGCCAAGGACACGGGAATATCGTTCCTCGGGAAAAAGATCAGGGAGCTGGAGAAGAAGGCGGGCGTCGATCTCAAGATGGCGCCGCTGAATGCCGTGAACCTCATCATCGGCCCCGAGACCCTCCTCGTCATAGACGACGTGGAGAGGTGCGACATGGGCATTCGCGAGCTGCTCGGGGCGGTCGACCACCTCGTCGTTGGCTGCAGGAAGAAGGTCCTCCTCGTCTGCAACGAGGATGAGTGGAGGAAAGGGCTAGGACCGAAGGGGGAGAAGGGGACGACCAGGGAGTACGAGAGCCTCATCGAGAAGACCGTCTGGCGGAAGTGCCGGTTCAGGCCCTCGGTCGGCTCGGTTGTGGAACGCGTTCTGGGAGGCGTGCTGGGCGGCATCTACCCAGGCGCGCTCGAGGACGCCGTTTCGGCGATTGAAGGAAGCGAATCGCCGAACTTGCGATCCCTCAGCAAGATGCGCCCCGTGCTGGTCGGGATGAAGGAATCCGGGTTCTTCGCTGAACCCACCGACCCGGAGTCTGCCAGGGCAGTTTTCAAAGAGGCTTTCGGCTTTGCAGCGGGGGCGGCGAAGGGGATGCGCATCGGGCCTCCGTCAAGCCGGGAGGATTCCATCCTTAGGGGTGGCATTTTCGAGTCGCGCCGGCTCAAATACGCCGCCCTGGACTTCATCCCCCGCTTTTTCGAGAGGTGTGAGGGGGTCGATTCCAAGCATGTTCGTTCCTGCCTGGAAGATTACCTTGCGACCTTTCATCCCGACGGGCCGGCCGCGCGGAAAGCTATTGAATGTATCGAAGGCATCAGACACGCCACTTTCCGCGATGCCGATGTCCTTGGCATGGTGGAGACTTTAGTCGCCGGGATTGTCCCCGGGGACGGGAGCCGCGGCTTGTCGTTCGACGTCTATCCCGACGTCCTGCGTGCCGTCAAAGGCATTGCGGGGGAATTTGCTGACGCCTTTCCCGAAGGGGTCGCGCCGCTCGTCAAGGCGATGGAATCCTCCATTGGACGGGATCCCGAGTCTGCAGTGAGGTCAATCGGAAAGAATCGAGTCGAATGGCAGGAGATCCCTTTCGACTCGAGCGAAGCGCATGAGATTCCGGCTTTGGAGGAGGTCGACAGGCTGAGGGAGCTCGCCTTGACGACGCTACGCGAACGGGAGTCGGAGTCTCTTGGCAACGTCCTGATAAACGCCCCCGACCAATTCGCGACGAAGCTCTATCTGGCTTTCTCGAAATCAGATGACTGGTCGGAACCCATCCTGTCGCTCATTTCCCTCGACACTTCCCTCCTCGCGAGGGCGATGGAGAAGATGCCTCCCGAAGATATTCGGCTTGTGCACAGTGTCCTTTTTCCGGGCGACCACATGAGGTCGTGCACGGCCTCGCTCGAGGGCGAGGACAGGAAGGCCCTCGTAGCTTGGGCCAAGAGGCTCGGATCGGAGATCGGCAAGGTCGAGACCATTGAGTATTACCAAAGGATCTATTTCGACGCCATATCCAAGAGTCTCGAATGTCTTGCCGATATCTAGGATCCGCAGCTGTTGCCAAGTTGAAACGTGGCTTAGGATTTGCAGAAGATCTTCTAATGGCAGTCTTACGACAAGGACGAGGATGCCCTAATGCCTTGCCCAGGCTCCATCCAGCTCCGCCGCGCAGCTCTCGAACACGCACCTAACGGCGGCCATTTCCGACGGGGTCACGCGCCCTCCGCTCGCCTTATCCGAGGGCCTATGCGGCGGGGCTTGACTTCGAGGACGTCGTCGACTCGTCCCTCGAGCTTGTAAGGCTTGCTGAGGTAGGCGGACTAGAGTAAGAAAAGAGAAATCAAAAGGCGAATTTATCGCGAGGAGCAAAATGTCCCAAATAAATCAGATCCAAGAAGAGCTAAGGCAGATCGAAGGCGGGCGTTTTCAAACACTAGCAAATCAGTATCTATATAGGAGATATTCGCTTAACAACATCATTGAATTAGGATCCCAATGCGGCACGGATAAAACCACGACCGGAGTGCCAGACATGTACTCCGTAGGAGAGAATGGACACTACCTCTTCGCGGCATACACAACCTCTAAATCCGACATCCGCAATAAGCTGCTAAATGATGCTAAAGACTGCCTCGACAGGAGCAAAACCGGAATCAATCCGCAACTCATAGATCGAATCATCCTGTGCCACACATACTTTCGCCTTTCACCTCTGGTACTCGAGGAGGTCCGTGCCATCGATCCACGGATAGAAATAATCGGGCCAGAGACAATTGCGAGCGACCTTGATGGAAAATACCCTGCGCTAGCGCATACGGTATTGGGCGTTCCACTCGGAAAGGGATCATTCATCGCCCCAGACCGCTTCATCGAGCGAAGCCTGAACGACCGTTTCTCAACCGACCTGTCGAAGCTCCTCATGCACAGGGATTCCGAGTTTTCAGTCATCGTCGAATCGATAGAGCAAAACAAGGCAGTGGTGATTCAGGGGCAGTCTGGATCGGGGAAAACCAAGATCGCCCTCGACGCATGCCTCTCATTCAGCAAACGGCATCACTGGGATCTTCTTATCTTGGACTCTAGGTATTCATCGCATCTCGACGATGATATCGAGCTGATTTTGTCGGAGTCGGAAAACATTATCCTTCTAGTCGATGATGCAAACGGCAACCTGTCACTTGAGCACTTGCTGGGAATCTGTTTGGAAAACAAAAAGCTAAAGATTGTCCTCACCTGCAGGAAGATGCACCGAAGCGAGTTGACCGCAAAAATCGGCAGTTATCTAAATTTCAGAGAAATAGAGCTGGAGCCTCTAACCGCGGAAAATATAGAAGCGATACTCGAGACCGAATACAACATAAAAAACATAGCACTGAGGGAGAGAGTATCGGCAATCGCAAACGGAAACCTGCGCTTGGCTATCATGGCAGCAAGCCCCATAGCAGACGGCAATTTCGAAGCCATCCAAGAGCCATACGATCTTTTGAACATCTATATGAATTCAGCTTTAGCTGGGTACTCCAGCAGGGAGCAGCGTCTCGCAGAGAACCTTGCAATCTACGACTGCTGCGATCTTATTGAAGGAGACCCTTGTTACGAGGAACTCTTGGGGCTGGGGTACGACGACGCCGAGATTCGGGATTTTGCATCCAGATTGAACGACCAGGAAATTGTCACGATCCTTACCTCCGCCGATGGCGTGCTAGCCATAAGAATGGAAGAGCAGAATCTTCGCGACTTCTTGATATGCCGCCACTTCGCAAAAGAAGGGAACGGCAGTTTTGCGGATTTCATTCTGCATACCGCAGAAATGCCGAACGCGCCGTATCTCAAAGCCGCCAAGTCAATGGCTGAAGTGTGCGGAAGTGCGAGCGTGTACGACTACCTTCGAAGGGAATGCGAGAAAGCTTGGGATGAAATAAAGAATCGGGATGCGCGAATTGCCGATCAGTTCATAGTCACATTCAATCAATTCCTCCCCATACAGGCGCTCGCCTTTGCCTCAAACCGCATCGAAAACGCTGATTGCGCTGACGTATCGGAAGAAATTCTCGGCATGAATTCGACATCCGACGGATCTATGCCCCTGCAAATTTCTGTATCCCTGATGAACTCAAGCGAGTATTCGCAAACAGCCTCCGAGTTGTTCGTGAAGTGTGTAGAAAGAGGCACCGAGCGAGCGGCCGAGTACAACTGGGCATGCGGGCCGGACGGCGCTTTCGCTTACGATCTCGATCGTACGGGATTCGATTTGGAAAACAGCAAACTCGATGCCCTCGCTCAAAAATATCAACAATCGCATTCCCGCAATGTTGCAGCATGTCTGATCGTCTTGACGAGTTCATACCTCTCTTCAAGGGCCCAGCGCGTTTGTCAAAACGGCATAACGTACACATACAACACTTTGACCTTCAATTTCACATCAGAGCTGGCCGAGCTCCACGCCCATTGCTTCCGGGCGCTCTCCGTTCTGGTCGAAACCGAATTCAGCAGGCAAGTTAAATCCACTTTTCGGCAGCACTTTTCGTTCTATGGCAAAGAACCTGAAGCGGAGTACGCAGAAAACATGTATTCGGTACTCTCGAGGATTGAAGAGCTATTCCCCAAATATATAACCGAAGACTCGACAATCGATCTCTTATGCAGCTTAAGCATCAACCAGATTTACGAAACATGCGCGCAGAATCCCCCTCTGAGCCTCGATGGGTTCCGCCAGAGCGCATTCGACGCACTTGGTCTGGAGAACTCCGAGTCTCTCGTAGAGAAAGAACCGAGGATATCCGCGGAAGAGTTACCGCTAGAACGACTGACCGAAGCCCTGGGAAAGCTAGCCGAAGATTATGAGATTTCCGATAAAGAGTGGGAGTCGGGCAGGGCTATCGGAAAAGTCCTTCTGGAAATCGCCAAAAGGACCCCAGATACTGCCTCAAGCATAATCGCACGCAATATCGCTTCGTCGCCCTCGACGATCCCTGTCCCGTACGAAGCACTTGATCATCTTGCTGAAACCATCGGCAGGAAGGTCCTTAGAAACGAGCTGGGCGCGGTGATCGACGTGAGTGACCATCCGGCCCTGTTTGACTATCTTGATTTGCTAGCAATAAAGAACGGGCCCGACAAGGAGGAGCTCGACGAAATTCTCGCAAGACTCGATGACGGCAGAACGCATCTCTGCTTGGAAGATTTGGAGATAGTCGAGCCAAAGCATCCTGGCTATATCCTCAAATATGCTTCTTGGCTTTCCGAACATATACACAATGATGGGGTTTGGCGGTTTTTCGGCAACTGCGGAGACGAAAAGCGCGTCTCCGCTCTAGATTCGTACTTCGAATCCAATCCCTCACCGGCCGTCAACCTGTATTTTCTCGCACTTGAAGGATATCCTACTTTCGACTATAACCTCGCTTTCCTACGCTGCCTTTTACGCCTTGACAGCTCAATGATTGACCGTTTTTTGGAGTACGTTGCCAACCTCGACTACCGACAAAGGCACGATCTCCTGCGAAGAATCAGCTCGTTTTGGACCGTCCAGGATGATCATGCCTGGAATCTGCTGAAAGCAATGATCGATGAAGCGCTGAGCGAACCACTCGGCAGGCTTGAAATAGCCGTTTTGTTTCCCGTTCATGACGCAAATGCGCTCTCGAGCGATATTTTTTGGGAGCGCTTGGAATATACCATCCGCGAAAGGATCGCCGACGCAAATAGCCTCGATAGAATTAGCTGGGCCTTGTCCGATTGCAATGACGAGACGAGGATTAGGGCTATCACCCTCATTCTGACGCTCGATAAAGACGGGATATCGATCAACCATTTGGATCTCCGTCGATCTTCAATGAGCGGGTCCCCTGAAAAAGGCTTTATTCCAGCAAAGCTCAAGGAGATTGAGGCGATTGACTCGATTGCTGCTCAGCTGCCCGCAGGTGTTGCATATTTAAAACACAGAGAATGGCTGTCAAAAGTGAAGTCATCAATTGAAAGAGACATCGAAGACGAAAAGTGGAGGCTATTCCACGGCAGGCAGTAATCGACTTTAACACCTAGAATTAGGAAAAGCCTCGGGGCTCCTGCCTAGCCCTTCGACCTGCACTGCGTGCAGAAGACGGTCGAGGGCGAACCGTGGTGCAGCTCCATGAGCTCGAGCTGCATCGCCCTGAACAGGTCCTCGGGCTTGTTCAGCAGCCGCTCGTCGATGTTTGTGTCAACGGCCTACTGAATACTGTTCAGTTTTACGCTACCACTGACAGCGAGGTCGAAGTGGCTCGTTGCTATTTTGAAGCCGCGCGCGCGGCGCGGAAGGGCGGCGTGGACCCCGAGGCCACTGCCTACAAGCTCGACAAGATGATTTGGTTGCTCTGCACAAGCGACTTTTACCTCGAAGGGGGTCTAAAGCTCTTTTCAACCAATGCACTTGTTGAATCGAACCTGAGCGCTTATTCGGGGGATGGCATTTAAATCGGAGCCACTTTCAGAAAAGCGGCGCTGCAAACGCATGCCAAAACTGGCAAATTATTATGAAAGGTAATCTTATGGCAAACGCAGAGGAATCAACTAAGGCCGGTCTATCGCGCTTGCAAGACGACGCAAGGCCGACTATTTGCAGCGACTCTCTCGAACTTATTTCGAATATCGCAGAGGTTGGCCTGGACGAAATTCTCCAAAACGAGTTCTTGAAGGACATCCCCGTCATCTCAAGCCTAGTGAGCATCTACAAAATCGGAAACAATATCCACAATGCGCATCTGCTGAAGAAGTATGCGTGTTTCCTCGATGAGTTCAACCGCGACTCTTTTGAAAATGGCTCATGGAACAAGTACAAGCAATACTTTGAAGAGTCAAATAGGAAGCGCGATATTGAGTACCTGCTTATCCTGCTCGAAAGATACATTGAGGAGGACAAAGCGCGGCGACTAGCAAAGATTTATGAGGCCTACCTAGATAAAGAAATTAGCTGGGACGATCTTCGTTTGTTTGCAGAGACTTTGGACAGATTTCTACCTGGAGACTACGAAATGCTTCGAGAAAAGGAAACTTTTCAGACGCTCAGAGGCAGAGATGCAGAAGTTCTTCTTCGATTAACCGGACTGGGATTGCTGATTGAGGATATCCATCGGCAGCAGTGGGACGTAGTAGATACGACGCTCATCTTCGACGATCCCGACGAAATTGAGAAAGAAGAAAGGGTTTATCGTAGGACCGAATTTGGAAACAGGATGGTATCTATACTTGGCTAGCTACTGCAGACAGCAATCTGAGCGCGCTCTTGTCGTCTTGGTTAAACTGCTCGGATCTACCAGTGATTTTTACTGCATTAGGCATTCGTAAAGTGAATCGGTTCTTCACGATTCGCATCCTTTCTAGTGCTGCCTTTATTTAATGATCGAGATATGCTCGGCGACTGCGGTGTTCTGCCCCTTAGGTTACAGACGGTTGTTTCTATTGAGCTTCCAGAGGAAATACATGGGGTTCTCTTTTGCCTTGGCTTCTCGCAAGAAATCTGCGGATTGAGATGCAACGGCCCCTATGCCGGCAGCCCCGAGGAAGGCCATGGCATCAGAAGGTGATGCGATTCCGTATTGCCCCAATGTAAAGCTCGCAATTCCGATAGCGGCTTCAATGCCTGCGGAGGTGACTAATCGGGATCGCTCGTTTTTCATCACTAAAGATATCTTGTGAAGCTCGGGCTCAATTAGGTCGTTCTTCAGGTCAGCTAATGTCGAGGTGTCGATGGGCCTTTCGCTCAGGCCTTTGGACAAGGTATCCCTAAACACAAGAAACGACTCTTCGTTTCTAATGCGGCAATCAAGGATGCTACGCAACGTTGCATTTTCAGCAATGGGGAGGGGGCAAGATAACCGGCGAATGGGTATGGTCTGATCTTTTCGAGGATAAAGGGTGGAAGTTGCGGACTCGAGGAACTCAATCTGAGCTGGACGAGTGGTTAAATACGAGCTATTCGAAAAATAGGGATTGACGAGGGCTTGAAAGCAATCGTCCAACAATGGCAGTAGGATAGTCAAGATGCCGCCTTTCTCCAGCATGTCTCTATCCAATCGCGTTTCGCCTTGGCTTGCATAGAGCGATTCGTATTCAGACGGGATTACCAGGAAATCGACATCCATCTCATCATGGGACCCATATGCATCCATTCCCTCAATCGCTACATACAGATTCCCATCTGGTGCTTGTTTTAAAGTGCACGAGGTAGAGGAACAGAATTGTCGTACGAGTTCATCCCAATAACTCGATATCAATCCTTTTGCTTTTGATTCTCTTTCGATTTGTCGCGCTAGGCAATCTTTGCAAAGAGGAATGTAATTGCTCGAAAATCCGAGTATTCCAGCTTTGACTATGTCTTCGACTCGCATGGTCAAATAGATCCCGAATGCAAGTTCATCGACTGAGACATAATCATCGTGCCCCATTTCGAATGCCGATTCTATAGGGCAATGAATCAGTGTTTTATCTGCATACAATGCTGAGAACTTTGCCAAATGGTGTTAGCGCCGGGCGATTTTAGCCGCTAATAGTCAAACTATTTTGACCAATCCCGGTCACCGAATAATGGCCACCGTGCCTCCCCGCCGCCACTACGCTGGTGGTGCCAACACGCC
>NZ_JBCPDH010000043.1:0-11625 GCF_040915545.1 Collinsella aerofaciens | reverse complement strand
GACGTGAAACGAAAGGGCGCTGACCTTCTGGTCGCGCCCTTGAAGTTGAACGTCAGATTGTCCAAATGCGGCCCGCGTAACTAAACCCGCTCCGCGATTTCGTGGATGAGGTAGTCGGTCTTTTCCCAGCCCAGGCACGGGTCGGTGATCGACTTGCCAAAGACACCGCCGTCGACCGGCTGGTTGCCGTCCTCCAGGTAGGACTCGATCATAAAGCCCTTGACCAGCTTGGAGATGGACTCGTTGCGGCGGCAGCTGTCGAGTACCTCCTTGCAAATGCGATACTGCTCCAGCGGACGCTTGCCCGAGTTGTCGTGGTTGCAGTCGATGACCGCCGCCGGATTGGCATAGCCGGCGTGCTCGGTATAGCGCTCAGCCAGACGTTCCAGGTGTTCGTAGTGGTAGTTGGGGTAGGTGCGCCCATCGAGACCGATGTAGCCACGCATAACGGCGTGCGCGAGCGGATTGCCGTCGCACTCGACCTCCCAGTTGCGGAAGATGAAGCTCTGGTGCGCCTGGGCGGCGTAAATGGAGTTGAGCATAACGGTGGTAGAGCCGGCAGTGGGATTCTTCATGCCGACGGGTACCGAAATGCCGCTCGACACCAGGCGATGCTCCTGGTTTTCGACCGAGCGTGCGCCCACGGCAACATAGCTCAGCAGGTCAACGAGGTATTGGTAGTTGGACGGATAGAGCATCTCATCGGCGGTAAAGAAGCCGGTCTCCTCGATGACGCGCAGGTGCATGTGGCGGATGGCCTTGACGCCCTCGAGCAGGTCGTCGGGAGCCTCGGGGTTGGGGTTGTGCAGAAGACCCTTGTAGCCGGTGCCCTTGGTGCGCGGCTTATTGGTGTAGACGCGCGGAATGACGATGAGCTTGTCCTTGACCTCCTCGGCGGTCTTGGCCAGTCGGTTCATGTACTCGAGCACCGAATCCTCGCGGTCGGCAGAGCACGGGCCGATGATGAGCACCTTACGTGCGTCCTCGCCGGTAAAGACTTTGGCGACCTCGGCGTCAAATGCCTGCTTTTTGGCGGTAAGCTCGGCAGAAAGCGGCATTTCCTCGCGGATCTCCATGGGGATCGGCAGCCTGCGTTTGAATTCCATGGCCATAGGGGCCTCCTCAATCTATAGAAAGAGCAATAAGCGTATTCTCGAATGCTCGGCATTATCCGCTGTCGCACGCTAAAGTGCAAGCCCTTGCCACCCCGAAACCTGCCAAAAGGGACAGGTTTATTTTGGCAGGTTTTATATGGGGGAACGTCGGCGGATACCGGGAGGGAGTGGCGTCGCGCGGGACACTAAGGCTATTGTCGGTTCCCCAGGAAACACCCCGTGGGCAAAAAATGCCAAATATGAGTACTGTTGCTAACCTACTAACATATCCGTCTAGCGAGATAATAGACAAAGTAATAAATATGTTCATTAACGTTGGCACGCAGAAGCCTGCTAACGGGCGTTTTGATTAATTTGAAGGCGTATAGAGGCCGCAAAGAGGTCGTTTGAGGCGGTTTTGGCTGTTACTAAAAAGGTAACAGTACTCATATTTGCCCTTTTTTGCCCACGGGGTCTGGAAAGCGCCGTCAATGAGGTCTCAGGAAAAGCGTTTCGAGGCTCGAAGGACACAAAACGGGGGCGCAGGTTGTCCTGCGCCCCCGTTCTCGGGCGTCATCATTTCTCTGCGGCCGTATCTACGCCGCCTCGTCGAATTGCGAGTTATATAGGTCGGCGTAGAAGCCGCCCTGGGCGAGCAACTCGTCGTGCGTGCCCTTCTCGACGATATCGCCGTCGCGAATCACCAAGATCACGTCGGCGTTGCGGATCGTGGACAGGCGGTGTGCGATGACAAAGCTGGTACGGCCCTGCATCAGCGCATCCATGGCGCGCTGAATAAGCTCCTCGGTGCGGGTATCGACGTTGGAAGTCGCCTCGTCCAGAATCAGTGCCGGGCGGTCGGCCAAAATGGCGCGGGCGATGGTCACGAGCTGGCGCTGGCCCTGTGAGAGGTTAGTGCCCTCCTCGTTGATCATAAAGTCGTAACCGCCGGCGAGCGTATGGATAAAGTGGTCGCAGCGTGCGGCGCGTGCGGCGGCCTCGACCTCGGCGTCGGTCGCATCGGGGCGTCCGTAGCGGATGTTCTCGCGGATGGTGCCGTTAAACAGCCAGGTGTCCTGCAGCACCATGGCAAACTCGCCGCGCAGCGCCGCGCGGTCCCAGTCGCGCACGTCGACGCCCTCGACGCGCAGCGAACCGCCGTCCACGTCGTAGAAGCGCTGCAGCAGCTTAATGAGCGTGGTCTTGCCGGCGCCGGTGGGGCCGACGATGGCGATGGTCTGGCCGGGCTGCGCCTCGCAGCTAAAGTCGTGGATGATGGTCTTGTCGGGCGTGTAGCCAAACTTGACGTGGTCAAACTCCACGTGGCCGGGGCGCTTCTCGGGAATCTGCGCGTCAGCTTTCTGTTCCTCCTCGGGCGCGGCCAGGAACTCAAACACGCGCTCGGTGGCGGCGGCCATCGACTGCATCGTATTGCTCACGTTGCCCAGCTGCTGCACCGGCTGCGTAAAGTTGCGAACGTACTGGATAAAGCTCTGGATGTCGCCGGGCGTGGCATTGCCGGTCAGCGCGAGCTGCGCGCCTACCACGACGACGCCCACGTAGCCCATGTTGCCCACCAAGCTCATAAGCGGCATCATCAGGCCCGACAGGAACTGCGAGCGCCAGCCACTAATAAAGAGGCGGTCGTTTTGACGGTCGAACTCCTCGATCGAGGCCTCGGCGCGGTCGAACACCTGGATGACGTTCTGGCCGGCAAAGTCCTCCTCGATAATGCCGTTGACGGCGCCCAGGACTTGCTGTTGCTCGCGGAAGTACGGTTGCGAGAAGTGAATCATCACGGTCAGGATAATCGCGGCGGCCGGCAGCGTGAGCACGGTGACGCCGGTGAGCGGCAGGCTGATCGACAGCATCATGACGAGCACGCCGATAATCTGCGTCACCGACGTGATGAGCTGCGTCACGCTCTGGTTGAGCGACTGGCCGAGCGTATCGACGTCGTTGGTGATGCGACTGAGCACGTCGCCCTTGCTGTGTCCGTTAAAGTAGCTCATCGGAACGACGGCGATCTTGGCGGCGATCTCCTTGCGCATGCGATAGCAGATCTTTTGCGTGACGCCGGTCATGAGCCAGCCCTGGATGAGGCTGCAGACAGAGCTCGCCAGATACAGGCAGAGCAAAAAGCCGAGCGTCTTGGCAATCCAGGCAAAGTCGACATCGCCGGTGCCGTTGACCTTGGCAACTAAGCCCTCGAACAGTTTGGTGGTAACCTGACCGAGCACCTTGGGCCCCACAATGTTAAAGATGACCGAGCACACGGCAAAGGCGACGGCGGCAAACACGGCAATCTTGTGCTGGCCGATATAGCCGAGCAGCTGCCTCATGGTGCCCTTAAAGTCCTTGGCCTTTTCGCCACGACGCATGCCGCCCATGCGGCCCATGGGACCACGCTGGCGGGTGGGCTTGGGAATCTGAGTCTTGGTCTCGTCTGCCATTAGCGCTCGCCTCCTTCCATGACGGCTGCAATTTCTTTTTGGGTAAGCCCCAGCTCCTCGGCGGAAAGCTGCGACTGTGCGATCTCCAGGTACGCCGGGCAGCTGCGTAGCAGCTCCTCGTGCGTGCCGGTGCCCACTACGTGGCCGTCATCGAGCACGATGATCTGGTCGGCGTGCATGATGGTCGCGATGCGCTGGGCCACGACCACGAGTGCGGCGTCGGTAACGTTTTTGGCCAGCTCCTCGCGCAGGCGCGCGTCGGTCTTGTAGTCGAGGGCGCTAAACGAGTCATCGAACACCACGACCTCGGGCTTTTTGGCCAATGCGCGGGCGATGGCCAAGCGCTGGCGCTGACCGCCCGAGACATTGGAGCCTCCCTGGCTGATGGGGGAGTCGTAGCCGCCCTCGCGCTCGGCGATAAAGTCCTCGGCTTGTGCGATGCGCGCTGCTTGGTGCATGTCATCATCGCTCACCATGTCGCCGGCAAACTTGAGGTTGCTCTCGACAGTGCCCGAGAACAGGCGCCCCTGCTGCGGGATGTAACCAATGCGGCGACGCAGCTCGGAGAGAGTCATGTCACGCACGTCGACGCCGTCAAGCGAAATGCTGCCGCCTGTGACGTCGTACAGGCGCGGAATCAGCTGCACGAGCGTGGACTTGCCCGAGCCCGTGGAGCCGATGATGCCGAGCATCTGACCGGCATGTGTGGTGAAGTTCACGCCGCTGATGACATCGGCGCGGGCATCGGGGTACTGGAAGCTCACGTCGCGGAAGGTGAGCTCACCGCGCGGCGCGCTGGCTGCGGGCAGTTTGGGCGAGGCAGGGTCGTTGATGCTCGTGGGGCAGGTGATGACCTCTTCCACGCGCTCGGCTGCGACCTCGGCACGGGGCAGGATGACCGAAACCATGGTGAGGATCATAAACGCCATGACGATCTGCATGGTGTAGGAGATAAACGCCATCATGTTGCCGACCTGCATCACGCCGTCGGACACGCCCTGCGCGCCAAACCACACGATGAGCACGGTGATGCAGTTCATGACGAGCATCATGAGTGGCATCATAAAGCTCATAGCGCGGTTGGTGTAGAGCTGCGTGGTCATCAGGTCGAGCGAAGCCTTGTCAAAACGCTCGAGCTCATGCTCCTCGCGGTTGAATGAGCGGATGGGCATAAGGCCGTCGAGCAGCTCGCGGGCGGTAAGGTTCACGCGGTCCACAAAGCTCTGCATCTTTTTGAACTTGGGCATGGTGAGGCCCATAAGCACGCCGACGACGGCCGAGACGGCGATGATGGCCACGGCGATGGTCCACTCCAGGCCGGTGTGGTTGGCCAGGACGCGCATGACGGCGACGATGCCCATGACGGGGGCCATCAGGCACATGCGGATAAACAGGGTTGCGGCCATCTGGATCTGCTGAATGTCGTTGGTGCAGCGGGTAATGAGCGAGGCCTGGCTAAACTTGCCCACTTCGGCCGGCGAGAAGTGCATAACCTTGTTGAAGGTCTCGCGACGCAGGTCGCGGGCGATGGAGCAGGCGGTGCGCGAAGCCACGGCACCGGTCAGGATGGTGGCGACGAGCGACACCAGGCACAGCCCAAACATAGTGGTCGCCATGCGGCTCAGGTAGGCGTTCTGCACATCGGCGGGGTCGATGCCCTGTGCCTTGTACTCGTCCTGTACATAGCTCACGGCGCGTTGGGTCACGATGGAGCCCGACATGGAACCCATTTTGTCCGCCATATCGTTGGCGCCCTCGACGAGCTTGCCCTGATCGATAAGACCGCCTTCAACGCCTAGGCGCAGGCTCTTCATGGTGATCTTGCCGCCGTCGGCGTCGATCTGCTTTTGCATGCTCTGCGCCGCTGCGGCCTTCTGCTGCATCTCGGCGAGCTGCTCGGGCGTCATTGCCGCCATCTGCTCGGGGGTGGGCATGGCCTGAGCGCCGCTGTTGTCTTTCTCACCGGACGTGCCCATCATGTCGCCCATGGAGTCGGCATCGATGCCCTGGTTGAACGAAAGGACGACGGTCTCAGGCAGGCTCATGATGTCGGCAATCTTGCCGCCGTCGGCGCGCTCCTCCTCGGTGCCCTTGTACGTTCGAATGCCGTTTTTGTCAGCCTTGCTAAACACGGCCTCCACAGCCTTGGCGTCCTTGGCGCTCATAAAGAGTTCGAGGTCGTCGAGCGATTCGGCGCGGATGGTGTCGGGTACGGGCGAGGCGATACCGCCTTGCTGCACGCCCACGTCGACGATATCGCTCATATAGGTAGGCAGTGCCAGGTCGGCGTTGCAGCTGATTACGATGAGTACGATAGCTGTGAACAGTGCCAGGATATGCTTTTTAAAGAGCTTGAGAATCCTCACTCGGCATCTCTCCTTTCTTGATTGCGGTCGATAATTTCGTTGGCACGTCTAAGAAGGCGCACCATCTCTTGGGTATCTGTTTCGCCGAGCTGCTCGAGGAAAGCCGCGGTGCGGTCCTCGAATTCCCGGCGTTTGATTTCGAGATCCTGGAATCCCTTGTCGGTCACTATGACGTGTACGCGACGACGGTCGGTCTTTGAGTGCTCACGCTCAACCCAACCCTTGGCTTCGAGAGCGCGTAGGATATTGGCGATGCGGGCGTTCGAGACCCAGGCGCGATCGGCGAGTTCGCTCGGCGTGAGCGAACCGCCAGCGAGCATAAGGGCGCGCATGACAGCCATCTCGCCGCTGAGAGCTTTGTCCACAAAGCGCGAAACGCGCTGGTGAATGCCGCCAAACTCGGTAAGGAGCTGACTCCCAAGCTCATGGAAATCGGTATCTTCCACCGAAAACCCCTAACACTAGAAACTATTTTCGGTGAAAGATGATACCCCCATACGCGGGCCTCATACAGTGGGCAATATAAAGAGCGCATAAAGACTTAAAATCATTCAATTGCTGAAGCGTTTTAAAGAACTATCATGCACGCGGTTAGGCGAGGGGTTGTCACCACCATGACGACTGGGACTCATATAATCGCCACGTGCGATGCTCCAACTTCCCGCAAGGAGACACCTTACATAAAGGGGGATGGAGTCATGGCATTTGACTTCACGGGCAAGACCGCGATCGTTACCGGTGGCACTCAGGGCATTGGCCTCGAGATTGCCAAGGGTATCGTTGCGGGCGGCGGACACGTCGCGCTCATCGCAAGGAACGCTGCTAAGGGCGAGGCCGCTGTGGCCGAGCTTGGCGAGGGCAACAAGTTCTATCAGCTCGATGTCGCCGATGCACCCAAGGCGCGCGAGACCGTCGAGCAGATTTTCACCGATCTGCCGCAGACCAACATCCTGATTAACTGCGCTGGCGTCATCAGCACCAAGAAGTTCGACGAGATCGATGACACCGAGTGGCGCCGTACCATCGACATCAACCTCAACGGCACCTTTACCATGATGAACGCCGTGTACCCGCACTTTAAGGCGGCCCATGCCGGCACTATCGTCAACGTGAGCTCTGTTGCTGGCAAGATCGGCGGCGGCCTGCTCGGCACCGCGGCTTACGCGAGCTCCAAGGCCGGTGTTAACGGTCTAACCAAGGCAGTCGCCAAGGAAGGCGGCAAGTTTGGCGTCCGCTGTAACGCCGTGTGCCCGTCGCTCACGTTGACCGATATGACCTCGATTCTCTCTGACGAGAACTCTCAGCGTATCATCAACGGTATTCCTCTGGGCCGCGCCGCCCAGGCCAGCGAGCCTGCGCAGATGGTGCTGTTCTTCGCTTCCGACCTCGCCAGCTTCGTGAACGGCGAGATCGGTGACTGCGACGGTGGCATCGTTCTGGACGGGTAATACTCCGCGACGATTATTCGGCGACGGCTCCTGCGACTCGGGACCGTCGCCTTCTTTCTGATATAGGCGCATGCGGCTACGATTCGCATGCATCCAAAGGAGATATATATGAGTGAATCGGCTGCGGTGGAGGCGCCGGCGGCAAAGGAGCCGTTCTTTAAGATGTCCTCCATCCCGGGCGCCAATATCTTGGTGCCGCTTCTGTTGGGCTGTCTGCTCAACACGCTATTCCCCGACCTGTTCAAAACGCTCGGCAGCTTTACGCTTGGCATGACCCAGCAGGGCGCTGGTCCGCTCGTGGGCGCTTTTTTGCTCATCGTCGGTACGACGATTTCGTTTAAGAGCGCTCCTGCCGCCGCTGCCCGCGGCGCCATCATCATCGCCGTCAAGCAGATCGTGGTCGTTGCCATGTCGCTGCTCATCCTTTATGTGTTCAACGACAACTTGTTTGGCATCTCTGCCATGGTGATGCTGGCGGCTTGCACCGGCGCCAACAACGCTATGTACGCTGGGCTGATGGGTACCATGGGCAACGAGGCTGAGCGTGGCGCTGTCGCCATCACCACGCTGGTTGTCGGCCCTCCGGTCACGATGATCGTGCTCGGCGCTGCCGGCCAGGCCCCGATCGGCTGGTCGCTCGTGGGTGCCATTCTGCCGATCGTCGTCGGCATTATTCTGGGTAACCTGTTCCCCAGCTTTAAGAAGATGATGGCACCGGCACTTTCCGCCATCATCGTGCTCGTCTTCTTTGCCATGGGCTCGACCATGACCTTTGGCCAGCTCATTAATGGCGGTCTCCCCGGTATTCTGCTCGGCGTGATCTGCTCGGTGGTCTTTGCAATTCCCGTTATCGCGGTCGATAAGCTCACGGGCGGTACGGGTGTCGCAGGTGCGGCCATTTCGAGCTGCGCCGGAGCCAATGTGGCCACGCCTGCTGCCATGGCAAGCGTCAACGGGGCCATGTACGGCGGTGCGGTGCTCGCGACGGCTACGGCACAGGTTGCTGCCTGCGCAATCGTTACGGCTATTTTGACCCCGCTGGTCACCAGCTGGTGCTACAAGCATTTTGAGGGCCAGGGCAACGGCGATAGCAAGGCAACGGCCGACAAGGCCGCCGCAGCCGCCTAATGCCAAGCGGCAATCAAAGCTAAAAACTAGCCATGCCACAGGGCGACCACGGGGGATTCCGTGGCCGCCCTGCAGTTTCTGTAGGGTCTCTGGGACACTTTACCCTGCTAAAGCTGGCATAACAGCTAGAGCGAACGTCGTACAAAGGCAAGGAAAAATAACATACAAATCGGTGAACGGTAGTTGTTCGCGCTCGCATTTCCTGCGGGTTTGTAAAAAACGCCCTTATGATATAAAAAAAGAAACATATAACAGCCCAGATGGAGAGGGTCGCTATGTTATCCTTCTCAAACGGGTGAAATCTTGGGTTTTTGGGTTGTAGTTCCAAGGTGGACAAACGTTTTTCTCTGCACCAACGTGTGGTGAAGAACGGAAGAAGCCGGTAGTGCAAGCCGAACATTCAAGAATTCAATAAGCAGCGGTGTGAGAGAGCGCCGCATTACACGTAACTAGGAGCGTGGTTACACAATGCAGGAGGCATGGGAAGGCTTCAAGGAAGGCATCTGGACGGGAGAGGTTGACGTCCGAGACTTCATCCAGAAGAACTACACCCCCTACGAGGGCGACGAGTCGTTCCTCGCCGGCCCGACTGAGCGTACCAAGGAGCTGTGGGGCGAGGTTCTCGACCTGCTGCTTAAGGAGCGCGAGCAGGGCGGTGTCCTCGATATGGACACCAAGACCGTCACGGGTATCGTGAGCCACCCCGCTGGCTACATCGATAACGCCCACCGCGAGAAGGAGACCATCGTTGGCCTCCAGACCGACAAGCCGCTCAAGCGCGCGCTGCACGTCAACGGCGGCATCCGCATCGCTTGCCAGGCTGCCAGCCAGCACGGCTACAAGGTCGACGAGAACGTTGTCGAGCGCTACACCTTCGAGCGCAAGACCCACAACGCCGGCGTCTTCGATGTCTACACCCCCGAGATGCGTGCTTGCCGCTCGGCTCACATCATCACCGGTCTGCCCGATGGCTATGGCCGCGGCCGCATCATCGGCGACTACCGTCGTGTTGCCCTGTACGGCGTCGACTACCTGATCAAGGACAAGGAGGCCCAGAAGGCTTCCACCCCGACGGTCATGACCGCCGACAACATCCGCGATCGTGAGGAGCTGCAGGAGCAGATCCGCGCCCTTGGCGAGCTCAAGATGATGGCCGAGACCTATGGTTTCGACATTTCTAACCCTGCTACCAACACGCAGGAGGCCATCCAGTGGATGTACTTCGCCTACCTCGCTGCCGTTAAGGAGCAGAACGGCGCCGCTATGTCCATCGGCCGTACCTCTACGTTCATCGACATCTACGCTGAGCGCGACCTTGCCAACGGTACCTTCACCGAGGAGCAGATCCAGGAGTTCGTGGATCACTTCATCATGAAGCTCCGCATGGTCAAGTTTGCCCGTACCCCCGAGTACCAGGCCCTGTTTACCGGCGACCCGCAGTGGGTCACCGAGTCCATCGGCGGCATGGGTGTCGACGGCCGTACGCTCGTTACCAAGATGAGCTATCGCTACCTGCACACGCTCGAGAACATGGGCACCAGCCCCGAGCCCAACATGACCGTTCTGTGGTCGACCCGTCTGCCCGAGAACTTCAAGAAGTTCTGCGCCAAGACTTCCGTCGCCAGCTCCTCGATCCAGTACGAGAACGACGACCTCATGCGCGTTTACCACGGCGACGACTACGGCATCGCCTGCTGCGTGTCCTCCATGCGCATCGGCAAGGAGATGCAGTTCTTCGGCGCCCGCGCCAACCTGGCCAAGTGCCTGCTGTACGCACTCAACGGCGGTGTTGACGAGGTCTCCAAGAAGCAGGTCGGCCCCAAGTATCGCGCCGTCGAGGGCGATACGCTCGATTACGACGACGTTGTGGCCAAGTACAACGACATGATGAAGTGGCTCGCTGGCGTGTACGTCAACTCGCTGAACATCATTCACTACATGCACGACAAGTATTGCTACGAGCGCATCCAGATGGCTCTGCACGACAAGCACGTGCACCGCTGGTTCGCTACGGGCATCGCTGGCCTTTCCGTCGTGGCTGACTCCCTGTCCGCCATCAAGTACGCCAAGGTCCACCCCGTCCGTGACGAGAACGGCATCATCGTCGACTTCGAGACCGAGGGCGAGTTCCCCAAGTACGGTAACGACGACGACCGCGTCGACCAGATCGCTCACGACGTTGTGCACCAGTTCATGGAGTACATCCGCATGAACGATACCTACCGCAACTCCGTGCCTACGACCTCGGTTTTGACCATTACCTCCAACGTCGTGTACGGTAAGAAGACCGGCTCCACGCCCGACGGCCGCAAGGCTGGCCAGCCGTTCGCCCCGGGTGCTAACCCCATGCACAAGCGCGATAGCCATGGCGCCATCGCTTCGCTGTCTTCGGTTTCCAAGCTCCCGTTCCGCGATGCTCAGGACGGCATCTCCAACACCTTCTCCATCATCCCGAGTGCGCTCGGCAAGGAGGACCAGGTGTTCTTTGGCGATATCGACCTTGATCAGCTGGGCGAGTAACTATTGTTAGTGCTATACTAACAATAACGATTACTGATTAGCGCGCCGGTTTCGGCCGGCGCCTATTAATCGAAGGAGACACATTATGAAGGTTTCTGAAGTTTCTGAGACTCAGGCCGATAACCTGGTCCACATGCTCGACGCTTACGCCGAGAAGGGTGGCCACCACCTGAACATCAACGTCTTCAACCGTGAGACGCTGCTTGACGCTCAGGCTCACCCCGAGAAGTACCCGCAGCTGACCATCCGCGTTTCCGGCTATGCCGTGAACTTCCACACGCTCACCAAGGAGCAGCAGGACGAGGTCATTTCGCGTACCTTCCACGACAAGTTCTAAAGGGTTCAACTCCTGTAGGATTACTGGGGCCGGTTTTGGGTTATTTCCCAAAACGTCCTCGGACATGCAAAGAGGCTCCGCTGCGCGCGTTGCGCGGCGGAGCCTCTTTGCATCCTGACGCTCCTATTTGGCAAGGTGTCTTTTAGAATCCATTTTGCGCTCGGCCTCGAACGCCTGCCTGTCCCAATTGAGCGGGAGCCCCGCCTCGACCCATGCCTCGTAGGCCCTCCTTATGGGCTTGAGCTCCCTTTGGCCCCTCTCCAGCATCGAGATGTACTT
>NZ_JBCPDH010000042.1:0-12308 GCF_040915545.1 Collinsella aerofaciens | reverse complement strand
CTGACCGGTGGACGGCACCGAGCCGTCGCATGACTTGAAGAAGGGGGAGGCCTCGCGGCCTCCCCCTTTTTTGCGTTTACCGGGCTTTTGTCTCACATAGTAGCTGTGTTTTATAACCCTCGTTTGTCGCATCTTCTGCGAACGGGCTACAATAACTTAGTCTGTGCGATATGGAGGTGAACATGGCTGAAGTTGGTATCGGCGTTGATATCGTCGAGATTTCCCGCATGAAATCAATTCTTGAAAAGACGCCGTCGTTTGCTCGGCGTGTGTTTACCGAAGAAGAGCGTGCGTATTGCGATGCGTCATCGCGCCCCGCCGCTCACTATGCGAGCCGCTTTGCTTCGCGCGAGGCGGTGCTTAAATCTCTCGGCACGGGTTTTAGTCAAGGCGTGGGTCGCAAGGATGTTTCGGTAACGCGTGATAAACTCGGCAAACCGAAGGCGCTGCTTTCGGGCCGTGCTCTCGAGATCGCTCAAGAACTGGGTGTTGTTGAGGTCGCTCTTTCCATTACGCTTACGGGAGACTTGGCCGTTGCGAATGCCATCGCGATTACCGAAGATGCTCGGCCTAAGCCAAAAGATGAAAAGGTGAGCACCAAGAAACGCGTTGCGCAGACATTTAAAGAGGCTCGCTCTGTTTTAGATGAGCTTGAGCAGCTGCAGAATTCAGCATTGACGGAGCACCTGGGCGATGCTTCGCAAGATACGCTAGGAGCATAGATGAAACCGGTTTTGAGTACCGAAGAAGTCGTTCGTCTCGAGGATATCATCGAACGCGAAGGGACTTCGAAGGCCGAGCTTATGGAGCTAGCGGGTGAGTTTGCCGCCAACGAGGTCTTGAAGCTCAATCCCGATCGGGTTCTCGTTCTGGTCGGTTTTGGTAATAATGGCGGCGACGGTTGGGTTGCCGCCGATATCCTGAGCCATAAGGGTGTGGACGTGGATATCGTTTCTCCGGTTGAACCGGATGAGATTCCTGCTGCTCTGGCACGTCATGTTGCTCGTCGTACTGCCGGCCGCGATGTGCACGTTTGCGTCGGCCCTTCGCGTGACGAACTCGAGGTTTTGATCGATAAGGCCGATGTTGTTGTCGATGCCATTTTTGGTACCGGTTTTCACGGGAATCTGCGTGCGCCGTTCTCCATCTGGATTCCTACGGTCAATGAATGCGCCGATTGTGTCGTATCCATTGATGTCCCCTCGGGCCTGAATGCCGAGACGGGCGTTGTTGATGACGACTGCATTCGTGCCGAGCATACGGTGACGATGATTGCGCCCAAGATTGGTCTGTATAGCGCTGATGGCCCTGAGTATGCTGGCGATTTGATCTGCGGCAATCTTTACGACCGTCTTGACGAGGTCATCGATGATGTCGACCACGCCGCCGAGATTGTCGAGCCCGGTGACTTAGTTGATTACTTTGCTCCACTACCTACGAATATCGATAAGTATTCCCGTGGCTCTGTGCTTATTGTCGCCGGATCTGCACAATATCCTGGTGCTGCCATTATGGCGGCCAAGTCTGCAGCTCGCGCGGGTGCTGGTTACGTGGCAGTCGCGGCTCCTGACGCCTGCGCTAATCTTATTCGCATGGCACTTCCTTCGATTCCCGTCTTTGCTATTCCGTCTGATTCCCGCGGCTCCTTTGGCGCCGCTGCGCGCATGACGGTGTGCGAGATTGCAAAGAAGTACAGCTGCGTACTGTGCGGTCCCGGTATGACGACGTCTGCCGGCGCTATGCAGGTGGTTTCGGGCTTGCTCGAGCTTGATGTACCGCTTATTTTGGATGCCGATGCACTCAACTGCCTTGCTAAGATTGCCATTGACGGTATTGATAGTAACCCCGAGATGTATCGTCGCGAGCAGCCGTTGGTTATGACGCCGCACTATCGTGAGCTTTCGCGTCTGGTTGCCGGTGACGAGGTGAACGACCTTGGTACCGCGATTGCGGCCGCGCAGAAGGTCGTCTGGGCTGCAGGCTCCGACAACCTGGTTGTCATTGCCAAGGGGCCGACGACGGCTATCTGTGGCGTTGAGCGTGTGCTGCTGCCGCTCTCGGGTCCGGCTTCTCTGGCAACTGCCGGTTCGGGTGATGTTCTCGCGGGTATTTTGGCCGGCACGCTTGCCACCATGCGCGACGAGATGGATCGTTGGGAGTTGCTGTATTCGTACGCCGTCGCACTTCACAGCTACGCCGGTTTTGCCGCGGCGACGGAGTATGGTGAGAAGAGCGTCATCGCGACCGATCTTATCGACTTGATCGGTCCTGCCATGGAACTGGCGGCAAAGGATGCGCTCGAAGATCTGGGAATCATGGACGAAGGGTCGGATGACTAATCATGAATAAAGCCGATTTGACGCGCTGGTCCTGGGTCGAGATCGACCGCGGGGCGCTCCGTCGCAACACGAGGGCCTATAAGAATTTACTGAATCCACGTCAGCGCCTGTGCTGCGTGGTTAAGGCCGATGCTTATGGTCATGGAGCTGTTGAGTGCGCCAAGATCATGTATTCGGCCGGTGCCGACATGTTTGCCGTGGCGACGGTTAACGAGGGCGTTGAGCTCCGACAGGGCGGGATTACGAAACCCATCCTCATCCTAAGCGAGCCGCCTATCGAGGCCATTCCGACGTTGCTCGAGTTTGATATCATGCCCTCGGTCTATACGTCTGACTTTGCTCTTGCGTATGGCGAATGTGCCGTCGCGGCGGGCAAAGTGGGCAAGTATCATCTCGCCATCGAGACGGGCATGAATCGTATCGGCGTTCACTACACGCAGGTGCTTGACTTTGTCCGCGGTATTAATTTCCATCGCGGTATTCAGTGCGACGGTGTATTTACGCACTTCGCCACGGCCGATGAACCTTCGGGCTGGGACTACAAACTGCAGTGTCAGCGCTTTACCGAGGCCGTTCAGGCCATTAAGGATGCGGGCTTTGAGTGCGGTATCGTGCACTGCGCCAACACGCCGTCCTCGATGCTCGACCCTTCGATGCATTTTGATATGATTCGCGCCGGCGTTGGCTTGTATGGAATGCAGCCGTGCGAGCTGAGTGGCCGCGTGATGCAGCTTGATCCCGTTATGAGCGTCCATGCGCGTGTGACGCGCGTGGCACACCCTGCGATGGGTGAGGGCGTGGGCTACGGTTTTACCTACCGCGTACCGCGTACGCGCGTTCAGATCTGCACGCTGCCGATCGGTTATGCCGATGGCCTATCGCGTACGCTTTCCAATCGTATGGATGTGCTGTATCGCGGCGAGCGCGTGCATCAGGTTGGCAATATCTGCATGGACCAGTTTATGGTCGCCATTCAGTCCAACCCGGCACACGAGATTCCCGAGGCCGAGTATGGTGACGAGATGATTATTGTCGGCCGCGATGGCGATGCCGAGATCACTATGGACGAGATGGCCCGACTGCGCGGAACGATTAACTACGAGGTCGCCTGCGGCTTTGGCATGCGTCTCGACAAGGTCTACGTGTAGGAGCCGCTATGGGCGTCATGCACATCCCCGGCCATACCCATCAGGCACCACGTGAGGTCGCACTCGAGGAAATTGAGGCCGTTCTGGGCGATTGTCACCTCTGCCAGCTCTACCAGTCGCGTCACAATATCGTGTTTGGCGTGGGAAACCCCCGCGCTCGTGTGATGTTTATTGGCGAGGCGCCGGGCCGCAATGAGGATTTGCAGGGCGAGCCCTTTGTGGGGGCGGCAGGCGAGGACCTCAACGGCATTTTGTCGCTGGCGGGGCTCAAACGCGAAGACGTCTACATTGCCAACGTGCTTAAGTGCCGCCCGCCGGGAAACCGCAATCCACGTCCCGAGGAAGTGCTGGCTTGCTCGCCGTTTTTGCGTGAGCAGATTCGAAGCATCTGGCCCGATATTATCGTGACGCTCGGCAACCCCGCGACGCACTTTGTGCTTAAGACCGAGATTGGCATTACTAAGCTGCGCGGCAGGTTCCACCAGATGGGGCATTTTGTAGTAATGCCCACGTTCCATCCGGCAGCAGCGCTACGCAATCCGGCGTGGCAGGAACTGCTGGAGGAAGACTTTAAGATGCTGGGCGACTATCTGGAGCGACATCCCGCACCAGAGGACGCCTCGGAATAATAAGGAGCATATATGTCCCTGGAGCGCCTGGGGGTAGGTACTTACAAAACGACTTGCGCTGCCGATACGGAGTACTTTGGCGAGCTAATTGCACCGTGCCTTGAGGACGGCGATGTGCTCATCCTGACCGGTGGCCTGGGGGTGGGCAAAACTCACTTTACCAAGGGCGTCTCGCGCGGGCTGGGCGATGAGCATATGGTTACGAGCCCTACGTTTGCGCTCATGGCCGTTCATGATCAAGGCCGTATTCCGCTGTTTCACTTTGATCTATACCGTCTGGAGCATGCCTACGAGCTCGAGGATACGGGCATTTTCGATGTGCTGGGCTATGAGGGTGCTTGCCTGCTGGAATGGGGCGAACAATTCCAAGACGAGCTGACGGATGAGTATCTTTCGGTGACGCTCAAGCGTGATGAGGGCGACAGTGATGTGCGAACGATAACGCTCGAGGCGCACGGTGACCGCGCAATGGAGCTTTCCCATTTGATTGATAAGGCTGTACAAGATGAGCTTGCATAACGACAACGCGCTGGTGGCGGCGCTCGATACCTCGACCGACATGCTTGCCTGCGCGGCAAGCTGGATTGATGGGCAGACGGGCGAGACGAAGCTCGTGAGTGGCGACCACATGTGTCGCCGTCACGCCAACGTTGAGCTCGTGAATACCGTTGATGGCGTGCTGGCTCAAGTCGGTCTGGATCGCAGCGATGTTGGTTGCTACGTGGTCGGCCGCGGCCCGGGGTCGTTTACGGGTGTGCGCATCGGCATCTCCACTGCCAAGGGCCTCGCGCGCGGTGCCAATGTTCCGCTGCTGGGCGTGTCGACGCTCGACGCTTGCGCTTGGACGGCGTGGAAGGCTGGCGTGCGCGGCAAGCTTGGTATCTTGGCCGATGCCATGCGCGGTGAGGTATATCCGGCACTATATATGCTGGGCGATGAGGGTCCCGAGCGTCAATTTGAGCGCGAACACGTGGTCAAGGCCGCCGTGGCGCTCGATGAGTGGCGCCGAGCAGCGGACTGGGACCAGGTTCAGCTGACCGGTGACGGTCTCGTGCGCTATGGCAAGCTGCTGGGTGAGGACGAGACCGCCCGCTGCGTGGAGCGCGACCTGTGGTGGCCTTCGGGCGAGGGCTTGCTGCTCGCGCACGCTGCGGGTGACGGCGATCCGGCTCGCGTCCTGCCGATTTACACGCGCCTTTCGGATGCCGAGGAAAACGAGCGCAAGCGTCTTGGTCTTGCCGAGAGTGCGCAGAGCGAAATTACGGGCGTTGCCGATGAGCTCGCCGGTCGTCATCTGCAGTTCCGTCCCATGGGCGCGGCGGATGCCGAGGGCGCGAGCGCGCTAGAGGCTGCCTGCTTTGAAGGTGCCGGACACGAGGCGTGGACGCCGGGCATGTTCCTGTCCGAACTGGGCGAGGACGTCGCTGCGCCGCGTAGTTGGTGGGTGGCACACGACGACGGCAAGCTGCTGGGCCTTGCCGGCGGTATGGTCGTGGACGGTGATGTGCAGATTCTGGATGTCGCCGTCGACTCGGCACATCGCCGTGAGGGCATTGCCCGCAAGCTGCTGTCGCATGTGAGCTATGATGCCCAGATGCTCGGCTGCACCACGGCTTCGCTCGAGGTCGAGGACGGCAACGAGGGCGCGATTGCGCTCTATGCCGCTCTGGGCTTTACCGAGGTGGGTCGTCGTCGTGGCTACTACGGTGTCGGCAAAGACGCCATCGTCATGACGGCCCCACTTCCCCTCGTACTTCCGGTCGATAACGCCTCGCCCGAGCCGACGGCAGCCGAGCAACGCGTATGGCCGCTGCCTGCGCCTGGGCGCTCCGAGGGGGAGCGCGCCGAAATTGAGCGCCGCCGCCTGGTGCTCGCTATCGAGAGTTCCTGCGACGAGACGGCCGTGGCGATTATCGATGCGGATGGCAATATGCTGGCCAACCAGGTGTCGACACAGATTGATTTTCATGCCCGCTTTGGCGGCGTGGTGCCCGAGATCGCCTCGCGCAAACACGTTGAGGTGATTGTGAGTGTCGTGGATGCGGCGCTCGAGGATGCCGCAGCATCGCTTGGTCTTGAGGGTGGAGCCATTGCTCCCAGCGAGCTTGCCGCCGTGGGCGTGACACAGGGTCCGGGCCTGGTGGGCGCCCTCGTGGTGGGCGTTGCCTTTGCCAAAGGCTTTGCCTACGCTGCCGGTAAGCCGCTCGTATGCGTCAACCATCTGGAGGGGCACCTGTTTGCCAACCTGCTGGCGCAACCCGACCTCAAACCGCCGTTTATCTTCACGCTTGTCTCGGGTGGGCACACCATGCTCGTGCACGTGAAGGCGTGGGGCGACTACGAGGTGCTCGGTGAGACGCTCGACGACGCTGTGGGCGAGGCCTTCGACAAGGTAGCCAAGGCGTTGGGTCTGGGCTATCCCGGTGGCCCCATCATTTCCAAGCTGGCCGAGACGGGCAACCCCAAGGCGATCGATTTCCCCCGTGCGCTTAACAGCAGGGGAGACTATCGCTTCTCGCTTTCGGGCCTTAAAACCGCTGTGACGCTCTACATTGAACAGGAGACCAAGGCCGGGCGCACGATTCACCTGCCCGATCTGGCAGCTTCGTTTGAGGCAGCTGTCTTTGACGTGCAGTACAAGAAGGCCAAAAACGCATTGCACGCTACCGGATGCAAGGAATACTGCATCGGTGGCGGCGTCTCGGCCAACCCGCATCTGCGCGAGATGATGATCAAGAAGCTTGGGCGTCAGGGGATTCGCGTAACGGTGCCGCCCTTGTCTGCCTGTACCGATAACGCAGCCATGATCGCGGAGGTCGCCCGCCGTAAATTCGACCGAGGCGAAATCTCGCCGTTCGACGTCGACGCCGATCCAAACATGACGCTGTAGTCGTACGGGTGCGGTCCCCGACGCTGCCCGGGCGCCAGCGGCCGCATATGAACTTTCCTGCTCTACAGTCCTGCTCACGACGGAGGCCACATTAAGTGGCCTCCTGTTCGTGCGGAACTCGCGATAAAGTTCATATGCGGCCGCTGGCGCCCGGGCAGCGCCGGGGACCTTTCTGTATCGATGCGGCTTCTGAGCCGGATTGGCGTCGACAACGTCCGGCAAGGTTAGCCAGCTGCGTCGAATTTCCGGCGTGCTTTAGCTGAAAGAAAAAGATAGTGTGCGGAGCTTTGCTCCGCATTTGGGATGGGAGCCCCTGAGGGCCGCGGGAGCCGGGCGGCGCATATGAACTTTATCGCGAGTTCCGCACGCAAAGGAAAGCACTTAATGTGCTTTCCGTCTTGCGCAGGACTGTAGAGCAGGAAAGTTCATATGCGCCGCCCGGCTCCCGCGGCCCTCAGGGGCATCTCTCATGCAAAAACTGTCGTGGGGTAAAGTCCTAGGTCAGTGGCGTTTTATACCGAGAAATCCAAAAAAGCTGAAAATTCATTACAAATTTGCGTTGACTTTAGGTAACTAAAGTTTCATACTCCTTTTCAACCACTGGGGGATGTGAACACGCACGGATCGTTCGCATCATGATTGAAGAGGATTTCTTAGACATGTTCACGCATCAGCTAAACATTATCAGCGTAGTAATTATCTGATGCGGGTTAGCACATACAGCTAGCCCGTACGATAACGGGCGGCTGATGAAGATGAGGGCCGTCGAGCGCAACCGGCGGTCCTCATTTTTTATGTCTAGGAAGTTCTTTTTAGAGGAGGAAATGTAATGAACGGAGTTTTGCTCATGGTTGTGGCCGCGGCGGTGCTCGCCTGCGGCTATCTGGGCTACGGCCGCTGGCTGGCCAACAAGTGGGGCGTTGACAAAGAGGCCCTCACGCCGGCCAAGCGCATGAAGGACGGCAACAGCTTCTCGCCCGTCTCCGCCTTCACTGCGTTTTCGCACCAGTTCAGCTCGATCTGCGGTGCTGGCCCTGTCACGGGTACGATCGTCGCCATGGCCTTTGGCTGGCTGCCCGTCGTGCTCTGGGTCCTCGTCGGCGGCATCTTCTTTGGCGCCGTCCACGACTTTGGTGCCCTGTACGCTTCGATGAAGAACAACGGCAAGTCACTCGCTCAGCTCATCGAGAAGTATATCGGCAAGACCGGCCGTCGCCTGTTCCTGCTGTTCTGCTGGCTGTTCTGCATCATCGTCATCGCCGCCTTTACCGACATGGTCTGCAAGACGTTCATGTTCACCCCGGCCGTTGACGCTTCTGGTGCTGCTACCGGTGCCATCGACTTCACCAAGTCCTATGCCGCCGGCTGCGCTGGTACCATCTCCATCCTGTTCACCTTCGTCGCTATCGCCTTTGGTTGGGCCCAGAAGAAGTTCAACCTCACCGGCGCTGCCGAGTTCGTCACCGGCGTGGTCCTCATGGTTCTCATGTTCGCCGTCGGTATGCAGTTTCCGGTCTACCTGGATAAGTTCCAGTGGTTCGCCGTCGTCATGGTCTACCTGGTCTTCGCTGGCGCTATGCCCATCCAGATGCTCAAGACCCCGCGTGACTACCTCACTTCCATCATGATGATCGTCATGATCGTCTGCGCTGTCCTCGGCATCGTCGTCCTGGGCGTCAACGGTCAGGCCACTATCACCGCTCCGGTCTTCACCGGCTTCTCCACTGCCTCCGGCATGATGTTCCCGGTCCTGTTCGTCTCCGTCGCTTGCGGTGCTCTCTCCGGTTTCCACAGCCTCGTTTCTTCCGGCACCTCTTCCAAGCAGGTCGAGAAGGAGCAGGACGCTGTCAAGGTCGGTTACGGCGCAATGATCGTCGAGTCCTTCGTCGGCATCCTTGCCATCATCGTTGCCGGCATCATGTTCTCTGATATGAACACCGCCGGTACCGGCGCCCTCAACGCCGGTGTCGCTTCCACCCCGTTCCAGATCTTCGCCGCTGGCATCTCCCGCGGTATGCAGGCCTTCGGTGTTGACGGCACGCTCGCTACCGTCTTCATGACCATGAACGTCTCCGCTCTGGCCCTGACCTCGCTCGACGCCGTCGCCCGCATCGCCCGCACCTCGTTCTCCGAGTTCTTTGCCCAGACCAACGACGCCCTGGCCATCGAGTCCAAGGCCGGCTACATGAAGGTCCTCGGCAACCCCTGGTTCGCCACGGTCGTCACCCTGCTTCCCGGTCTCGCCCTCGCTTTTGGTGGCTATGCCAACATCTGGCCGCTCTTTGGTGCTTCCAACCAGCTGCTCGGCGGCATGACCATGATCACCCTCGCCGTGTTCTGCAAGTGCACCGGCCGCAAGGGTTGGATGCTCTACGTGCCCGTCGCCTTCCTGCTCTGCTGCACCTTCACCTCGCTGGTCCAGAGCGCCATGGGCTGCATGGCCGCCGTCCAGGCTTACGGCTTCTTCGGCACCATCCCGGCTACCGCCACCACGGCCGCCGTCTCCGTCGCCGCCACCAAGGGCCTGCAGCTCGTCTTTGCCGTCCTGCTGATGGTCCTGGGCCTCATCGTCGCCGTCAACTGCCTCAAGGAGTTCTTCGGCAAGGAGGCTGGCTCCATGCCTGATGAGGAGCCCGAGTGGTCCGATATGGGCAAGGCCGAGTACGGTCGCGCCGCTGCCGCCGAGGCTCCTGCCGACGCCGAGGCCGTCAAGGCCTAGTCGGTCGGACGGGTTGAATCTCTCATCCATATGACTCGGAAAGACCGGGTCCGCAACGACGCGGACTCGGTCTTTTTTTCATGCGAAAGCGGGTGACGCTCGAGTGTTCTCGCAGATGTTTTGCGTGGATAAGGGCGTGCGCTGTACCATATAGACGTATATGTGTACATATGAAAGGGGCCCCGTGGCCAAGACGGTATATTCCGATAATCAAAACAATGTCGATGCTTTGGCTGAGCGCCTGAGCAGCCAGACGTCGCTTTCTGCCGAGCGCGCCAAGCTGGTTGCCTACGACCTGCTCTGCCGCAAGGCGCTCAAGATTAAGTCGAGTGCGCTGGCGCAGATTTTCCGCTCCGTCGATAAGGAGTGCGACACCAAGGCGATGCGCGATGAGCTTATCGCGGCAAAGATCGTGACCAAGATCGAGGGTAGCGGCATTAACGGGCGCCCGGCGTTCTATACCATCAATGCCGAGATCCGCGATGCCCAAGAGCAGCCTGCCGAGTCCGTCGAGGGTTTTGTCGTCGAGGATTCCGCTGACGTGCCTGCTGTGGAAGAAGCTGCTCCGCGTGAGCATGTCGATACCGATGAGTTGCTCGATGAGAACGTCGTGCGTGCCTTTACGGCCAAGGCAGGACGCGGCGGTTTTGGCGGGGGTGGCAAGCGCGATGCGCAGCGCCGCGCCCAGCAGGAGCGCTTCCGTCGCGCCGTTGCTCGAAAGGGTGAGACGGATGCTGAGGCTGTTGAGACCGAGGTTGCTGCCGAGTCGCAGAAGCCCGCGAGGGAGCAAAAGCCCGTGGAGGCCCAAGAGCCCAAGCGTCGTCGCGGTGCTCACTTTAAGACTGCACAGCAGGATGCCGCGCGTGAGGTTGAAGAGTCTTCTGAGGTTGCAGACGATGTTGAGGAGTCTGCCAAGAAGGCTCCGGGTTCGTGTCGTCCCGGCCGCGGTTTTGCGGGGCGCGCGTATCCCGTAAGGCGTCAGGAGAAGAGCGAACCGGCTTCGACCACTCAGGGCGAGAAGGACGAGAAGGCCGTTGAGCCGGTGGCTCGCGAGCAAAAGCCTGTTGAGCCGCAGCTTGAGGTTGATGCCGAGGCCAAGGGCCAGCAGCCTACTGATGAGCAGACGGAGCAGAGCGCGTCGAGCAAGCCTCGCCGCCGTCGCCATCGTGGAGGCCGCAGTTCCCATGCCGAGACTGCAACCGAGAAGACCACGCCGCAGAACGAGGATGCGAAGGCCGAGGTTTCTTCGGGGCAGCCTAAGCGCCAGTCAGCGAAGGAGAGCAAGTCCGATCGTCCGCAGAAGCAGGCGTCTATGCCGAAGCGCGAGCGCAATTCCCAAGGCGATTCTAAGCGCAAGTCTCAGAAGAAGCCGGAGTCTGCCGCAGTAGATACTGCTGCCCGGCAGCCCGAGTCGGCCGCCCACGGCGAGGTCTCGGCGTTTGCCCTTGCCCGCGTTTTAGGCAGGCAGCTGCTCAAGGTTGTCCCCACGCCTATGGCGCTCTCCAAGATCAAGGAGCAGCAGACACAGATCGTAAAGGTCGAGGGCAAGGACGGCAAAAAGGCTCCGCAGCGCACTCAGCACAACGAGATGTCCAACCGCAAGATTGCCGAGGAAATCGCAATCATCCAGGCTTGGATCGAGCAGAACCGAGGTGCCGATACGCCGGTTGCCTCGCGCCGCCAGCGTGCCTACCAGATCTTTAACGACGAGAAGGCTTTTGACGGCAAGCACGGTGAGCGCCTGATCAGGCGTATGACCGAAAAGGGCATCAGCATGCAGGCGATCAAGGTCGCCCCCAATCGCCCCGTGCACTTTACGGGCTTCTTTACGCTGGGAGCCGACAAGCCGTTCATTATGGTCGAGAACCTGGACACCTACGACGAGATCGTCAAGCTGCTGCGTGGCCGCAAGCACGCCAAGCTCTTTGGCATCAAGGTGGGCGGCGTGATTTTTGGCGGCGGCTGCAAAGCGAGCGTCTCGCACGCACTGGATGATTATCTGGCCGAGATTGGCTATCGCTTTAACTACGTCTACTACGTGGGCGATATCGATCGCGAGGGCGCGCGCATCGTCGAGCAGGCTCGCAATGCCAATGTGGTTGAGATTCGCCTGCATGCCGGCATGTACCGCGCCATGCTCGCCGAGCATAGGCGTCGCGTGAAGGCCGGCGGCGCGTGCGAGCCCGCTGCTGCCAACCAGGGCGTGCCGCAGAACCTGGCGGCGACGATTAAGGATCTGCCCATGGTTACGCGCGTGCAGTTCCGCAACGTGCTGCGCGAGGGCGGGCGTATTCCGCAGGAGATCCTGATGACCGCAGACTATCGGGATGGCGACTCGGGAAGCTTCGACCGCATGCTGAACAATTAGCGCCGCCGTTCTACCGAACGGCGGCCTCCTTGACGCTGCGAGGGGCCCTGGCACGGCAATCTGACGTTCAACTTCGGCGGCGCGACCAGAAGGTCAGCGCCGCCTTGTTTCACGTCACCTTGCCATACCAGGGCCCCTCTCGCTCATATGACCCAATCCGCTGTCAAGAGCCACAATGGCCCCGCCGACCGCTTGCAATCGGTCGGCGGGGCCTG
>NZ_JBCPDH010000041.1:0-13959 GCF_040915545.1 Collinsella aerofaciens | reverse complement strand
CAGGTCACGGCCTATTTCGGCCTCGCGCCGAGTCAGAGGTCGAGTGGCGACTCCGTGCGGCTCGGAGGCATCAGCGGCGCGGGCAACGCGCTCGTGAGGAAGCTGGCCGTTGAGGGCTCATGGTGCTACGCCGCGGCACGGCACCAGCCGAAGCTCATGCCGAGGGACACGGGCGTGCCCCTCGAGATAAGGATGCACGGGAGGAAGGGGTCCGAGCGGCTCCTGCGGCGGCGCGAGGAGATGCTCGCCCGCGGCATGCCCGCGGCGAAGGCCAACGCGGCCACCGCGGCCGAGCTCGTGAGGTGGCTCTGGGCCCTCGGCATGATGTGCCGGGAGGGCGCGGAATAGACATGGCCCCCGTCCCGGCGAGCCGGGCGGCCTTCGGGGATACCCCCTATTTCGCTGTGCGCGCGGAGCCCTCCGCATGCGCCTCGACAGACTTGGGGAACCCCGCCGAAGGAATGGAGTGCGGGCCGACAGAACGGTATCCGCGGATATGAGACTGAGCCGAAGGCGTCGATGACATGCCGGGGGCGGACCGGGACGGGTTAACGGCAGGCCCCGCCGACCGATTGCAAGCGGTCGGCGGGGCCATTGTGGCTCTTGACAGCGGATTGGGTCATATGAGCGAAAGCCCGCCAGAGCGAGCAAGGTGCCTTGAAGCGAGGCGGCATTGACCTTTTGGTCATGCCGCCGAAGTTGAAAGGCAGATTGCCGCCCTGGCGGGCTTGCAGCGTCAAGTGGTTACGCGGTTTGGTAAAACCGCGTAACTATAGTTCGAGTTCGTTGAGGCGCAGGATGGCCACGATGTAAATCTTGAGCGCCTGCTTGAGCTGTTCCTCGTTGGCGCACTCGTTGGGGCCGTGCATCTGGCCGCCCCACGAGGGCAGCTCCAGGCCGGTCTCCTCGGGGCCAAACGAGACGGCGCGGGCAAAGTTGCGCGCGTACGTGCCGCCGCCCATGGCAAAGGGTTCAGCATGCTTGCCCGTAAACTCGTTATAGGTATCAATAAGCGCCTTCACGGCCGGATCGTCGGCAGACACCGAGAACGGCACCTTAGCGCGACCCAGCTGGCACGTCACGCCAAAACGGCCCACGAGCGGGTCGAGCTGCTCGCGGATGGTATCGGCACTCGTGCTGTCGGGGAAGCGCACGTCGATGACCTGCTCAATATGGCCATCCGCCACGCGAATGACGCCAGCGTTGCAGGTAAGCGGGCCAAACGCCGGACTCGTCGCATCGATACCCAGGCCGCGGCCATAGGCATCCGCATGCACAAAGGCCAGGAACTTGACGAACTCGTGCTCGGCAGGCGTCAGCAGGCGCTCATCGCGTGCACCAAACGCGTCCTCGGCCTCGCGCAGGTACGTCACGATCAGGCCGACGGCGTTGATCGTCCCCTCGGGCATCGAAGCATGGCCACCGATACCGTGCGCGAAAATCTGGGCATGGCCGTTCTCGAGCGCCGTGATCTCCAGGCGGTCGGCGTTCTCAATGGGCGCCGGCAGTTCATCGGCGGCAATCGCAAGCTCGCAGATAGACTGCGACGGAATGGCGTTGCTCGCCTCGGCACCGCTCCAGGACACAATGCGCCCGCCGTCGATCTTGGGGCTCACAAACGTCGCCCCAAACTGGCCCTTCTCGGCATTACAGACCGGGAACTCGGCATCGGGCGTAAATAGAAAGTCGGGGTCTGCGTGGTTCTCCAGATAATGGTGAACGTCGGACATGCCCACTTCCTCATCGCAGCCCAGCAGCGCACGGAAGGTATAGCGCGGCACAATGCCGTGCTTGAGCAGGTAGGCGCCGGCATAGAGCGACAACACCGCCGGACCCTTGTCGTCGATCACGCCACGGCCGAGCAGCCAGCCCTCGCGGCGCTCCATCGCAAACGGGTCGGTGTTCCAACCGGGGCCAGCGGGTACCACGTCCACATGGCAGATGGTCGCGAGCTGCTTATCGCCGCGGCCCGGAATATCGGCGATGCCCACAAAGCCCTCGTCGTCGCTCGTCTGGTAGCCGAGCTTTTGCGCGATGCCGAGCGCGCAATCGAGTGCGTCACGGACCGGGCGGCCAAACGGCGCGCCGGGCTCCGCATCAGCAGAAACTGCCACGGACGGATAACTCACCAGCTGCTCGATATCGGCGACGACATCCTCCCAGACCTCGTCGACATACTCGGCAACGCTCTGCTCCACCTGATTCATGGACGACCTCCTTAGCAATGAGCGGCGAGCGTGCCCGCCCCTCACATTACGTCATTAGATAGCGAAAAGTTTAGCAAGCTCGGCCACCGAGTGCACCACCGCATCGGCGCCCGCGGCCTCGTGCTCCCCCGGCGCCGCCGCGCCCGAATAGATGCCGATGCACGGCACGCCCATCGCGTGCGCACCCTCCACATCGTTGAAGCGATCGCCGATCATCACGGCCTCGTCCGCGGTCGCACCCAGGGCCGCCAGGGCATCGCGGACCGAATCGGCCTTGGTCTCGCGCCCCTGCGGCGGATTCATGCCAACCACCGCCTCAAACTGAGAAAGCCCGAGCTCACGTACCATATCGATGCACTTTGCCTCCATGCGCGACGTCGCCACGGCCATACGCTTGCCCCGGGCGGCCAGCCCATCCAGAAACTCGGGGACCCCGTCGAACACGGGATACTCCTCCGGTCCCAGCTCATCAAAAAAAGCACGGTACTCGTCGGCCACCACAAGCGACTCCTCGCGGGAAAAGCCGTAAAAGTCGTGAAAGCTCTTCCACAGGGGCGGCCCGATCATGCGGCGCAGATCACCCATCTGCGCCTCCGAAAACCCGCGCGCAGCCAGCGTCTTGCACGTCGAGGTCATCACCGCCCGGCCCGTATCTGCCACCGTGCCGTCAAAATCGAACAGCACGACCGGCCGTTTGCCTATCTCCAACGCCTCCATCGGCATTCCTCTTCCCCAGTTGACGATTTCCACACCGACACTTCAAACTGTTGACTATTCAACAATTGAACCTAGTAATGTGGAACGACTCAACTATACTTGTCGCACTTTGCTCTCAGAAGGCGGCGCGCAAGCGCCCCAACGAAAGGTGCAATTATGTCTTTTGCCATCATAACCGACTCCACGTCGGACATCTCCCCCGCCCGCGCCCAAGAGCTCGGCATTTACGTGATTCCGCTGCATGTGATTATCGAGGGCGAGGACCTGCTCGACCAGGTGCAAATTACCGCCCAGGAGTACGTCGCGCGCATGGCCGGCTCCGAGCAGCTGCCGCACACCTCGCAGCCAAGCGCCGGCGAGTTCAAGGCGCTCTTTGATCGCGTGCTCGCCGACGGCCACGACAGCGCCATCTTTATCTCGCTGTGCAGCGAGTGGTCTGCCTGCTACGCCAACGCGTGCCAGGTTGCCGATACCCACGAGCTCGACGTGCGCTGCATCGACTCGCGCACCGGCTCGGCTGCCGAGGGCCTGCTGGTGGAGTACGCGCTGGCCATGCGCGAGGACGGCCGCAGCCTGGACGAGACCGAGGCGCAGATCCGAGCGACGCTGCCCGACGCCCACCTGCTGCTGATTCCCCGCACGCTCGAGAACCTCGTTAAGAACGGCCGCGCGCCCAAACTCGCCGGCCAGCTCACGCAGATGCTCAACATTCGCCTGGCCGTTTCGCCGGAGTGGAAATCGGGCGAGATCAAGGCCATCAAAAAGGGCCGCGGCGCCAAGCGCATCGTTGCCAACACCATGGCCGATTGCCTCGCATTTTTGACCGAGCATCCGGGCTCCAGCGTGCGTGTGCTCACGACCGGCGCCGCCGAGGAGCAGGAGCTCGTCAGCCATGCACTCGCAGGCCAAGATTACGTAGACGCCGGCACCGGCCCCATCGGCTGCACCATCGCCACCCACGTAGGCGTCGACGCCATCGCCATCAGCTACTGCCCCCGCTACCGGCCCATCCACTAGGGGCACCTTTACCACTTGCGGTGGAATAGGGACTGTTTTTGGCTTATCAGCCGCAAATCAATCCCTATTCCACCGCAACTTAGAAGCAGTTCATTTGGGACGGGGCTAAAAAGACTGGTATCAAACGTTTCAGACCAGTCTTTTAGCCCCGTCCCATTTTACCTACCCTACATCAGCCCGCTCAGGGCGATGTCGACGGCTTCGTTGAGGTCGTCGGTGATGTGGACAAGGTCTGGATCGAGTGGGCTGATCATGCCGGCATCCATCACCGGGCCGTTGAGCCAGTCGAACAGGCCCCTCGCGGTACCCACTGGACAAAAAATGGCAAATATGAGTACCGCCACCAAATTAGTAGCAGCAAAATCTCGCCGGAATTGATCATTTCGATCAATTCCACGTCTTGCCAAGGCTCAAAATTCCGTGTTTAGTGGGTTAGATATATAGAATAATGTGGAATTGGTATTCTATTCTTACCAAATGTTATGAGACTACATTAACAACAGTACTCATATTTGACGTTATTTGACCACGGAGTCATTCGAGGACCCCTCCCCACGCCGCCAACACGCCCCATAGCCGCCAAAACACCTTTAACAACAGCCGCCGCACGTTTTGGCACCGGCTAATTGCCACTCACGGATCGGTACCCCACTATTACCGAACCAAAATCGAAGTCGCATATCTCATAAAGCTGAAATGACGTACCCTCATCCCAATGAACGCTGACAAGAATGGCATTCAAATGAGCAACGCCGTGCATCAATACGCCCTTTTCGGGAACGCCTTATTCAAACTCAATAAAACGGTTGTCCACGCTTCAGATCCGCGTAAGCAGATCGTAATCTGTAGCAACGGTCCAGACATCCGTTACGCAACACTCGAAGAATGGGACAAAGCCGGCAAATCTTTCGGCGAACGTGCACAGACCGAGGGCATCGTTACCAGCGCGAGCCCAGCGCGCGACAAACTCGAGCTCTTTCGCAATCTTTTTACCGGCCGCAAAGATGTGCACGCTCACGGGTACCGCAGAAAAGACGGGGGCATCGGCTATACACCCGCCTGCGCAAATGAGTGGAAGCCAGGCATTTGCCCCAAAGCAAACCATCACAGAATTAAATGCGCTGAATGTCGCAGCCGCACATTCCTTGAGCTGAACGATGCCGCCATTATCGCCCATTTCAAAGGCAGCGACGACAGGCTCCGGGACGTCATAGGTCAATATGTTCTCGACAAAGACTGCAACACAAATGTCCTTGTCATTGATTTTGACAAAGCCGATTGGAAAGAAGCGACAAACGCTATCAGGCTTGTCGTAAAAAACCATGGAATTAACGCTGCGGTCGAGCGATCAAGGTCAGGCAACGGCGCGCATATCTGGTTTTTCTTCCTAGAACCTATAAACGCAAAGACAGCACGAGATTTCGGTAGCTGCCTTATCGCCGAAGCAGCGGCACTCAACAAGACAATCACCTTCGAAGCCTTTGACCGAATGATACCCGCGCAGTCCACCATTCCTGAAGGCGGCTTTGGAAATCTCATTGCGCTGCCCTTTCAGGGAAAAGCGCAGCGGGAAGGAAACAGCGTATTTGTTGACGAACGATTCGAGCCCTTTCCCGACCAATGGCTTTACCTTTCGCAAATCCAACTAATCTCGCGTGCGACGGTGGATCGTCTGATCGAGGACACCAAAAACAAACCGCTTGGAATAGCAACAGCTGCAGCGACAAACAAAACCAGGCGCAATGTCCAAAAGCCACGAAAGCGGCTCCCGCTCACGCCACGAGACTTCCCCTCGAACCTGCTCGTCACACAAGCCGATATGCTCTACATCCCCGAAAAGTCTCTGAGCCCGGCAGCTCAAATGGAAATCCGCAGGCTTGCGACATTTGCCAACCCGGAGTTCTTCCGTGCGCAATCTATGCATCAATCAGTATTCGGCAAACCGCGACTCATAGACCTCAGCGAACTTAGAGATGGCCGCGTCGCGATTCCCAGAGGCTGCAAAGCCCAACTTGAGCAGCTGATTCAAGAAGCCCACGTTACTGCCCATTATTCAGACGAACGTAGCACAGGCAATCCAATTGAGATGGCATTCAAAGGGACCCTTCATCCCGAACAGCAAATTGCCGCCGACCAGATGCTTGAATACGAAGACGGAATCATGTCTGCGCCAACGGGCTTCGGTAAAACCGTCATCGGAGCTTATCTTATTGCCGCCGTTGGTCTTCCGGCGCTCGTCATTGTTCCAAAGACCGCGCTCATAGCCCAATGGAAATCGCAGCTCGAACGATTTCTCGACATTACGGACACCAGAGAGCCGGTCCGAACGCCAAAAGGACGAATCAGCAAAAAGCAACCTCCCCTTATTGGACAAATCGGAGGGGGCAAAACCGCCGTCAGCGGCCTTATCGACGTCGCTTCCTTTCAGTCGCTATCTGGCAAAGACTCCCAAACCGGGGAGCCGATAGTTAAGAACCTTGTTCGCAATTACGGCCTCATTATCTGCGACGAATGCCACCATGCTGCCGCGCCACAGCTCGAGCTCGTCCTCAAGTCCGCTCCAGCCAAATATATATATGGCCTCTCCGCGACACCCGAGCGCTCCGACGGACTCACGCGGGCGCTCTCGATGCTCTGCGGCCCGCTTCGCTATGTCATCGATCCAAAAACGCAGGCAATTCAGCAGGGCATCCAGCGCATCGTTCGACCGAGATTTACCGGCATTCGGCTATCCGCCTACGAGCCGGATGCAAGCTTCAATCAGATTCTCGATATGCTGTGTGCACATGCGGCAAGAAACGAATTGATTGTCGATGACGCCCTCGAAGCAGCGTCAAACGGTCGACATCCGCTCATACTATCCAAAAGGAAAAAGCATGCTGAGGAACTGTTCAGGTTGCTTAATGATCGCAGACACGAGCCCATACTCTTAACCGGAGAAATCGGCGCCAAAGAAAGAAAAGCGATACTGAACAGTCTTCCCGGCTTTGAGCATGAACATCGAATCATCGTCGCCACCGAAAGCCTTCTGAGCGAGGGCTTCGATCTGTCCTACCTTGACACCCTTTTCATTGCCACGCCGATATCTTGGGACGGCAGCGTAACGCAGCAGGTGGGCAGACTGCATAGAAGCCACGAGGGCAAGCAACAGGTTGAGATATTCGACTACATTGACCTGTCGATACCCATGCTCGCCCGCATGTACCAGAAAAGACTCAAGACGTACGCCAAGTTGGGGTACGAAATTTATTCAGCAGAGGACAGCGAGCAACCCGATTACAACATTCTCATAGAGCCGGCAAACGCTATTGAGGCATTAATTAAAGACATCACCGGTGCCACAAAGAGTGCCTTCATAGCCGCATCCTACGCATCCGCCGCATGCCTCACGAAACTCACCACCACACTCGCAGGCGCAGCCGCCCGTGGGATTACCCTTGAGGTTTATGTTGCCTCACCTCCACGCGATGACGCGAAAGCGATTTTTGCCGAGATGAACGTCGACTATTCCGTCAAGGCCAAAGGGCGGCTGTGCGCGGCCGTGATTGACGAGGAAACTGTCTGGTACGGGACTATCCCGCTGCTGGCATTCCCCAAGAAAGAAGACCGCAGCATCCGTTTCAAAAGCAACGAAGTCGCCGCTGAGTTTTTGAGCGAAATCCAGCAATGAGGAGAACCGGGGGCCGCAGCAGCGAACGGGGCACGCCTATCAGTTGCGGTGAAATAGGGACTGTTTTTGGCCAATCGACCGCAAATCAGTCCCTATTCCACCGCAACTTGGAAATCGGCGATCAGCCCAGCGGACCCTGAAACAGTTCCTCATGCGAGCCCATTCTCACCAGCCTAATCACTGGGTTAGTCTTATGGGGAAGATAAAGAACGACCACATCGACCAAGCCATCGGATAGGTGGAAATCGATGTGGCCGTTGTAGTTTCCGCCCGGGTTTGAGAGCTCGTGGGCGCCACACTCCGCCGGAAGTGACCCATGAGCCACAAGCTCTGCAACCGCCGCTTTAAACTCACTTTTTAGCTGCGGATGCATGCGCATCGTTCGTTTGTAGTCCGCCTTAAATTGAGCCTCGACTTTAATCTCGAACATCGCTATTCCTCATCGAGGAATGACATAAGCTCATCAGCGTTATTGAATGACGGGCTATCGTCCGGCAAAATCCCCAACTCATGAGCCTCGGCGATCACCATGGCACGCCTCGTCGCCTCGTTGGGCATCTCCGCCCTTCCTACAATCTCAAAAGGAATCTTTCGCTGATTTACCAGCTGCCGAACGGCAAGATTGAGATAGGAATTGAGGCTGAGGCCGACCGAATCCAAGAACTCAGTCGCCTGCTCCTTGAGCCCCTCTTCGAGGCGAACCGTCGTAGGCTTAACCGTTGCAGTAGACATACGCGACCTCCTTGCCCTCGTCTTTTGCATCAGTATACCCAATATAAATGGCAACCTGACGTTAGATAGCATCAGATTGCCATGCATATTCATGTCGCGGTAGACACGATTGCTCTACATCAACCCGCTGAGCGCAATGTCAACGGCCTCGTTGAGGTCGTCGGTAATGTGTACCAGATCCGGGTCGAGCGGGCTAATCATACTGGCGCTCATTACCGGGCCGTTGAGCCAGTCGAACAGGCCCTGCCAGTACTCGCTGCCCACCAGCACGAGCGGCATGCGCTTGACCTTGTGCGTCTGCACCAGCGTGAGCACCTCGAACATCTCGTCGAGCGTGCCAAACCCGCCGGGAAACACAATAGCGCCCGAGCTGTATTTGACGAACATGGTCTTGCGCACAAAGAAGTAGCGGAAGTCCATACCGAGGTTCACGTATTTGTTGAGCCCCTGCTCGTGCGGCAATTCAATGCCCAGGCCAACTGACTTACCGTTGACACTCGCCGCTCCCCTGTTGGCCGCCTCCATAATGCCGGGGCCGCCGCCGGTGATAACCGCCACGCCGCGCTGCGCGATCTTGCGGCCGACCGTGCGCGCCGCCTTGTAGAGCGGATCGGTCTTGGGCGTGCGGGCACTGCCGAAGATGGTCACCGCGGGCCCGAGCTCGGCAAGCGCGCCAAAGCCATCGACGAATTCTGCCTGAATACGAAGGACGCGCCACGGATCGGCATGCAACCAGTCGGTTGAATCTTCGGGCGCCAGCAGGTTGGCGTAGGTGTTGTCCTTAGGAATCATGGGGCCGCGCATGACCACGGGGCCGCGGCGGTACGTCTCGTCGTAGGCGGGCTCGCCCTCGACGTTCTCATTCTTAATCATGGGTGCTCCTATCGAAAATAGAAACGGGCGGGATCGACGCCATGCGCCAAACACCCGCCCGAACATCAACTATTCGGTATGGTACCCACGATGCATAAAGTGCTTGCAAGCTATCGGTCAGCGGTCGCGCAGCCAGCGTCAGAGAATGTGACGAGCGGCTGCCGCTCAGCCTTTGCCGTTGCCCACGCTCCGCAAGCGTGTCTGTCGCCCTTAGTAATCCACCGCCGCAGGACTGTTCATCCAGTCGCTCACAAACGCGCCGTAGCGGCCCTCGATAATGGCCTGACGGGCACGCTGCATAAGGTTGAGCAGGTAGTAAATGTTGTGCATCGACAGCAGAATACCGCCGAGCATCTCCTTCTGCGTGACCATGTGACGGATGAGCGCACGGCTGTAGCCGCCCGTGCACACCGGGCAGGTGCAGGTGGGGTCGATAGGGCCGTCGTCGTGCGCAAAGCGCGCGTTGCGGAAGTTAAGGCGACCTTCACTGGAGAACGCCGTACCCATGCGGCCGGTGCGCGTCGGCAGCACGCAGTCGAACATGTCGATGCCCACGCCAACGCCGCGCACGAGCGTGGTAGGGTTGCCGACGCCCATGAGGTAGCGCGGCTTGTGCTTAGGCATGTACTCGAAAACCAGCGGTGCCAGCGTCTCGAACATGGTCTCGTGGTCTTCGCCCACCGAATAGCCGCCGATGCCGTAACCCGGGAAGTCGCCGCACTCCTCCAGATGGCGCAGCGAGCGCAGGCGCAGGTCCAGGTGCATGCCGCCTTGGACGATGCCAAAGAGCGCCTGGTCATCGCGGGTATGCGCCTTATAGCAGCGCTCGGCCCACATACTCGACAGCTCAACGGCGCGCTCGACGTAGGCGCGCGTGGCGGGATAGCCCGGGCACTGGTCGAGCTGCATGCAGATATCGGAGCCGAGCTTCATGGCGATTTCCATGTTGTCCTCGGGCGTCCAGAACACGTGGCGGCCGTCGTAGTCGTTGACGATAAAGCGCACGCCCTCATCAGTGAGCTTGACCGCGTCGTTGTGGCTGAACACCTGGAAACCGCCCGAGTCGGTGAGGATAGGGCCGTGCCAGTTCATAAACTTGTGCAGGCCGCCCAGCTCGGCGATGGTATCCTCGCCGGGACGCATGGACAGGTGATAGGTATTGGCAAGCACGATCTGGGCGCCGAGCTGCTTGACGGTCTCGGTAGGAATACCCTTGACGTTTGCCTTGGTGCCCACGGGCATAAAGATTGGCGTCTCGATGTCGCCGTGCGGGGTGTGCAGTACGCCGGCGCGCGCGTGCGTCGTCGGGTCCTCGGCGATCAGGTCGAATTTAAAAAGGCTCTGGTCCATAAACTGGAACTCCTTGGTTGCGGTTCATACGCAAACCATTATACGGGCAACCCGCAAGAAGCACCGACTCGACAGAAACTGGCGCAAAGGGGTCATAGTCATTGGGATCATTTCCAACAGCCAAGGCAACGCCGATGCTCTGGCAATGCCAGCGAGCGGTCGCCAGGGCGAACAAATTGGCATGAAAAGAGGGCGGCATAGACCTTCTGGTCATGCCGCCCTCTTTGAATGACAAGTTGTCGCCCTGGCGGCCGCGCAGCGTCGGCCCGTTACGGCGTTTGGTAAAACGCCGTAACCCCTAAGGCCGCTGGCCCATGCCACCCTCGAGGGTGACGGTCTCGCCGTTCATGTACTTAAAGTCGGGACCACAGAGCTGAACGACCACGCGGCCGATTTCCTTCTCGACGTCGCCGTAGTGACCCGCCGGCGGCATGTGGACGTTGGCCTTGAACGCCTCGGGATAGGCATCCTGGAAGTTCTCGAGCGCAGCGGTCCAAGCAAGCGGGCAAACGATATTGACGTTGATGCCGTCCTTGCCCCACTCGTTGGCGGCAACGCGGGTCAGGCCGCGGATGCCCTCCTTGGCGGCAGCATAGCTGCACTGGCCATAGTTGCCAAACAGGCCGGCGCCCGAGGCAAAGTTGACCACGGAGCCCTTGGTCTCCTTCAGGTGCGGATAGGCCTTCTGCATGTACAGATAGGTAGCATACAGACCGGAGTAAATGGCCAGGTTAAACTGGTCCATGGTGTGATCGGCGATGGTCACGCCCGAGGCGCTGGCCTGAGCATTGTTGACGACGGCGTCGATGCGGCCGAACTCCTCAATGGCCTTGTCGATGACGTTCTGGACGACGGCCTCGTTGTCCTGACCAGCCGAGACATCGGCCTGAACAGGCAGAACCTTGACACCGTACTCGGCCTCGAGAGACTCCTTGGCGGCCTCGAGCTTGGCGACGTTGCGGCCGGTGATGACGAGGTTCGCGCCCTCCTTGGCAAATGCGATATCGATGCCGTAGCCGATGGAGCCAGCGGAACCGTCCTTGAGCGTGGCCTTGCCACCGCCGGTGACGATCACGGTCTTACCAGTGAAAAGTCCCATACAAAGTCCTTTCAAATCGCGACGGGCACGCCCGCCGACTGCGCGCATCCAACTTCACGCGCCAAAAGCTGAAATGCAACTTTAGCTTCTTCAAGTGAAAAATAAAGCCCATGGCAGGCGAACGGCGCAACGTCTTTCGGCGAAGGGAATGTCAAGTAATAATTGAATAGAGCGGCCGAGTTTTTGTTAACGAGACGAGCCATCGAACACGTTTTGAAACTTTGCTGCGGCGCGCGGGATGTCGGCGCGAGACTTTATCATAGGGTGACAAACAACGATGAGGAGCACATGCCTATGACAGACGAGCTGGACCCCCAGACTCAAGAGCATATTGATGATCCCGCAGACGTCACCGCAGATACTGACGCTGTGACCTGCGATGGTATCGACATCGACGACCCCATCTTGGACGAAAGCGCTACGGCGGAAACCCCCGAAACAGAAAACGCCGATGAGCAAAACGACGATGCGCCCGCTAAGGACGACGCCCCTGTACAGGACGACGCCCCGCAAGCAGCGGGCCCCATCGAGGTGTCTTCGGAAGAAGAGCTCGATGCCGTCATGGACTCCATGATGGATGCTGTCAAAGCGATGAAAGACGCCGTCGCCGATGCCGATATTGATGCCGAGGAAGAGGAGGCCGCCGAGGCGGCCTCGACCTTTGTGCCCGGCGAGACTCCGGTTGCCGACCAGGGCAGCACCATGCCCTCGTTTCTGCAGCTCGAGCACCCCACGATTGGCGCCGATGCGGTCGATCCGCACGCAGCAGGCTTTTCTGTGGTCGAGGGCGGTACCGGCAATATCGCCGCGCCGCAGGCTGCCGATGCGGACGCCGCCGACACCGCTCGCCCGACCGCCCCGCACTCCCCCGCCGCGAGCCGCGATCTGGGGACCGCTGTCTCGAACACAGCGAACGCCGTGGGCGCCTTTATCGCCCAGGGTGCCTCGGCCATGCGCGAGATGAATGCCGCGAAAAAGGCACTTGCCGATGCCCGCGCCCACCTGGCCGAACTTGAGCAGCGCATTGCCGATCAGGCCGAGGAACTCGAGACGCGCCAGGATATCGCAGGCCGCTACGACCAGATCGTCGCCGACCAGCGCCAGGCGATCGCCACAGCGCAAAAGACCGCTGCGGCAGCCGAGATTGACCGTGATGCCCACGCCGCCAAAGCGACAGAGCTCAAGGGGCAGTTCGAACAAATGAAGACAGAGGATGACGCGACTGAGCTCCGCCTGAAGGCCGCGCTCGATGCCGTGGAGGCCCGCGAGGCGAGCTCGCGCGAGACCGGCAACCGCCTCGTTCGCCGTCTTGAGGATTCCAAGCGCATCCGCGACAAGGTGAAGGCCGAGCGAGACGCCGGCATTGCGGCCGCACAACAAACCGTCGACGCCACGCGCGCCCAGCTCGAGACGCTGCGTCATGAGTATGCCGAGCTGCAACGCAATCCCTCGGCAAATCCCGCCAACTATACGGTGCGCACCAGCGAGCTCTCGATGCAGATCTCCGACACGGCAGATGCCCTGCGTAAAGCCGAAGAAGATGTCCCGCGCATCACCGCCGACCTTGAGCACTCGCTTGCCGCAGCCGAGCAGGCCGTCGAGCAGGCTCAAGCCCCCATTGCCGACGCCAAGCGAGCCCATCAGGCCGTGACGGCAGAGGCCGATGCCGCGCGCGACGAGCTGCAGACCGCAAAAACCACCGCCGCGACGCGCCAGCGCGAACTGCGCGAGAAGATCGCCGCCGAGGACAAGGCACGCCGCGACCAAGAGCAGAGCATAGCCAACGCCCAAGCAGATGCCGCGCATGCGCAGTCGATTATCGAACAGGCGACCGAAGTACACGACCACCCAGAGATTACTGAGTCGCTTGCAGGATCCTTGGCCCGAGACAAAGCCGAACACGCCGAGACCGAGCGAGAAGTTGCCCAGCTCGAGGCCACCGAGGACGCGGTGCGCGAGCGTACCCGCGACTCACGCATCAAATTCACCGGCGCCATCGTCTGCATCGTCGCCGCAATCCTGGTGATCATCCTGATCTGGTTGTTCGCAAGTAAGTAAACCAGCCGCCAAAAAGCGCTCAACGCAGTTGCGGTGAGATAGTTCCTGTTTAGCCCCAAAAAGGCCAATTCAAGAACTATCTCACCGCAACTTATTTAGATCGACGCAAGGCAATCTATCCCTCTTGCACCAATCTCTTGACATAAGGAGTGTCCCCAGGTGCCGGCACAGACGATATGAGCAGGACATAAAAACATTGAGAGCCCCTGCTGCATGAAAGACCGCGGATTAGGCCG
>NZ_JBCPDH010000040.1:0-14174 GCF_040915545.1 Collinsella aerofaciens | reverse complement strand
CTGACCCCATATCGTTGGGGCCAGGCCCGATTTTGCCTCTTGACAATGTCCTGCTCATATTAAAAGGAACGTCCCTAAGTGCCGGGTTTAGGCTGTTAGATCGAGTTCGTAGAGGAAGCTTTCGCGCGGCATGTCGTGACGGCGCTCTTCGCGGTTGGCGCGGTGCGTGGCCGTGCGCTTAAAGCCGTGCAGCTCGTAGAACTTCCACGAGCAGTTGGAGTCGGTGTACAGGTGCGCCCTCGTCGCTCCAAGCGAGGACAGGTGCGAGACGGCGGCATCGAGCAGAACCGTGCCAACGCCCAGGCCATGGACATCGCGATCCACGGCAAGCAGCGTGACCTCGTTGTCGTGCGGCAACGGGCTGCTCTCGAGCAGGCGGTTGTTGGTTCGGATGGTTGCGCGCACAAACGAGAGATACTCGGCGCACGCATCGGGCTCTAGCTCACGCATCTGCGATAGCAGCGCGCGTTCGGTATCCATCCAATGCTCGTTGATAGTGGCGCCGGAGCTCTGTCCCGCACGCGCGAGCGAAATGCCACGCGCCTGACCGTCGATTACGGCAACCTGTGAAAACGTCGACGACGAAAGGCAATAGGCGAGGTCGCACGCGGCCTCAAGGCGGTTGTACTCATCGTTATCCGAATTGTTATGCCAAAGCTGCTGCAGAATCAGCGCGATGGCGTCGAAGTCTTCGGTATCAAACGGTCGGTAGAGAACCCGCGAGACCATGGTGCCTCTTTCTTTTGCGGATGCATATCGAGCACAGTTCTACCACGCCATTGGCATCTAATTATGGTGCCCCTGTGTTCCATGAACTCACCGTGCCCGGTGCCATGCCCATCCCCTCCGCTCGCAAACTTTTTCTGCACATGCGCCCGTTGCGGGATGCATCGATGCGCTCGATGCGCTACATTAAATCAGTATTTTCAATGCCGCTGCGCGAGCGCTGCAGATCGACGTATCACCGACTCACAGAGCACGGCGGCGTACCAGACAGGAGGACTGCATGGGATCTGATGTGAAGATCGCACGCGCGTTGATCTCGGTTACCGATAAGACGGGCGTCGTCGATTTCGCACGGACGCTGGTTGACGACTTTGGCGTCGAGATCATCTCTACGGGCGGCACGGCTCGTGCCATCGAGGACGCGGGCGTTCCCGTAACCCCCATCGAGGAGTTCACGGGCTATCCCGAGATGATGGACGGCCGCGTTAAGACCCTGCACCCCAAGGTTCATGGCGCGCTGCTGGCCCGCCGCGATTCCGAGCAGCACATGCAGGAGGCCGCTCAGCACGGCATTAAGCTGATCGACCTGGTCGTCGTCAACCTGTACGAGTTCGAGAAGACCGTCGCCAACCCCGAGGTCACCTTCGCGGACGCCATCGAGCACATCGACATCGGTGGCCCCTCTATGCTGCGCTCTGCTGCCAAGAACGCCGCGAGCGTTACCGTCATCTCCGACCCGGCCGACTATGATGCCGTCCTGGCCGAGATGCACGAGACCGGTGGCTGCACCACGCTTTCCACCCGTCGTCGCCTGCAGGTGAAGGTCTACCAGACCACCGCCGCCTACGACACGGCTATCTCCCGTTGGCTTGCCGCCCAGGCAAGCGACGTGGCGGACACCTCTGCCAAGCTCGAGATCTCGCTGGAGAAGGTCGACGACCTGCGCTATGGCGAGAATCCTCAGCAGAAGGCTACGGTCTACCGCTTTGCCGAGGGCTGCGAGAACACCGCGAGCTCGCAGTTCCCGCTCGTGGGCTCCGAGCAGATCCAGGGCAAGCCGCTCAGCTACAACAACTATCTGGATGCCGACGCCGCCTGGAACCTGGTCCGCGAGTTCGACGAGCCGGCCTGCGTAATCCTCAAGCACCAGAACCCCTGCGGTTCCGCCGTTGCCGAGGACATTACGGCCGCCTACGACCGCGCCTTCGCCTGCGATCCCAAGAGCGCCTTTGGTGGCATCATCGCCTGCAACCGCGAGGTTCCCTATGAGCTGGTCGAGCACTTTGCCGATCAGAACAAGCAGTTCGTCGAGGTTATCATCGCCCCGAGCTACACCGACGAGGCGCTCGAGCGCATGGCCAAGCGCCCCAACCTACGCGTGTTGGCGACCGGCGGCGTGGACCACGGCGCCCAGGTGGAGCTGCGCTCCATCGACGGCGGTATGCTGGTGCAGGAGGTCGACCACGTGACCGAGGATCCCGCGACCTTTACGTTCCCCACCGACCGCAAGCCCACCGATGCCGAGATGGCCGAGCTCGAGTTTGCCTGGAAGGTCTGCAAGGGCGTTAAGTCCAACGCCATCCTGGTTTCCAAGGGCAAGGCCGGCATTGGCATGGGCCCGGGTCAGCCTAACCGGGTGGATTCTGCGCTGCTGGCCTGCGAGCGCGCCGAGGACTTCTGCGAGCGCGAGGGCGTGGAGAAGGGCGGCTTTGCCTGCGCAAGCGACGCATTCTTCCCGTTCCGCGACAACGTCGACGTGCTTGCCGAGCACGGTGTGACCTGCATCATCCAGCCCGGCGGCTCCAAGCGCGATGACGAGAGCATTCAGGCCTGCAACGAGCACAATATTGCTATGGTCTTTACCGGCGCCCGCCACTTTAGGCACTAAGTTTCGCCCCGGAACAAAATAATCTCTGCAAAAGACGGCTGCTCCGTTTGGAGGGCCGTCTTTTTGGTATAAGAGGACGGAATGACTAACACGAAAGGTACAACCATGCCCCAGATTGATGATGCCGAGCTGTTTGGCAATGCCGAGGATCAGCGTGCGTACGAGGACTTTTGCGCCAATCAGGAGGCGGTCGAGAAGTTTACGCTCGACAAGCCCGCGCTTGTCTGCCGTTGGCGCATGTCCAATAAAAAGGTGCCCATGCTCAACCGCCACATTCGCGCACTGTCCGAGCGCCTGGTGCAGGGCGAGCCGCTTACCCATAACATGCTCAGCTGGGCCAAACAGCACGTTGAGTGGTCGCTTGCCGAGGGCGATTACACTGCGCACGACGGCGTACTCATGCTGGTGATCGACATCAACGGCAACGCCGCCATGACGGTGGGGGAGTACGAGCCGCTCGCCGATACGTCGGCCAAGGCGCTGCGTGCCCGTTCCGCCGAGGCCCGCTCCGAGGCCGACGAGACCGGCGTGGCGCCCGAGCTGCTCGCCGCCGTCAACAACGGCGAGCTTGCCTTTGTGGCGCCGGCGGACGAGTGCCTGTGCGGCACGGCGACGCTCATTGAGCAACTGGCCCAGACCAAGGGCATCCCGGTCACGCGCGTAGACATTCCCGCGCAGCTCAAGGGCGCGCTGTTCCTGGTGAGCGACGAGCACGGCGTGGTTCCCGCAACCGAGACGGACGCTGCGGAGACCGACGCCGCCACGGTCGCCTTCTTTGCCGACGGCTACGAAAAGCTCCGTGCCCGCCGCTCCTAACCTCAAGGCGGGGTTGGCTTACTGAAGCGAGCGAGCGCGTTCGATGGCGTAGGCGAGCGACAGCTGCTCCATCTCCGGGGCGCATTTGTAACTCAGTCCGGTGAGGGCTGTCACCTTATCGAGGCGATATCGAATTGTGTTCGGGTGCTGGCCAGTCTGCTTGGCGGTTCGCTCGATACGTCGGTCGTTCTCGATGAATGCGGCGAGCGTGGATTCCAGCTCGCTGCCATGCTCACTGTCGTGCTCGCGTATCGGCGAGAGAATCGCTTCCGAGAACGATCGCATCTCCGGGGTTTCCGCAAAAGGCATCACGGTTCTCAGGATGCCGAGCTGCGTATAGCGGACGGGACCCTCGGCTCGTTGACAAGATAGGCGCTGTGCGTAAATCGCCTGCGAGATCGCCTGCGCCACCGCCTCGTCTCCAAACAGAATATCGCTGATGCCGAGCCCTTCCGCTCCACCATCGATACCGCTAGCCTCGATGAGTTCCGTGAGCGCCTGCACGATTCGCTCCACATCGAGCGTCTGCTCCGAGTCGCTTGTCGCTACGAATAGCAATCCTCCGTCATAGGGTGCCAGCATGTTGTGGCATCCGGCGAGGGTCGATTTTGCACAGAGACGTTCGATTTGCAAAAACGTACGCGGGTCGAGGGGCTCTGCAAACGATGCGAACAGGGCGACCGCTTCGTCCAGAAATGACGGGTTGAGGCCTCGGATGCGTCGGCAGATGGACTCGGGCGATACGTCTGTCCTCAGGGCATCGATCTCGCGCTGTGCGAAGTCGATGGACGCGAGCTGCTCGATATGCCGTTTGACCTCATAGATGACGCTGTCAAAGAACAGTGAGTCGTCGGTCGTGAGAAAGACCGGGTAGTGCCGCGCGTTGGCGTAGCGGATGGCTTGGTCGGGAATCGGGATGTGCAGGACGTTTTTGATGATAAGACCGCTCGTTCCCTTGGCGACGAGGTATTTCACGGCTTCAGTGATGAGGTATGGGTCGTCCTTCGCATAGAGGAAGGTGCTGAGGACGATTTCGTCTGAGCTGAAGTTGGCGCGCTGGTACTTGTTCTTGAGGCCGGGCATAAGTTCATAATCGAGGATCCCGACGCCAGAGACGGCACGCGAGACGCCATCGCTGCCGGCGATTAGACGGACCGACCCCTCATATTCCCGTGAGAAGTCCGAGATGGTGTATAGCATCAACATCACCTTGTAAATCACTACAATAAGTACAGGTATAAATAGGATAATCGCACATCCGTATGCCGTTGATGCAGGAAATAGTTCAAATACCTGCTGATAGAACGAAAAATCAGATTGAGAATCGTTGTAGATTCCAACAAGAAATGATCCTTGGCGGCATCGTTACTAAACCGTACAGTGAGGCAACGTAAAGCTTTCGCTGAGAGGAGCGATGATGGGGCAGATGGTGGTGCTTTCGGCCGAGGAAGTTTCCAAGGTGCTGACGATTGAGGATGCAATCGCTGCCGTGGAGGAGGCATATCGCCAGAAGGCAACGGGCAAGGGCGTTGCGTGGCCGATGGTATATGAGCAGTTCGAGCCCGGCGTGGCCGATATGGATATCCGCTCGGGCGAGTTGGCGGGAAGCGGCCTCTTCGGTCTCAAGCTCACTGCTTGGTTCTCTCAGAATTCCAAAAAGGGGCTGCCCGAGATCTTTGGCACCACGCTGCTGTGCGACAGCGCGACGGGAGAGCCGTTGGCGCTGCTCAATGCCTCCGCCGTCACTGGACTTCGCACCGGTGCCGCCGCTGCGCTCGGTGCCAAGTGGCTGGCTCGGGCGGATGCGTCCAAACTGCTTGTTGCGGGTGCCGGCCACATGAGCATCTATATGGTGGCGGGCGTGCTCGCCGCCTGTCCCAAAGTGAGCGAGGTCAAGGTGTGGGAGCCAGTTTCCGATGCCGCGCCCGAGGCCCGCGTCGAGCGCATGCGAGACGAGGTCGCCCATATCTTGGGCGCCTGCGAGCATGCTCGCGAGGCATCCACCTATTCCATCGAGGCGACGGCCGACGGCCAAGGCGCCGCGGCAGAGGCCGACATCATCGTGACGATCACGCCGGCGACCAAGCCCATCATTCCCGATTCATGGGTGCGTCCTGGTACGCATATCTCCTGCGTCGGTGCCGACATGCCCGGCAAGCAGGAGCTCGCCTCGGCGCTTGTCGCCCGTGCCGCTGTTTACGTCGACGATCGCGAGCAATCCGTCGCGTCCGGTGAGCTGGAGATTCCGGTTGCCGAGGGTGTCATCACGCCCGAGGACATCAGAGCGGAGCTCGGCGAAGTCATCGCCGGCGCGGCTACGGGGCGTTCGGATGACGAGCAGGTGACGGTGTTCGATACGTCGGGCATCGCCGTTCAGGACCTTTCGGCATCGAAAATCGCCTACGACCGCGCCATTGAGGCGGGGCTGGGCACCGTGGTGGAACTGTAAGAAAGTCAAGGAAAGGAAACGACAATGCAGATCAAGGATTTCGCCGTCGAGCAGTGGATGAACGAGTGGGAGACCAAGTGCACCCACAACGTTGCGGAGACGTGCGTCTACTCCCTCACGCTCGACCAGCTGTTCGAGCTTACGAACACCGACAAGAAGGCGTGGCTCGATAGCCTGTGCTCGCGCCGATTCACCTACGGAGACATCGAGGGGCAGCCCGGCTTCCTCGAGGGGGTCGCGCGTCTCTATAAGACGGTCGAGCCCGGGCATATTGTGCCCACGCACGGCGCGACCGGTGCCAACTCCCTGGTTATTTCCACGCTCGTCGAACCGGGCGATCACGTAGTCTCCGTCAAGCCCACCTACCAGCAGCTTTACTCGATTCCCGAGATGTGCGGCGCGAAGGTCGATATCCTTCAGCTCGATCGCAAGAACGGCTACCACGTCGACGTCGACGCGCTCGATGCTCTGGTGACCGACGATACCAAGCTCATCTGCATCAATAACCCGGACAACCCCACGGGCTCCCTGCTCGACACCGATACGCTCAAGGCGATTGTCGAGGTCGCACGCAAACACGACGCGTGGGTGCTCTGCGACGAGGTCTACCGTCTGCTTACTCAGACGGATGAGTACTCCGAGTCCGTGATCGACCTGTACGACAAGGCCATCGTCACCGCATCCATGTCCAAGGTCTGGTCGTTCGCCGGCCTGCGTCTGGGCTGGGCGGTCACCAAGAGCCCGGAGCTCCGTCGCGCGCTGCTCTCGCATCGTGACTACAACCTGATTTCCGCTGGCATATTCAGCGAGACGGTGGCGGAGCTGATTCTGGGCAACGCTTCCGTGATCCTTGAGCGCAGCCGTCGCATCGTCCGTCAGAACCTTGCTGTTCTGGAGAAGTGGGTCGAGAGCGAGCCGCACCTGTCGTTCGTCAAGCCCGAGGCGGGTACCACCGCGCTCGTGTATTACGACTACGACATCGACTCCAGGACGTTCTGCATCGACATGATTAAGAAGTCCGGCGCGCTCGTCACCCCGGGCGATTGCTTCGAGGAGCCCAAGAGCATGCGCATCGGCTATGCATACTCCGATAACACCGACGACCTGCAGAAGGGCCTGGATGCCATCTCTGCATACATGCGTACGCTCGAGTAGAGGCTCGAGGTCGAAGTGATGAGGCCGATCGGTTTAGGACCGGTCGGCCCCTATTTTCTCTCAAGACTGCCGAACGCTTTTGTCACATTAGGTGCCCACGGGGTCGTATCGCTGCGACGCTGTGGGCATAATGGTGTGAAAGGTGCATGTTACGCGAAATGGGAGGACACATGGCGCTGATCTATGTCGTTGAGGACGACGAGCCCATTCGTCGTGAGCTTATCGACATCCTTGCCCGCGCCGGGTTTGAAATCGAGGCCTGCGAATCGTTTGAGCATGTCTCGCGCGATATTCTCGCCGCCGCGCCCGACCTGGTGCTGCTCGACCTCACGCTTCCCGTCAAGGACGGCCAGCATATCTGCCACGAGGTTCGCCGCGAATCCGAGGTTCCCATCATCGTCCTCACGTCGCGCACGACCGAGATCGACGAGGTCATGGCCATGACGCTCGGTGCGGACGACTTTGTTCCCAAGCCCTATAGCGCCCGTGTGCTCGTGGCGCGCATCAATGCCTTGCTGCGTCGCACCGCGGCGGCGGGCGAGCGCAGCACGCTCGTACACAAGGGACTGGAGCTCGACCTTGCACGCTCCATGGTCACCAACACGCTAACCGGCACCAGTACCGAGCTCACCAAAAACGAGCTGCGTATCCTCTCGCTGCTTCTGAGCCGCGCGGGCAAGATCGTTTCGCGTTCGGCCATCATGCAGGACCTGTGGGACTCCGACGCCTTCGTGGACGACAATACGCTCACCGTTAACATCAACCGCCTGCGCACCACGCTCGAAAAAATCGGCATCAAGGGGTATTTGACCACGCACCGCGGCCAGGGCTATTCGGTCTAGGGGCCGGCTATGTCGTTTGCCAAGTTCTTTAAAGACGCGCTGCTTCCCGTCGCCGTGTGGACGTGCGGCGTGCTGCTGAGCTGCTTTGTGCTGACGGTCGCCGGCGCACCCGTTTCTATCGTGGTCGTGGCGGTCGGCGTGTCCTATATCTTTGGTATGCTCGGCATCGTGATCGAGTACGCGCGCCGTCGTCGTTTTCTGCGCCAGCTGGAGCGTGCGGCCGAGGAGCTCGAGAGTCCCGCATGGGTGCAGGAGATGGTGCAATGCCCGACCTATGCCGAGGGCGAGCTCGAGTACGAGGTCTTGCGCCGGGTGGGCAAAGCCGCTTGCGACGAGGTTGCCGAAGGCCGCCGTCAGACCGATGACTATCGCGACTATATCGAGAGCTGGGTCCATGAGGCCAAGCTGCCCCTGGCGGCGGCCCATCTGATTTTGGAAAACCTGGACGGTAGCGAAGACGACCTGTCGCGCGTGGACGATCTGGCACGCGAGCTTGCCCGCGTGGAGCGCTATATCGACCAAGCTCTGTACTACGCGCGCTCGGAAGTCGTGGAGCGCGACTACCTGATTCGCCGCTGGGATCTCAAGACCTTGGTGACGGGCGCGATTAAAGCCAACGCGCGCGAGCTTATCGCGGCGCACGTGGCTCCGGTGTGCGAGAACCTCGACTTTGAGGTCTTTACCGACGAGAAATGGCTCGAGTTTATTCTGGGCCAGCTCATTCAGAACAGCATTAAATATGCGCGTGAGGACGGCGCAAAGATCGTGTTTTCGGGTGCGTTGCTGGACGAGGGTCTGGCGAGCGAGCGCATCGAGCTTACCGTCGCGGACAACGGCTGCGGCGTGTGTGCGGCAGACCTGCCGCGCGTGTTCGAGAAGGGCTTTACCGGCGACAACGGCCGCACCACCAAGCGCGCAACGGGCATCGGCCTCTACCTGGTGGCGCGCCTGTGCTCCAAGATGGGCATCGACGTCACCGCGACATCGGAGCCGGGCGAAGGCTTCGTCGTAACATTCGCCTTCTCAACCAACAAGTTCCAATATTTCGAGTAGTCGGGCCGTCTTGCGGTGCGGACGGCAATGTTCCCGAACGTGAACATAGCAAAGGCAATTGGCGCTATGTTCCCGAACGTGAACACAACTATGGGGGCTCAAATGAATCCCCCATAACAAAAACGTGTCGCCCCAAACAAAACGTGCCGCCCCAAACGGGGCGGCACGCCATTTTTCCATCAGACAACTCGTTGAAGCAAGGCTGCGAAGGCCGCGGGGCCGGGAGGGGTTTCCTAAGGGCACATCCCGCAGCCGCAACGCGGCGAGGACGTGCCCGTGGAAACCCCGCAGGCCCCGCGGCCGGTGGGAGCAACGCTACTTCACGACCAAGATGTCGCAGTCCGTGTTGCGCAGCAGGAACGTCGAAATCGAACCCAGCAGCGCATACTTGATCGAGGACAGGCCACGAGCGCCGCAGAGCACCAGGTCGGGCTTGACCACGTCGAGCATCTCGTCTTTGAGCGTCTCGCGAATGCGGCCGGCGCGAATCATGACCTCGACCTCGGGAATGTCGGGATTGGCCTTGGCCTCTTCGAGCTGCTTGGCGATGGAGTTCTTAAATGCCTCCTCTAGGCCGTTGACCAGATCGACCGGATAGGAACCGGCGCTCTCGAGCGCCGTGGAATCGATAACGTGGCCGATGATCAGCTTGGCGCCGTTGTTCGCGGCGACCTTGATGGCGCGTGCGAGCACAAAATCCTGCTGCTCAGTACCGTCGAGTGAAACAAATACCTTGGTGTAGCCCTCGTTCATGGTTTCCTCCTTGGTCTATCGCACGGGCGTGGGGCTCGTGCATCGGGCGGGCGCGGATGCGTGGCCGCCGGACACTTTATCTTGTTGCAGTTATACCCAAGGATTTGGGTTTGACCGCTCGCAATTCTGTGAACGGGCGAGTTTTTTGGTAAGGGTGGGCGCGGCTGCGGCCGAACGGTTGATAATGGGACATCGCCCGCACCGTCCGCAGAACAATATCGGCGGGTGTCTAACGAGGGGGTCCTTTTGGATATCATCGAGCTTCTAAAATCTGCCTTCATGGGCCTAGTCGAGGGCATTACCGAATGGCTGCCTGTTTCGTCGACCGGTCACATGATCTTGGTGGACGAGTTCGTCAAGATGAACGTGAGCGAGACGTTCTGGAATATGTTCCTGGTCGTGATTCAGCTTGGCGCCATTTTGGCCGTTTGCGTCCTGTTCTTCTACGACCTTAACCCGTTTTCTCCCAGCAAGGGCAAGGAGGGCCGTCGCGACACCTGGGTGTTGTGGGGCAAGATTGTGCTCGGCTGCATTCCCGCCGCGGCGATCGGTCTGCCGCTTAACGACTGGATGGAGGAGCATTTCTATAATGCTCCCGTCGTGGCGCTGGCGCTCATTGTGTACGGCGTGCTGTTTATCGTGATCGAGAACTGGCGCGCGAACAAGCGCGACCAGGCCGCTCTTGCCGGTTCGTTTGGTTCGCGTGCCGTGGTGGCGGGCGGACGCCCCGCTGGTGCGCATTTTGCCACTCCCGCTGCGACTGCCACTGTAGACGATGACGATAACCTGGACTTTGGCTCCATCACTACGCTCGAGGATCTGAGCTGGAAGACCGCGCTGGGTATCGGTTGCTTCCAGGTGCTCTCGCTGGTGCCGGGCACGTCGCGCTCCGGTTCCACCATCATCGGCGGTCTGCTGTTGGGTTGCACGCGCTCGGTGGCGTCTAAGTTCACGTTCTTCCTGGCCATTCCCGTCATGTTTGGCGCGAGCGCGCTCAAGCTGGTCAAGTACTTTATTAAGGGCGGTACCTTCGGCACCAACGAGATCGCCATCCTGGGCGTGGGCTGCGTCGTCGCCTTTGTGGTTTCGCTCATTGCCATCAAGTGGCTTATGGGCTTCGTCCGCCGTCACGACTTCAAGTGCTTCGGCGTCTACCGCATCATCTTGGGCATCGTGGTGCTCGCATACTTCTTTGTCTTGGAGCCGATGCTCGGCCTCTAACTTAGTCGACGCTGCGCGGCGGCCAGAGCGACAACTTGTCATTCAAAGAGGGTGGCATGACCAAAAGGTCTATGCTGCCCTCTTCTCATGCCAATTTGTTCGCTCTGGCCGCCGCTAGCTACCGTTGCCATGACATCGGCGGTTTCGTGATTGTCAATTGATTGGTGCAGACTAACCTGACCCCAATGCACCAAATCCGCTGGGGAGGGCCTGACGGTGGCGCACGGAGTCGTGGTGTGATTTGCGTCGGTGTCCGCGCGGCTCGGTATACTGGTACGGCTCAAACTATGGCGCCGCCCGCAGGCGCGCCGTCCGTCAGATGAGGAGTCGCCCATGACCCAGCCCTTGCCCTGGGAAAAGAACACCGCGGTACCCGTGCCGCTCGCGCCGGAACCCGTGTCGCTCGATGTATACACCGCCCCTGCAGCGCCGGAGCCCGAACTCGTCCCGCTCGACATCTACGACGCTCCTGCGCCGGCACCCAAGCCCGCCAAGCCGCTCGTCGACATAGACAGTCTTAATCCCGCCCAGCGCGAGGCGGTTCTGACCACCGAGGGCCCGTTGCTGGTGCTCGCCGGCGCCGGCTCGGGCAAGACCCGCGTCTTGACCTTCCGCATCGCACATATGCTCGGCGACCTGGGTGTTAAGCCTTGGCAGGTTCTTGCCATCACGTTTACCAACAAGGCCGCGGCCGAGATGCGCGAGCGTCTGGCAGCGCTCATCCCCAGCGGCACCCGCGGCATGTGGGTGTGCACCTTCCATGCCATGTGCGTGCGCATGCTGCGCGAGGACGCTGACCTGTTGGGATACACCGGTCAGTTCACCATCTACGATGACGATGACTCAAAGCGCATGGTGCGCGACATTATGCAGGCGCTCGGCATCGAGCAAAAGCAGTTCCCCATCAACATGATCCGCAGCAAGATCAGCTCGGCCAAAAACGCCATGATCGGCCCCGAGGACATGCTCAAGAGCGCCGATAGCCCCAACGACAAAAAGGCCGCGCAGGTCTACCTGGAGCTGGAGCGCCGCCTGCGCGCCGCCAACGCGATGGACTTCGACGACCTGCTCATGCGCACGCTCGAGCTGCTGCGCACCCGCCCCGAGGTGCTCAACAAGTACCAAGAGCGCTTCCGCTACATTAGCGTCGACGAGTACCAGGACACCAACCACGTCCAGTACGAGATCGCCAACCTGCTGGCCGCCAAGTACCAAAACCTCATGGTCGTGGGCGACGATGACCAGTCCATTTACAGCTGGCGTGGCGCCGACATCACCAACATCCTGGACTTTGAGAAGGACTTTAAAAACTGCAAGACCGTCAAGCTGGAGCAGAACTATCGTTCCACGGGTCACATCCTGAGCGCCGCCAACGCCGTGGTGCGCCACAACTCGCAGCGCAAGGACAAGCGCCTGTTTACGGCCGAGGGCGATGGCGAGAAGATCCAGGCCTTCCAGGCGAGTGACGAGCGCGACGAGGGCCGCTGGATTGCCGGTGAGATCGAAAAGCTGCACGCCAAAGGTACGAGCTACGACGACATCGCCGTGTTCTATCGTACCAACGCCCAGTCGCGTATCCTCGAAGATATGTTCCTGCGCGCGGGCGTGCCCTACAAGATCGTGGGCGGCACGCGATTCTTCGACCGTGCCGAGATCCGCGACGTTATGGCTTATCTCAAGATGATCGTGAACCCGGCCGACGAGATGAGCGTCAAGCGCGTCATCAACACACCGCGCCGCGGCATCGGTTCCACCTCGATCCAAAAGATCGAGCAGCTGGCGCGCGACAACCGCTGCTCGTTCTTCCAGGCCTGCGAGATCGCGTGCGCCGAGACGGGCATGTTTAGCGCCAAGGTCCGCAATGGCCTGTCGAGCTTTGTGTCGCTGGTGCGCGAGGGCCGCCGCATGGACGGCGAGCTCAAGGACGTCGTCGAGATGATCGTCGATAAGACGGGCCTGCTGCAGGCGTTTCGTGCCGAGGGCACCATGGAGTCCGAGAGCCGTGCCGAGAACATCCAGGAATTCCTGGGCGTCGCCGCCGAATTTGAAGAGACGCACGAGGATATCGAGGGTACGCTCGAGAGTTTGGAAGAGCTGCGCGCAGCCGGTGTTGCCGACGTGCCTGCCGGCGCCGAGCCCGAGCCCGTCGTGGTGAGCGCGCCCGCGCCCGAACCGGGGCCGTCCGCCCCGGCATCCTCGTTTGAGGCGCTCGTCGGTGCACGCGATGCCGCAGGTTCCAATCCGCTCGATAGCCTAGCCGCTCCTGCGCTGTCTCCGCAGGATGCCCTGGCCGCCGCCATCGCGGGCAACGCGTATGCCGCGCCGACTGAGCTGCCGGCGGGCGCCGTGCATGCCGACGAGATCGAGCGCACCTACGGCCCACTCACCTGTAAGGCGCTGCCGGCACTCATGGAGTGGCTGGCCCTGCGCTCCGACTTGGATTCCCTGGCCGGCGAGACGCATGCCATTACTATGATGACCATCCACTCCGCCAAGGGCCTGGAGTTCCCCGCGGTGTTCGTGGCCGGCATGGAGGAGGGCATCTTCCCGCACGTGCACGACTTTGGCGGCAGCGATGACCCGGGCAAGCTCGAGGAGGAGCGTCGCCTGGCCTACGTTGCCATCACGCGCGCCCGTAAGCGCCTGTTCTTGACCTATGCGGCCACGCGTCGCACCTACGGCTCGACCTCTGCCAACCCGCGCTCGCGCTTCCTCAACGAGATTCCATTTGAGGATATCGAGTTTAGCGGTATCGGTTCTGCCGGTTTTGAAGGCACGGGCTGGGAGAAACGCGGCGACCGTCGCGGCACCTTTGGCTCGGGCATGGGCTCGGATATGTATGGCGGCAAGGTATTTGGTTCGCATACGCGCTCGACCGGCGGTTCCGGTTCGCGCGGCGGATCGAGCTTTGACGACTTCTTTGGCGGCAGCAGCTACGGGACCGAGCGCCATCGTGGGGTCTCGCCCGACGCCGGCCGTGTTGCCTCGACCTTTGGCTCGGGCGCGCCGCGAGCCAAAAAGCCGTCGTCCAAGGTGTCCCCGACGGTGGAGCGCAAGGTCGATCGCGCCAGCGCATCGCAGGACTTTGCCGCGGGCGATACCGTGAGCCATAAGACCTTTGGCACGGGTACCGTGATCTCGGTCGCCGGAGACATGATCGAGGTCCAGTTCGAAAAGACCGGCCAGACCAAAAAGCTCATGAAGGGATTCGCTCCGATCGTCAAGCTGTCATAATCCCGGCGGACCTGGGCGGGCGTATGGGGCAACATCG
>NZ_JBCPDH010000039.1:0-14797 GCF_040915545.1 Collinsella aerofaciens | reverse complement strand
CGGATTCGCGCCTCAGGACTCAGCGCAACGCGTTGCGCTGAGTCCTGAGGCTGTTGCAATGAAAATGAGAATCAAGGAGGGGTATGGAGATGCACCTACTAGCGGTACATTTTGCGTAATCTGGGCAAACGCTGATTAAATGTTCGTATAATGTCGTCTGTCGAAAGATACAAAAACCTGTACTTTTGCGACTGCGCCTAGCTGCGAGCGAGAAGCCTGTTCTAAACGCCCCTGCATTTGCGTGCATCGCAAAGCCAAAAGAGGGGGGCGAGAACATGGAACAGACGGCACGGCGCCAAGAGCAGCTGCCAGGCGCATTTAACGGCGTCACCACCAACAGCCAGCACGGCCGCGTCCGCTGGTATCTGGTTCACACCCCCAATGGAAAAGAGCGCGAGATCTGTGAAAAGGTCCGCTGCATTATCCCGCACAACCTTATGCAGGACGCTTTTGTGATGCAAAAGGAGTTCTGGTTTAAGCGGGACGGCGCATGGTCGCTTCAAACCAAACCTATGTACAAGGAATATTTCTTCGTCGCCACGCACGATGCCGCCGCGCTCGATAGGGCTTTGGCCCAGTTGAGCTTTGGCTGCCGCATCGCCGGCAGTAGGGAGCGGGCGTACATGCCCATGCCTGACGATGCGCAGGACTGGTATTGCAGCGTGCTCGACGACGACGGCGTGGTGCGCAACAGCGTTGCGCGTATAGAAGACGGCGTGCTGCACATAGAACAGGGTCCTTTGGTGGGGCAAGAGGCCCGTGTAAAGAAGATAGACCGTCATAAGCGCTGGTGCCTGGTAGACGTGGGCGAAGGCGACTCCGCTTTTAGGGAGCTGCTTCCGTTGGACGTGCCCAGTAAGACGTAAGGGAGACGCGCGCCGGCAATTCATTCGCAATTTGAATTCATCGATTGGGGGATCCCTGAGGACAGGGACATAGATTTGAACTTGACTAGTAAAGAAGCGACAAGGCAAAACGCGCCGGTGGGGGCTGCGCTGGTTGCCCAGGCCATGAGCGGCAGCGATGCGAGCATGCGCCACAAGGCCATGCTGTCCGTGAAGGACTGGGACAACTCGCGCCTGGCATACCGCGCCGTCAAGCGCGCCTTCGACATCGTGTTCAGCGGCTGCGTGCTGGCTGTCATCGCCATACCGAGCTTGATTTTGGCCGCGGCCATCCGCCTGGAGAGCGAGGGCAACCCCTTCTACAGCCAGATCCGCGTGGGTCAGACCCACCGTGACGGCAGCCTGTCCACCTTCCGCATGTGGAAGTTCCGCAGCATGTACAAGGACGCCGACAAGCGTCTCTCCGAGCTCAGGGAGCAAAACGAGATCGCCGGCGCCATGTTCAAGATGAGGGACGATCCGCGCGTAACGAAGATCGGCAAGTTCATCCGCAAGCACTCCATCGACGAGTTCCCGCAGTTCCTCAACGTCTTCCTGGGCCAGATGTCCGTCGTGGGGCCAAGGCCGCCGCTGCCGAACGAGGTGGCGGAGTACACCGAGTACGACCTGCAGCGCTTGGCGGTGAAGCCTGGCATCACCGGCTGGTGGCAGGTGACCGACCGCAACGACACCGACTTCGACGGCATGTTCCGCCGCGACCTGGAGTACATTGCCAAGCGCGGCGTAGTCACCGACTTAAAGATTGTTCTTCTCACGGTTGTTGAGGTCTTTACCGGTGGCGGTGCTTGCTAAATGACTGAACCGATTAGGATAGCTCAGGTTGTTGGCAAGATGGTTGGCGGCGGCGTCGAGGCTGTCGTCATGAATTACTACCGTCATATTGAACGTAGTAAAGTGCAGTTTGATTTTCTTGTCGATTCTGATTCGACATTTGTTCCGCGTGAAGAGATTGAATCCTTAGGTGGCAGGGTTTTTGAGATTCCGCCCTACCAGCATGTTGTTGAATACCAGCGCGAGCTTCAGCGCCTCTTTAAGAAAGAGGGCTGGAAGATCGTGCACAGTCACATCAATGCGCTTTCCGTCTTTCCGCTTCGTGCTGCGAAGAAGGCCGGGGTACCCGTGCGTATCGCCCATAGCCACTCAACGAGCGGCAAAGGCGAGTTTGCGAAAAATGCCCTTAAAGGCTTTTTGAAATTGTTTTCGACGACGTATCCAACTGATTTGGCTGCTTGTACGGAGTATGCCGGTAAATGGTTGTTTGGCTCATCCCGTTTTACTGTCTTTAATAATGCCATCGATTTGAACAGCTTTTCGTTTAATCGATTGATTAGGGATGATCGGCGTGCTGAACTTGGGGCGCAGGACGATACGCTGGTATTGGGGAATATCGGCAGGTTCATTCCTCAGAAGAATCAGCTGTTTTTGCTTGATGTTTTCAAGGCGGTGCATGCTCAGAACCCCGATTCCATTCTTGTTATCTGTGGCGATGGAAAGTTGAGATCTCAGGCGGAGGAAAAGGCTCACGCGCTGGGCATTGCCTCGGCAGTGCGTTTTCTTGGCCAAATCTCCAATGTTCAGGACGTCTATCAGGCGCTTGATTTATTCGTACTCCCCAGTCTGTACGAGGGTCTCGGAATGGTTGCGATTGAGGCCCAGGCTTCCGGTCTCCCGTGCATCTGCTCTGAGAGGGTCCCCAACGAGGTCGCGATATCCAGTCGGTGCAGCTTCGTTCCGTTGAGCACGGGTGTCGAGGGTTGGTCCAACGCGATACTTTCCGCCCGCATGGATGTCTTTGATCGCTCCGATCTCCAAGCATCTCCGGGGTTTGAATCTTATGACATCTTTAAGGCTGCGCCCAAGCTTGAAGAGTACTACCTGAAGCTATTTGAAACGGTGAATTAATGAAAATCTGTATTTTAACGTGGCTACATAATCAAAACTTCGGAACGTTGCTTCAGGCTTATGCACTGCAGCAGTTTCTGAAGTCCGAGGGACATGACGTTGTTGACGCTGACTATCTTCCCTGCGTTAAAGAAAAGCTTCTGAACTGGGCGATCAACCGGAACTCCTTCGATTTGTTTGCCGGCAAAGCGCATGAGTTACTCAATCGTAAGAAAGAGCATGACGACTTCGGCTCCTCGACGGCTGACGTTTTCAATCGCTTTCTGAGTCAGAACATCGAGACCACTGACCGGATTACTGATACTGACGGACTGGTTGGCCTGCGGGGAAAATACGATGCGTACGTCTGTGGGTCGGATCAAATCTGGTCGCCTTATCTTCTGAACAGAAATTTTTATCTCTCCTTTTTGGGTGACAGCGATAGGCGAATCGCGTATGCGCCCAGCTTCGGTGTAACGAATACCACGCAGAGGAAGAAGAAGATCATTTCTGATCTGATTAAATCGTTCAGCTCCGTATCCGTTCGCGAAGATGCCGGCGCGGATTTCGTCGAATCTCTCGGTCTTAAGCGTCCTTCACAAGTCGTGGACCCTGTCTTGCTCCTGTCAAAAGAGGACTGGGCCCCGCTCATCGACGGCAAATGTCCTGAGCCCGGTAAAATTGTTTGCTACTTCCTTGGGAACAGACCGTTTTACAGGAAAGCGGTCGATTCGATCTCGAAAGAGCTCGGTTGCGAGGTCGTGACGCTTGTCGGTTCAGGCAAAAACGCGGTCGACGAGGAGCTCAATCCTCGCTATGGGCTTGGCCCCGATGAGTGGCTCGCGTATCTGGCAAACGCGCGGTTCGTTCTGACCGATTCCCTGCATGGTACGCTGTTCTCACAAATTTTCCGCAAGGACTATTACTGTTTCAAGAGGTTTGAGGAGACCGATAAGCGCTCTCAGAATTCCCGAGTCGAGAGCCTCTCGAGACTCTCGAATACCGAGGATCGTCTGCTCGATGGATATGGCAGCCATATGAACGCCACGGAAATCGAGGGCTATGAGAAGCGACTGTCCGACGTGGAGTCGCTCATCACGTTTTCGAAAATATGGCTCTTGGATGCGCTTGAACAATAGGGGGAAGTTAGCTTGAGCAAGAACATCGACACAGTTTCTCACCGGGCCTGCTTTGGTTGCGGAGCTTGCGCGGCCAAATGCCCTTTTTCCGCTATTACTATGCGTACCTCGTCCGACGGTTTCGAATATCCCGTGGTGGACGCAGCTAGATGCACCTCCTGCGGTCTTTGCCTGCGCACCTGCCCGGCGGAAAACCGAGTCGACGCGGACTCGGAGGCCATTCGCGCCGCTGTCTTGCAGAGCGATGACCCAGACGAACTCGCGCAAAGTTCGTCCGGTGGCGTCTTCTCCCTTCTTGCGAAGCAGATGCTTTCGGACGGCGGGCGCGTTTACGGCGCCGCCTGGGATGGCATCGATCGCGTCAGACATATCGGTATATCCGAGCTTGCCGATATTGCGCTCCTGCAAAAGTCCAAATATGTCCAGAGCGATGCTAGCGAATCGTATCCCGAAGTGCTTAACGATCTCAAATCCGGCAAGCGCGTCCTGTTCAGTGGCACTCCTTGCCAGGTTTCCGCGCTGCGTCTCTATCTAGGTAAACCGATGGGTGGGCTGATTACCGTCAGCGTTGTTTGCCACGGGGTACCAAGCTCTTCCATGCTTCGTTCCTATGTTGACTGGCTTGAGCTCCGGGAAAAGTCCGATGTCACCACCCTGACCTTTAGGGATAAATCAAAATACGGTTGGGGCCATAACATAAAGATTGAGCTATCCGACGGCAGGATTATAAAGAGGCCCGCTGCATTCGATCCGTTTTATGGTTCCTACATCAAAGGCCTGATCAACAGATCTTCTTGCTATGGCTGTCCTTTCAGAGGGGCCAACAGTCCTGGTGACATCATCCTCGGTGATTCCTGGCGTTCTGAGTCTGTCCAAGACTGCGGACATCCCGAGAAGGGTGTTTCGGCCGTTATCGTGAAGACCGAACGTGGGGCAAAACTGATCGATGAAATAAGCGATCGCGTCGCCTATTCTAACAACGGCCTTGCCCCGGATGATGTGCTGCTGCACGAAGATTCCAATAAGCGCTCAGATCTTGAGGATAGGCGCGATGCCGTTATCGAGCAGTTCGAGGCTGCGGGATCACAAGTCTTTGATTCCGTCCTGGCACCGAATGCGACTCTTTTCGACCGTCTAAAAATGCTGCTCCCCCCGGCGATGCGCCTGCGTATAAAGCGGCTTGCCCGATCTATCAAACCTAGGACCGTGCATGAGTAACTTCACCACAGTTATAACGATTTGCGACCGTCCCCATATCGGGGGCGGTGCTTCAAAAATCGCAATCGAAACAGCCGCGGCTCTGGCGAGGATGGGTGTCAACAGCTATTTCTTCTCAGCGTTGGGTGACCCTGATCCCTCCTTGATCGAATCAGGGGTCATTTGTGTCAACTGCGGGCAGGGTGACGTCTTGAATGGTGGTGTCTCCGGTGCTGCCCAAGGTATCTGGAACCGACGTTCGGAAATGGCGCTGAGTGATCTGCTCGGGCAGCTTAATCCAGAGACGACGGTCGTTCATGTGCATTCGTGGACGCACTCCCTATCCTCGTCGATATTCAGAGCAATAGAGCGACGGGGTTTCAAATGTCTGATTACCGCCCATGAGTACTTCCTCGTTTGTTCTAACGGTGGGCTCTACGACTATGTGAATCACTGCAACTGTGGAATTGCCCCCGGTTCCCCGAAGTGCCTGTTGCATAACTGTGACAAGCGCTCATATATCCAAAAACTGTATCGGGCTGTTCGTTTTTCCGTGCAGGACCATGTTTTGAGGGCTCTGCATCCGGCGGTTGCTTTCGTTTCAGATTCCAGTCGTCGGCTGATTGAGCCTTATCTAACATGGGAAGCCGAGCGATTCAACTGCTTGAATTACGTCGATGCGAACAAATTCCAACATGGGTTTGATGCAGATTGTGAGGCTTACCTATTCGTTGGCCGCTTGAGCCCCGAAAAAGGCTGTGATTTATTTTGCGAAGCCGCCAGCAGGGCCGGTGTGGACGCTATCGTCATCGGTGACGGTACCGAACTGAAGAAGTTGTCGCACAGCTATCCTGATATTAAATTTATGGGTGCGCTGTCCCATGATGAGGTACTTTCCGTTATGGGACGCTCGCGTGCGATTGTTATGCCTTCAGTTTGTCGAGAGACGTTCGGGCTTGTCGCCTATGAAGCAATGATCGCTGCCGGACTGCCGTGTATCGTTTCGGATGTCGGCGATGCGGCCTCCTTTGTGAGGTCGAAAGGTCTCGGCGAGGTCTTCAGCGCGGGCAGTGCCGAGTCGTTATCTGGCGCAATGGTTAATATGCTCGATTCCGATGTTTACTCTCATTACAGGGAGGCGGTTGAGAAGGCTGACTTCAGCTGCCTCGAAAAGACCGCATATGTTGAACGTCTTATCAGTATTTACGATCAGCTAATCGCTGAGCATTAATTGGATGAAGGTTTTTAATGGTTACGGTTGTGATGTCGGTTTACAATGGCACGCGATATCTTACTGAGCAGCTAGACAGCTTGAGATTTCAGACCGTGTCTCCGGACCGAGTACTAATCGCAGATGATTGCTCGACGGATGGCTCGTTCGATCTTATTTGCAGATACATCGAGAAATACAGTCTCAGTAATTGGACCCTCAGCAGAAACTGTTCGAATTTCGGCTGGCGCAAAAGTTTCAAGGCACTTCTCGACCTTGCGTCTAAAAACGACTGTATCGTATTTCCGTGTGATCAGGACGATATCTGGGATTCGGATAAAATCGCTGTGATGTCCTCGATTCTCCAGAAGGACCCTTCGATTGACGTCCTATGCTGTGCCGTCGAGCCGTTTTATGAAGATGGCGGTAAAAAAGTGACAGTATATGGTGCAGTTGATAATGCCAAATCTGTTGATGATTTGGATACTCCGTCTTTTGACGAAAAGTTTATGGCAGTACGTCGACCTGGATGCTCATATGCTGTTAAATCAAACTTTATTAGAGAAATCCTGCCATATTGGCAGGATGATTTTGCGCATGACGGAATGCTGTGGCGATTCTCTTTGTTGAAGGGAACCCTCAGCCTCTTGAATCGTCCCTTGATTCGATTCCGTAGACATGACTCTAATGCAACCGAGATGCGTTACCTTGATAAGAGATCTCGTATTGGTGAGATAGAGATGTGTCTGAGGTTTTCTAATGCTTTAGAAGAATACTGCAGTAGCAATCCTGGTGATTATCGTGGTTCTTCTGCGCATATAGAACATTACCGTTCTGTTCTGGATGCCCGTATGCACTTGCTTGAAGGCGGTCTAAAAATTAGCGATCTAGGCATCATTTTAAAATATCGTGAGTATGAACTGTCAAATTGTTCCCTGCTTGGTGATTTAAAGGCCTTAATCAGTTCCGGTGACAGTAAGTAGGCGTTTAAAATGCTTGAGCTCTTAACTAACGAATTCACTATTTTGATTTTCGCCGCAATCCTAAGCGTTATTTCTCCTGTTAAAGGGTTATTTTTTATAGTTCTAGGATTGCTCGTTTTCAAAGAAGTTCTTTCTGGGCGTCTTTATAAAGTTCTTTTAGATAACGCCATTCCTGTTGCCGTGTCGGGCGCGATAATTTTCTTTTCTGCCATTGCGTTTGCGTCCCGAAGCATGGATGAATCCCTCCTTACGGTCTGCTCGTACTTCTTCTGTATTCTTCTTGGTTTTATTTACGGTAAAGAAAAGAACGATGGCTGGGTTGGGACTGCATTGCTCATGCTTCGCAATATAACCGTGTTCGCCTGCCTATTTAGCTTTGTCCTTGAAATTGTTTTAGGTCAACGATTAGTTACAAATGGTTCTTTTTCTTTTCTGCAAACTATAACGATTGATAATCCATCTCTGTATCGACTGCGTAGTTTTTTCGGACATGCAATCGTATTTGGTCAAATGATAGTTATTGCGGTGGTAATTAACTTTAAATTGGAGACGAGCAAAATGAAGCGTCTCTTATACTCTGTGATTCTTTTGGTCGCTCTGCTTCTGACAAAGAGCCGTAGCGCTTGGATCATTCTCACGGCTTTAGCATTGGTGTACCTGGTTTTTCGCCTAAAAAATCCTGAGTATTCCAAATGGAATTTAATTGCCCTTTTAACCCCAGCTGTATTGCTGCTCGTTTTCATGCTTTACAAGTCTGGGCTGTTTAACTTTATTGGTTCACGATTTGGTGAACTTGAAACTGATGTGTCATATAGCCAGCGCTCTGGAGCGATTTCCTACATTATTCATAGCTTCCTAAGCAGACCGCTGTTTTGGCTTACTGGAAATGGTTATGGCAGTAGTCGCATAACCATGTTGGACACCACAGTTGAAATCAGTGGTTTTTCAACGGTAGACAACGGTTTCCTTGCAATGTTGTATGAATATGGTTTTCTTGGAATTTGTAGTTTCGCATCCTTGCTGATTTCCGCTGGTATCAGTTCGTTCAAGTCAGATTGTGAACTTGATCAAGTGCTTTTTTCCGTTTCCTGTATATGCTGTGCGGAGTTCATGTTTTACTGCGAGCTTGGTTGGTGGGTGCCAACGGTCATCTTGTTTGCTACCTGTGGACTCGTCCTGGGCAGAGCGAGTGCTCGACATTCAAATTTGTGTGAGTCAGGCCCTATTTTGATTTCTGAATAAATCAAGGTTGATAGTTTAATCAAACGAGGTCAAATGAATTATTCGTCTATTGCACGCAACACTATGATTGCGTTTGCTGCACAGTTTATTTCTCTATCGGTCAGTGTCGTCATGTCGCTGCTCGTGCCGAAAATCGTCGGCGTTGCCGATTATGGTTATTGGCAGCTGTTCATGTTCTATACGACCTATTCTGGCTTTTTCCACCTTGGCTTGAACGATGGTGTCTACCTGATCAACGGCGGTCTCTCTCGTGAGGAAATCGATAAGAGCTCGATCAAATCTCAATATATCTTCGGTGCTTGTTTTCAAGCAGTGATTTGCCTCGGCATCACTTTAGTTTCTCTGCCTCTTGTCGATGATGCAAATCGATTTTTTGTTGTCGCGTCATTTGCGCTTTACACCGTCGTCTATAACCTTTCAAGTTATTTGGGCTTTGTCTTTCAGGCCATGAATGAAACTAAGCTCTTTTCGTTCTCCACAATGCTAGACAGGCTGGTGTTCCTGGTCCCTCTCCTTGTTCTAATTGGATTTAAGGTTTCGGATTACCACCCCTATGTCTATGCGTATCTCGTCTCGAAGATTATCGCGCTCATATATTGTTCCTGGATGGGCAAAGATATCCTGCGCGTTAAATCGATGTCTTTTGGCAATGCACTTAAGGATGGTACCCGCAGCATCGTCGTTGGCGTAAAGCTGATGATTGCGAATATCGCCGACACACTGATCCTCGGCGTATCCAGGTTTCTTATCGATCATTTTTGGGGTATTGTCGCCTTTGCAAAAATTTCGTTCTCCCTTTCTCTGGTGAATTTCTTCATCACTTTCGTCTCGCAGGCGAGCATGGTCTTATTTCCTGCCCTTAGGACGGGCTCCGATGATGAGAGGGTTCGTTTTTACATTGGCATAAGAAATTCTATTGAGCTTATCTTCCCTGCGATTTACTTACTCTATTTCCCTATGGTTTGGTTTTTGGGGGCATGGCTTCCTCAATATTCCGAAAGCCTTAGATATTTTGCGCTCTTACTCCCGATATGCGTCTTTAATACAAAGATGAGCCTTTGTTGTACTACCTATTTCAAGGTTCTTCGTAAAGAACAGCTGCTCCTGAAGTTGAATATCGTTGCCGTTATTTGCAGCACCGTCTTTTCGGTATTCGGTGTTCTCGCTCTCGATTCACTCGATGCTGTCCTGTGTGGCGCTGTAATCTGCATTATCGGAAGGTCGCTGTGGTCTGAACTATATTTAAATGAAAGGTTAAGTGCTCCGGGTTCGTCCAGGCCGTTCCAGGAGATTTTGCTTACAGTTGCCTTCGTCTTATTTACCGAGCTCATGCCCGGTGGAGTGGCGGCACTCCTGTATTCGATAGTTTATATTGGCTATCTTTTACTTAATCATTCTGAATTGAAAAACGTCGCCTCGCATTTGAGCAGGCTTAAACATTAGTAAATGTCATTCAACTAGATTGGATTAGGATATGAAAGGCATTATCCTCGCCGGCGGGTCCGGCACGCGCCTGTACCCGCTCACGCTCGTGACCTCCAAGCAGCTGCTGTCGGTCTACGACAAGCCCATGATCTACTACCCGCTGTCCACCCTCATGCTGGCGGGCATCCGGGACATCCTGGTCATCTCCACGCCGACGGACCTGCCCAACTTCGAGCGCCTGCTCGGGGACGGCTCGCGCTACGGCGTGAACCTGTCCTACGCCGAGCAGCCCAGCCCCGACGGCCTGGCGCAGGCCTTCACCATCGGCGAGGAGTTCATCGACGGCGAGCCATGCGCCCTGGTGCTCGGCGACAACATCTTCTACGGCAACGGCCTGTCCCGCCACCTGACGCGCGCCGTCCAGAACGCAGAGTCGGGCCGCGCCACGGTCTTCGGCTACCACGTGGACGACCCCGAGCGCTTCGGCGTCGTGGAGTTCGACCGCGAGGGGAGGGCCGTCTCCATCGAGGAGAAGCCCGCCGAGCCCAAGAGCTCCTACGCCGTCACCGGCCTGTACTTCTACCCGGGCGACGTGGCCGCCAAGGCGCACAGGGTCGAGCCCTCCGCGCGCGGCGAGCTGGAGATCACCACGCTCAACCAGATGTACCTTGAGGAGGGGACGCTGTCCGTCGTCACCCTGGGCCGAGGCTACGCGTGGCTCGACACCGGCACCATGGAGAGCCTGCACGAGGCCGCGGAGTTCGTCCGCGCCGTGGAGCACTCCCAGGACCTGCCGGTCTCGGTGCCCGAGGAGATCGCCTGGGAGAACGGCTGGATCGACACGGCGCGACTGGAGGAGGCGGCCGCGGCCTACGGCAAGTCGGTCTACGGCCGGCACCTGAAGAAGGTCGCCGCCGGCGAGATCGTCAACAGCCCGCGCGAGTACTAGGAGGAACCCCTCATGTCTGAGATCTTCGAACCCAGGAACATCATCGTCACGGGCGGCTGCGGCTTCATCGGCAGCAACTTCGTGCACTACGTGGTCAACAACCACCCGGGCGTCCACGTGACCGTCCTGGACAAGCTGACCTACGCCGGCAACCCCGAGAACATCGCGGGGCTGCCCGCCGACCGCGTGGAGCTCGTCGTCGGCGACATCTGCGACGCCGAGCTGCTCGATAGCATCGTGCCGGGCCACGACGCGATCGTGCACTACGCCGCCGAGAGCCACAACGACAACTCCATCGCCGACCCGGAGCCCTTCCTGCGCACCAACGTCGAGGGCACCTTCCGCCTTCTGGAGGCCGTGAGGAAGCACGGCGTCCGCTACCACCACGTCTCCACCGACGAGGTCTACGGCGACCTGGCGCTCGACGACCCGGCCAAGTTCACCGAGGAGACGCCGTACCGCCCGAGCAGCCCGTACTCGAGCACCAAGGCGTCCTCCGACATGCTGGTCCGCGCCTGGACCCGCACCTACGGCCTGCGCACCACGATCTCCAACTGCTCCAACAACTACGGCCCCTACCAGCACGTGGAGAAGTTCATCCCCAGGCAGATAACGAACATCGTCGACGGCGTGCGCCCCAAGCTCTACGGCCGCGGCGAGAACGTCCGCGACTGGATCCACACCGAGGACCACTCCTCGGCCGTCTGGGACATCCTCACCAAGGGCCGGATGGGGGAGACCTACCTCATCGGCGCCGACGGCGAGAAGAACAACATCACCGTGCTGCGCATGATCCTTACGGCCATGGGCCGCGACCCCGAGGACTTCGACTGGGTCGCCGACCGCCCCGGCCACGACCGCCGCTACGCCATCGACAGCACCAAGCTCCAGCGCGAGCTGGGCTGGAGGCCGGCCCACACCGACTTCGCCGAGGGGCTCAGGGCCACCATCGACTGGTACGTCGCCAACGAGTCCTGGTGGCGCCCGGCCAAGGAGGCCACCGAGGCGCGCTACCGCGCCCAGGGGCAGTAGGCCGAACCCCGGCGAACCGCACCGCGGGGCGCCCGCAACCTGAACCTCTTCGATAGGAGCTTTTCCCACATGGCAGACATCGCATTCGAGAAGGACCTCGCCGTCGCCGAGACCGGCATCGGGGGCCTCAAGGTCGTCGACCTCGCCGTCCACGGCGACTCGCGCGGCTGGTTCAAGGAGAACTGGCAGCGCGCCAAGATGTGCGCGCTGGGCATCCCGGACCTCAGGGTCGTCCAGAACAACATATCCTACAACGAGAAGAGGGGCGTCACCCGCGGCATCCACGCGGAGCCCTGGGACAAGTTCATCTCCGTGGCGCGCGGCTCGGTCTTCGGCGCCTGGGTGGACCTGCGCGAGGGAAGCGGGACCTTCGGCAAGGTGTTCACCTGCACGCTCGACCCGAGCAAGGCCATCTACGTCCCGCGCGGCGTGGGCAACTCCTTCCAGGCCCTGGAGGACGGCACCGCCTACACCTACCTGGTGGACGCCCACTGGTCGCTCGAGCTCAAGAGGACCTACACCTTCGTGAACCTCGCCGACCCCGAGCTCGCCATCGAGTGGCCGATCCCCCTCGACGAGGCCACCGTATCCGAGGCCGACCTCAACCACCCGTACCTCAAGGACGTCGTCCCCATGGCGCCGAAGCGCACCCTCGTTACCGGCTGCAACGGCCAGCTGGGCCATGCGGTCCGCGCGCTGGCGGAGGAGCGCGGCGTCGCCAAGGACTTCGACTTCTGCGACATCGACACCTTCGACATGTCCGACCCGGAGGCCTACTCCAAATACGACTGGTCGCTCTACGGCACCGTGATCAACTGCGGCGCCTACACCGCCGTGGACAGGGCGGTGACCCCCGAGGGCCGTGTCATCGCCTGGAAGGCCAACGCGACCGGCCCCGCCCTCCTCGCCCGCACCTGCGCCGGGCACGGGATCACGCTCGTGCACGTGTCCAGCGACTACGTCTTCGACGGCACCGCCGAGGTCCATACCGAGGACGAGCCCCTCAGCCCGCTTTCCGTCTACGGCCAGACCAAGGCGGCCGGCGACATCGCCGTGGCCGGCTGCCCGCGCAACTACATCATGCGCTCCAGCTGGGTCATCGGCGAGGGGCACAACTTCGTCAAGACGATGAAGGCGCTCTCCGACCGCGTCGCCGACCCGGAGGACGGGCTCACGCAGGTCACGGTCGTGGACGACCAGCTGGGCCGCCTGACCTTCACGCGCGACATGGCCGAGGCCATCTTCCACGTGCTGGGGACGCACGCCCCCTACGGCACCTACGACTGCACGGGCTCCGGCGCCGTCAAGTCCTGGGCCGACATCGCCCGCGCCGTCTTCGAGGCGGCCAACGGCAACGGCGGCAAGGTGGTCCCGGTCTCCACGGCCGACTACTACGCCAGCGCCGCGGGCCCCGTCGCCCCGCGCCCGGTCCACTCCGCGCTCGACCTGTCCAGGCTCGAGTCGGTTGGCTTCCGCATGCCCGACTGGGAGGAAGAGCTGGGGGAGTACCTCAAGACGCTCTAGCAGCTTAGCGGCTCGTCGGGAAACCCGGCGAGCCGCTATCTATTTAGTCTTGAGCAATTTGCATCTCGACTTAGGGCCTTCTTGCCGATATGTTCATCCAAATCCAGCAGTTTCCGCTGCAGTCAGCATACTCGATTCGATTTTTGGCCAATCCAAGGTCTATAAGTTGTTTTGCCAATGGTATGTCCCTGCGCTCAACAAAGGCCTGGCCATTTGGAAACGCAATTGCACGCAGCGAGTTCAAATAGTGCTGAGTCGTCTCGTCCATATCTTTACCTCCTTTCGGGGTTTGATTTACAACCCATATATTCGCCTATCTGTCAAATACCATCGTGCAGGATTGAGTCACCTTGTGTCTCGCGCATCAATGAGTATGGCGAGAGCGCTGTCGAAAACGACCGCAGCGGCTCACTCATCATTTAGGTTAAAGGCTTACAACTCGATCGCAAACCTCCAGCGCGGCAGGCCTGTGCGTGACGATGATGACGGTACGGCCGAGATTTCGCATGCGGCCCAGCATTTCTCGCTCGGTCTTGGGGTCGAGGGCCGATGTGCATTCATCGAGCAGGAGCACGGGGGACTGGAGTAGACCGCACGCGCAACGGCAAGGTGTTGCTCCAGGTCTCCGTACCAGTTGTCGCTGGTGTCGTCCCAGGTTAGGTCCATCTGGCGCCATTTGCCGTCGATCTTTACGGCGTTCCAGGTGTGGCCGTTGCCGGTGATGCGGCCGTTGGCGATGCCCGCGGCGTCAAGGAGCTTGGAGTAGATGCGCTGGTAGCTCTCGCAGGTGCCCTGGTGGCGCGTGAGGCCGCTTTCGGCCGAGCACCAGTTGAGGCTGTGGTCGTATTCCAGATGGTCAAGAGTCCAGTCGTGCAGCCACAGGGCGCGGGCGTAGTCGGACCCGTCGGTATCGGCGCTGCATTTGTCGACTGCGGACTTCACGATGGCGCTGACCGCCGGATAGGCGTCGTCGTTCGCGCTCGCAAACACGTTTGAGCGCAGATAGTACACGCCGGCCGCCTTATCCATCAGGTAAAAGCGCAGGTAATAGGTGCCGCTAGCGGTCATTTCGAACTGGTAGTCGTGCGATGTGCATTCGCCGGTGTATTGCTGCCACTGGTTACGGCTGGGGTCGGCAACGCTTTCGCTGCTACCGTCGGGATCCATATACGTCGGTGCGTCCATGCGGAATTGGTACGCACCGCTTCCGCCCGTCGCAGTCACATGGAACGTTGTTAGCGTCGGAATAATTTAGCCAAATATAGTCGGCCGAGATTGACCAATCCCGGCCGACCCATTTTAGCCAACAC
>NZ_JBCPDH010000038.1:0-15156 GCF_040915545.1 Collinsella aerofaciens | reverse complement strand
GGGGCCTCGGGGGCGTTCGGCTAGCTGCGGGAACGGCCTGTCCGCCTAATGTGTTCGGCTGAGATCGGAAATCAACCAATGTTTCTCTGCCCGAAGGCTCTACTGCCCAGAACCTTATTGAGACGGTTCTGAAGGCCAAGGGCGTTACGTACAACGGTTCCCAGAGTGGTGAGTACTGGTTCCTGAATTCCATCACTTCGCCGTTCGATCACAAGCCGTATGTCTGGGATGCTACGACCAATAAATATTGGCACCTGTATATCAATGGAGAGCCCTCCTTACTCTGCGCCAATCAGATTACGCTCAAGAGCGGCGATAGGGTTACGCTTGCCTATACCACCGACGATTCGGCCATGCCCGATCCCGACAAGATTGTCGTGGACCCGAATGCGACGACTCCTGATTGGAATGCCGAGTGGGCCGGCTACGGCAACAGTGGCAACGGTTCGACCGTAACGGATGCCAAGACGCCTGCGCAGGCCGCCGGTCTTAAGTGGGCCTTCGATTGGAAGGCCGAGTCTGGTCAGCAGTATGCCAACTGCAGCGAACCTGTCATCGCTAACGGCTTTGTGTATATTGCGACCGAGAACGAGCTCATTAAGATCGATTCGTCCACGGGCAAAAAGGTTGCCTCTGCGCCGCTTGCCTCCAAGGTGAGCTATACCTCTCGTCCGATCTATACCAATGGCCTTATCATCGTTCCGCTCAACGGCGGTGCGGTCCAGGCGATTACTGCAGACAAGCTGATCTGCAAGTGGCTGGCGCCCGGTTTGACGGACTTGACGCAGAGCTCCTGCACCGTCGTTTCGGACGGCGAGTACGTCTATGTTGGTACGGTCGATATTTCGTATGACGAGAACTACAACGCGACCTACGGCAACGGCTCCCTTAAGCGTATCAAGATTGCCACGGGCGAAGTCTCTTGGCAGAACATTGACGCTTCCGAGGGCTATTACTGGACTGGTGCGGCTTTGACGGATAAGTATGCCATCGTTCCTACGAGCGCGGGCACGCTTAAGTGCATTGATAAGACGACGGGCGATGTCGTTTCGACCATGAAGCTCGGCGCTGTTGCAAATGCCGATTGCATTGCCGATCCGTCCAATGGTTCGACCTTCTATCAGATGACGCACGACGGAAAGCTCCATGTGATTTCGCTTTCGGCGAAGGGTGTACTGAGCGAGCAGAAGACGGTTGATCTGGGCCTTACGAATAATCTGAGCGCCCCTGCGGTGTCTGGTGACAATCTGATTGTCGGCGGACAGACAGCTACTGGCTCTGCTCTGGTTCTCTATAACCTGAAGACGGGTAAGACCACGATGGTCGCTGCTGCCGACGGCAAGGCGCTGCCGGCTGGCCTCAACGGTATTGCTGCTACTCCGCTGGTGAGTGTTCAGGGCGGCAAGACCTATGTGTACTTCACCGTTAACAGCGCGGATAGCAAGGATTACGTCAACTACTCTACTGGTGGTGGCGTGTATCGCTATACGCTCGGCGATGCAGAGGCGACGCAGATTTATGATGCGGCTGGCCATTACCAGTACTGCGACTCTCCGGTCATTGCCGATGCATCTGGCAACCTGTACTACATCAATGACTCGGGCGCGCTGTTCAAGCTCGGGGCCGTTGAGTCTTGGACGGTTGCCTTTAATTCCAACGGCGGGTCTGCTTGCGACACTAAGTTTGTTGCTACGGCCGATGGCAAGCTGGTCAAGCCGGCCGATCCGACGCGCGATGGCTACACTTTCGGCGGTTGGTATACCGATGAGGCTTGCACGCAGGCGTATGACTTTAGCACGTCGGTAACGGCCGACCTGACGCTGTATGCCAAGTGGACCAAGAATGCCGTTAACCCTGGCGGTAATGGCGGCGCTGGTTCGAATGGCGGCGGTTCTGGTATCGGTACTGGTTCCGGCACTGGCGCTGGCGCTGGCGCGGGTTCTGGCTCCGGCTCGAAGGGCGGCGCTATTGCCCCGGGCAAGAAGCCGGTGACCAAGACGACGGTGTCGACCAAGAGCGAGACCAAAGACAACAAGTCCAACAAGAAGGACTCCGATAAGTCCGATAAGAAGGACGAGAAGAAGTCTGACAAGAAGGACAGCAAGTCCGACAAGAAGTCCGATTCCAAGTCCGATACGGGTGCTGCTTCCACGACCACTGCTAAGAAGTCCTCTAGTACTGCCGAGCAGGAGACTGGCACCAACCCGCTCGCCATCGTTGGCATCGCCGCCGGCGTGATTGGCCTTGCGCTCATCGCCGTCTTCGTGCTGACCAAGCGCGGCAAGGGTGACGGTAATGCCCGATAAGCCCAAGGAGACCAGCGGGCAACAGCCCGACTCCTCGTTCATTCAGTTCGACGATGCAAAGCAACAGGGCGCCGCTTCGGCGGCGTCCGCCCCTCGTCGCAAGGCGCTCCTTGGCGTTCTGACTGCCGCGTGCACCATTCTGATCGTCGTCTCGCTGGGTTTCGTCCATCCTTCCACAAGCGGTGCCTGGTCCATCGACTGGATCATTCAGACCGTGACGGGGGAGAGCGTCGTCACCAAGGACACCAGGGCGTCTGGCTCGACTACGACTTCGGGCGAGGCCAGTTCCGAGGATTCCAAGTCATCGAATGATGCAAAAGACGAGTCCAAGGGCTCGAACGACGCCAAGGACGATTCCGAGTCTTCGCACAAGGAATCGCATAAAAGCTCGGATAGCAAGAAGTCCGATGGTCAGGGCGGCAAGAAGTCTGGAGATAAATCCGCTGCCCAGAATACGGGAGCCGGCGTTACTCCCAATGTGTCTGGCGGTGCTTCTTCGGGCGGCGGTCAGTCGTCTGATGGAGCCTCCAGCTCCTATGGCGGAAGTGCTCCCTCGGGCGGACAGGGCGGCTCACAGGAGTCCAGCTACGTTACGGTGACGGTTTCGGTCACATCGAGCGCCGTGGGCAATCCTGTGTCCTCTGGTGGCACCTTTACCTTTAACGAAGGCGCTACCGTTTACGATGCCCTGTGCGCGCTGGGCCTTTCTGTCAACGCGCACGGCTCGTCGTACGGCACGTATGTTTCCGCGATTGGTGGTTTGGCCGAGAAACAGCACGGCGGCACGAGCGGCTGGATGTACTCCGTCAACGGCACGACGCCCATGACGGCCTGCAGCAACTACGTTCTCTCAAACGGCGACAACGTAGTCTGGTATTACGTTACAGGCTAGAGGCCTCGACATATTGCATCAAACGGGCGGTTCGGACCAACATCCGGACCGCCCGTTTTTCATGCGAATGGGACTGGCCGCTGGGTCTCTCGGCAAACAAAAAACCGGTTGGAACGGGAATTCCAACCGGTTATACATTCAAGCAAATAGTGAATCGACTACGACCGTGCACCCTCGAGGAAGAAGCGGCGGCTGAAGTAGTTGTACCAGGTGACGAGGAACGTTGCGATGGCCTTCATGGCCTGGTAGCCGATGCTCAAAAACGTGACACCCACAAACATGTACAGGTCGTTGAGGCCCAGGCCGATCACCGACAGGATGGTGAAGATCGTGAACTCGCGCTTGCGGCTCATGCCCTCGCGGTGGTCGAACACGTACTTCATGCTGAGCCAGTAGTTGACCACGACGGACGTGATAAACGAAACCGTGGTGCTCATCAAAAAGTCGAGGTGGAACAGCTCGACGAGCGCAATGAGCATGCCCCAGTCGATGCCAAAGGAGATAAGACCCACGACGGCAAACTTGAGGAACTGCTTGGTATGAGGTTGTGCCAGCGCCTTGCGCACGTAATCACATCCAATGCGTTGATGAATCGAGCAGAGGATACTTTAGAGCTTTTGCAAGGGAAACGTAAGGTCTTTGCCAAGAACTATACGAACTCGTCAAATTTTCAAGAGCTAATCCGCAGACGTTGAAAAATGGCCCGTAAACGAGCGGCACCCACGGACGATACTGCGCTGAGTGCGCGTCGTACGTGGGCGCCGTAATGCTGCAGGGGTGTCGAGCTATTTGGTCTCGTCGCCCTCCAGGAAGATCTTTCGGGTCACAAAGTTGTAGACCATGACAAGCGCGGTGGCGCATATCTTGGCGATATTGGCCTCGAGCCCCAGACCGGCGTTGAGTGTCAGCACGATGCCATCGTTGAGTACCAGGCCGATCACGGACAGTACGACAAAGATAATGAACTCGCGGCGGCGGCTCATGCCTTCCTTGTGCGCAAACACGTACTTCATGCTTGCGAGGTAGTTAAAGATGAGTGAGACGATAAAGCCGCTGGTGTTGGCGATTAGGATGTTGAGGCCCAGGCCATAATGGAGCAGATTCATGATGCCAAAGTCGATGACGGTGGCAATGACGCCGACGACGCCAAACTTCATGATCTGCGCAAGGAGCTTTTGCATGGTACCTGCCTTAGGGTGGCGCCGGGGCGCCGTGGGGATGACAAACTCAGCAAGTTTAGCCAATCCCCGTAGGCGGGGCTAGGCGCGCTCCTCGATAGCACCGTTTCTATATGCATCGAGCAGCTGACGCAGATCCTGGATTTGGCTGCGAATTGCAGCTCCGGTATCGGTGTCGCTCACCATGCGGCGACGGTCTGCTTGGTCAAAACGGTTGGTCTCGCTTTCGATGTCCACGTTGCGCGTGAGTGCCTCGGCAACCGTCGTAAAGGCCCGGTGCGACTTGAGGCGGCAGCCGCGCGAGCTCGAGATGAGCGTATAGCCGGCGATACCCGTCTTGGGATGGTAAGCGCGGCAGAAGCCGCCATCGATGACCAGCAGCTTGCCCTCGGCGCGAATGGGCTGCTCGCCCTTGGTGGTTTTAACGGGCGTGTGGCCGTTGATGATGTGGCCGGTCGGCGAGCATGCCATGGGCGCGACGCCAAACTCGCGCATGATGTCATCGCAGACCGAGGGCGACTTGGTAAGCGTAAAGTACGGGTCCATCGGCTCGACCCAGGTGCTCTTATCGGCGATATAGGCGCGCTCAAAGGTACGCACCAGGCGTCCGCTGGCGGGTGAATTGAAGCCAATCCACAGGTACCACATCCAGTCGAGGGCATCGCGGTCGCCCACGCGCCAGGCGCGGCGGGCGATGTGGTCGCAAAAATCGAGATAATCGCGGCCAGCGTGCCATGTGCCCAGACAGTTCATGCTGCTAAAGGTGCCGTCTTCGTTGAGCGGAACGCAGCCGTGGAAGAGCAGGTTGCCGTTGGCGACCTTGTACATCGAGCCGTGGGAAAAGAGGAAATCGATATGGCGATGCAGGTGATCGGCGGTGACAAACTCGGACACGAGCTTGTCGATGATGTGCTGCTCCTGGGGCGTGAGCGTATAGGGGTCTACCGGGTCGACGGTGGGGAAGTCGTTGGTCGTGAGCGGCCACACGCTGCCGTCGGCGAGCGTGACCGTGCCGGTGTCGTGATCGATCTTGTCGAGTAACAGGCGGTCGGTCATATCGAACTCGGGGTGGCGCTGGATAATCTGGCCCTCGAGCTTAAAGAGCAGCACGTTGATAGCCTTGATCAGCGGGGCGATGGACTCACCGGCGGTGTAGGTGGCATCGGCAAAGGCGACAAGCTCACGCAGCGAGATGCCGTAGTCATTCTCCAAGATCTCGTAGTTGTCGTAGCGTAGGTTGTTGCGCAATACCGTGGCGATGCAGGCGGGCTCACCGGCCGCAGCGCCCATCCACAGCAGGTCGTGGTTGCCCCACTGGATGTCGAGCGAATGGTAGGTGAGCAGGCGGTCCATAATCTTGGCCGCGCCGCCGCCGCGGTCGAAGATATCGCCCACCAGGTGCAGGTGGTCGACGGCCAGGCGCTTGATGAGCGAAGCGAGCGACTCGATAAAGTCGTCGGCGCTGGCGGTCTCCAGGATGGACTCCACGATGCGCTCGTGATAGCGCACGCGATAGTTGTTCTCGTCCGGGTGCGTGTGCAACAACTCGTCGATGATGTAGGCGTAGTCGCGCGGGATGGCCTTACGCACCTTGGAGCGCGTGTAGCGGCTTGAAAGCGAGCGAGCGACCATGATGAGCTGGTCAAGCATCGTCTTGTACCAAGTTGGCGAGTCCTCGCGCTGGCTGCGGACCAGCTCAATCTTCTCGCGCGGGTAGTAGATGAGCGTGCACAGCTCGCCCTTTTCGTCAAAGGAGAGCGTGTCGCCAAAAATCTCGTCGACATGCTCGCGCACGACGCCCGAGCAGTTGTTGAGGATGTGCATAAAGGCTTCGTACTCGCCGTGCACGTCGCTCATAAAATGCTCGGTGCCCTTGGGTAGGTTGAGGATGGCCGAGAGGTTGATAATTTCGGTAAATGCGGATTGTTCGGTGGGGAACTGTCTCGAAAGCAGGCGCAGATACTTGAAGTCTTGCGGGTTGCGATCGAATGCGACCATGAAACACCTTCCGATGGGGCTGGTAAAACTGATAAACAGCGTCAAACGTTTATCAGTATGCGCCGCTTTTGTTTCGATTTTGCGCCAGCGGCTGAATTGTCGGCTGAACGGTTTGGTAAATCGATTTAGTGAAGGTAGATGTGTCGGTTGGGTGGAGACGACAGAGGGTGTTTTCTCAGATATTTATGCGTGGGGTCGGTGGAGACGATGGTGGTAAAGATGTTCGCTATTATTGCTTCGATTTGGTAAATAGTGGACATATGTACCGTATGTAGGCTCACTGTGCGATAATTTGCGCAGTAATGAGTAAGGAGCCTCATATGAGTGATTTTGTCCTGACCTGTGAATCTGCCGCCGATCGAACCCGTGAGTTCTTTGCGTCGCGCAATATCCCTGTCGTGTGTTTTCATTACGAGATCGACGATGTTGTCTATACGGACGATCTGTATCAGTCGATTACGCCGGACGAGTTTTTTGCCCAGATTGCCGCGGGCGCCATGCCCAAGACGTCTCAGGTGAGCGTGGGTGAGTACGAGGAGTTTTGGGAGCCGTTTGTTGCCGAGGGTAAAGACGTGCTGCACCTGACGTTGTCGTCGGGTATTTCGGGCACGTATGGATCGGCCTGCGTCGCGGCGCAGATGCTTGCGGATCGCTATCCCGAGGGCGGCAAGGTGCGCGTCATCGATTCGCTGGCGGCGTCTTCGGGTTTTGGCCTGTTGTTGGAATATGCCGCCGATGTGCGCGATAGCGGGGCTTCACTCGACGAGACGGCTGCCTGGATCGAGGAGCACAAGCTCAACCTGCACCACTGGTTCTTCTCGACCGATCTGTCGAGCTACCTGCGCGGCGGTCGCATTTCGGCCGCGAGCGCGATCATCGGCACGGCGCTTAAGATTTGCCCGCTTATGACGGTCGATTGCGAAGGTAAGCTGTCGCCACGTGAGAAGATCCGCACTAAGAAGCGCGCGATTTCCGAGATGGCTAAGACCATGATGGCACACGTACAGGACGGTGCAGATTATTCGGGTAAGTGCATCATGTCGCAGTCGGCGTGCCGCGAGGATGCTGAGGCGGTCGTGGCGCTGATTGAGGAACAGGTCCCGCAGCTTAAAGGCAAGATTGAGATCAATGACATCGGTACTCTGATTGGCTCGCATACCGGACCTGGTACGGTGGCGCTCTTCTTTATGGGCGACAAGCGCGTGGATTAACGTTCGTGGGCTGGCTGACAGTTTAACCGCTGCGCCTGTCCCTCCTGACATTCGATAACAGCAAGGCCCGTCCCGTTGTTTGTGGGGCGGGCCTTGCTGTTGCGGCTAACGTTTCTTTCCGCGGAAGAAGAAGCCGTGCAGTGACGGCTTGAGGCCGCGGTTGGCGCGATGCTCCTCGACGCGCTCGTGGATCGAAGCGACGCGCTCGATAACCTCGTCGGGAATCGGTACGTCGGGATTCATGTTCTCGACCTGGCTGACCTCGGCGGCGGCGACCTGGTCGATAATGGGCACATCGTCGCGCGAGATGACAGGTGTGGCGTCTTCCTTCATCTTGCGATAACGCTGCATCATGTCGGTCTGTAGCTGCTGGGCCGAAGGCGGCGTCCAGATGATGGCGTTGGCGCCGGCGGCGATGGTCTCGCGAATGCTCTCGGACGTCTTGCCGCCCGGCGCGATGAGCGGCAGGTTGGGATAGTGCTCGCGCAGCTCGCGCAGGACCTGCGGCGTGTTCTTGCCGGCTGCGATGTTGAGGATCTTGGCGCCGGCGCGCACCTTTGCGTGAGCATCGTCGTCGCAACGAACGACCGTGGCGATGACGGGGATGTCGGCGATGTTGGTGATGTGCTCGACCATCTCGGCGGTGGCGGGGGAGTTGACCACGCAGCCCGCCGCGCCCTGCATCTCGGAGACGGCTGCCATCTGCACGGAGCGCTTACCGGTGGTGGTGCCACCGCCCACGCCTACAAAGACCGGGCACTCGGCGACGGTCAGCAGCGCTTGCGTAATGGCGGGCTGCGGCGTGAAGGGGTAGACCGCAAAGACGGCATCGGCGTTGGAGTTGCGGATAACCGCGACATCGGTGGTGTAGATGAGCGATTTGATACGACGGCCGAAGAGCGTAAAGCCGCTGGCCTCCTCGATCTCGTCGGGCATGCGGAGGGCCGCCTTGCGCAAACGCCCGTCGATGGGCAGCGGCTCCATGGGGAGCAGTCCGTTGGGGGTCACGGCTACCTGGGGCTCGGTGAACTCGTCTGCGAGCTCGACCTCGGAGAAATCGACCGAGGCGACGATATCCTCGTGAACCTCGGCGGGCACATCGATGGGAGCTTGGTCGTTTGCCGCGGCAGGCGTGTCGAAGGAGCTGGTGCCGACGAAGGCGTCGACGCGCTCGTTTAGGTCGTTGAGGGTATCCATGGAGGCTCGATTCTATGTGATGACGGCCGGCGCTATGCAGCCGGAATTGCGAATGCTAAATCGTTTGACGAGTTGATTTTTCCCCGCCGCGCCATCCGTTAGACCGAAGAGCTGGCGAACGTGAAGGAGCTGTGGTGGCGGGTATCGAGGTGCTATCTTGAAAGTCCCGTTTAAAAGAGAGGTGACGCGGTATGGAATTGACAGCAATGTTTGGCTCGATTGGCCTGTGTGTGGCCGCAATCGTTGCCGCCGCGGTCATCTACTTTGTGGTCACGGCCATTAAGGGCAAAAGAGCCGAACGCAAAGAGCGCGCGATGCTTAAACAGCATCGCGACCAGCAGGGCAAACGCGCACAGAGATAGCTTGTTGAGTTTTGGATCCGTGCGCTAGCTGCGTTTTCGGATCAGGGCAATGTAGAAGCCCTCAAAGTCGCGGCTGGGCGGAATGGTTAGCGTGCCGGGCAGGCCGTTGGCGATGGCCGATACCTGACCCGCGGCAATGGCCTCGGTCAGGGCGTTGGACTCGATGCGTGGCTCCTCACCAGCTTCCTGAGCACGGCGCGTTTCACTTTCGCTCGGCGTGCCGTCGAGGGGGATAAGCTCGCAGTCCATGTGCTTGTCGAGGGCCTCTTGCAGGGCGTCCTCGTTTTCCTGCGGCAAGATCGAACAGGTCGAATAGACGAGCGTGCCGCCCGGTTTGAGGGCACCCATGGCGCGGTCCAGAAGTGCTCGCTGCGAGCGGGCGCACTTGCTCAGCAACTGCTCGGTGAGGCCGCGCAGGCTTTTCTCGTTGCCGCTGATGACGGTGCCCGTGCCGGTGCAGGGAGCGTCGAGCAGGATGCGGTCAAAGCGGAAGAACTCGTCGAGCTCGCGTGCGTCGATGCGCATGACGGGCACGTTTTTGGCGCCCTGGCGATGGAGGTTCGACTCGAGCTTTTCGGCGCGGGGGATGCTCATCTCACAGGCGGTGAGGTGTGCCTGGCCCTGGGTGAGGGCGGCGATCTGCGTCGTCTTGCCGCCAGGGGCTGCGCACATGTCCAGGATGTCCTCGCCTGTCTGGGCGCCCAACACCAAAGGCGGCATCATGGACGACAGGCTCTGCAGATAGATCTTGCCGTCGCGATAGATGTCGAGATCCCACAGATCGGAAACCTGGGCCTCGGGCAGGATAAAGGCGTCTGGGTACCAGGCGACGGGGTTGTGGGCGATGCCGGCGGCATCGAGCGCCGCAGCGATGTCCTCGGCGGTCGCCTTGAGCGTGTTGGCGCGCAGCGTGACCGGGCGTGTGGCCGCGGCGCCGAAGCCCTCGATCATGAGGTGAGCATCGGCGGGCGCATAGGCGCCGGCGACCGTGTCGACCATAAAGCGCGGCAGGTCGGCGGCGCAGGGAAGGGCGGCAAGCTGGTCGGAAAGCTCGGTGGCGGCAAACTGCCTAAGCTTGAGCTCGGGCTTAACCTGCTTTTTCTGCTTACGACGACGCGGCTTGGACATCCGTCTTTCCTTCCCGTCCCAATTTGACTACTTTCCGGGCACGCCGCTGCTGGCGTGCTTTAGTACTGGCTCTCGTGCTTGCTAAAGAAGTCGAAGCGCGGGGGCAGCGGCTTCACACGGTGCTCGCCGGGCTTCTCGTCCAGGCTCTCCACGAACTCGTCCGTGGAGGCAAAGATGTTGTCCCAGCTAAAGAAAGCGACCGGGTCGACGTCGAAGTACTCACAGATGAGCTCGCAGCCGGCCGGCACAATACCGTGCATCAGGACGGTCGCCACGCGCAGCTCGGTAAAGGCGTCGACGAGGGCCTGCGTCATCGCGGCATTGGCCGGCTCGCCCTCGAGCTTGTTGGCGGCCTTGGAGGCGTCGCTCCAGCGCTTGTTGGCGGCGCGCAGGTAGTCGTCGCACACGGCAAGCGCGCGGTGCGTCTCGAACTTGTACATGGCCTGCTCAAAGGCGAGAGCTGCCTGCTCGGCAGCCTCGACCACGGCGGCAGAGGCGGCACCGGCGGGGATGCAGCCGTTGCGGTAGGGGCTCTCGTCGCCTTCCTTGACGGCGACGCCGTAGAAGCAGCTGCGGGCCAGACGGTTGAACACGCCAGTCAGCAGCGCGCTCTCCTTAAGGGCCGGGTCGATAACGCGTTTGTCGTCGCAGGCGCGTACCTCGTTGCCGTCCTTGTCCTTGCCGGTCACACGCGTGTCGTATGCCTTGGGGCTAAAGCTCACCGGCTTCTCGGACAGGCCGAGCGACAGCCAGTGCGCACGCATCTGCTCGCAGGTGTAGTGGTTGAGCAGGTCGTCTGCCGGCGGGGGAGGCGTCTGCGAGGACGAGCTGGCCTTTTTGCCCATGTAGAGCAGGTGGTAGCAGGCGCTGACGGTGCTCTGCGTGAGGTCCCAGCCCAGGGCCTCCCACATGGCGGTCTGCGCGATGCAGTAGAAATAGATGTTGTCCTGACCGATGAACTGGTAAATCTGAGCGTCGTCAGAGCACCACCAGTCGCGCCAGTCGAGCGAGCTGTGCTGGTAGGCGGGCGCGGGGACCTGCGTGGAATCGGCGGCGGGCTCGCCCATGAGGGCGGCATCTTGGGCGGCGACGCCCTCGGTCACGCCGGCGGCCTTGGCATCGCGTGCGAGCACGGTGCGGGTGTAGCTGATGGGTGCCCACAGGCTCTCGGGCCAGCACCAGCAGGTGACGTCGGAGACGCCATCGACCTCGGGCACCGGAACGCCCCAGTCGATGTTGCCGGTGATGCGGAAGGGCACGAGCGCCTTGCCGCTGCGGAAGCGCACGCCGCCGTTGGCGAGCACCGCGTGGGCGTCGTCGCGCTCCTTCCAGCTGGGGAAGGTGACGGTAAAGCTGCTCTTGTTGCCCTCGGGCTCCAGCACGGTGTGCTCGGGCAGCTGGTCCTCGACGGCGTCGAAGGCCTCGCGGAACTTGTTCTGAATATAGAGCTGTGCCGGCAGCAGCCACTCCTCCATGGTCTTGGAGACCACGGAACGAACCTGCGGGTTCTGGGCGAGCTTGGCGGTGTAGGTCTTCATAAAGTCGAGGTAGGCCGGCAGGTCGAAGTAGAGGTTGTCGACCGGGCGCAGCTCGGGCACCTCGCCGGTGAGCTGGCTCTTGGGTGCGATGAGCTCCTCGGGCTCAAACTGGTGACCCAGGTCGCACTCGTCGGCATAAGCCTTCTCGGACTTGCAGCCCTGGATGGGGCAGCGGCCGATCACTTGGCGGCCGTTGAGGAACGTGCCGGCCTTGGCGTCGTAGAACTGCAGCGTGGAGCGCTTGGAGATGGTGCCCTGCTCATGCAGGCGCTTGATAATCTCGGCGGTCACCTCGTTGTGAATCTGCGCAGCCGGCTCAAGGCCCGAGCCGCCGTAGATGTCGCAGCTGATGTTGTAGTTGTTGAGGGTCGCGGCCTGGCGGGAGTGATTGGACTCGACATACTCGCCGATGGACTTGTCGTAGCCTTCGTTCTCCTTGAGCTTGCGGTAGCTCTCCATGATGGGCGAGCCGTAGCAGTCGGTGCCCGAGGTGAAGATGACGTTCTCGCGGCCCAGACGGTCGCGCAGGAAGCGGGCGAAGAAGTCGGCCGGGACAAAGACGCCACCAACGTGGCCAAAGTGAAGGCCCTTGTTGCCGTAGGGCTCGCCGGCGGTAACGATGGCGCGGCGAGGCCAGCTGGGACGGTCGTTCATGGAGTATTTGGATGCCATGGGACTCCTTCGCATATGGTGAGAGCGCGGCCGGGCGCAAGGCCTGGCGACGCGGTGGTCAATTCGTGCATATCGTTCGACATTATCGCACATGCGGACGGGTACGTGGCAGGGGCGCTATCCTAAGATGCTATGAATGAGATTTCCAACATACATGCGTTTGAGGACGAGGATTTTCTGCACGCCTGCTTTGTGTGGGGGATGGCGGTGCTTGGCGCATTTGCCGTGTGCCTGGTGCCGGTGTTTATGCTGCTGGGCGGGCCTGCGGACCTGGATGCGGCTGACGCGGGCGGCTGGACCACGGTCTTGGGCTGGATAGTCGGCTTGGCTGCGGTTTCGGCGGCGTCATTTGCCGTGCACGAGCTGGTGCACGGTGCGTTTTTTAAGCTGCTGGCGCCTGCGGGCGCGCAGGTGACCTTTGGGGCGAATCGCGAGACGGCGATGATCTATGCCTGCGCCGAGGGCGTGGTGTATTCGCGCCGGCGGTACGTGGCAGTTTGCCTGGCGCCGACGGTTGTTGTGACGACAGCGTTTGCCCTGGGGTTTGCGTTCTCGGGCTATCCGCTGCTGTGCTACCTGGCGGCCGGCTTGCATTTGTCGGGCTGTGTGGGCGACTGGTATTACGTGCGGACCATTTTGCGCGACCGCCGCATTGTCGCCTGTGAGGATACGTCCTTCGGCGTGCGCTTTTTTGGGTGAGGAGATGTCGATGAAGCCGTTGTTGCTGCATGCGTGCTGTGCGCCGTGCTCGCTTGAGCCGGTCCGCCTGCTGCGCGAGGAAGGGTTTGAGCCCACGATTTGCTGGACCAACCCCAATATTCAACCGCGCGATGAATGGCAGCGGCGCTTGGACGAGCTGTGCCGGTGGTGTGCCGATGGCGGCATTGAGCTCATCGAGGCGGGGGAGGACCGCGAGCGCTGGGAGGCCGGCGTGGCACCGCTGGGCGCCGATCGGCCTCGTCGCTGTCGCGCGTGCTATGCCTTGCGCTTGGCCGAGGCGTGCCGCGTGGCCCAGGAGCGCGGGTTTGAGTTTGTGGGCACGACGCTCGCCGTCTCGCCGTACCAGCTGTTCGATACCTGCAATGACGTGCTTGAGCGCTTGGCGGCGGCACATGGGCTCACCCCGGTGATTCGCGATTTTCGCCCGTATTACCCCGAGGCGACACGCCGTTCGCGCGAGCTTGGCATGTATCGGCAGAACTACTGTGGTTGCCGCTTCTCGGCTATCGAGGCGGCCATGGACCGCGCCCGTATCCGCGACGAGCGCAAAGCCGCCAAAAAGTAGTTCATTTGGGACGTCAGCCTGCTAGGATGTAGAGCGGACTTTAGCTATATAAGGAGTATCCGACGTGTCTATGCGTACCGATGATTTTGACTACAACCTTCCCGAGGAACTGATTGCCCAGGCTCCTGCCGAGCCGCGCGACTCCTGCCGCCTGCTGGTGGTGGATCGCAAGGGCTCCCAGGCGGGAACGCCGCTGGAGCACGGCGGTACCGTTGAGCACCGCATCTTCCGCGACATCATCGACTATATCGAGCCGGGCGACGTGCTCGTCATCAATCAGACGCGCGTGATGCCGGCTCGCCTGATCGGTCGCAAAGCCGGCTCGGGCGGCGTGGTCGAGACTCTGCTGCTCAAGCGCCGCGAGGACGTGGATCCGCTGGGCCATGTTTGGGAGTGCTTGGTCAAGCCGGGCAAGCGCCTGAAGCCCGGTGCTCATATTGAGTATCGCGCCGGTGGCGCCCATGCGCCCGAGGGGGCTCCCATGGTGCTGACGGCCGAGGTTGTCGACTTTGTCACCGATAGCCGCGGCGGCCGCCTGGTACGCTTTGAGCCGGCCGGTTGCAATGCCGCCGGCGAGCCGCGCACGCTCGACGAGGCCATCCATGCTGCCGGCCACGTGCCGCTGCCGCCCTACATTACCGATTACGAGGGCGATCCCGAGAAGTACCAGACCGTCTACGCCATGAAGGAGGAGCATTCGGCCGCTGCTCCCACGGCGGGTCTGCATTTTACTCCCGAGCTCATGGCTGCCATCGAGGCCAAGGGTGCCAAGTTTGCCGCCGTCGAGCTCGAGGTGGGTATCGATACCTTCCGTCTGGTGGAGGAGGACGACCCCACGCAGCACGTGATGCACACCGAGCGCTACCACGTGTCGCAGGAGGTTGTCGACGCCGTGCATAAGGCTAAGGCCGAGGGGCATCGCGTGATTGCTGTCGGTACCACCGCAGTGCGCTCGCTCGAGAGCGCCTTTGACGCGGACGCGCCGGTGTCCGATCCGGCCGTGACGGCGCGCTATTTTGAGGGCCGCGAGGACGGGGCCGATACACTTGGCCGCGGTGACATCGTGGTGCGCGAGAACGCGACAACGCAGCTCTACCTCATGCCCGGCTCGACCTATCATGTGGTCGACGCGCTGATCACGAACTTCCATGTGCCTCGCTCCACGCTCATGATGCTCGTAAGCGCGCTTGCCACCCGCGACCAGATCATGGATGCCTACGCCGCCGCCATCGAGGAGCGCTACCGCTTCTTCAGCTTTGGCGACGCCATGCTCATTCAGTAGGTTACGGCGTTTTACAAACGCCGTAACCAGTCGACGCTGCGCGGGCCGCATTTGGACAATCTGACGTTCAACTTCAAGGGCGCGACCAAAAGGTCAGCGCCCTTTCG
>NZ_JBCPDH010000037.1:0-15269 GCF_040915545.1 Collinsella aerofaciens | reverse complement strand
ATCATCGCGGTCTACGGGGTCAACGATATGGCACCGTGGGGACACATGTATGTCAATCCTGGTCTAACAGAGCCTTATTTAATCCCCGTCCCTGAAAAATCAATTTGCGGGCAAAAGGGCAAAAGTAGTCAAAAAAAGCCCCGTCCATAATTAGCTACCCCTTGCACCGATTATTCGCCCGGGTTGATGTTCGCGTAGAACTCCGCCCCATCATCGAGCCGCAGGATGCCCACGCGACCGAACTCGGAGCCGGTGGCGGCGGCGCAGTCGATGTCGATGCGATCGGACACACCGGCAGTGTCCTCGCCGCCCAAGCGCACGATCTGCCCGCGGCCCGACTCCTCATCGAGCCCCGCCAGACCACCGACCTCGCAATAGCGCCCAAGCGATACCGTGGGCGTATGACCGCTCACCACGACCGGGCCCTTGCCCTCGGCAGAAAGCAGCCCGGTCGGCACATCCCAATAGCCGTGACGAATCCATAGTAGGTCATCGGACGACTGCACCGCGAGCATCTGCTGCAGCAGCTCGCGATCGGCATCCACCGCTCCGACGCCATCGGCACAATCGACGCCATGCTCAAGCAAAAACGCGCGCGCCGCCTTCATCTCGATTCCAGCATGAACCAGCAGATACGGGCGCTCCTCGGTCTCGACCACCGCGTAGAGCGGCAGCGCGGCCATCCATCGCACGAGCTCCTCGTATGCCTCAAATTCCATGTCGTTGAGTTGCTCGCGCGTCGTCCAGCCACCGTTGATATCCCAGGTCTCGGCATCGAGCGGATCCTGGCCAATGATGGCATCGAGCATGATCTGCTCGTGATTACCCTTGAGCACGCGGGCGTTGGGCAGCGAGCGCACGAGCTTAATAACGCCGACCGGATCGGGCCCGCGATCGATCATGTCGCCCAGCACGTACAGTGTGTCGTCGGACGTCAACGAGATCTTAGACAGGGCCTCGTCAAGCGCACGCACGTGCCCGTGAGCATCAGATGTCACATAGATCGCCATGGTACGCCTCTCCTTGCATTGCGGCCGAAGCCCGGCGCCGCAACTAAAACTTCAAGTTGAACTTAAACGTTACCCATTGTACTCCGTTGCAATAAAGCTGGAAAGGGTTTCCGAGCAGAGGCAAAGACGGCAGCCGTCTATGACGATATCGCGCACGCCCGCAATCCAACCCCATAAACCCACCATCTTTGGGTACAAATAACCGCAGGCAACTGACCGTGCCACGCCAACCACCCAGGAGCGGACACTCCCTATGAACCAGATTCTTCTCTTTATCGGCCTCGTCATTATTCTGTGCCTGACCATCAAACCCGTCGGCAAAAAGCTCCCCTTCCCCACCCTGCTCATCTTTATCGCGCTCGGCATGCTGTTGGGTGTCAACGGCCCGGCGCATATCGACTTTAGCGACTATGCGCTTACCGAAACCGTCTGCAGCACGGCGCTGCTGTTCATCATGTTCTACGGCGGCTTTAACACCAACATAGACCGCGCCAAGCCCGTCGCTGCGCCGGCGGTGCTGCTGAGCACGCTCGGCGTCGTCATCACTGCCGGTATCACCGGCGTGTTCGCCCACTTTGCGCTGGGCTTCGACTGGATCGGCGGTCTGCTGCTGGGCTCGGTCGTGGCATCCACCGACGCGGCCAGCGTCTTTAGCGTTCTGCGCGAGCACAGCCTTTCGCTGAAGGGCGGCACCGACTCGCTGCTCGAGGTCGAATCGGGCTCCAACGACCCCGTCGCCTACATGCTCACCGCCGTGCTCGCCACACTCGCGGCCGGCGGCGACATCAACATTCCCGCACTGCTGGCCAAGCAGATTATCCTGGGCGCGGGCCTGGGCCTTGCCATCGGCTGGGCGGCGGGCCGCCTGATTGAACGCGCGCACGCAACGGCCGAGGGCGCGCAGACCATCTTTTTGTTCGCCGTGGCGATCGTCGCCTACTCACTACCAAGCTATCTGGGCGGCAACGGCTTTTTGGCTGTATACCTGGCAGGCATTGTGCTGGGTGCCAGCGACATCACCGGCAAAGTCGAGATGGCGCACTTCTTTGACACCCTCACCGAGATGGCTGAGATGACGATCTTCTTCTTGCTCGGCCTGCTCGTAACGCCCGCACGCCTGCCGCAGATGCTGCTGCCGGGCCTGGCGCTCATGGCGTTTATGCTCTTCGTGAGCCGTCCCATCGCCGTCGGCGTGCTCCTGGCGCCCTTTAAGACAAACCCTCGCCAGGTCGCGCTCGTAAGCTGGGCGGGCCTGCGCGGCGCGGCTTCGGTCGTCTTTAGTCTCTTTGCCGTGGTAGCCGGCGTTCCCGGTGGCCACGACCTGTTTGACCTGGTGTTTGTGATTGCCTTGTCGAGCATTGTGGTGCAGGGCTCGCTGCTGCCGGCGGTGGCGAAGAAGCTCGATATGATCGATGCGACCGGCGACGTGCGCCGCACCTTTAACGACTACCGCGACGAGGACGGCATGTCGTTCGTCAAGCTCAAGGTAGGCGCTGGACATCCGTTTGCCGGACGCTCGCTCGCGGACATTGGCAGCGCCACAGATATGCTCGTGGTCCTGGTGCTGCGCGACGGGGCGCACCCGGTACTGCCCAATGGCGACACCGTGATCCAGGAAGGTGATCTTCTGGTGATGGCCGCCCCAACGTTCGAAGAGCGTGCCGAGGTTACGCTGCGCGAGGTCACCGTGACGCCCCACGGTCGTCTGGCCGGCCAGCGCCTGCGCGATGTGCCGCAAGGCAAGCATCCGTTTATCGTCGTGATGCTCAAGCGCGACGGCCAAACGATCATCCCCGACGGCAACACCCTCATATACGCCGGCGACGAAGCCGTCATCGCCACGCTAGCATCGTACTAACTAGGAGGTAGCTAATTTAGGACGAAGAGATCAAGCGCCTAGAGAACCTCATGTCTTCGCTCGCAGATTTGGATTTGCCTGAGGAGTAAGGTCGCCCCTCTCCCATGTAACCATACTGTAAATCATAGCGGCGCAGTCGAGTTTTACCGTGATGCGGTCGCGCCTGGCGCTCCACTGTGCTAAAGTATCCCGAACGTTCAAACGACTACGAGGGAGACTAGAAGATGGCACGTGTGCACAACTTCTCAGCTGGCCCGGCCGCACTGCCCACAAGCGTGCTCGCCGAGATCGCCGACGAGATGATGGACTACCGCGGTTGCGGCATGTCCGTGCTCGAGATGAGCCATCGATCTAGCATGTACCAGCAGATCATCGACGACGCCGAGGCAACCCTGCGTCGCCTGCTGAGCATCCCGAACAACTACCACGTCCTATTTTTGCAGGGCGGCGCCACGCTACAGTTTGCGGGCATCCCGATGAACCTCATGCGCCGCGGCCGCGCCGGCTACGTCGTGACCGGCAACTTTGCCAACAAGGCATACAAAGAAGCCGACAGGTACGGCGAGGCCGTGCTGATCGCGAGCTCCGAGGACACCAACTTCGACCGCATCCCCGACATGGCCGACATCAACGCGCGCATTGCCGCCGAGGCCGCGGGCGACGGGCTCGACTACGTTTACATCTGCCAGAACAACACCATCTTTGGCACCATGTACCACGAGCTGCCCGCTTGCGGCGACGTACCGCTGGTCGCAGATGTCTCGAGCTGCTTTCTGTCGCAGCCGCTCGACGTCGAGCGCTACGGGCTCATCTACGCCGGCGCTCAGAAAAACGCCGGCGCCGCGGGCGTGACCGTGGTTATCGTGCGCGACGACCTCATCGCCGACGGCCCCGCCTTTGCGCAGACACCGCAGTACATGGACCTTAAGGCCCAGGCCGCCAAGGGCTCCATGCTCAACACGCCCAACACCTTTGGCATCTACGTGTGCGGCAAGGTGTTCCATTGGGTCGAGGAGACCGGCGGACTTGCCGCCATGGCCGAGCGCAACTGGGCCAAGGCCAACCTGCTCTACGACCTGCTCGAGCACAGCGAGCTGTTCCATGGCACCACGCAGGCCGACAGCCGCTCCATCGCCAATGTCACCTTCCGCACCGGCGACGCCGAACTCGACGCGGCCTTTGTCGCAGGCGCGGCCGAGCACCAGATTCAAAACGTCAAGGGCCATCGCCTGGTGGGCGGCATGCGCGCCAGCGTCTACAACGCCGTAACCATGGAAGACGTGCAGGCACTGGCCTCGTACATGAAGGACTTCGAAACGCAGCGTAGTTTGAGCCCGCGATCTAACTAGCCCGCAACGCGCGGGCCGACCAGCCACTTCAAACCACCTGTTTAAACCAAACCTGCTAAGGAGTTTTTCATGCGCAAGATTAAGACCATCGACGACATCACCAAGGACGGCAAAGTCGAGTTTGGCGAGGGCTACGAATTTGTGAGCACCGCCGAGGAGGCCGACGCCATCCTGATGCGCTCGACTGACCTGCACGGCTACGAGCTGCCCGAGGGCATCCGCGCCATCGCCCGCTGCGGCGCCGGCGTCAACAACATCCCCGTCGAGGAGTACGCCAAGAAGGGCGTCGTCGTCTTTAACTCCCCCGGTGCCAACAGCAACGCCGTTAAGGAGCTCGTCCTAGGCATGCTGGTGCTCTCGAGCCGCGGCGTGGTGCAATCGATGAACTGGGTGCGCGACAACGCCGACGACCCCGAGATCCAGGTCGATGCCGAAAAAGCCAAGAAGGCCTTTGTGGGCCGCGAGCTCAAGGGCAAGCGCATCGGCGTCATCGGTCTGGGCAACGTGGGATCCAAGGTCGCCAACGCCTGCGTCGATCTGGGCATGGACGTCTACGGCTACGATCCGTTCATTTCCGTCGAGCACGCATGGGTGCTGAGCCGCGAGGTGCAGCGCGTGGGCACGCTCGAGGACCTCTGCCGCGGCTGCGACTATCTCACCGTGCACGTGCCCAGCAAGGCCGACACCATCGGTATGATCAGCACCGAGCAGATCAACCTGCTGGCCCCGGGCGCCGTGCTCATCAACTACGCGCGCGAAACCATCATTGACGAGGACGCCGTCGACGCTGCCCTGCGCGAGGGCAAGCTGAGCTGGTTTAGCTGCGACTTCGCCACGCCCAAGACCGTCAAGATGCCCAACACGTTTATCACCACGCACTCGGGCGCCGGCACTGGCGAGGCCGAGGCCAACTGCGCCGACATGGCCATCAGCGAGCTCAAGGATTACCTGGAGAACGGCAACATCGCGCACAGCGTCAACTACCCCGCCTGCAGCATGGGCAAGGCGCGCGCCGCGAGCCGCATCGCCTGCCTGCACGCCAACGTGCCCAACATGATCGGCCAGATCACGGCCATCCTGGCCAAGGACAACGCCAACGTGCAGCGTATGACCAACGAGTCCGCCGGCGAGAACGCCTACACCATGTTCGACACCGACGAGCACCTGGACAGCAGCACCATCGAGGCACTCAAGCAGATTCCGTCGATGTATCGCGTGCGCGTAATCAAATAGCGCCGGCTGATCTGACGGGCAGTTCCCCATGTGGCCTGCCCGTCACTGACATTGAATGCCCGCGGGGACGCCTTTCGCACGAGAGGCGCCCCCGTTTTTGTGAGCACTCCATTAAATACACCGAGCCGCTTCTTGACATACAATCTGTATGTTGACCCAACTATCTGTGAGGTGCCTATGGTTGATACAGATTTTGCTTGGCGGCTTACGCAAGGACTCGTGCGGATCGACAGCTCAGACCCGGGTGCGTATGAGGACGAGATTGAGCGCTATATCAAAGCGTTGGTTGAGGAACGGGTGGCACAGCTGAGCCATCCGGTGCTCCATGCCGTGCAGGTTGAGGAACTCGAGGTGCTGCCCGGGCGCCGCAACCTTATGGTCACCGTGCCGGGACTGAGCGACGAGCCACGGCTCGTCTATATCTGCCATATGGATACCGTTACGCTGGGCGATGGCTGGGACGCGGACATTCCGCCGCTCGGAGCGATCGTGCGCAACGATAAACTCTATGGCCGCGGTGCCTGCGATATGAAGGGTGGCCTGGCCTGCGCCATTGCCGCACTGGTCCATACGCTCGAGCGCGTGGCGGCAGAAGGCGAGCTGCCCCGCCGTGGCTTCTCACTCATTTGCTCGGTCGACGAGGAGGACTTTATGCGCGGCTCAGAGGCCGCGATCGATGCCGGCTGGGTCGGCTCGCGCGAATGGGTGCTGGACACCGAACCCACCGACGGACAGATCCAGGTGGCGCACAAGGGGCGCACGTGGTTCGAGATTGAAATGGCTGGCGTAACGGCGCATGCGAGCCAGCCGTGGAAGGGCGCGGATGCCGTCGCCGCCATGGCCGAGGTCGTGTGTTCGCTCCGTCGCGCGTTTGTGGCGCTGCCCGCGCACGATGAGCTGGGGCCTTCGACCATCACGTTTGGCCAAATCGAGGGCGGATATCGCCCCTATGTCGTGCCCGACCGCGCCAAAGTCTGGGTCGACATGCGCCTGACCCCGCCGACCGATACGGCCGCCGCGACGCGCATGGTAGAGCAGGCCATCGCCGTTGCCGAAGCCGCGGTCCCCGGCTGCCATGGAAGCTACACCGTGACAGGCGACCGCCCCGCTATCGAGCGCGATCCAAGCTCTCCTCTTCTAGCCGCGCTCAAGCGTGCCGCCGATGACGTGACGGGGGCGGACACGACCGTCGGCTTCTTTACCGGCTACACCGACACCGCTGTCATTGCCGGCAAGACAGGTAACCGCAATTGCATGAGCTACGGTCCCGGGTCGCTCGCGCTCGCGCACAAGCCCAACGAATATGTGCCCCATGCCGATATCGTTCGTTGTCAGCAGGTGCTGATCGCGCTCGCCGATAACGTGCTCTGGGACGCGAGCGGCCAAGTTGGGGCATAATAAGCCGCGAACAAACCGACTCGTGCGTTAGGACCGCCCATGAAAGCACTTCCGTTTCCCTGCATCCGCCCGGCTCAGGACCGCGTGCTCGAGGCGCTGCCTGCAATGGGCAGCATCCTGAGCGGCAACGATGCTCTGCGCGGAGCCATTGCCGATGGCCTGATGCTCAAGGACCCGGGCGCGGCGTATTACGTGTACGAATGCTCGGGCGAGCCGGGGCGCGTAACAGGTGTCGTGGCGATCTGCCCGACGAGTGTACTTGCGGGCGGCAAGGGCGTTGCCAGCGCTGACGTGGCTGCCGCTGCGCACGCGATCGCCGAACTCAAAGTTCAGCCTCGTCCCGTGTCGCTCGCCTACGAGGCCTCGCCCGTCATGGATATCATCCTGGGCGCCGCCAAAGAGGGCGCGTCGCTCTACGCCGTCACCGACCCCGCGGGCATTACGCACCGCGCGTGGGAGGTCAAGCGCGAGGACGCTGTTGCCGCCATCCGTGCCATGCTCGACCAAGTACCAGAGCCGGCACTGGCCGACGACCCCGCCTACGCTGCCGCGCTGGCCGGGGCGTCGCAGCTGCTGGCCGATGAGGCCCGTGCCGCCGGAACGTACACCGGCAAGGAACCGTTCAACTTTGCCGTAGCTGCGCTCTTCCCCGCCGCGCAGGTCAGCGGCGGCGCGCCGCAGGTTCCGACGGGTCTGCTCACGCACCAAGTCGCGCGGTTCTAGCAAGACCAGACCGTCCAGCACAAAAATCGGCAGCTCAACAAACAGGGGGCGGAGATGCAGCAGGTACATGCATCTCCGCCCCTTTTGCGTCGAGAAGTTATGCCGGCGACCCGTGCCGCCACGCTCACGTTATCCCCGCTGCGGGCCTGCTGCCGCCACGAGCGGTTCAAGCCCCAGCTCGCGTGCGTAATCCTCCTGCGTAAAAATCTCAATCAGCTCAAACGTGTCGGATTCGTCGTCAAACGCAAAGTGCAGCACCGCGCAGTTGCCCGGCACGCGATCGCGCTCGTCGGCCGCCGCACCCTTCACGTGATCCATAAACTCTTTGATGGCCGAGCCATGGCTTACCGCGAGCACGCACGTATGGTCCGGACGCTGCATAAGCTCGATCAGCGTCGCCACCATGCGCTCGCGCACTTGCATCTGGCCCTCGCCGCCAAACTGGCAATAGAAGTCGCGCCACGGGCGCTCGGGCATAAGCATCACGCGCTCGGCCTCAAAGTCGCCAAAGAACCACTCGCGCAGACCGTCCAGGCGCTCGTACGCCAAGCCCGGCCACAAGTTGGCGATAGTCTGCTCGGTGCGATGAAGCGTGGAGGTGTAGGCATGATCGGGCTCAATGCCACGCGCACGTAAAAACATGCCGGCGCGCGCCGCCTGGTCGCAACCCAACTGCGTAAGCGGCGAGTCACTCCACCCCTGAATGATACGCTTAAGGTTGAATATCGTCTGTCCATGACGGACCAGATACAGATCTTTATTCATAGGGGTCCTTTCGTTCGTTACCAACCCAAGAGCGAAAACGCCCCGTCGCAATAGCCAAAATGAAGCACGGCACCGTTGTCGGGTAGCTCCCCCTCGCCAGTCACATACTCAAGAAACTCCTGGCAGGCTGAGCCATGGGAAACCGCCAGCACGCAGTCGTGCTGCGGCCTGGCCATGATGCGGGACAGCGCCGCGACCATACGCGACTGGAGCTGCACTTCAGACTCGCCACCAAAGGCCACCGGATAATCACCCCAGGGCTGCGGCGGCATATCGCGATTTGATGTGCCCTCCAGCGAGCCCAAATGCCACTCGCGTAGGTCATCGACCAGCTCTATCGAGCAGCCCTCGCCAGCAATTAGCTCAGCCGTACGCCGCGCCCGGCCCAACGGGGAGGAATACACACGGTCAAAGGTCACGCCACGCGCCTCAAACGCCGCGCGCGTCGCCAGCGCCTGCTCGCGCCCGCGCGCCGTAAGCGGCGAATCGTGCCCACCCTGCAAAATGTTCTGCACGTTGAGCTCAGTCTGCCCATGCCGCACCAAATACAAATCTGCCACACGCCCTCCTCTCGCACCACCGCAAAGGGGACAGGTACCTTTGTGGTGGTTTACCGCCGGATCACACCGCGGTGACGCTCAACTACACCAGTACGTCGACAAGCGAGCGCTTGGGTACGTGGTGCACCTGCGCCTCGTCGCGCCAATAATTGATGGAGCCGTCGGGGTTGGAATCGATCGCATCGATCACCTGTGTCTCGGCCGGAACGCCAAACGCCATGATCAGCTTGAGCTCATACTTGTCGTTATCGAGCCCCATGGCATCGATCGCGTGGGGCGTAAAGGCCTTGAACATGCAGGCTGCCACCTCGGGCGTGGCGCTGCGGGCGGCGAGCATCATCGTCTGCGCGACAATGCCCGTGTCGACCTCGGTAATGGGAGCGGCTGGCTTGCCCGGAACGGCGCGCTCAGCAAGAATCGCGATGTAGCCGGTCGGGCGCTCGCCCTCATCGGGACCCGGCCAATCCTTGAGCGCACCGGCCCATGCAAGCTCGTCAAATACACGAGCGCAGTCCTCTGCACCGCTTACCACATGAAAACGCAGACGCTGAGCATTGGCACCACAGGGAGTCAGGTGCGCCAGCTCCGCCAGCTCAAGCAAAAGCTCACGCGGCACGCGCATGGACTCGTCAAAGCGACGGCACGTGCGGGCGCAGCGAACCAACGCATCAAACGCGTCCAAGCCGAGCTTTTCGCAACCCTGCTTTGCCATCGACTCAGCGCTTACCGGCGCTGCGGGAACTGCTTCGTTCATAGGGACCCCCAATTTCGGGCAATTGTTCTTAGGAAAATCTAACCTAAAACGTAGGCAATAACGAACAGGGCTGCAATGTTCTACACCTGTTGAATAGAAAATCGCGACGTGGGGAACAACGGAAACAATTCGGGGCCTTTGGGTTACGTTTCGCCCTCCCCGACCCATACGCCAGCGCCTTTAGGCGATACTGGTTGTAATGATCAAGGCTTACGCCGCACGGAAAGGAGACATTATGGGCATCTTTAAGAACGATGACCAAAAATCGAGCCAGTTTGGATTTGACGAGAAAAGCATGGCGGGCAAAGCCGTCAAGGCCGTACGCTGGATCTACGCCATCACGGGCGTCTTAGCGCTCATTGCTGGTATCGCGCTGCTTTTTGCACCCGCCAAGTCCCTCGTCTTTTTGACGACTGTCCTGGGTTTTTACTTTGTAATCACTGCTGCCATCAGGCTGTTCACTGCCATTTTTGAGCCGCTGCTGCCCACCGGCTGGCGCGTGACGAGCATCATCTCCAACCTACTCATTATCTTGGGCGGCGTCATAATCCTGCGCAACCAGGCCTTCTCGACCGCGACGCTCACCACGATGGTGGTTATCGTGGCCGGCTTTGGCTGGATTGTCGAAGGTGTCATGTCCATTCTGGAGTCCGAGCTTTCGTCCAACCGCGCCCTCGCTATCCTGAGCGGTGCACTCTCCATCATCGCCGGCATGTTCGTGTTTATCTATCCGCTGTGGTCGGCCAAGATGCTCGTCATCTTTAGCGGCGCCGCACTGCTGGTGTTTGGCGTAACGCTGATTGTTCGCGCTATTCAATTTGGCAAACTGGTGCACTAGATGCCGCGAACGCTCTTTATTGATGCCGACGCCTGCCCGGTCACGCGCGAGTCGATTGACTGCGCGCGGCGGACGGGTGTCGCCGTTGTTATCGCCGGCAACAGCACACAAAACCTGGAACGGCACATTCGCCGCGACGACCCGCGCGATGCCGAGCACGCGCGACGCGGCTTTTGGGTCACGACGCTCGATGTGAGCGTGGGCGCCGACAGCGCCGACTTTGCCATTGTCGAACGCCTGCAGGCGGGCGACGTGGTCGTGACGCAGGACATTGGCTTGGCGAGCATGGTGCTCGGGCGCGATGCCGCCGCTATCGGTGTGCGCGGGCGCGTCTACGACAAAGCAACCATCGACATGCAGCTGTTTATTCGCCACGAGGAAAAGAAGGTGCGCCGCGCCGGCGGACGCACTCGCGGGCCGGCGGCATTTACCAGCGAAGACCGCGCCCGCTTTAAACGCAACCTCACCGAGCTGCTGCGCTAACCAAGGTAGATTTTTGGGACATGTCCGGAAATCTACCTTTTTGTTTTGGCGATTGACGCGCATCCAACGCCCAAGTCATGGCGGTAGATTTTACGGTATACCCCAGATTTTACGGCCTATCCCAAACATCTACTTAGAGGCCAAAGGCGGAAAGGATGAGACCCCAGCCCGCGCCGATGACGTACATCATAATCAGGAACACGGCATTTTCGCGGGCGCTGCGGTTGGTGCGGAACAGCACCAGATAACCCACGCCGGCGGAAATGAGCGTGCCGGCGAGCATCGGGGCCAGCTGCAGCGCGCCTTCCAGGTACAGTTGCGTAATGACGACGCTGGCCGAGCAATTGGGAATCAGCCCGACAAGCGCCGAACCCAGGACAGCGAGTATCTCGTTGCCGCGCAGGAACTGCTCGATCGCGGACTCGCCGAACGTCTCGAGCACGGCGACCAGAATCAGCGTCACCAGAAAAATGAATACCGAGACCTGCACGGTGTGCGAGATCGCGCTGCGGATGATCGACAGGACAGGCGTCCCTTCGTGGGAGTGGGAGTGACCGTGACCATCATGGTGTTCATGTTCGCCCTCATGACCGTGATCGTGGCCATGTCCGTGTTCGTGCTCGTCCTCGTCTTCATCGCAACCGCAATGGTCGCGCTCGCACAACTCGTGGATGTGGTCGGCGCTCACGCCCGCCTCGGCCACCTCGTCGATGATGTCACCGCCGCTGTGGTCGTCATGCGCGCAGTTAACGTGCGCCGGATTGACAGTGGTCCCCAACACGGTACGACGAATCGCCGCATGCGCGCGGGCGTTGCGACGCAGACCGCGAATGGCGGCATCTACGATAAAGCCCGTGACCAGTGCGATAAGCGCTTTCGAAGCCAAAAGCATCGCCATAGTCTGCACGGGAACCTGCTCGGCAAGTAGCAGCGGCAGCATCTCGTCGGAGGTCGAAAGGAACACCGCCACCAACGTGCCCAAGGTCACGACACGGCCGGCGTACAGCGTTGCTGCCATGGCCGAAAATCCGCACTGCGGCACAATGCCCAGCAGCGAGCCAACCACGGGACCCGCAGCGCCGGCGCGCTTGATAGCGCCGTTGACGCGGTCGCCCGCAACGTGCTCAAGTGTCTCGAGAGCAAGATACGTCACCAACAAAAACGGCACCAGCGACAGCGTGTCCTTGCCGGCGTCGAGCAGAATATCAATCAGTAAATCCATGACGGATGGAACCTTTCGTGTCTTTCGGCAGCATTGTAAAAGTCCTAGCGGTCAACTAGGGTATTGTAGTTGTCCCGGGCGCGGTGCCAATAGTTGCCCATGGTAAACTATCATCTCGCCACAACTCAGTAACCCCGAGCCGCGCGACGCGGCCCGTCCAAGGAGCAGCCTATGAACGTTTCGCAAGCACTTGAATACGAGCGCCAGCCGTTTATTCCCATGTTTATCTATGGCGACCACGGTGCCATGGAGTCCGAACGCCAGAAGGGCGAAGAGGCCCTCAAGGTGCTCGAGACCGAGTATTTTACTGCCGAGGACGACCCCGGCTTCGACTTTGCCACCGTGCGCGACCTGGCCGACCGCAACCGCGACCTTTGCGACCAGATTGGGGAGGCACGCCTGCGCAATGTGACGCCCGCGACGCTCTCGCGCGGCCTGTCCGACGCCGACACCTGCGCCGCCATCGGCAAAATGCAAAAGCGCACCGCCGCGTCCGTTATGCGCGAGATCCGCGGTGACCGCGACGCGCTCGGCGTGGCCTACGCCCGCAAGCCCATCCAGGGCACCGTGCTCGGTGTCGACATCGAGACCACCGGCCGTGCACCCGAACGCGGTTATATCATCAACGTCGGCTGGGAGATCATGGAACTCACCAGCGACGCCATCCCGCACGACGCCGAGGCGCACTACTGTGGCCTGCCCGACATCTACCGCGGCGAGGATGTACCGCTGTCGAATATCCACCACATCACCTGGAACGACATCGACGGCAAAAAGCCGTTCCGCGAGAACAAGGAACTGCAGAAGCAGCTGCTCAAGCTCATGAAGAAGTACCCGTACATGGCACACAACGCCGCGTTTGAGGACAGCTGGTTCAAGATCCACCTGGACGGCTACGCCGAGGCACGCCGCGCGGGTAAGATCATCGTCATCGACTCGCGCCAGATCTGCCGCAGCCTGGATGCCGACGTCCGCTCGCTCCCCCGCGAGTCCGCCCCCGCCGCGCTCGAGAACTGGGCACGCCGTCGCGGCACCCTCGCGCCCGACGCCAACGAGCAGCATCTGGGTCTGGACGACACCGACCTCATGCTCCGCACGGTACAGGCCGAGTTCAACCTCAAGAACCTATTCGCGAAATAGCAACGCCTGCGACAAACACTGCTTGCTCACGAGCGGTCTCGCAGCGGGAAACCCCGCAGCGGGGCCGCCCTACGTTCCACAGATAGATCTGCCATCACAAATTCTGAACCCTCATTTTGAACGATTTCGACCAATTCCCGACACGTAATTCGTTGTCGGATGGTGATGCATCGATATCAAATGTGCAGCAATTGAGTATTTATATGCTATAGCTAAGCTGCGAAAACTTTTATTTAGGGCATACCAACCCATAATTGCGTCAAGCTTTTGGACAGCATTTGGCTAGACCTCTAAAACGACTTTTCCACTCAGCGCCGTCAACACGGCATTAGCTGACACGATATATATCATGAGTATCGTATTGTCACATACCACTGCAAAAGCGGTCTACCAGGCCGCGTATTCGGTGTCTGCGAAAGGCATCGAGTCCTGTAGCCCTGCCGCGATTTACGGATCATGTCCCACCGGAACGCTCCTTGACGCAGCCGCAGAATGGCTCACCAAACATGATGTTTCCTTCGACGCAAATGATTCCCTCGAGGTGATGGTGTTTGATCGCAGGAACGCGCGCTACGCGATGGACTGTCAATGCCACGTTTCTTCAAAACGATTCTCGAACTCACGCTTTGTAGAGCTTAAAGATGGCATCTTCGTTGTTGGCGTTGAGCTTTGCGCACTTCAGGCCGCCACCTATCTTTCTTTTCGCGAACTAGTGGAGTACTACTTTGAACTGTGCAGCGCTTACTCCCTTGGAACCGACTCTTCCACCTCCTATACCGAGCGTTTCGCGCTCACCTCGACCGAGAGATTAAAACAGTTCTTTAATTCCATTACCAGATGCGACGGTCTGGCTCTTGCCCGAAAGGCGATCCAATGTGTGCGCGACGGATGCCGGTCTCCTATGGAAACGGCCTTTGTCATGATGCTAACGCTGCCCAAAAGCGAAGGAGGGCTTGGTATTAAGGGAGTTGAGACCGATTACGAGGTGCAGGTCACCGCTGCAGCGAAGAATCTCACGAGACGCAAAAAGTTCTTTATGGATGCGTATCTAAAGAAATCTCGCACAGACATTGAATACAACGGTTTTTATCATGACGCGGAAGAAGACCGCGCCATCGATGAGGAACGCAAGAATGCGCTTGCGTCCATGGGATACGGAATCATCACCGTCAGTCGTTATTCCTTTATGCATGCCAGCGCTTTCGTTAGGGTCATGGAGGCGATCCAACGAAAAGAGGGCATACGCCCCTCGCGTCTGCCAAAAGACTTTCAAATCATGCAAGAAGACCTGAGACAGTTTGTACTCAGAAGGTTTATTGAGGAGAAGAAACGAATCCAGGAGGAGCTTCGCCAGGATTCCGAAGAGCGCCAACGAATCGACCTCGAAAAAGCAATGCTCGAAGGCATCACATTGGACGATCCGACGATTAACGAGGCTCCGGCAATCGATGACATGCAGACTGTCGAACCCGACAGCCCATCACTCAACCAAACAAGCAGCTTCGCGCCCGAGGGCAGGATCTTCGGGGCCGGAAGCTAGACCGGCTAACAAGGTGGGCACCTTAGCGACGTGCATAATTGCGAGTATTCAGCAGAGCCGGGTGTCTATCACCCTCGAGTGGATCCAAATGTGAAGCGAAATCACTCTTGCGTGAGAGCGTTAGGCAACATTTGAGGAAGAACTCATCGGATTAACACCCTAAGATAACTCTTGAACTGCATTATATGGCCTGCAATAAATTAACGGACCCCCTATCGTTGCAGAATACTCCAATTTTTGCACGGCTCAGGGGCACCCACCCCGGCATCGGCTATCAAAACCGCTCACTCCGGGATCTCGTCCACTATTCCCCATCATTTTGGTTGATTTTCAATCTCAACGCAACAGCCTGAACGGACCCCGCGTTTCCGCAGCTAGCGCAACGCGGAAATAGCT
>NZ_JBCPDH010000036.1:0-16221 GCF_040915545.1 Collinsella aerofaciens | reverse complement strand
AAACGTAGTAGATGGGCCCATTTCGTGGCAAACGGGTCACGCGGCAGCTCTCGCAAGGCCAAAATGATTCGTTTCCCTCCGTCCACGGGAGTTCAAGGCTGTTACGGATATGATGCCATTTCAAAACTATGCCGGATTACGGGGCTAAAGTCGGGACCCTCATCCATACCCTCATTTTTTGAAAAACGGCAGGCTATCTACCTGCGGTTTTGTTTTTGGGATTTTCCGTATGGTGGGAGGTTCGCTATCCAGCCCCGTAATCCGGCATAGTTTTGTTCGTGGCAGCCCAACCGCGCGTTCACGCGCGGGGCCGGTGGGGCATTTTTGCCCCACCGGCCCCTGTTCCAGCGCTATTCCAGCTTGGTTTCTACTGTGGGAGTCTTGTCCGCTGCGACTGGGGTGCGGGCGGTGTCCATAGTCAGGCAGTGCTTGGGGCAGCTCTCGATGCACTCACCGCACACCACGCAGGCATACGGGTCGATCGACCACGTTCCACCCTTGCGATCGACCGCGAGCGCGCCCGCCGGACAGCGACGCGCACACATGCCGCAGCAAATGCACACGTCCATGTCGTTGACGATATGCCCGCGCAAGCGCTCGGGCGCCGCGAGCTTCTCCTGCGGATAGCACACCGTGACCGGCTGCTTGACCATAGAGCCCAAGGCCGTCTTGGCAAATGTCAGCAAACTCATGCCGCGCCTACCTTTCCGTGCAGCTAATGCAGGGGTCGATGGTCAGGATAATCATGGGAACGTTGGCAAGGAGTACGCCCTGCAGCGCATGCGTCAGACCCGCCAAGTTTTGCGACGTTGGCGTGCGCACGCGGAAACGGTCCAGGTTCTTGGTGCCGTTGCCGCGCACATAGTAATACGCCTCGCCGCGCGGCTGCTCAATCACAACCTCGCCGCGCGCGCCGTCGGCCGGCGTAAGCTTGGTGCGCCCGCCAATCCCGTCGTGCGGAATCTTGCCCACAAGCTCCTTAATGATGTCCATGGCCTGCGTGACCTCGGCGCAACGCACCTGGCAGCGGGCATAGCAATCGCCATCGGTAGCAACGATGGGCTCAAACGCAGCCAGATCCGCATAGGCACCGTCGTCAAACATGCGCACGTCGTAATCCACGCCCGATGCGCGCCCAAACGGACCGACCATCGAAAGCTCCAGCGCGTCTTTCTTGCTAATCATGCCCACGCCATGCAGGCGCTCGCCGCAGCTGTTGTCGTCCAAAAACGTATGCACCAGGGCCTCGTAGTCAGGACGCATGGCATCGAGCGTCTGGACAATGCCCGCCAGCTCGGAGTCCTCGATATCGTGCTTAAGGCCGCCGATCTCGTTAATCGACAGAATCACGCGCCCGCCGCAAGTGCTCTCAAAAATCTTGAGTATCTGCTCGCGCAGGGTCCATGACCGATAGAACAGCGCCTCGAAGCCAAAGGCGTCGGCGAGCAGGCCCAGCCACAGCAGATGCGAGTGAATGCGCGAAAGCTCATGCAGAATGGTGCGGATATACTGCACGCGGCCAGGCACCTCGATGCCGAGCATGCGCTCGCAGGCGCTGGCATAGCCGCAGCTATGGCCCACGGCGCAGATGCCGCAGATGCGCTCGGCAATGTAGCCAAACTGATGCATATCGCGCTTTTCGGTGAGCTTCTCGAGTCCGCGGTGCACAAAACCGATCTGCGGAATTGCCTCGATGACGCGGTCGTCCTCGATCACCAGGTCCAGATGAAGCGGCTCGGGCAGCACCGGGTGCTGCGGGCCAAACGGAATGACGGAGCGATGAGCCATGGACCTTACGCCTCCTTTTTCTGCTTGTCGCGGGCGGCCTTGGCGGCAAACGCCGCGCGGACCTTGGCCGCTTTCTCGGGATCCATGGCGGCGAGCTTTGCCTCCATCTCGGCAGCCTTGAGCGCGGCCTTTGCAGCGACCTCATCGTGCTGAGCATCGGAGCCGGCAGCCGCAGCGGGCTGAGCGACGGCAGCGCCCACAGCATCGCCAGCGCCTTCCCCTGCAGCAGCCGCAGCCGCAGCGGCCTTCTCGGCCGCGGCCTTGCGCGCCTTGGCCTCGGCGGCAGCGCGGACCTTCATGGCCTTCTCGCGCGCGGCCTTCACCTCGGGCGTGATGACACTCATGGGCTCGGCCGTCGAGACCTGGTAGAAAAAGCCCTTAAAGTCGATTTGCATATCGGTGATGGCAAGGCCAAACAGGTCGTGTGCCTCGTTCTCAAACGGGAACACCGCCGGATAGTACGAGCTGATGGACGGAATCTCCTGGTACTGGTCGATACCCTCGACCACCAGATTCTCAATCGCATAGTTACCGTCCTGCGCAATCTGTTCCTGCGCGGCGCGGACGTTGATAAACGTGTAGACCAGGCGATACGAACCGTCGTCTATACAGCGCTCGGCATGCATCTGCACAAAGCGCGCGCCAGCGCCCTTGAGCGCCTGCACATGCGACAGCAGCTCATCGATCCCGACGGTGGTATAGATTGCCTTTTGCATTACTCGGCCTCCTTTGCAGCGGCGGGCTCGTCGGACGTGCCACCAGCCGTGGGCGCGTCGGCATCGGCCCCATCGCCGGCCCCCGCAGCGGCCACAAACCCGTCCTCGCCCAGCTCAACGCCACCGTCCCAGGTAGCGGCACCACCCACGGTGAGCGGGTCACCGCCGGCGCGCATCACGGCCTCCTTCTGGTCCAGGATGCCGCACGCCTCCACGATGGCATCGATCACGGTCTCGGGGCGAATGGCGCACCCGGGCGCGTACACGTCCACGGGAATCGCGCGGTCCACGCCACCGATCACGTTGTAGGCGTCGCGGAACACGCCACCCGAACACGCGCAGATGCCGCACGCCACCACGCACTTGGGCTCGAGCATCTGGTTGTAGATCTGGCGCACAACAGGCAGGTTCTGGGCATTGACCGACCCCGTCACCAAAAAGATATCCGCATGCTTGGGGTTGCCGGTGTTGACCACGCCAAAGCGCTCCGCATCGAACAGCGGCGTGAGCGAGGCCAGCACCTCGATATCGCATCCGTTGCAGCTCGAGCCGTCGTAATGAATAACCCACGGCGAGCGCGACATTTTATGATCCATGGATGCCGCCTCCTAAATAAACACGTCGACGAGGATGGGCATAAGGTTGAGTAGGCCAAACACCAGCGCCACGCCCCATCCGAGCTTAAAGCAGCTGCGCCAGGTGCTACGGGCGAAGGTGTTGTCGATCAGCACCTCGACAAAATACGTCGCGGCCATCACGACCAGGGCGACCACCCAGCTCACCGGGTTGTCCCAAACAAAGAACATGCCCACCCACATCAAAAACAGCACGGTCTCACACCAGTGCATGAGGGTCATCTTGGCCAGCGTGCCGCCGCTCATCTCGGTGGCGACGCCCTGGACGATCTCCTGATGCGCGTGATGCGAGTACGAAAGATCGAACGGCGACTTGCGCAGCTTGATGGTAAGCACCGCAAGAAGCGCGAGGAAAATGGGCGCGCTGTACACGATGATAGGGGCCGACTGCCCCGTCACGGCGATGGAATCAAAGCTATCGGTGGCAAGATACAGGCCCACGCTCATCAGCAGAACGGCGGGCTCGTAGCTCATAACCTGCAGCAGCTCGCGGTCGGCGCCGACCTGGGCAAACGGGCTTTGCGTCGAGGCGGACGCCAGCACCACAAAGATCGCGGCGAGCGTCACCATAAAGGAGCACAACATCGTGTTGGAACCCGACACAAAGATGCCGCCGCCCACCACGGTAAAGATGAGCGCGCACGCCATGTAGGTATCGTCCATGGTGTTTACGCTGGCGGGGGCCTTGCGCAGCAGCTTGGCAACGTCGTAGAACGGTTGCAGCAGGCGCGGACCCACACGGCCCTGCATGCGGGCCGAAAGCTTACGGTCAAGACCGTCGATCAGACCGCCCACAAGCGGCGCCAGCAAGGCAAACGCCACGGTGCCAATAAAAATGCCCACGACGCCCGAACCTTCAAAATACTTGCCGCGCAGCACCGAGGGCGCGCTCATGGCAAGCCGCTCGGGCCCAATCCACGAGCAACACAGAAGCGCAAACAAGATAATGCTGCAGCACACGACGCTACCTGCGGGGCCAATGCGCTTCTCGCCAAGGGCGTCCTCCGAATACCAATTGCGCTTTTCGGCCTTCACCTCGTGTCCCATCGAGCCGCGGAAATGGCGGTAATTGTCGGTTCCCACACCCGAAAGATATACGTTTACGTGCGGCTTATTGCTCACGCGGAACGACGTCAGCAGCACCACGGCAATAAACGCCACGATAACCACCATCAGATACATGGCGTCCTTGCCGATAACGTACGGCACGCGGCCAAACACCATGGCCAAGTAAGGCGACACCAGACCGCTCGAGATAACCGGGAACGCCACGCAGCACAGAATCAGCAGCGCGGCGATGGTGTTGAGGGCCATCCATTCGGTCTTATGGACATTGACCTCAACGTTTTGAGCCGTGGGGTCGACGCCCGAAAGCTTGGCAAGCCACTTGCCCCAGAAGAAGAAGGTCGCGGCCGAGCCAAAGGCAAGTACCATGATCATGAGCACGTTGCCGGTCTGCGCGAACGCCACCAGAGCGCCCCACTTGGACACGAGCATGCCAAACGGCGCCACAAACATGCCCATGATGCCCAGCATCATCAGGCGCGTCAGGTGCGGCATGCGGCTGAACATACCGTCCATGTCCTCGATATTGCGGCTGCCGATATGATGCTCGGCCGTGCCCACGCACAGGAACAGCAGCGACTTTGCCACCGTGTGGAACAGGATCAGGAAGATGGCCGCCCATACGGCCTCGGGCGCGCCGACACCCAGGCAGGCACTGATGAGGCCCAAGTTGGAAATGGTGGAGTACGCGAGCACGCGTTTGGCGTTGCTCTGCGAGATGGCCATAAGGGCAGCAAGCAAAAACGTGATGGCACCCACACTCGTGACCATAAAGCCGGTCACGGGATAGATGGCATAGAGCGGGCTCAGCTTGACCATCAGGAACACGCCGGCTTTGACCATGGTTGACGAGTGCAGCAGGGCGCTCGTGGGCGTGGGGGCAACCATGGCACCCAACAGCCACGTGTGGAACGGCATCTGCGCGGCCTTGGTGAGCGCGGCGAGCGACAGCAGGACGACCGGCATCACCAGCAGCGCGGACTGCGCGGTTCCGGCGCCGGAAAGCTCGATCATGCCCGAGATGGTCAGCGGCATGCCGCTAACGTGCAGATACATGAGTCCGGCCAAAAACGCGATGCCGCCCAGCATGTTGAGGATGATCTGGGTAAAGGCGTTCTTGATGGCCTCGGGCGTGCGCGTGTAGCCAATCATAAGGAACGAGCACACGGTGGTGATTTCCCAGCCGCAGAACAGCCACTCAAGGTTGTCGCTCGTCACGATGACGAACATGGCCGAGAGGAACAGGAACATAAGCGCCAGGAACTGCGGACGACGGTCGGGCGCGGTCTGCCCGCGCAGCGCGGCCTCGTGCTCATCATGGGTCTGGAAGTCCTTCATGTAGCCCAAAGCGTAGATACAGATAAGGCTGCCGACGATGCCGACGGCGAGGACCATGATCACGCTCATGTAGTCCAGGTAGAGCGGCGTTGCGATGACGGCTTCGGCCGCGGGCAGCGTCATGGCTGCAAAGGCGAGCGAGCCCACCAGCTGGACGATGCCGAGCACCGTGGTGAGCGCGTTCCTATATTTGTACGCGTTGTACAGGATGACGGCGCACAGGATGACATCGATGACGGAGCTGATGATCGAGAGCACGTGCGAGGTGCCGGGGGCGACCTCAAAGCTCTGCGGACCCGTGCCAAAAAACATGACGGCGACTACAACTGTCACCGCCATAATAATGCCGGAACCTATGAGCCCCACCGCATCGCGGGCGCGGTCACCGCGCACGAGCAGCATGCCCAGCGCCGGTACCAGCGGAAACAGGGTAAGGAAATACAGTAGCGTCATACCATCACTCCCCCATGCAAAAACGCTGCAATTGTTTAACGTTATAGCTCAATTGAGGAGTAGCGGCGGCAGGTTTTCGGTCAATTGGGGAGTTTTAGGCGTACGGGGTAAGGGCACGTCCGCTTTGGAGCAGAGAGGCGGCAAGAAAAATGCGCCCCTGTGGGCGCACCATCCCGTTTGCTATTCCGCCTTTTTAACGCGCGGCTTGCGACCGCGCGGCTTATCGACCAGTGCGGACTCACCGCTCTCGCGGTACTGACGGCACCAAGCCTTGACCGAAGACTCGCTGGGAATCTTGTGCTTGATCATGGCCTCGCGAACCGTCAAGCCGTTTTCCAGACGGTCCTTAACCACAGCGAGCTTTACGTCGTACGAATAGGTGTGATGATGCGAACCGGCATTGAGAACGGCGTCGGCACCGCCCACGGCATACGCGCGGGCCCACTGACGAGCCGTGGCCTGGGGAATGCCAAGCTCCGCGGCGAGAGCGCGATGACCGACCCCCTCTTGGAGGATCTCGACGGCGCGCTGCCTAACCTCGGGCGCATGCGTGCGAGTCCTAGTTGCTTCCGACATACCTGCCACTTCTTAGCCTTAGCCGTTAATCTGCTTTCTTACGTGCAAGTTAGATAGTAGCATTTTACTGTTTGCTCAAAGCAGTTAATTAAAATAGACGCGGCGTTATCTGGGCATTTGGCACCAAATTACGACATTTCTTTATCGATTATTTACGCTGGTAGCTGACTCGCAGCTAATCGTCATTCGCTTGTCAACAAAATTGGCATCTCTTTATGTCCTTTGGTATAGAGGATATAGTTATTAACCCCTCCCCCAATATTTTTGAGTGATCTGCAAGGCAGTAGACGTCCTCACTCCTCATGATTACCGCGCATTGCCATTCATCGGAGCAAAACAAAAAGGGCGGGACCTGCTGCGCTTGCAGGCCCCGCACCGGTTGACACCCGACGGGACACAGCCGGGCGAGACGGATCCGTGCTACCGCCCCGCCTGGCCGCGATGTTCAACTACAGCTCGTTGGCCGCGTGATACGCCGTGCGAATGGCGCTCGCAATGTCGGCGGTGCGCTCACCCGAGCAGTCGCCCACGCAGGTCACGGGCACCGTCACGCCATCCAGGTCAAACGCGTTGGCCTTGGAGCCCACGGCCATCACCACGTAATCGCAGGCGATCTTCACCGGCTCCTCGGCGCCGTCCTCGGTGGTGCGAACAGCCTCCACGCCCTCGTCGGTAATGGCGGTCAGGCGGGTCTTAACATGCTGCTCCACGTTGTGCTCTGCAAAGTCGCTCATAATCAGCGGCAGAATGGTCTCGGACTCGCCCGCGGCAATCTTGTCGAGCATCTCCACGATCGCCACCTCGCAGCCGTGCTGCAGCAGGTACTCGGCAGTCTCGGTGCCCACCAGGCCGCCGCCAATGACGGCGACGCGGCCGCTGAGCTCCACCTTGCCGGCCAGCACGTCCCAGCTCGAGACGACCTTCTCCGAATCGGCACCCGGAACGGGGATGACCACGTCGTGTGCGCCCACGGCCACAATCGCAGCGTCGGCGGCGTTGAGGTCCTCAGCGGTAGCGGCATGGTTGAGCTCGACCTTCACGCCCAGGCCGGGCAGAATCTTCTCGTAGTACTCGACCGAGCGCATGATCTCGTCCTTGCGCGGAGGCGCAGCCGCCAGCACAATCTGGCCGCCCAGGTGATCGCTCGCCTCGTAGATGGTCACGTCGTAGCCGCGCTTGGCCGCCACGCGTGCGGCCTCCAGGCCGGCGATGCCGCCGCCCACCACGGCGATCTTCTTGTCGCCCTCGCCCGGCTTGATGGCGATGGTCGCCTCGTCGCCGTTCTCCGCGTTGAGCACGCACGAAATGTACTTGCGGTTTTGAATCGCGTCGACACAGCCCTTGTTGCAGTTGAGGCACTCGCGGATGGGCTCACCCGTGGCGGCCTTCAGCGCAATGTCGGGGTCGCACATGAGCGAGCGGCCGTAGGCGATGATGTCGGCCGCGCCGTCTTCCAGAATCTTCTCGCCGGCCTCGACCGAAACCACGCGGCCGACGGTTGCCACCGGCACGGAGACCAGGGCCTTGACGCGCTCGGCCACGGGCAGCGTCCAGTTGTAGGGCATGGCGCCCATGGGCGGAATGGTGTCGCCCATGTTGCCGGTATGGTTGGCCTGCGCGACCTGGATCATGTCGATGCCCGCGCCCTCGAGCAGCTTGGCGAACTCGCAGGCCTCATCGGGCAGCAGGCCGCCCTTGCCGCGCGGCGTGCCGTCGGGGTTCTCCATGATCACGGGGAGCTTGTACTCCACCATCAGCCCCGGCGCGGCCTCCTTAATGGCAGCGACGACCTCCAGCGCATAGCGAACGCGGTTCTCGAACGAGCCGCCGTACTCGTCGGTGCGCTTGTTGAGGATGGCCGAGCACAGCGAACCCACCAGGCGGTCGCCGTGGACCTCGATGGCGTCGATGCCGGCCTGCTGCGCGCGGGCGGCCGAGGCGGCGATGGCCTCCTTGATCTGGGTGAGCTGCTCTACGCTCGCCTCGTTCACAAAGTGCTGCATGTCGTGATGCAGCTTGGCGTAGGCCTGCTTGCGGATCTCGTTGGACTCGGCCATCTTGGCGGCGAAGGTCTCCTCGTCGCCGGCGGCTTTGGCCTCCTGCGCGGCCTTGGCGGCGGCCATGGAGCCCATGACCATGCGGCCGACGCCGGGCACGTCGTACTCGGGGTGGAACAGCTGCAGCGCGACCTTGGCGCCGTGCTTGTGGACGGCGTCGGCCAGTGCCTTAAACGTGGGGATCTGGGCGTCGGTCGCCAGCTTGGGCGTAGGGCTCGCGGTCATGACGGGAGCGACGTCGCCGATGACGATGTAACTCACGCCGCCACGGGCCAGGCGCTCGTAAAAAGCCAGGCTGCGCTCGCCGATGGAGCCGTCGCGCTCCTCGTAGCCGGTGGTCAGCGGCGGGAACATAATGCGGTTCTTGAGCTCAAGGGGGCCAACCGTAATGGGCTGGAGCAGCTTGGATGCAGGTGCGGTCATGGACATTCCTCTCTTGTAGGCGCGGCGGCGATGATGCCGCGTAGTTGTCTAGAGGATATGGCATGGGAATACAACAGCGCAACGGAAATCGGCGGACAGCAGGTAGCGGCAGGTGGATGGGGATGGGCGGGGCGGCCCGTCGGTTTATCTCAATCTGTAACAGTTACGCGACAAAACCGGGTCTTACTGTTACAGATCGAGACATTCCTCTCGGCCCATCCTCAACAATCTAGATCTGTAACAGCTAGGCCCACTTTTGGCCCCTATCTGTTACAGATCGAGACGAACCAAACCCGCCTGCTAGAAAATCTCAATCTGTAACGGTTACTCGGCAAAAACCGTCCCTCGTGTTACAGATTTAGACAAACGGGACCCAACCCACCGGTATATCTCAATCTGTAACACCTAGCCGCCTAAATCGGGTCTAGATGTTACAGGTCGAGATTTTGTTTGAGAGGCCGAGAATTGGACCGAGAACACGGTCCCGGAATAACAAAAAAGCTCGCCGGCTAGGCCGACGAGCTGCAAGTTCTTGGTCGCGGGGGCAGGATTTGAACCTACGACCTCCGGGTTATGAGCCCGGCGAGCTACCAGACTGCTCCACCCCGCAATGTCTGGGCGCCTCATGTGCGCAAGAAAGAATATTACGCGGGAGTTCGGTAAACGGCAAGGAAAATCTCGTAGAGCATAATTCCTTCATATTTAAAACCCCTCAGCCCCTATCACCGTAAACGAATCGCAGCCGAGCGCCGTCGACGGCACGTATACAATGGTGCGCGTCCTTTTATGCCGACACTGGGAGTAGACATGCTGCTCGCTATCGATATGGGAAATACGCAGACGGCCATGGGCCTGTTTGACGGAGACGAGCTGGTGCAGTCGTGGCGCATGCCCACCGACCGCTCCTATACCGCCGACGAGATCCACGTGCGCCTGATGGGCTTCTTTAAGATGTACGACCTCTCGCTCGGCGCGGTCGACGCGATCGCCTTTGCCGGCGTGGTGCCGCAGCTCTCGCGCGAATGGCACGCCGTGGCCGACCGCATTGCCGCAGACGCCATCGTCATCGGGCCGCAGACGGCCGCCGTGACCAAGCTGCGTGCGGCGCGACCCCAGGCCGTGGGCGCCGACCGCGTAGCTAACGCCGTCGCAGCCGAAGCTTTCTACGGCGCGCCAGCGATCGTGGTGGACTTTGGTACCGCGACCAATATCGACGTCATCGATGAGGACGGCTATTACATTGGCGGAGCGATCGCGCCGGGCATCCGCATCTCCATGGACGCGCTAGCTGCCCGCGCTGCCAAGCTCGCCAGCGTTCCGCTCGAGGCGCCCGAGCACGCCATCGGCCGTGACACCGAGGAATGCATCAAGGTCGGCGCCGTGATGGGCGCCGCCGCCATGGCCGAAGGCCTGGTCGCGCGCATGAAGCGCGAGCTGGGCCGCGACGATGCCACCGTTATCGCCACAGGCGGTCTCGCCGGCATCGTCGCCGGCTCGACCGATGCCTTCGACGTGGCAGACGGCCAACTCACCATCAAGGGCATCTGCGAAATCTACCGCCGCATGCAGGAGCTGGGATAGAGCAGGGGCTTAAGTCGAGCACGCCCGATGCCACAGCCCCCGCAAATGCTCGCCAAGCCTATTCCTCAAAATCGAAAAATTTTCAGTTTTGAGGAATAGGGCGCTGGCAACCCATTCCCCAGATAGGCGAAACCCTCCCCGGCACAGGCCGAGGAGGGTCTTGTTGTCATGTCTATCTTTGGGCGCGAACGCCCCGCGCTACAGACCGCGAATCCGCACGGCCTCGGGCGGAAACTCCTGCTCGCCGGCGTCGGTCTTGATAGTCGCGCGGCCCCAGATGTCCAGGCCCGCGAACACGCCGACCGCAAGCGGCAAGCCGTTGGGCGACACCGCCGCGACCTGGCGACCCAGCAGCGGCACCATGTCGAAGTACTCGCCCAGCACGGGAGCCAGCGGTCCTGCGGCGCCTTGCGGCGTGTTGGCAACAACCGCCCAGGCGTCCACGCGGGCCAGCACGGCGGCGGCCAGCGTCTCGACCAGCGCTTCGTCAGCCACGTCCACACCAAGCTCGCTCAGCGCCGAACGCTCAATATCCACCGTCACGGCACCGAACATGCCCGCAGCACCGGCACCGCCGTTCACGGCAACACGCGCGAGCGACGTCTCAAACGCAGGCGCACCGCACACGATATCGCTCGGCCACTGGATACCCACCTTACCGGCAAGGCCCAACCCCGGCGTCGAAGCCGTGCCCACAAGCGCGTCCATCATGCCCATAGCCGCCACAAACGGCAGGCCGTGGAAGGCATGCATGTTCACATCGGGGCGCACGACCAGCGAAAACATCAGCGATGCATCGCCCGCGCTCCACGCGCACCAGCCCGCGGACATGCCCTCGCGGCCCGCGTCGCGCGCCGCGTCGAGCTCGGTGCCAGCGGCAACAGCATTCATCTCGATCATCTACATACGCCCCAATTCGCCCACGATATGGCCCACGCGGTCCTCGGGCTCCTTGACCTCGACGCCGTTGTAGCGGAAGAACCGCGCCGGGTCGTGCATCAGGTCCTCGAGCGGCACCAGCACAAAATCGCGTTCGCCGATCAGCGGATGCGGCAGGCGCAGCTTTTTGCCGCCGTGGGTCTCGCCGTCCATCCACAGCAGGTCCAGGTCGATGGTGCGCGGACCGTTGGCCTTGGCCTTTTTGGAGCGGTCGCGCCCCAGCTCGGCCTCGATCTTCATAAGCTCGTCGAGCAGCACCAACGGCGCCAGCTCGGTCTTGATCTCGATGACGGCGTTGGCAAACGCGTCCTGGCGCGTCTCGTAGGCAGGCTCGCTCTCGTAGATCTTGGAGGAGTTGGACACGCAGGTGAGTGGAATCTCGGCGATCATCTCGCGTGCAGCGCGGATGTTGTCGCAGCGATGCCCCAGGTTGGAGCCCACAGCCACAAACGCGCGGCGCGGCTGCGGCTTGGCAACCGCCCAGTAACCGTTCAGGAACTGCGCAAAACCCGCGGCGTCGTGCACGCGCACGATGTTGGCACCGGCCTGGATGGCGCCCAGGCACACGCCAAACGTAGCGGCATCGCGCTCGGCGGCCTCGGTCACACCCGAGACGGCGCCCACAAAGCGCTTGCGCGACACGGCGCACATGAGCGGATAGCCCAGTGACGCCATCTTGGCAGTCTCGCGCTGGATGACGATGTCCTCGTTAGCCGACTTACCAAAGCCCGGGCCAGGATCGATGCAGATGCGGTCGCGCGACACGCCGGCATGGATGAGCGTGCGGGCCTGGTCGGACAGAAAGCCCATAACGCGGCGCATGATGGGCGCCGAATCGGGCAGGGTGAAGCGGCGGAGCTGCGAGGTGGGCACGTAGGCTTCCTCGCGGCGGGCGCTGCGGCGCATCATGGCTGCCAGGTGGTCATTGGACTCCGATGCGACCTCGGTGGCTGCGGGCGCGGCCTCGGGCGCGGGCGCGACGGTCTCGGCGGCAGCAACCTGCTCGGCGGCCGGCGTCTCCTGCTCGCTTGCAGGCTCGGACGTGGGCTCCGGTTCGCCAAACGGCAACGAGGGCTGCACCACGCCGCCCGGAAGCTTGGCCTCCGGCTTAGGCTCGCCCAGCAACTTGCCGCGACGGCGGCGAGCCGGCTTCTCGGCCTCACGCGCGGCCTCGGCAGCCGCCTCGCGCGCCTTCTCGGCAACAAACGCCGCTGCCGAGGTATCGAGCTGCACCGTTGCGTGCGTGCGGGTGGGCGCGGCGACCTCGCCGGCATGCATCACGATGACGCCGCAGGTGCTCGTCTTAACAAACTCGACCATCTTGGGATCGGTGAAGCCGGTCACGTCGTTGACGATCGAGGCGCCGCAGCGCACGGCCGCCTTGGCAACCGCCACATGACGCGTGTCGATCGAGACGATGGCGCCCTCCTTGGCCAGCGCGCGCACCACGGGCAGCACGCGGCGAGCCTCCTCGTCGGGGTTGACCGGGGTAAAACCGGGGCGCGTGGACTCGCCGCCCACGTCGATGATGTCGGCGCCGGCGTCGAGCATCGCCAGGCCGTACTCGATGGCGGCATCCGGGTCGAAGTGCTCCCCGCCATCGCTAAACGAATCGGGCGTCACGTTGAGGACGCCCATGATGCGCGGACGGTCAAAGCTGAGCTCATACTTTCCGCACCGCCATGTCTTGCTGTCGTTCGCCATGAACATCCTCCTAAAATGCCCACGCCGCCGAGCTTGGGGAGCTGGCGGCGGGGTCGCTTTGCACTCAGTCTTTCTATTGTATCCGCGCGCGCGGGCTAGAACGCAAACGTGGCCGCGATGTCGCAAGAAATCAGCAGGTCGGCATTTGCATCCTGATCGGTGGGAGCAAGGTTGCATATGGCCAGCGTATCGCCGGTAAAGTAACGCGTAAGGCCTGCCGCCGGATACACCACGAGCGAGGTCCCGCCCACAATGAGGGCATCGGCCGCGGCGATGGCGGCAACGGCACCGGTCAGCACGTGCTCGTCGAGCGGCTCCTCGTAGAGCACTACATCGGGCTTGATGCGCCCGCCGCACGCAGGACACACAGGCGCACCCGCGGCGTCCTCGTGCTCGCGCGAGCAAATCCACTCGGCGCTATAGACCGCGCCGCACGACTGGCAAATGTTGCGATGGACCGATCCGTGCAGCTCAAACACTCGCTGTGAGCCGGCCATCTGATGCAGGCCGTCGATGTTTTGCGTCACCACGGCATCAAGCTTGCCGGCGTGCTCCAGCTCGGCCAGCTTGATGTGGCAGCGGTTGGGCTTAGCGTTAAGCGCGATCATCTTGGTGCGGTAAAAGTCGAAGAACTCCGCAGGATGCGCCTCGTAAAAGCTATGCGACAGTATGGTCTCGGGCGGATAGGCAAACTGCTGGTGATACAGGCCGTCCATGCTGCGGAAATCGGGGATGCCACTCGCCGTGGAAACGCCCGCGCCGCCAAAGAAGACCACGCGCTTGTGGGTATCAAAAAGCTCCGCCAGCGCGGCGGAGGCCTGTTTGGAGTCCGTTATCGCCTGCGTCATATATGTCCTCCGTCCGTGTCTCCGGGACGGCGGCGTTCGCACTATCACTCGCGGACTCCGCCCCGCTCTTGTTGCGTTAATCTTAAGCCTGCCAACCCCGTCGAAAGGACACCATGCCTCAGACTTACACTTTCGCCTCGTGGAACGTCAACGGCCTGCGCGCCGTGCTCAAAAAGGACCCGAGCTTTATCCAGATCGCGCAAGAACTCGACGTCGATATCCTGGCGCTGCAAGAGACCAAGCTGCAGGAGGGCCAGGTCGATATCGACCTGCCCGGCTATCACCAAACCTGGAGCTACGCCGAGCGCAAGGGCTACTCGGGCACCGCGGTCTTTAGCCGCCAGGAACCGCTGCGCGTACTGCGCGCCGATGCGCTGCTGCCCTACGCCGGCGAGGGCGAGGCGGCCGAGCTCGTCGCCCAAGCCGCGACCGAGGGCCGCGTCTGCGCGCTGGAGTTCGACAAGTTCTGGTTTGTGGATGTCTACACTCCCAACGCGCAAAACGAACTCGCCCGCATCGACGTGCGCATGGCCTGGGACGATGCCTACCGCGGCTTTTTGAGCGCGCTTGAGCGCGAGACCGGCAAGCCCGTGGTGACCTGTGGCGACTTTAACGTGGCGCACGAGGAGATCGACCTTAAGAACCCCAAGTCCAACCGCGGCAACGCCGGCTTTTCGGACGAGGAACGCGGCAAGTTTACCGAGCTGCTCAACGCCGGCTTCACCGATACCTGGCGCGCGGCAAACCCCGACGTCGAGGGCATCTACAGCTGGTGGAGCTACCGCTTTAATGCCCGCAAGAACAACGCCGGCTGGCGCATCGACTACTTCCTGGTAAGTGATTCAATCGCCGCCAACGTTCGCGACACCGGTATCCGTGGCGATATCTTCGGCAGCGACCACTGCCCCGTCACCCTCACGCTAAAGCTCTAGCCCCAAGTAATTCCTGGGGGACAGAGGAAAACAGATCATGTGACCCCTCTCCCCCTATAAGTTGCGGTGGAATAGTTCCTGTTTGGGCAGCAAATAGCCAAAAACGAGAACTATTCCACCGCAAGTTCGTGAGGGAACGCGAAATGCCTTACAGCCCGTATTTCACGACGACACGGTTAATGCGACGGCACCAGGGCTTGTACAAGGCGGCCAAAAACACGCATGTCGCGAGTCCGTGCGTAATATCGAACGGCACTGCCGTGGCAAGACGTGCCACGGCACCCGCCCAAGTAAGCGGCTGTACAAACCCAATGATGTCATACGCGTTGATCACGACGCCATAGAGCAGGCCCGACGCAAAGCCGTACGCCAGCAGCGCCGGCATGCGCACGGTGCCGTCGGCGCGGTCGAACGCGCCCGCATACGCCAGCGCACCGCCAACGTATCCCACGAGCCCCCAGGCATACATCTGCCACGGCGTCCACATGCCCTGTCCAAAAAAGAAATTGCTGGTCAGCGCCGCCAGCGCGCCAACCATAAAACCATTGCGGCGACCAAGCGTCGCCCCCGCGATAATGGCGATGGCGCTCACCGGTTTAAAGTCGGGAATGGGCCCAAACAGGATGCGCCCCGCCGCCGCCAGCGCCGCCAGCACCAGCGTGGGCATAATCTGGCGCAAACCCGGACGAGATGCCTCGTAACCCGCAAAGAACAGCGCAAGCACCAACGCCACCACAACCAGCATGGCCAACGCTGCCTGCTCAACACCCGCCAGCAACGCGGCGGCCATCACCGCCGGCACCGCCAACAACAGCGGGATCTCCAGTTTTGCAAGCAAACGCGAGAAACGACAGTCCGTCATCCCATCACGCCCTATAGAACACGTTGTCGGCAAAGAAGTCGGCCGGCGGCTCCATGCAGGCAATCTCGCCGTCAAACATCATGGCGACGTCGTCGGCTACCTGCTCGGCAAAGTCCAAATCGTGCGTAGCCATGATGACGGTGCCGCCAGCCTTCGCATGGTCACGCAGGGCGCGGGCGATGATGCGGCGGCTGAACAGGTCTAGACCCTTGGTGGGCTCATCGAGCAATAGCAGTTCGGGGCCGATTAGCAGCAGTTTTGCCAATGCAAGCAGTTGACGCTGCCCGCCCGAAAGATCGTACGG
>NZ_JBCPDH010000035.1:0-19081 GCF_040915545.1 Collinsella aerofaciens | reverse complement strand
CATCGCGCCGAGAGTACTGCGGGGTCAGCCCGTGGGAGGCCAGGGCGCCGCTGACCGGTGGACGGCACCGAGCCGTCGCATGACTTGAAGAAGGGGGAGGCCTCGCGGCCTCCCCCTTTTTTGCGTTAACACTTCACAATATAGTTGCATTTCACCTGTAACCCGGTTGGGCTTATGGGTAATGAGCTTTTATTTAAAGACAATAAATCGAATCACAAGGGCAATTGCTATGACCACAATGATCAAAAGCAGAATTGTCAGTCGATGTTGCTTACGTCGTTTACTTGACGATACGAAGATCGTTTTCCCTTGTTTTGGCGTCTCGAGATAACGAGCCGAATGCGTTAAGGTTTGCTTAGGTCGAGGACCTCTTTGCTGTCGAGTTTTGGGCGTTTTCGTCGGGACGTCATTGATCGCGCTGTTTTTTGATAACGGTGCATCTTTCAGATATACGGGATCGCTCGATGCGACGCCCATATGCTTACGTCCCGTCTGGGCATCCTCGAGCGTTTGATATCGATTTCTCGTAACATACTCGGGCTCTGCATCATTAATGGGCTCTTGCGAGATGTGGGGGCGATGGAACCGTGGTGGCTGCGCGGAAGTATCTTCCCCCTGCGTCGGCATAAACATATTGTTCTGGTTTTGGTCGTCCATGATGCCCTTTAGCTCGTTTCCAACAACGTATACGCGCTCATTGTAAGCCCCTTGTTATTTGTAGCTGTGGACATACTCGTTATTTAAGCTCTGGTTCAAAGAACCTTAACCTTCCTAAAACCTGAGTCATATACACTTAGATATGCTTATAGTAGTGGACTCAAAAAACTTTATAGTCGATGTATATATGAGCACTGGGTGGGCATATATAAGAGCGTCAAAAGAAGTCCCAGTCACCTAGAAGATGACTCGGCAGTCCTATAAAGGAGTGGTAAACATGGCAAGCATGGTTCCTTATCGTTCGGTTTTTGGCGTTCGTCCCTCTGCAAGCTCGCTGTTCGATCTGTTTGATGATATGAGCGACCTAGCGAACAACTCAATTGCCTCTAAGGCGTTCCCCGTTGACGTTGAGGATAAGGGCGATGGCTATGAGGTCAAGGCTTATCTGACCGGCGTCGCCAAGGACGATATCGATGTCGAGCTTAACGAGGGCCGTCTGTCCATTAGCGTGAATGTCGAGGAAGACGAGGAGAACGAGGGCAAGAACTTCCTGCAGAAGGAGTTCAGCTCGTACAGCGCGACGCGTGGCGTGTATCTTAAGGACGCTTCGAGCGAGGGCCTCTCGGCTAAGTACGCTGACGGCATCCTGACCGTTACGGTTCCCAAGATCGTTGAGAAGAAGAACGTTACGAAGATCTCCATCGACTAACTTCGTTGGTGTTCTGCGCTATTAAAAGATAACAAAAGGGGCTGGGAAGCGACTCCCGGCCCCTTTTGCTGTCTAGGAAAGCCTATTGAATGGTTGCTGGCCGATACTGGCTTGCGGGGCATATCGAGAGTTTTCGTGATCCTTGGAGAAGGGTGGCGGAGCTGCCGACCTCGTCATCCAGGGTTGCGGCTAGAGCTTTGGCATAGCTTTTGACGGTAAGGCTCGGACGATTGTTATCTTGGCTGATATGCATGGCAATGAGCTGTTCGGTGCGATCGGTAACAAGTTCGCGCGCGGCTTCGGCGGCTTGGTCGTTGGAGAGGTGTCCCCTTGCAGACAGGATGCGCTCCTGAAGAAAGCGGGGATATTCTCCCTCGCGCAGCATGGTCACATCGTGGTTGCTTTCGAGCGCAAGGACTCGACAATCTTTGAGGGTGTTCATGGCTTGGCTCGATAGTTCTCCGGTGTCGGTGGCAAAGCCGATTGAATCATCGAGAGCATTGAATCGATAGCCGACAGGATTGATGACATCGTGTGATGTTGAGTAGGTTTGCACCTGGATGCCGGCAATGGATAGGGTGTCACCGGGATCGAATTCCTCGACAGGCAGATGCGAAAGACTTTCTTTGCTCGAAAGTGTGCCCCTGCTGGCAAAGAGGGGGCCGTGCCAGTGCTTGCACCAGACATCGAGGCCCTTGATGTGATCGCTATGCTCATGAGTAATGAGAAGAGCCGAGACGTTGTCTGTCGAGAGCCCCAGTTCTGCCATGCGCTTTAATGTCTCGCGGCGAGACAGTCCGTCATCGACCATAATGAGCCCCCGGGGGGCTTCGATGAGCGCACAGTTGCCTTTTGAGCCGCTGCCAAGGATATGAAGGTGCAGACGAGACATAAGATTCCAAAGGATACAATGGGTGCGAACGAATAGAGGAGGAAGCAAATGCCAACGGTATCTCAGCATTATGGACACCATGCTGCATCGTGGGCCGATGATAAGGCCCTGGCAACGCGGCAGACGGCTGCCCCCGTGGTGCTCATGGTATCAGGTGGTGCGGACTCGACGGCTTTGCTCCTTATGGCGTGCACATCAAAGCTGGATATTCTGGATGGGCGTGGTGTAGCCCCCATCGCGCGCGAGCGGCTGCACGTGCTGCATGTGAACCATCATCTGCGCGGCGAGGCATCCGATGGCGACGAGGCCTTCGTGCGTGAGCTCTGCGCACAATATGGCTTGCCGCTGTGTGTTGAGCATGCCTATTTTGACGATGAATCGGGCAATATCGAGGCGGCTGCCCGCGAGGTGCGCTATGCCGCGGCGCGGAGGTATGTTCGCGAGCTCTGCGCCCAGACGGGGGCACCGCGAACGGCGGCTCGTATCTGCACCGCGCACACGTCTTCGGATCGCGCGGAAACGTTTTTGATGAACGCGATTAAGGGTTCGGGGCCCGCTGGTCTATCGAGCATTCCTCGCCGGAGGAATATCGTGGTGCGTCCCTTGCTCGACCTGACTCATGATGAGCTCGTAGGCTATCTGCAGGTGCATGGTCAGCCGTGGCGAGAGGACGAGAGCAACGAGGACGTGTCGTACTTGCGTAACTATGTGCGCCATCGGGTGATGCCGGTGGTGGCGCAGCGCAACGCGAGCGTCTGTAAGACGATTGGCGCCGCCTGCGAGATCTTAGGCGATGAGGACGCCTTTCTTTCCCAGCTTTCCGCGCAGGCGTTTCGAAGCTGCCTGCGTAAGGAGGCAGCGGGTGCACTGGTCCTTGACGCTCGCCGACTGGCCGCGGCCGAGGTGGTGATTGCTCGGCGCATGGTGCGACTGGCAATTAAGCGTATCGACCCCGACGCTCGCCCGGAGATGCGGCATGTGGAGCGCGTGCTCGCCTGTGTCGCCGAAGGCTCGGGTTCGGTCACGCTGCCGGCGGGAATCGATGCGCGCGTGGAGTTTGGCATGCTGTCATTCAAGGCCCCGGCGGCGCGCGAGGGGTTAGTTGCCGATTGGGTCGCCATTCCCGGTCGATTGCCGCTGGGGGCGGGCCGCATCCTGGTGGCAGAGCCGATGGCCGTCGAGCCGGGGTGTGATATTGTGCGCCGTGCCCGCGAACTCGCGGGCGCCGGAGGGGTGGCCGCTATGGTGGATGCCGCGACGCTGGGCTTTGCCGATCGCGATAGCGAACGGATGCTCGCCGGCTCGCGCGGGGAGATTCCCGCCGAGGCGCGTTTGGCGCGTCTGTGGGTAGACGGTCCCGTGCCGGGGGATGTGATGTGTCCGTTGGGCATGAGTGGGCGAAGTAAGAAGGTATCCGACCTACTCAACGAGGCTCGTATTCCTGTTTCTGAGCGCGCAGGCGTTCCCGTGGTGAGAACGGCTCCGGGAGGTGCCGTGGTATGGGTCGCAGGCGTTCGCACGGACGAGCGTTTTAAATGCACGGCCGCAACGCGCGTGGCGTATCTGCTTCGTGTGGTCGATGCGGAATAGCGTCCCACGCCAGCTATTCTGTGCGACGTTGACGGTATTCCCGCGCTGATGGCGTATGGGCTGGAAAATATATCCCGTGCGCTGCTAGAATGTGAAGTTCGCGTCCATACGGCGGTGTGTGGGCGATAAGCACAAGAAAGGGTTGTCATGGCTTCTCAACATCCGGATATCGAGAAGGTTCTGTTTACGCAGGAGGATATCGACGGTATCGTCTCTCGCCTAGGCGAGCAGATTACTCGCGACTACGCGGGTAAGGATCTGGTGCTGATTGCGGTCCTGCGCGGCGCTGTGGTCTTTATGGGCGACCTGATGCGCAAGATCGAGCTGCCGACCAACATCGATTTCATGGCTGTTTCGAGCTATGGCAACGGTGTGAAGTCCTCGGGTATCGTGCGTATCATTAAGGACCTGGATATCGACATCCGCGGTCGCGACGTGCTGATCGTCGAGGACATTCTGGACTCGGGCCTGACGCTCAAGTATCTGATGAAGAACCTCGAGAGCCGCAAGCCCGCTTCTCTGGAGGTCGCTGCCTTCCTGTGGAAGGACGTTGAGGACCGTACCTCGGCCGTCACGCCCAAGTATGTTGGAACCCATTGCCCCGATGCCTTTGTGGTGGGCTACGGCCTCGACTATGCCGAGCGCTATCGTAACCTTCCGTATCTGGGCATTTTGAAACCGGAGGTTTATTCGTAAGATGCCCGACGACCGTAACGATAACAATTCCCAGACTCCCCGGGAGCCTAAGATCCCGGGGGTGCCCGGAGGCAAGAAGCCCACGCGTACGGGCTGGCTGTATTTTATTTTGGCTTGCGCGCTCCTGGGCTACGCCTTCTTTAACATGGGCTCCGGCTTTGCCAATTCCAGCAATACCGTAAAGCTCGCGACGAGCGAGATGGTCAGCGCCATCAAGCAGGATCGCGTCGAAGATCTGACCTATACGGTTCAAGACGGAAGCGTGACGGGTCATTACTGGAAGACGAAGAAGGACAAGGGCGATACGAGCGAGCTCAAGAGCTTCTCCTCGACCTATGTCGGCTCCGATTCGCTTGCCGAGCTTATGGCGGAGCACCCCGATACCAAGTACATCGTCAACACCAATGATCCCGATTTTTGGGGCGACCTGGCGATGAGCGTGCTTCCGACGATCGCCCTGATCGCCATCATGTTCTACTTTATGCGCCAGATGATGGGCGCCAACAACAGGAACATGCAGTTTGGCAAGACCAACGCCAAGACCAACGAGGCCACGCGCCCCAAGGTCAAGTTTGAAGACGTTGCCGGCGTGGACGAGGCAGTCGAGGAACTCGAGGAGATCCGCGACTTTTTGAGCGATCCGGATCGCTATCGCAAGCTGGGCGCCAAGATCCCGCGTGGCGTGTTGCTGGTGGGCCCTCCGGGCACCGGTAAAACGCTGCTGGCCAAGGCCGTTGCCGGCGAGGCGGGCGTGCCGTTCTTTAGCATCTCGGGTTCCGACTTTGTCGAGATGTTCGTGGGTGTCGGCGCCAGCCGCGTGCGTGACCTCTTTAAGGAGGCCAAGTCCCAGGCCCCGTCGATCATCTTCATCGATGAGATCGATGCCGTGGGACGTCAGCGCGGAGCTGGCTTGGGCGGCGGTCACGACGAGCGCGAGCAGACGCTCAACCAGCTGCTGGTCGAGATGGACGGTTTTGAGGAGAGCGAGTCGGTCATCCTGATCGCCGCGACCAACCGTCCTGACATCCTGGATCCGGCATTGCTGCGTCCCGGTCGTTTTGACCGTCAGGTCACGGTCGACCGTCCGGATGTGAAGGGCCGCGAGCAGATCTTGCGCGTGCATGCCGAGAACAAGCCGATGGACGAGGACGTGAAGTTTGAGAAGCTCGCCCAGATGACCGTTGGCTTCACCGGCGCCGATCTGGCAAATCTGCTCAACGAGTCTGCGCTGCTGGCTGCCCGCCGCCATCGTTCCGTGATCTCGATGGACGAGGTCGAGGAGTCGATGGAGCGCGTGATTGCCGGTCCGCAGCGCAAGGGTCGCGTGATGACCGAGGCCGAGCGCACCACGATTGCCTACCACGAGAGCGGTCACGCCCTGGTGGGTCACATCCTGGAGCACTCCGATCCGGTTCACAAGATTTCGATCGTCAGCCGCGGCCAGGCTTTGGGTTACACACTGCAGCTTCCGCAGGAGGATCACTTCCTCAAGACCAAGAACGAGATGCTCGACGAGCTCGCCGTGTTCTTGGGCGGTCGCGTTGCCGAGGAACTCATGTGCGACGACATCACGTCGGGCGCGAGCAACGACCTGGAGCGTGCGACCAAGATGGCGCGCGAGATGGTCACGCGCCTGGGCATGAGCGAGGAACTCGGCACGCAGGTGTTTGGCGAGGCGCAGCATCAGGTGTTCCTGGGCCGCGATTACGCCGATCATCAGGACTACTCTGAGGAGACGGCGCGTCGCATCGATATCGAGGTTCAGCGTATTATGCGTGAGGCCCATCGTCGTGCGGTCGAGATCCTGGATGCCCGTCGCGATCAGCTCGATCTGATGGCCAAGGTGCTGCTTGAGCGCGAGACCGTCGAAGGCGACGCCGTGAGCGCCCTGCTCGACAACGAGTGGGATGCCTACCTTGAGCGCGAGGGCGATATCCTGGCGGCCAAGGAGGAGCGCAATGCCAAGGCGGCCGGCATGCCGACCAAGAAGCGCGCGCCTCGCATGAGCGAGGAGGAGCTGGCGGCTGATGCCGCAGCCTTTGCGCAGGCGGCTATGCAGGAGAATGCCGAAGCCGCATCCGATGATGCCGGCGATGACTGTGCCGCCAATGCCGGTGCCGACACCGACGCCGACAAATAGCCTTTGTGGCGAAAGCCTCTGCGGGGAAACCTGTGGAGGCTTTTTCTTTTGAGCGATATGGGGTCATCTGTTGATTGGGGACAGACTTAAATGAGCGTTTTCACGCATTTAAGTCTGTCCCCAATCAACATTGCTGCGGCACTTTGCCCGACTAAAGCGTACAATAGCGCCTATGCGAAAGGGGTACAGATGATCAACGAAACCATGTATGCTCGCGGTGCAGAGAGCTCTATCATCCGCGAGATTTTTAGCTATGGCCTTGAGCGCAAGGCGCAGATTGGTGCGGAAAACGTATTTGATTTTTCGCTGGGCAACCCGAGCGTTCCTGCTCCCACTGCCGTCGCGGAGTCCATCAAAAAGGCGCTTGAACTGCCGAGCGAGCAGCTGCACGGATACACGCCCGCACCGGGCCTGCCGCAGTGCCGTACCGCCGTTGCTGAGTCGCTCAACCGTCGCTTTGGCACGAGCTATGAGGGCAAGGATGTCTTTATGACCGTGGGCGCGGCGGCTTCGCTCACCTGTACGCTCAACGCCGTTACGAATCCGGGCGACGAGGTTATTGTTATCGCTCCGTACTTTCCGGAGTATCGCGTTTGGATTGAGAAGGCCGGCTGTACGTGTGTCGAGGCGCTTGCCAACGAGGACACATTCCAGCTGAGCGTGGACAACGTGCTCAAGGCGATCAGCGATAAGACGGCGGCCGTCATTATCGACTCGCCCAACAACCCGACCGGTGCCGTGTATACGCGCGATACGCTGACGCGACTGGCCAATATCTTGCGCGAGGTCAACGCCAAGCGCGATCCCGAGAACCCAATCATGCTTATCTCGGATGAGCCGTATCGCGAGATTGTCTATGGCGCCGAGGTGCCTTGGGTGCCTTCGATCTACGAGCACACCATCGTGTGCTACTCGTATTCCAAGTCGCTTTCGCTGCCGGGCGAGCGCGTGGGGTGGATCCTGGTTCCCAATACGAATCCTCAGGCAGCGCGTCTGATGCCGGCTGTTGCGGGTGCTGCCCGTACGCTGGGCTTCGTGTGCGCACCGGCGCTCTTCCAGCGCGTGATTATCGATTGCATCGATGAGCCGAGTGACGTTGAGGCCTATGCTCGCAACCGCACGGCGCTTACCGACGCCTTGGCGGACTACGGCTATACCTATGTTGAACCGGACGGTGCTTTCTACCTGTGGGTGAAGGCACTCGAGCCCGATGCGAATGCGTTTTGCGAACGCGCAAAGAAGTATGAGCTGCTTGCGGTTCCCTCGGACAGCTTTGGTATGCCGGGTTGGTTCCGCCTGGGCTATTGCGTGAGTTACGAAACGATCATCAATTCGCTACCCGCTTGGAAACAGTTGGCGGACGAGTATCGTTAAAAGTAAAGCGCTCTGCCTACAATGTTTTACGTGAAACGGGGTTTGGTGCTAAGCCGGACCCCGTTGTCATGGACGTTGTGTCTTTGGGATGGAGTGGTTTTACGACTATCGAAGGCTATGCGTACAATGAATATAAGCGACGGCCATGCCAGATAAGGAGACCCGATGCCCTACCTGCTTTCTTGTGACATTCATACTCATACGATGTTCTCTGCGCATGCATATTCGACCATTGAGGAGAATGTGTACTGGGCGGCAGAACGTGGCCTGCAGGTGCTCGGATCTGCCGACCATTTGAGCTCTATGGTTACGGCTTGCCCTAATGACCTGCGCAGTTATCAGTTCTTTATCAACCAGGATATCTGGCCGCGCATTTGGAGCGGCGTGCTGGTGCTGCGTGGTGCCGAGGCCGATATCGTTTCGCTGGACGGAAGCCTGTTTGGCGAGGACACTCCTGTCACGCTCGATATTGCCGGCGATTCGTACAGCCGTCAGCATTCGCTGTTCGATTTGGTTACGCGTAATTTGGATTATTTGGTTGCAAGCGTGCATAATCCGCAGATTGCTGAGGGCGCGACGCTCGCCCAGACGACCGAGATGTATATCAATGCCCTGGAGCACCCCAAGGTGTTTATGCTGGGCCACACGGGTCGCTCGGGCGTGTCGTTCGATATCGACGAGGTGCTGCTGGCGGCTAAGGCCAAGCACAAGATTATCGAGATCAACAACCATAGTCTTGAGCATGGCACGGATGCCGAGCATTGGAACGTGTGTCGCAAGATTGCCGAGCGCTGCGCCGAGCTGGGCGTGGGTATTGGCGTGTCGACCGATGCCCACATTGGCATGGCCATTGGCAAGCTTGATCACGCGCGCAAGATGCTCGACGAGATTCACTTCCCGCTGGATTTGATCGTGACGCGCGACCGCGAGACGCTGCTGCGCGAGATGGCGGCAGCCGGCGTGTGCGATCTGCGCAATGGGATGTAGCGGAGTTTATAAACCAAGCGAAGGGGGCGGCCCAGGCGGGTCGCCCCCTTTCTTGTCCCAAAAATATACTGAGGTTGGTTAGCGGCGTTCGAGGACCGCTACGGTTTCGGTGTGGTCGGTGTGAGGGAACATGTCGACGGGCGTGATCTTGAGCAGGCGATAGCCTCCGTCGAGGAGCTGATGCAGGTCGCGCTCTTGAGTCACGGGGTTGCAGCTGATATAGGTGATGCGGCGCGGCTTAAGTGCGCAGGCAGCTTCGAGGAACTCGGGGGTGGAGCCGGCACGCGGCGGGTCGATGGAAAGGACATCGATCCGCTCGTTGTTGTCGGCGGCATCTAGGATGTAATCGGTGGCATCGTCGGCCATAAACCAGGCGCTGCGGGTAAGACCGTTGAGCTCGGCATTGCGGCGTGCGTCGGCAATGCCCGCCGGGTTGCGCTCCACACCGAGCAGCATGATGCCGATCCCCTTGTTCTGGGCATCTTTAGCTGCGCAAAGACCGATGGTGCCGCTGCCGCAGTAAGCATCCATAAGCACATCGCCCTGGCGCAGATCCATGCCGTCGATAGCGAGCTGATAGAGCAGCTCGGTCTGCTGCGGATTGGTCTGATAGAACGCGGTGGGGGAGATATCGAATTCGCAACCGAGCAGCTGGTCGCGCATGCACTCGGCGCCATATACAATGCGGGTTTCCTCGCCGAGGATGGCGTTGCCGGGACGTCCGTTGATGTTTTGGGCGACGGTGACGATGTGCGGATTGAGTGCGGCGACAGCCTCAAAGAACTCCTGCGCATGCGGCAAGTCGCGCTGAGCGGTCACGAGCGTGACCATGACCTGGTCGGTACGCCAGCCGCAGCGGACGATGGCATAGCGAAGCAAACCAAGATGCTTGTCCTCATTAAAGGCGGGAATATGCAGCCGCTCAGCTTCGTGTGCGATGCCGTTGAGAATCTGACGGGCGCCCGGTGCCTCGATGGGGCATTCGGGTACGGCAACGATCTTGTGCGTGCCGCGCTCAAAGAAACCGCAACGGACGGCGCCCTCCTTACCGGGAGCAAAGGGAGTGGCAGCCTTATGACGAAAGCCACGCGGCGCAGGATATTTGCCCGGGTCGCCCAGGGTGACACCCATGCCACGAATAGGATCTACAGCAATGCCCTCACGCTCACAAAGCGAAGCAAAAAGCTCCTCCATAGCAGCCTGCTTGGCGGCGAGCTGCTTCTTATAAGGACGATTGAGCGCCGTACACCCACCGCAAGCTTTCATGATGGAACAAGGAGACTTGGGATCAACGGCCTTACGCGCAGACGGAACCGGATTCTTATACGGGCGCTTGGAGCGATTCTGAGATGCCTTATCGTCGTTCCGACGAGAGCCGGGACGCTTGGCCTTAGCCTTGCCCTTAGCCGACTTACCCTTCGCATTCAGAGACGACTTGGATTTCTTAGAAGATTTTTTCTCCCCCGACCCCTCAGCCGCCTCGATCAAAGCACGACGAGCCTTACGCTCCGCACGAGATTCTGCCATCAAAAACTCCACTAATTCATGAATTAAAAGCTGCAAGCATTGTACCGTGCCAAGCCAGCGGGCGATATGCAAGCGGCCATTTCCTGTCAGTGATAAGTCCAACGATGTTTGCCCGGCGCGGGCGGGGAGCGGCGCGTAATTAAGTTTATCGCGAGTTCCGCACGAACAGGAGGCCACTTAATGTGGCCTCCGTCGTGAGCAGGACTGTAGAGCAGGAAACTTAACCCCCGCACCCCTCGCGCGGCGGGCAAACTCATCTTGTGCTCTATCACGCTAAAGTGTATGATTCTGAACGTTACATGACTCACTTTACCTAACTAAAGTGCCATCAAGGGGGAATACCATGAATACCGATATGTCTCGTCGTCAGTTTGTTGGTCTAGCCGGTTCGCTCGCTACGGTTCTAGGCCTTGGCCTGGTAGGCTGCGGTGGTGGTGCCGGTAAGGGTTCCGCTGCTGGCTCTGCCGCGGCCAAGGATGTGAAGGGCGCTGCGGAGTCCAAGAAGCTCGTGGTGGGCTTTGATAAGTCCTATCCTCCGTACGGCTTTGTGGGCGACGATGGCGAGTACACCGGATTTGATCTCGATCTTGCCAAGGCTGTTGCCGATAAGCAGGGCTGGGAGGTCAAATACGAGGCCATCGATTGGGATGCCAAGGACACGCTGCTTAACTCGGGCGCCATCAACTGCATCTGGAACGGCTTTACCATGGAGGGCCGTGAGGACGACTACACGTTCTCCGAGCCGTACATGCTCAACGAGCAGGTGCTGGTGGTCAAGAAGGATGCGGGCATCAAGGGCTGGGACGATCTTGCCGGCAAGACTGTGATTACCCAGACCGATTCCGCTGCGCAGGATGTGCTCGAGGGTGATCAGAAGGATCTGGCAGCGACGTTTGCCACGCTCGACACGATCGGCGAGTACAACACGGCCTTTATGCAGCTCGAGAGCGGCGCGGTCGATGCCGTGGCGTGCGATCTTTCGATTGCCCAGTATCAGCTTGCCGCCAAGCCCGATGCCTATACGCAGCTTGATGAGCCGCTGTCCAGCGAGCACTACGCCGTTGGCTTTAAGAAGGGCGACACCAAGTCGGCCGATGCTGTAGCCGAGTCGCTCAAGGCGCTCTACGAGGACGGCACGGTCAAGGACCTCTGCGATAAATATTCAAGCTATGGTTTGTCTTTCGATAATTGGGTGCTTAAGTAATGTCTATTCAGGTCATGATGCAGATGCTTGGCCAGGGGTTCTTGGTCAGCTTGCAGCTGTTTGTGCTGACGCTGCTGGGGTCGATTCCGCTGGGAATCCCCGTGGCGTTTATGCGCATGAGCAAAATCGCGCCGCTTCGCTGGATTGCGCGCATCTATATCTCGGTCATGCGCGGTACGCCGCTCATGCTGCAGATGTTTGCCATCTACTTTGCCCCGTACTACGTGTTTGGCATTTCGCTCACGCCCGATTCCAAGTGGACGGCGTGCGTCGTAGCGTTCATCATCAACTACGCCGGTTACTTTGCCGAGATCTATCGCTCGGGCCTGCAGTCCATTCCGCGCGGTCAATACGAGGCCGCCGAGGCGCTGGGCTACTCGCGCCTGCAGACGTTTTTGTACATTGTGATGCCGCAGGTTGCCAAGCGTATTCTGCCGGCGATGGGCAACGAGATCATCACGCTGGTCAAGGACACGTCGCTGGCGTTTGCCATCGGCGTGGGGGAGATGTTCTCGACGGCCAAGGCGCTGGTCGCCTCGCAGGTGAGCATGGTGCCGTTTGCGATCGCGGCGCTAATCTACTGGGTCTTTAACTTCGTCGTCGAGATGCTGCTGGGCGCCGCCGAGAAAAAATTGGATTACTACCATGATTAATTCGGTAATGAATATATCGAACGCGCGTAAGGCGTTTGGCGGCAATGAGGTGCTCAAGGATATCTCGCTTGAGGTGAAGCGTGGCGAGGTCGTGGCGATTATCGGGCCTTCGGGTGGCGGCAAGTCCACGCTGCTGCGGTGTGCCACGCTGCTCGAGACACTCGACGGAGGCTCACTCTCGTTTGGCGACCTTGCCGTTGCGACGGATGCGGGTTCGGGCGCGGTCTATGCGAAGGGCGATGTGCCCAAGCAGGCGCGCTCGCGATTCGGCCTGGTGTTCCAAAATTACAACCTGTTCCCGCACTATACCGTGTTGAAAAACATCATCGACGCGCCGATCCGCGTGCTTAAGCGCCCGCGCGAGCAGGCGGAAGCTCGTGCGCATGAATTGATTGCTCAGATGGGGCTTGTGGGCAACGAGAACAAGGTTCCGTGTGAGCTTTCGGGCGGTCAGCAACAGCGCGTGAGTATTGCCCGCGCCTTGGCGCTCGACCCGGAGATCCTGTTCTTTGACGAGCCGACCTCGGCACTCGATCCCGAGCTGACGGCCGAGGTGCTGCGTGTCATTAAAGACCTTGCGGCGCAGAATATGACGATGGTGATCGTGACCCACGCAATGCAGTTTGCGCGCGATGTTGCCGGTCGTGTGGTCTTTATGGATGGCGGCCGCATTGTCGAGGAGGGACCTGCCGAGCAGGTTATCAGTCATCCGCGCGAGCAGCGCACGCGTGAGTTCTTGAGCCGTATCGAGGGGTAGGCTCAGGTATTTACTCAACTATTAATTGAGGCGAAGCCGCCGCAGGTCTTACGGTCTGTGGCGGCTTTTTGTTTGCATCGACGGGGTTCAATAATCGCCCCACAAGCTTGTCTCTTCCTCTCGCCGCCTGTATTCATACGTGTGCCGAAAGGTATGCATGGACAGCCGCCCGTGAGGGTAGGGTGGTGGCATAGGACATTTGGAGGGTGAGTCGGCTCGGCTGCCGACCATGCTGCTCCCGGGATGGCACCGACCGCGAACTCTCCCCGTTGGCGTCGCGCATTGCGCGCGGCCCTGCAAGGAGGTCATCATGGGTGCTCCCAAGACCGGTAACGTAAGGAACGTGGTGCTCGTAGGCCAAGGCGGGGTGGGCAAGACTTCACTCGCCGAGGCCATGCTCCACCTTTCCGGCAAGACCGCCCGCCTGGGCGGCCACGACGGCACCAAGCCCACGCTCGACTATGACCCTGAAGAGGTTAAGCGTGCGTTTTCCATCTCGACGACCATTGCGCCGATCGACTGGAAGGGCGCGCGCATCAATGTGCTCGATGCCCCGTGCTACCCCGATTTTATCGGCGACGCCTTTGCCGCGATGAGCGTCTGCGAGACGGCTCTGTTTGTGGTCGACGCCGAGGCCGGCCCGCAGCCTACGACAGTTAAGCTCTGGTATGCCGCCGAGGACCTGCGCCTGGCGCGTGCGGTGTTCGTAAACCGCCTGTCGCGCTCCGAGGCCAGCTTTGCGACCACAATGGACTTGCTGCAGGAGCGCTTTGGCACGCGCCTGGGCGCCGTGACCCTTCCCTGGGGCGAGGGCGAGGACTTTGACGGCATCATCGACCTGGTGCGCATGAAGGCGCGCCATTGCAACGGCACCGAAGCCGTTGAGTCGGAGATTCCCGAGGAGTATCGTGCCCAGGCCGAGGAAGCCCATGACCATCTGTGCGAGCTGGTGGCCGAGGCTGACGACGAACTGATGATGAAGTACCTGGAAGGCGAGGAGACGCTGACGCAGGAGGAGCTTGAGGGCCTGCTGTCGAAGGCGATTGCCGAGCGCATCTTTGTGCCGGTCTTTGCGGGCGATTGCATTAAGGAGCAGGGCGTCAACTCGCTGATGGACGACATCGCGACGTACTTCCCAGCGCCGACCGACTACGGCGAGATGCCGCTCATCGACGGCGATTCGCTCAAGATTTCGAGCGACGATGACCGTCCGGTGGCGTTTGTGTTTAAGACCCTGGCCGATCCGCAGCAGGGCCGCATCAGCTTTATCAAGGTGCTGACGGGCACGCTTGAGCCGGGCCTTGAGCTGATCAACGCGCGTACCCGCAAGAGCGATCGTCTGGCTCACCTGTATGTGATGTGCGGTCGCGATATGACCGAGGTTGGCCATGCCTATGCCGGCGACATCATCGTGGCGCCCAAGCTGGCTGCCGAGACGGGCGACACGCTCTCGATTACCGGTAAGGTCGAGGCCGCGGCGTTTAAGTTTCCCAACTCGCAGTACCGCATTGCCATCGAGGCCGAGAACCGCGGCGATGAGGAAAAGCTCTATACGTTTATCGAGAAAGCATGCAAGGCCGATCCGACCATGAGTATCGACCGCGACGAGGAGACGGGCCAGACTATCATCTCCGCCGTGGGTGAGGCGCAGGTTTCGGTGCTGCTCAACCGTCTGGAGGATCGCACCAAGGTCGTGGCCAAGAGCGTGCCGATCCGCATTCCGTATCGCGAGACCATCCGCCGCACGGCGAGCGCCCAGGGCCGCCACAAGAAGCAGACCGGTGGTGCCGGTCAGTATGGCGACTGCTGGCTACGCGTGGAGCCGCTCATTGGGCCCGACGGCACGAGCGACGGCTACGAGTTTGTGGATGAGGTCGTGGGCGGCCGCATTCCGCGCTCGCTGATCCCCGCCGTGGACAAGGGCGTCCAGGAGACCATGAAGGACGGCATCATTGCCGGCTATCCGCTCACGGGCATTCGCGTGGCTGTGTACGACGGCTCGTATCACAGCGTCGACTCCAACGAGATGGCGTTCCGCGCGGCGGCTCGCATCGGCCTGCGCAAGGCGTGCGCCGATGCCGACCCGGTGGTGCTGGAGCCCATCGAGGAAATCACGGTGACTATTCCCGAAAGCTACGCCGGCGCTGTGATGGGCGACATCTCGGCATCGCGCGGTCGCGTGACGGGCATGGAGACCGATGAGCGCGGCGACACCGTGGTCATTGCCCAGGCGCCGCTGGCAGAGCTGACGGATTATTCGACGCGCCTGCGCTCTATCACGCGCGGCACGGGTGACTTTACCATGAAGCCCGCTGGCTACGAGCAGGTTCCCTACGATGTTCAGGCCAAGCTGGTCGAGCGCTATGAGGAGGGCCGCGCCAAGTAGCGTGTGGTTTTGCCTGCAATGTGGACGCTGACGAAAAGGCCGCCCTGGGTAATCCAGGGCGGCCTTTTTTGATCCCATGGGGACGGAGGAAAACGAATCATTTTTGGGTTACGGGCGGTGCGGTCGGCACTAGTCTCCGGATGCCTGGTTGCGGCCGGTGGCGTAGTCGATCTGCACGTGCGGCTGCAGGTTGTAGCAGTACACGTGGAAGCAGAGGGTCTTGCCGTGGTCCTCGACCGATTGCGCCTCAAGGCGCACGCCGCGGCAGACAAGTTCCTCTTCGTTATACATGGGTGTGACGCGATAGAGCACGTGGTTGCCCGTCTCGCGGATGTAGCCGAGAATCTGCTCCTCAAACGGCAGCATGCCTGTCTCGTTGAGATAACGCGTGCCGGTGAGGAGATTCTTGCGGTTGGCGTTTTCGCCGCAGAGCGACCAGGCGATGAGGTGGCAGCGGTTGTAGAGGCTCTGGCCCGGAATAAAGTCGTAGCGCTGCTGGCGCCATCCAGCGGGATGGATACGCGAGATATCGCCGCGCTCGCCTTGACCGAGTGATTCGGGGCCCACGCAGGCGAGCGCTTTGCGGGTGCGGCCCAGGCTGTCAAGCTTGGAGAACTTCTTAAAGCAACCCTCTTCTGTAGCGCGCTCGTATTCATCGAGCGTGAATGATGGTGTGCCGAGCGGGTGCGTGCTGTCGGCGCGCAGGGCAACGTAGGGGTTGCCGGCGTAGTCGGGAATGCTGCTGAGATAAACACCGCGGGCGCGGTTGAGGTCGGGGTTTTCGACCTCGTCGATGGGGGTGGCGGCGCTGTCCGCGGAAGCGCCGTCGCCGGTGTCGGTTGCGGCGGAATCGGAGCCATCGCCAGAGTCCTGGCTGTTTTGAGGGTCCGGGGAGCTCGCCGTTCCTGATTCGAGCCGATCGACCAGGTCCGCCTCGTCGTCGGTGCGGCTGGGACTTTCGTTTTGTTTTTCGGCCAGAGCTGCCGCCTGTTCATCACTTTGCGGCGACAACAACTTGGGCGCTCCGTCGAGCGACCCTGTGAACAGCGCAAACCCCAGCACCACGGCGGCGCCGATGGAAAGTACTTGCTTGTAGGCGGACTTGCGCGACATTGCGGCTCCTGGATGGACGGTTGGGAATCTACCAGTCTAGCAGGAGCCGGCAGGGGCCGTTCTGTCGAACAAATACTCAAGATTTGGGATAGACGCTACTGATTCATTTGCCTCATATGGAGCTGCGGTGGTTGTGTATGTGGGGCTATTTTGCGTTTCCCCAGATAAAACCCGCCAAAATAAACCTGTCCCTTTTTGGCAGGTTAATCGGGGGACTATTTCACCGCAACTTAGGGCACGGTTAGGGAGTGTGCACCTTAAAGAGTGGTGCCCTTGATTAGAGAGGTCGCGCTCGTCTCTCTAATTGTCTCTCTAAAGAGAAAGCCAGTTAAAGAGATAACATTGGGCTATCTAACAGTGAATTCGATACATCTCTCTAAATGTCTCTCTAAAATAAGGTGCTTATCTCTCTAAAGTTAGAGAGATATACTATACTTTAGAGAGATAAATCTATCGTTTTAGAGAGACGGAATGCCAATGCTGCTGGATGAACCTCTTGGCCTTATCGTTGAGCGCCTTCGCAGGCGGGGGACTGATGACGCATCGGTAGAAGTTAAAGCCTGCACGAATAAATTGAGCGCAGACGTATGGGAGACAGTGAGCGCTTTTGCGAACACTGCGGGTGGGCTCATTATTTTGGGCCTAAACGAAGCCGAAGGATTTGTTCCTTCGGCTAACTTTGCTATCGATAGGGTGCGCGATCAGTTTGTTTCGGGTATCGGAGACGGAGGCTCAGCGGCAGTGGTGACCCATGCGCCGCGGTACGAGCTTGATCGAGGCGAGGTCGACGGGCTCCAGGTGCTTCTGGTGCGCATCTTTGAACTTGAGCTTAAAGCGAAGCCTTGCTATATCGGCGCGCGCGGCGTGCAGAACGGTAGCTACAAGCGCGTGGATGATAAAGATATCAAGATGTCACCCGCTGAGCTATATGAGCTACAGAGTGCGTTACTTCCGAGCGATGCAGACGGCACGGTGGTTTCGGAGGCAACAGTCGAGGATTTGGATCCAGATGTCGTGCGGTCTATTATCGCAAATCGCCGGCTGCAGACCCCCCGCGTTTTGCGCGGGGCCGATACGCTGGAAAAGCAGCTGGTCAGACTCAATATCACTACAAAGGATGGTGCGGTGAAGCTCGCAGGGCTTCTGTCGGCGGGAATTTACCCCCAGCAGTTCTATCCCAAACTCATGATTGATGTCGCCGTTCATTCCGATGTGGAAAAATCTGCACCCGGGCAACCCCGGTTTATTGACCGCCAGTTGTGCGATGGCCCGATTCCGGCTTGCATCGAAGATGCCCTTGTCGCGATTGGACGGAACTTGCGCAAAGCGGCGATAGTGCAAGGCGCTGGCAGAAGGGAGGATTGGGAAGTTCCCCAGGAGGTTTTGCGCGAGGCCTTGGCAAACGCCTGCATCCATCGAGAATATTCGCCCATGTTTGTGGGGCAGGCCGTGAGTGTCGATATCTATCCAGACAGAATAGAGATCAAAAACCCCGGTGGGCTTTGGGGCGGAAAGACGGTGGACAATCTTGCAGACGGGGAATCGCGCTGCCGAAACCCAAAGCTCATGAGCCTAATGGGGGCGACGCCGTTAGAGCATGCCGAGGGGGCCGTTGCAGAAAGCCAGGGATCTGGTATCCCGGCTATGATTCGCGAGATGGAGTCTCGTTCGCTTGGAAGGCCGAAATTTATCGTTAAGGCCGATTCGTTTACGGTGCTGCTTTCCCGGCACGGGGCGGAGCTTGCTGAAAACCGCACGTGGATTCAGAGCCATGTGGGCACCGAGCTGACGGATCGCGAGGAAACATTGCTCATGTTTATGCGGGAGCATGGGTGCGTATGCGATGTTCAAAAAATACGAGAGGCCCTGAAGTGGGATTCGGATGACATTCGCCTGATCTGCGGGAATCTTGTCGATAAACATGTCCTGTCAAAATGTGGCAAAGACACGTTTGAGATTATCGATATGAGCAGAGAATCGTCAGCTTCGACAGCGGATAGGATCCTGGAGGCTCTCAGAGCCGAAGTGGATATGACGGCGCGAGAAATAGCGGTTGCATCGGGGGTCAAAATTTCGTCCGTCCGCTACCATCTGCCAAAAATGGCGGATAAAGGACTCATCGAAGTAATGGGTTCATCGACGAGCCGCAACCGCCGCTATCGGAAGAAGTAGATGCAGCCGAGTCGCCCCTCTTGTGTCTCTCGAAGTGAGATGGGTGCTAGGGGGGCGACTGCCTCGCGATATTTCCCCAGATAAAACCTGCCAAAATAAACCTGTCCCTTATTGGCGGGTCAGTTAACGCAGTGCAGGTTGAGCATAGGTAGTGTCGAGAAAGTTGGTGTAGAGCCCCATCCGAAGCGAGTCGGCCCGGCGTCCTAGAATCTGGAATACGGTTG
>NZ_JBCPDH010000034.1:0-19526 GCF_040915545.1 Collinsella aerofaciens | reverse complement strand
GGAGCTATTTCCGCGTTGCGCTAGCTGCGGAAACGCGGGGTCCGTTCAGGCTGTTGCGTTGAGATTGAAAATCAACCCGGGTTTCCCGTCGATCAAAAAGGCGGGTTAAGCGGGCGAGGCTGCCATTGCTGCCTCGCCCGCTCAGCTAAGACGTTACTCCTTATTGCGACGGTAGAGGAAGTAACCGCCCGCGGAGATGACGGCAACGCCAGCGATGGCGAATGCAGCCACCACGCGGCCATCAAAACGATCACCGGTGGTGGGCAGGCCGCCCTTGGTGTTCGTCTTGTTGGTGGTTACCGTGGTCGTGGTGTCCGACTTGCCAGGCTTCTCGGGCTTGGTGGTGGGCTGCTCGGGCTTAGCGGGCTGCTCGGGGGTACCGGGCTGTTCAGGAGTACCAGGCTGCTCGGGAGTGCCAGGCTGATCTGGGGTTACCGGGTCGGTGGCAAGAGCGTCCTTGGCGTAGGTGATGGACACCTTGAGGCCGTTGGTCTCGGTGTTCAGGTCGCTCGGGGTGAAGGGCTGGTCGAAGTTCTCAGCCTTCAGATAGGCGCGCATCTCCTGGAGCAAGGCCTTGCACTTGACGTAGGTGTTCTCGGTGGCAGCATTGCCGGCCTTGTTGGCCAGGGCAGTGCGGCCCTCGGTGGTCGTCTCGGCCAGCATGGCGGCGTCAACTTCCTTGTTCTGCTCGATGAGCTCGTTCTGGAGCGCATCGAGGTAGGCGCGGACGCTGATACCAAGGGTGTCAGGGTTCTCAAAGCAGAGCGAGCTGATGTCCATGAGGACGTAGTTGATAGAGTTCTCGGGTTCCTCGTTGTTCACGATGTCGGTCTCATTGCAGTGGTCGAAGGAGACAGTCTGATCGCTGAAATACGGGCTGACCTCAGTTATCAGAGCGGAGTACAACGGGATGGCGACGGAGTACGCGGCGCGGGAGAGCATTTCCCACTGGATGGTAGCGACTTCGGGGTCATACCCGCGACGAATCTGGAAGAGGTTGATCTCGGTGTTGCGCTCGCTGCCGATGCAATAAACACCATCAGTATTCGCGTTGAGGCCAGGGACGTTCTCGCCGCGGTTGCCGAAGGCGCGAATCAACTCGAAAGTGCTCCAACCAGACTTGCCAGGCTTGAAGAACAGGGGCTGGATTTCGCTGACCATGGCTCCCTTTTGGTCAGGTTTTCCTTTCTTCTTTACTGTGATAATGTCGTAATCTGTGCCTTCGGTCAGCTGACTACCAAAATAATCGCGGCCTTGCACATAGCGGGACCACTGGTTTACGCCGGAATCGGCGAGGCTCTCGCCATACGTTTGGGCGACATCGAATTTGCCGTCAGCGGAGTATTTGGCGAAACCCTTTTCTTCGGGCATGGATTGGATCTTTTCAGAGTGGAGGCAATTCTCGGTGTCATTGAGGTCGACATCGTAGTTGAGGCTCCCGATATTAGGGTTGAGCGACGCGACGTCGTCGGTGAGCTTCATGGCGATCCACTGATGGCCGGAAAGTCCGGCGAACAGCCAGGTCTCATTGTTGTCGGCGATGATGATCTGGTCGTTGGTGCAGATGCCCTGGTCGTCGACCAAGCTACCGAGGAGCTTGACGCCCTCGCGGGCCGTGGCGCTCTCGCCCAGGATGACACTGGCGTAGTTGTACTCACCGATACCGGTTTCCTCGGTGACGGGGTCGGCCTCCTCGGCCTTCTCGTTGTAGGAGGTGCTCAGCGTGGCAGAGCAGGAGACGCCCTTCTCGTTGATGCCGGCCTCGGAATAAGCGTCATAGCGATCTTCCCACTGAGAGGGGTTGTCGCGAACGAAGGTGTAGCGGTAGGTTGCGCCCTTGGACTTGTACTTAAAGCCGGATTCGAGCGATGTGTACTCGCTGCCGTCCTTGTGCGCGGGCTCGATGCCAAAGTGCTTGATGTAGCGTGCGCCAAAGTCTTCTGCGCGGCCGTAGTACGTGTTGCCGTCCGCCGTGAGCTTGCTGCCCATGTAGATCTGCGTGCAGGCGAGCGCAGACGTCGGCATGGACATGATGGTTGCAGCTCCAAAGGCGAGGCCTATGCCAAGCTTTTTGAGCGCGTTGACGGGGTGAGTTTTCCTCATTTTCCCTCCCAGCGTGCGAAAGCTCTCCGTTGCCAGAGAGCTTCAGCCAATAAAGACACCCCATTAGCGTAACGAACTGGAAACAATATTCATCTATGAAAGAAACTTACTCGATAAGCGTAATGAAATATGCGATGAGTGGTTAATTATACTCGGTTTGTAGCTTTACTTTAATAAAGACGTCCTGCAATTACCGTACCTGAATAAAGCGCCTTGTACGGGGCGCAAAGAAAATCCCCCGCTGTTTGGCAAATGCATAAACAGCAGGGGAGACGATAATTGGATGAATATCATACCAATGTGGAATTACTTCTTCCGGCGGTGGATCACGTTGATCGCATAGCCGACGAGCATGGCCAAAACGATGATGATAAAGCCGAGCAGGGGATTGTCGTTCATAGGGTCCTCCTATTTTCCGAGCGGGGAGAATTCGTCGACGATGAGGTCGAGGCATTGCGGAAGCGCGCGGGCTCCAAAGACGCCCGAATTGCTGGAGATGATCTCGCCATCGAACTGCATGCCCAGCGACGGGGTGCAGGTGATCTTGGCTTCCTTGGTCTGGATGATCTTGAACTGCGGACGGCCGAGCACCTTGCCGGCGGGGTCGAGCGCGGCGGTGATCACAGTGGGCAGGAGCTGGACGGTTTTTACGGGCTCGATGACCGCGATGTCGACCATGCCGTCGTTCATGCGGCAATCGGGGAACAGGTTGATGTCGTTTTGAATGACCGAGGTGTTGCCGGCCATGCAGCAGATGCCATCGAGCTCCTCGACAATGCCGTCATGCTCAATCGTAAAATGCGCCACCGTGGGGTTGGGTGTGGCGAGCGCCGACAGGAAATAGGCGATCTCGCCGATGTCGTTTTTGGCGGGGGCGGCCTTCATCATGATCTCGGCGTCGAAGCCCGAGCCGGCGATGATGATAAAGCCGTGGCGCTTCTCGTTGCCGTTCTCGTCGAGCCAAAAGAGCTCGCCCATGTCCACTTTGACCGTGCGACCGGCGCGGCAAGCCTTGGCAAGCGCCGCTGCCTCGGGGGCATTACCGATGTTGTTAAAGAACAGGCAGGCTGTGCCGGAGGGGAAGACGAGCGTGGGGACACCGCACCCGCGCATCTGGTCGAGCACGTTGGAGACGGTGCCGTCGCCGCCCGAAACGACCACGCGATCAAACTCGCGCACGTCTGCCACGGCGTCCTCGGGTTCCATGCCATCGCCGATAAAGCGCATCACGACCTCGTCGCCGCCCTGCGCGAGGGCGTGCGTGAACGCGTAGATTTCATCTGAGCTGGGGCCCGATGCCGGGTTGTGGATGATAAGGCAGCGCATACTTACGTTCCCGTTCTGTGACTAACCGAGTATAGTTGTAAGGCAATGCCGATATCCTACCCGTGTTTTTCGGGCCTAACCTTATTCGATGGGTTGATATGTACATTTCCACACATCAGGCTCTGCTCGACTTTTGCCAACGCGCTCGCGAGTTCGACGCGATTGCCGTTGATACCGAGTTTTTGCGCGAGCGCACATTCCATCCGCGCCTGTGCCTGGTTCAGATTGCCACCCCTGCCGAGAGCGTCGCGGTCGATCCTTTGGTGATCGACGACCTGTCGCCGCTCGCCGAGCTTATGGGCGATGAGAGCGTGACCAAGGTGTTTCACGCCTGCTCGCAGGATATGGAGGTTATTCTCCATACCGTGGGCGTGCTGCCGCGTCCCATTTTTGACACGCAGGTGGCCGCCGCCTTTTTGGGTGAGCGCCAGCAGATTTCCTACGGCGCGCTCGTGCAGACGTTTTGCGGCGTCTCGTTGCCCAAGACCGAGTCGCTGACCGATTGGTCGCGCCGCCCGCTGACCGACAAACAGATCGAGTACGCGATCGATGACGTCAAGTACTTGATCGTCGCCTATACCGAGATGATGAGTCGCCTGCGCGAGCTGGGCCGGGTGGACTGGGTGCTCGACGAGTTGCGTCCGCTGGCCGACGAGTCGCACTACCGCGCCGACCGCCATGAGGCGTTTCGCAAGGTCAAGCGCATCAACTCGTGTAGCCGTCACCAGTTGGGCATCGCACGCGAGCTTGCCGCTTGGCGCGAGGACCGCGCCGAGCGCCGCAACATCCCGCGCAAGTGGGTCATGTCCGACGATACGCTGCTGGCCCTGGTTAAACGTAATCCCGTTCGTGTTGAGGAGTTCCGCAGCATTCGCGGTACCGACCAGCTGGGGGAGCGCGACGTGGACGGCGCGCTCATGGCCATTAAGCGCGGTGCGAGCTGCCCACACGATCGCCTGCCGCTCATGGTGCGCGGGCACCGTCAGATTTCGCCGGAGTTGGAGAGCGTGACGGACCTGATGTATGCGCTCATTCGCCTGGTTGCCGAGCGCTCGGGCGTGGCGACCTCGGTCATTGCCTCGCGCGATGACCTGGCCGACTATATTGAGCATCCCGAGCAGAGCCCCCTGCGCGAAGGCTGGCGCTTTGAGCTCGTGGGTTCGCGTCTGGACGATCTGCTTTCCGGCAATATGGGGCTCACCGTGAAGGACGGAAAGATTGAACTGTTATAGGGAAGCCTAGCCGGCTGAGTGGGTAGAATGCCTCCAACGTGTAACTCGATTCGGAGGAATTCGCATGCCTTATTACTATGGATACGGCTTTGGCATTGACCCGCTGTACCTGCTGGTTGTTCTTGTCTGCACGGTGCTTGGCCTTGCCGCGCAGAGCTATATCAACTCGACGTACAAGACGTGGTCCAAGGTGCGCTCGGACGGCGATACGGGTGCCACGGTCGCTCGCCGCATGCTCAATGCCAACGGTTGTAGCGCCGTGGGCATCAAGGGCATTGCCGGCGAGCTCACCGATCATTACAACCCGCAGGACAACAACCTGTATCTGTCGGATGCCAACCGTTCGGGCGGGTCGGTCGCAAGCGTTGCCGTCGCCTGTCACGAGGCGGGCCATGCCGCCCAGCGCCAAAGCGGCTATGCCATGATGAAGGTACGCACCGCTTTGGTCCCCGTCGTCAACTTTACCCAGAACACCTGGACGATCGTGCTGCTCATGGGCTTGTTCATGAACATCGCGGGACTCACGACCCTCGCGCTGGTCTTCTTCTCGTTTAGTGTGCTGTTCCAACTCGTTACGCTGCCGGTCGAGATTGATGCCAGTCGCCGCGCCGTGGCGTATATCGAGCAGTCGGGCATGAGTTCCAAGCAGGTCAACGGTGCCAAGAAGGTGCTGACGGCAGCCGCGCTCACCTACGTGGCGGCGGCGCTCACTTCGATCATCCAACTGCTCTACCTTATGGCTCGTTACAACAGAAACTCCAACCGATAACAAATAGGGCAGGCAGGCGCCGCGGGGATTCGTGTCCTCGCGGCGCTGTACTATGTGTTGGACTTGAATTTGCGCAGGGCCGGAGCCCGTGTGCACGATGACGAAAGGAGGCTGCGTGGCAGGCTGGAATCTAACCGGCAATGCCGTTTCCGCCGAGTTCGACGGTTCGGACGAGCAGGAGCGCAAAGAGCTCAGCGTGAGCCAAGCGGTGGAGATCGCCGCCGGCGCGCTCGATGCCATTCCGCAGCTGAGCGTTTTGGGTGAGGTCACGGGTTTTCGTGGTCCCAATGCCCGAAGCGGCCACTGCTACTTCCAAATCAAGGACGACTCGGCGGCCGTCGACTGCATCATCTGGAAGGGCGCCTACCTTAAGCGCACCTTCGATCTGCGCGACGGCATGCAGGTAAGCTTTAAGGGCAGCTTCAATCTCTACAAGCCTACGGGTCGCATGAGCTTCGTCGCCCGCTCGTTCTCGCTGGCGGGGGAGGGCTTGCTGCGTCAGCAGGTGGCTCAGTTGGCCGAAAAGCTACGCCGCGAGGGCCTGATGGACGAAGCGCGCAAGCGCCGCATCCCGGTGTTTTGCTCGCGCGTGGCGGTTGTCACCTCGCTTTCGGGCGCCGTAATCGACGACGTCAAGCGTACGCTGCGCCGTCGCAACCCGCTCGTCGAGCTTGTCTGCGTGGGCGCAAAGGTCCAGGGCGAGGGTGCGCCGGCAGAGCTTATTGAAGGCTTGCGTCGTGCCGCTGCCATTACGCCGGCGCCCGATTGCATTTTGCTCGTGCGTGGCGGCGGTTCCTTCGAGGACCTCATGACCTTTAACGACGAGGAGCTTGCCCGTGCGGTGGCGGCTTGTCCCGTGCCCGTGGTGACGGGCATTGGGCATGAGCCCGATACCTCGATCTGCGACATGGTGAGCGACCGTCGCGCCTCCACGCCCACGGCTGCGGCAGAATCGGTGGCGCCGGCTATGACGGAGTTGGTCGATGTGCTCGAGACGCGCCATCAGCGTCTGGGCGCCGCGATGGCTTCGATGATCGGGTCGGATCAGGTCGATCTGGAAATGCTCGACCAGCGCGGTCGTCGTGCCTGGGACACCTATACGGCTCGTCTGGGCGACGCGCTCGATGCGGCCGCGTGCCGCCCGTGCCTCAACGACCCCACGTTTATGGTCGAGCGTCGCGAGTCTGAGCTCGCCCTGACGGCCGATCGTCTGTCCGGCGCCATCGCACGCTCGGTCGGGACATTCCGCTCCAACTTTGAGCGCCTGCCCGAGCGTCTGGTTGCAAGCACCTCGGGGCTTGATGGCAAGCGCCATGCGCTCACACTTGCGAGTTCCCGTCTGGAGCATCAGGGGCGCACGATGCTCAGCAAACCTGCGTCCGACCTGGGCCGAGCTGCCGCGTCGCTCGATGCCTTGTCGCCGCTCAAGGTGCTTGCCCGCGGTTACTCCATCGCGTACAGCGATGACGGTGTGGCTACGAGCGCCAAGACCTTTAAGCCCGGCGATACCATCCGCGTGCGCATGGCAGACGGCAACGTGGCGGCAACGGTCGATACGGTCGAGTAGGCCGCGTTTCATAGCGATAAACCTTTAGGAAAGGAAACAGATATGGCAGAGAAGACCCCGGTCGAGCAGCTTACGTACAAGCAGGCCTCGCAGGAACTGGAGCTCATCATCCGCAGCCTGGAGTCGGGCGATATGGAGCTCGAGGAGTCGCTCGAGAGCTATACCCGCGGCGTCGAGCTCCTCAAGAGCCTGCGCACCCGCCTGGCCGATGCCGAGCAGAAGGTCTCGGTGCTCCTTAAGGACGTCGACGGCAACGACGTGCTCGCCGACGGCGAAGCCGCCAACACGGACGACAACCTCTCGTTCTAACCATCCCGGCCAAATATAATTACCTTGGTCTGTAAGAAAGGAACCTACCATGTGTGATTGCATCTTCTGCAAAATTGCCAACCACGAGATCCCCTCGACCGTTGTCTATGAGGACGACCAGGTCATCGCCTTCGACGACCTCAACCCCCAGGCGCCGGTCCACACCCTCGTGATCCCCAAGAAGCACTACAGCGACATCGCCGACAACGTGCCTGCCGAGACCATGGGCGCCATGGCCCACGCCATCCAGGAGGTCGCTAAGGCCAAGGGCCTGGAGGACGGTTTCCGCGTCATCTCCAACAAGGGCGTCAACGCCGGTCAGACCGTCATGCACTTCCACATGCACGTCCTCGGCGGCAAGAACCTGGGCGAGAACCTCATCTGAGGACGCACGGCCCGTCGCCTTGGCTGCCTTTGGAGTAACCTATGCAGCTTTCTCAACTCGAATACCTTCAAGCGGTAGCGAACTACGGCGGCGTGCGCAAAGCGGCTCGCGCCGTTCACGTGAGCCCACAGGCCGTTTCGTCGGCAATCAAAAAGTTGGAATCTGAGTATCAGATTGTTTTGCTCGACCGATCGGCGGGGGAGGCTGTTTTGTCTCCGGCGGGCAGAGAATTTGCGCGTCGTGCACGCGTGATCCTGGCACAAGTCGACGATCTCAAAAAGTACGCTCAATCGGGGAACGGCGGCGTTTCGCCCGACGGCCACTTCCGTCTTTACGCCCCCTGTCTTCACGGGCGGGGGCGTCTTTTTTCCGAAAACTGGTACGACTCGTTTGAAAGCTTGCACCCCCAGATTCACCTTGATGTTTGGCATCAGCCAACGGCCACATGCTTTGAATCACTTGTGCTTGGCATTTCGGATGCGGCCATCTCATTTGAGGAACCAAGGGATAGTGTCCTTTCTTCGAAATACTTGGGTGAAAAGGAGCTCAAGGTTCTTTCGTGTCCAGCGGGTCATCAATCTGTGGGTGCTATGACCGTTCGTGAGTTGCTGGGCGGCAGGCTGGCTGTTCCCATTAATTTGTCACCCTGTCTCAATGCAATCAACCAATGTCCCGAGGCTCAGCTGGTTAATTTCCGCTTCCGCGACGTCGAATACGAAAACAGGGCGCAGACTGAGTTTCTTCAAGCCGGGGGATTGATATTGAGTTTTTCTGGCTCTTCTCTCGCAACAGATGGACTGGAAGTGAGCGAGTGCTCCATTGAAGGCTCGCATGACGTGGCCTTGCCCATCTATTTTTGCTATCGACAAAATGCCTGGACCGATCGACACCAGACGGTATTTCTTCACCTATTGCGTCATCTCGCTTCGTGAGGCCATTTGGCCTCGTGGCGTCAAGTGAATGTTGACGCCTTGTAACACATGACTGACGGCTTTGCCCTCATGCTTTTCCAAGATTTCGGTTTGGGCTATTGGCTCTTGGAGGGCGGAGCATGAAAAACCGTACGGTTTTGCTTTATATGACGTTCGTTTTTCTGTCGAACTTCAGCACCATTTTGTATTTTCTGACGGTTTACCTTGAATTCGTCGGATTCTCGATGGTAGCGATTTCTAGCATGATGATTGCATACCAAGTGAGTAAGTTCATTCTTGAGGTTCCTACTGGTTATATTGCTGACAGGTTTGGACGAAAGACAAGCGGTCTCGTTGGCGTCGTGGGAATGCTTGGATACTACGCCGCCCTACTTTTCGCCCGTTCTCCTCTGCTTTTAATCGGCGCGTTTGCTCTCAAAGGATTTGCAGTTGCATGTGTGAGCGGATCCATAGAAGCGATCTACATTGACAGCGTCTCTCAGGACCAGCTCGTAAGACTTAATGTCGTTGAGCGATTTGTTTTCTATGCCTCTTATGCCATCTCCGCTTGCGTGGGCGGTTTCATTTCGTCTGTCGGTGCATATCTCATTGGTCTTTCGGCAGATATCATCGCAATGGTGTTGACGTTGGTTGTCGTTGCCTGCATTCCTGAGATGCGAAGAGGGGACACTGCAGCGACACCTAAGCGTGGAATTAGCCCGAAGATGATCGGTGCCGCTATTGCGCGTAACGGCATTCTTCGTTCAGCGTTCATCATGGACTGCTCTCAGGCATTTGCTTTTGTCGCCCTGGAAGACTTTTTCTCACTGCTGCTTGCGGGTCGCGGAATGAATGCCGTCGCTTCGGGTGTGACCATTGCGGTCCAGCTCCTTGCCTCGGCTTCCATGGGGCTTATTGTGCCGAGTGTGATTGCTCATGTCGACAAGGGCCGTTTTGCGCGTATTTGCGGCATCGTGCGCCTTTTCCTGACTGCTCTGTTTTTGATTCCCTTTACTCCGGTCTATTTGCTGCCCGTGTTCTATGTACTGCAGACGGTTGCTTACTCGTTATTTGCTCCAATTAAATACTCAATTTTTCAAAATGCTGTCGATTCTTCGATGCGCTGTTCACTGATTTCGGTCCAAAGCCAGATGGTGGCGGTGGGTGCCATCCTTTTCTATCTGTTCAATGCTGCGTTGAGCAGCATCGCGGGTATTCGAGTCATATTGCTTGTAGCGCTCGGGATATCTTCTTTGGTGTATATCCCCGCGCTATTTCGTCTTACAAGTCAAAGGCCGTGAGTATTTGGGCACCGATAACTTATATATCAACGCAATAAACCCGAGCGCGAGGGCGTTTGGGTTTATTATTGAAGCGTATGTAACCTGGCGGCGCCACACCGCCTGTTAGTAGGGAGACACATGAACGTTCTGGTCGTCAACGCAGGATCTTCGACCCTTAAGTATCAGGTCATCGATACCAAGTCCCACAAGGTGTCCGCAAAGGGCTCCTGCGAGCGCGTCTGCTTTACCGGCGGTACCTTCACCCATGCTGCCAACGGTTCCAAGAAGGTGACCGAGAACATCGAGTTCCCCGACCATAAGGTCGCCATTGAGGTCGTTCTGAAGGACCTCGAGGCCAACGGCGTCAAGATCGAGGGCATCGGCCATCGCATCGTTCAGGGCGGTTGGTACTTTGGCGACTCCTCCCTCGTCGACGAGGACGTTCTCGCCAAGATTCGCGAGGTCGCCCCGCTCGCGCCGCTGCACAACAACCCCGAGGCCAACGTTATCGAGTACTGCCTCGAGCAGTATCCCGATCTGCCCAACGTCACGGTCTACGACACCGCTTTCCACTTCAACATGCCCGAGGTCGCCAAGACCTACGCCCTTCCCAAGGATGTTTGCGATAAGCTGCACATCCGTAAGTATGGCGCCCACGGCACCAGCTATCGCTACATCTCCAAGAAGGTCGCCGAGATGACCAACGGCGAGGCCCGCAAGGTCGTCGTGTGCCACATTGGCTCCGGCGCTTCCCTGTGCGCCATCGAGGACGGCAAGTGCATGGACACCACCATGGGCTTGACGCCGCTCGACGGTGTCATGATGGGCACCCGCTGCGGCTCCATCGACCCTGCTACCGTGTGCTACCTGCAGCGCGAAGGCGGCTACACCTTCGACGAGGTCGACGAGATGATGAACAAGAAGTCCGGCCTTTTGGCTGTGACCGGCGGCAAGACCAACGACTGCCGCAACGTTGAGGAGCTCGCCGCTGCCGGCGACCCCGAGGCCCAGCTCGCCTTCGACATGTTCGTCTACAAGATTGCCGCCAAGGCCGCCGAGATGGCCACTTCCATGTGCGGCATGGACACCCTGGTCTTTACCGCCGGCATCGGCGAGCACGCTCCGGCCGTTCGCGCTGGCGTGGCCGACCGTCTGGCCTTTATGGGCGTCAAGATGGACCATGCCCGCAACGCCCTTCGCGGCGACGGCGCTTGGTGCCTGTCCGCCAAGGATTCCAAGGTCAAGATCTTCGTCATCCCCACGGATGAGGAGTTCATGATCGCTTCCGACGTCGAGCGCATCGTCAACAGTAAGTAATTGCAAGAGGGGAGGGGCTGGACGACCAAGTGCCGTTCAGCCCCTCTTTTGCGCTCGTTTGGCGATATGTCTGATAGCTATTTATCAAGATGTGATAACTTCTTATTAAAATGCGGTCGCCTTAAGAGGTCTGCGTCGACCGTATTGCACTGCAAAGGAGTCTCATGAACGTACTTGTTGTCAACGCCGGCAGCTCAAGTCTTAAATATCAGCTTCTGGATACCGATACCCGCGAGGTTTTCGCCAAGGGCAACTGCGAGCGTATCGGCTCGGACATGGGTATCTTTGGTCATTCCGAGAACGGTGGCGCCAAGCAGACCGAGGAGGTTCCCTTCCCCGATCATCGCTCTGCTATCGCTCGCGTGCTCGAGGAGCTCGAGAAGACCGACTTTACGATCGATGGCATCGGCCACCGTATCGTTCAGGGCGGCTGGCACTTCGATGATTCCGCAGTCGTTGATGACGAGGTCATGGCTAAGATCCTTGAGGTGGCCCCGCTCGCCCCGCTGCACAACTACGGCGAGGCCGCGGCAATCGAATATTGCCGCGAGAAGTATCCGGAGCTGCCCAACGTGGCCGTCTTCGACACCTCGTTCCACATGACCATGCCCGAGGTCGCCTACACCTACGCCCTGCCCAAGGACGTGTGCGACAAGTACCACGTGCGCAAGTACGGCGCGCACGGTACGAGCCACCGTTACGAGTGGATGATGGCCAAGGAAATCCTGGGCTCGCGCTGCCATCGCCTGCTTTCGTGCCATCTGGGCAACGGAGCCTCGCTTGCCGCCATCGAGGACGGCGTTTGCCGCGATACCACGATGGGCCTCACGCCGCTTGACGGCCTGATGATGGGCACCCGTTGTGGTTCCATTGACCCGGCCACCGTGTGCTATCTTCAGCGCGAGGGCGGCTACAGCTACCAGGAAGTCGACGACATGATGAACAAGCAGTCCGGTCTGCTTGCCATCTCGGGCATCTCAAACGATGCCCGTGACATCCGTACGCGCGCCTCTGAGGGTGACGAGCGCTGCCTGCTCGCCTTCGATATGTTTGCCTATAAGGCCATGCAGCAGGCCGGCTCCATGATCGCCTCCATGGCGGGCGTGGATACCATCACCTTTACCGCTGGCATCGGCGAGAATGACTGGTCGATCCGCAAGGCCTTCTGCGACTGCTTTGAGTGGCTGGGCGTGCGCATCGACAACAATAAGAACCGCGAGGCCGTGGGCAACGGCCCGCAGGTCATCAGCGCCGCCGGCTCTTCCGTCACGGTCATGGTCATCCCCACCGATGAGGAATACATGATCGCCCACGACGTCGAGCGTCTGACCAAGAACAACTAACGCATTCGTCTGTAATTGACAAAAAGGCCTCCAGAGCAACAGCTCCGGAGGCCTTTCTACTAGCAGGCGGAAATTCCAGTCCCAAAGTGATCGTCACCTGCAACGCCTGCGCTCCCAACAACGGCACCCGATCATTCAGATTCTCAGCCCCAGCTCGTAGTCAAGCCGCCGTCCGCCCCAGATTCCCTGAGCACCACGTAGCGGCAGGGACGCTACAGGGTAAAGCTCTGAAAACAATCCGCAAGGCGCGAGAAGCCCCGCCGCACGTAGTGCGCAGCGGGGCTTCTCGCATGCCTGAGGACGTTTTCAGAGCTTTACCCTGTAGGGTCCCGAGCGGATCAGTACGCTACTCAGCCATCTGAGCCTGGACGGCGGTGATGGCCACGACACCCACGATGTCGTCGGCAGAGCAGCCGCGCGACAGGTCGTTAACCGGCTTGGCGATGCCCTGCAGGATGGGGCCGTAGGCGTCAGCGCCGGCGAAGCGCTGGACCAGCTTGTAGCCGATGTTGCCGGCCTCGAGGTCGGGGAACACGAGCACGTTGGCCTTACCGGCGACGGAGGAGCCGGGAGCCTTGAGCTGGGCGACGGTGGGGACGATAGCGGCATCGAGCTGCAGGTCGCCGTCGATGGCGAGCTCGGGAGCCTTCTCCTTGCAGAACTTCACAGCCTCCTGGACCTTCTTGGCGACCTCGCCACCGGCGGAGCCCATGGTGGAGTAGGAGAGCATGGCCACGTGCGGCTCAACATTGCCCATGAAGGTGGACCAAGAGTGGGCGGAGGCGATGGCGATCTCGGAGAGCTCGTCAGAAGACGGATTAATGTTGAGGCCGCAGTCGGCGAAGATCAGCGTGCCGTCGGTGCCGAACTGCGGGGTGTCGGTGCACATTACGAAGAAGGCCGAGACCAGCTTGGTGCCCGGGGCGGTCTTGAGGATCTGCAGCGCGGGGCGCAGGGTGTCAGCGGTGGAGTGGCAGGCGCCGGAGACCAGGCCGTCGGCATCGCCCATCTTGACCATCATGGTGCCAAAGTAGGTGGCGTCCATCACCTGGGCGCGAGCCTGCTCGATGGTGACACCCTTCTTGGCGCGGAGCTCGGCAAACTTCTGCGCGTACTCCTCGTGCTTTTCGGCATTGCGCGGGTCGATGACGGTGGCGCCGGGAACATCGATCTCGTCGGGGTTGCCCAGGATGACGAGCTTTGCCAGGCCCTCCTCGATGATTTTGTTTGCCGCGACGATGGTACGCGGATCCTCGCCCTCGGGCAGGACGATCGTCTTAAGGTCGGCCTTGGCGGCAGACTTCATACGGTTAAGGAAATCGCTCATGTTACTCCTTACAAGCGTTTCACTAAGCTCCAGGCGCCCGGCTGTTCACGAATAAACCCGCTGCTAGCGGGTTTGCCTTTCAATAATGTACGCCGCGGTGCTTGAGCTTTCCTTGTGTGGCAAGCTCATTATAGGACGCATTAGCGCTATAATCGCTCTGATAAATATGTCTCGAAGAATGTTCGAGAAAAGCCCAGCTAACGAGCCCGTGGCTTTTGACAAGGAGTATCGATGCAGATTACCTCAGGCCTGCCTGAAGGCTTTAACGCCGGCGCGTACGACATGATCGTTGTCGGCGCCGGTTATGCCGGTGCCGTTTGCGCCCGCCGTCTTGCCGAAACCATCGGCTATCGTGTTGCCGTTTTGGAGCGCCGTAGCCACATTGCGGGCAATGCCTTCGACTGCACTGACGAGGCCGGGATCCTGGTCCACGAGTATGGTCCGCATATCTACCATACCTTTAACGAGCGCGTGCATAACTTCCTGTCGCGCTTTACCAAGTGGACGGACTACCAGCACAAGGTGCTCGCCAACATCAACGGTACCCTTATGCCCGTGCCCTTTAACCATGCGAGCCTTAAGCTTGCCTTTGGCGATGAGCGCGGCGAGGAGCTGTACCAAAAGCTCGTGGAGACCTTTGGCAAGGACGTCAAGGTGCCCATTATGGAGCTGCGCAAGAAGAACGACCCGGATCTTGCCGAGGTCGCCGATTATGTCTATGAGAACGTCTTTTTGCATTACACCATGAAGCAGTGGGGCCAGACGCCCGACCAGATCGACCCCTCGATCACCGGCCGCGTTCCCGTCTTTGTAGGCGATGACGATCGCTACTTCCCGCAGGCTCCTTTCCAGGGCATGCCGCAGGACGGCTATACCGCGCTGTTCGAGCATATGCTCGATCACGATTTGATCGACGTATTCTGTGACGTGGACGCCCGTGACCTCTTTGAAATCGACGAGACTACCGTCAAGATCGACGGCAAGGTCTATGGTGGCGAGATCGTCTACACCGGTCCACTCGACGAGCTGTTCAACCTCGACCTGGGCGCGCTGCCGTACCGCACGCTCGATATGAAGTTCGAGACGCTCGATATGGATCAGTTCCAGCCCGTGGGCACCGTCAACTACACCACGAGCGAGGACTACACGCGTATCACCGAGTTCAAGAACATGACCGGTCAGGTCCTGCCCGGCAAGACCACCATCATGAAGGAGTACTCCAAAGCCTATACACCCGGCTCGGGCGAGACGCCGTACTACGCCATTCTTGAGCCCGAGAACCGTGAGCTCTACGAGCGCTATCTTGAGCGTGTCCAGAACCTGACGAACTTCCACCCGGTGGGTCGTCTGGCCGAGTATCGTTACTACGATATGGACGCTGTGACCAATTCCGCCCTCGATCTTTCGGATGAGATTATCGCCTGCCATGCATAAAGTCATAACATTCGGTATTCCCTCGTATAACGCCGCCAAGGACATGGACCATTGCATCACCTCCATCTTGGAGGGGAGCAATTACGCTACCGATATCGAGATTATCGTGGTGGACGACGGATCCAAGGACGAGACGGCCGCCAAGGCCGACGAGTGGGAGGCCCGTTATCCTGGAATCATCCGCGCGGTGCACCAGGAGAATGGCGGCCACGGCATCGCCGTTCTTTCGGGCCTGCGCGAGGCGCAGGGCACCTACTACAAGGTTGTCGACTCGGACGACTGGCTCGACGGTGCGGCGCTTTCGACCATGCTGTCGATTCTGCGTGGCTTTGAGGAGCGCGACCAGCGCGTCGACCTGTTTATCTCGAACTACGTGTACGAGAAGGTTTACGAGGGCACGCATACCGCTATTGGCTACAAGTTTGCCCTGCCGCGCAAAAAGATTTTCTCTTGGGATCAGATCGGACACTTCCGTCCCGATCAGAACCTGCTCATGCACAGCCTGTGCTATCGCACCGATGTACTGCGCGAGTCCAATCTGCCTATGCCGGCACACACGTTCTACGTGGATAATATCTACGCATACGTGCCGCTGCCGCGCTGCAAGACCATGTACTACGCCGACATCGACCTCTATCGCTACTTTATCGGTCGCGAGGGCCAGAGCGTCAATGAGGCCACGATGGTCAAACGCCTGGGTCAGCAGTTCCGCGTAACGCGCATCATGATGGAATCGTTCCACCTGTACCAGGACGTTGAGTCCTCGCGTCTGCGTTCGTACATGATGGGCTACTTCACCATGATGATGGCGATTTGCTCGGTGCTTACCAAGCTTTCCGAGGAAGATTGTGCCGATGAGCGCCTGAAGACGCTGTGGAAGGACCTGAAGGAGTACGACGAGCGCATGTATCGTCGCGCTCGCTACGGCGTGGTCGGATTCTTCACCAACCTGCGTGGACGGGCCGGAGACAAAACCACACTCGGCCTATACCATCTTGCCTCAAAGATCTTCAAATTCAACTAACTGTTGAGTAATCGCTGCCGATAGGTTGACTGGGCCCCTTGGCCTTTAGTTTGCTACTGCGAACAGTCCTGCTCGCACGGAAAGCACATTATGTGCTTTCCGGCTCGTGCGGAACTTGTATCAAACTAAAGGCCAAGGGGCCTTTGCTATAAGAATCGATTGTCGGATTATTTGAATTTGAAGATCTTAGACGCGCGGTACACAGGGGCCTGGGCTGAAAGGGATCTTGTTGAGTAGGTTGCCCGGTGGGGCTTGGTTATGTTTGTCGCGAGTTCCGCACGAGCCGAAGAGCACTTAATGTGCTCTTCGTGCGAGCCAGGACTGTAGAGCAGCAAACATAACCAAGACCCACCGGGCAACCGGTCGAGTAAGGTTACTTCGCGGCACCCGGGATTCCGTGGGAGGTTTTGGCGGTTTTGGCTCCGTTTACGATGGCGGTTTGCAAAGCCCTTACGGCGAGCATGCCCAACAGGTCCAAGGGAACGGCGGCGCTTGTCTGAGCGTCTAGTTTGCCGCTGGCGAGGGTGTAGATGGTGTCACCGTCGTTCGTGGTGTGCGTGGGGCGGATGGCGTGCGCATAGGCGTCTGCTGCCATCTGGGAGACCTTGGTGGCCTGAGCCTTGGTGAGCTCAACGTTGGTGACGATGCAGCTGATGGTGGTGTTGGTGCGGTCGAGTGGCATTTGCATGGAGCCGGCGGCGGCAAAGGCTGCGAGCTCCATGTCGACGATCTGGTCGCTATCGGCTGCGGCGCGCATGCCAGCGACCCATTCACCGGTGAAGGGGTCGACGATATTGCCGCAGGCGTTGACCGAGACCACGGCACCCACCTTAACAGGGCCGAGTGCCACGGCGGCAGCGCCTAGGCCGGCCTTCATGCAGGTGGCGGGGCCCATGAGCTTGCCCACGGTGGCACCGGTGCCGGCACCTACATTGCCCTGCTCGAGCATGGTGGGGGTGTTGTCGAGCGCCTCGCGCACGGCGGAGATGCCAGCCTCAATGTCGGGGCGTACGGTGGGGTCGCCAAACGCGAGGTCGAAGATGCAGCTAGAGCACACGATGGGCACCTGAGTGGGGCCGACGGGGAGGCCGATGCCGCGGCTCTCGAGCTCGCGGGCGACGCCGCTTGCGGCCTCCAGACCAAAGGCCGATCCACCCGAAAGGCAGACGGCGTGGACCTTGTCCACGGTGTTCTCGGGACGCAGCAGGTCGGTCTCGCGCGATGCCGGTGCACCGCCGCGAACGTCAACACCGCCGGTGGCGCCCTCGGGTGCCACGATTACGGTGCAACCGGTGCCGGCCTCCTCGTCCGTATAGTTGCCAAAGCAAAAGCCATCGACATCGCAAACGTCAATGGCCTCAAGCAGTGTATCCATGTTTTACTCCTATCGGTTTTCCGCCGGGCCTTATGCCCGGTCGGGATCCGTACGGTACGCCAAAATTGTAGGCGCTGGGGGATACCCAGCGCCAGATGCAATTACGATAGTTTTTGAATCGCGCGTGCGACGCGAGCGATGGGCAGGCCCACCACGTTATAGAAGTCGCCCGAAATATCATGCACGAGCATACGCCCGCCGACGCCCTGGATGCCGTAGGCGCCTGCCTTGTCCATGGGCTCGCCCGAGGCGACGTAGCGCTCAATCTGCTCGTCGGTGAGCTCATAGAACGTCACGTCGGTCACATCGACAAACGACAGGCTCTCGGCGGCGTGCGGGGTTGTGGCGTCTCCGGCTCTAACGATACAGACGCCGGTTGCGACCTGGTGTGTGCGCCCCGAGAGCTCGTGGAGCATGGTGCGGGCTTCGTCCTCGTTTGCCGGCTTGCCCAAAAGCTTGCCATCGAAGGTGACGATGGTGTCGGCCGCGACGGTCAGCTCGTTGGGCTCGGCGTGCTCGGCGGCAACGGCGGCAGCCTTGGCGCGAGCTAAGCGCTCGACAAGCGTAAGCGGGGCCTCGTCATCAAAAGGAGTCTCGTCGATGTCGGCGGGAATGACGCGGATGTCATAGCCCGCTTCGCGCATCAACTCGATGCGGCGCGGTGATTGCGAAGCCAAAATCATAGCTGAATGCCCTCGGCAACCTTCTCGACAGCCTTGTCGCCGGCGAGCGTACGCAGCAGCTCAAGCGCAAAGGGGAGCGACTGGGCCATGCCGCTGGCGGTGATGATGTTGCCGTCGTGCGTGACCTTGTCGCCGGTATAGGCATCCTCGGGGAAACTCTTCTCAAAGCCGGGGAAGCACGTGGCGTGGCGTCCCTCGAGCAGGTCAAGCTCGCCCAGGATAAACGGGGCGGCGCAGATGGCGGCAACATGCTTGGTCGCGGCGAACTCGCAGACTACGTCGCAGACGCGCTGGTCGGCGCGCAGGTTGGTGGCGCCGGGCAGACCGCCGGGTAGCACGACGCAGTCATATTCGTCAAAGTTAATCTCGTCAAAGAGTGCGTCGCAGGTTACGGGAATCTGCAGCGAGCTTACGACCTCGCGCGTGGGCATAATCGAGACGAGCGTGGCACGCACGCCGCCGCGACGCATGACATCGACCATGGTCAGGCATTCAATCGTTTCAAAGCCATCGGCGGCAAGAACGGCAACGCTGGGCATACGGGTTCCTTTCAAAAAGCGGCATACAATTAGCCGTCTTATACCCCGAAGACCCCCGCTTGCCACGCACCATTCCCCAATGATTTTGATCCCCGCCCCAGAAAATCATGCAGGGTGGATGGGTGTTGCGCACTAGGAGGGGCTTGCGGCGCGGCGATAAAATCTCGGCATCCGTCATCTTTCGCAACATGAGGAGCTGATGTGCGATGATTAGTGTATTCGACCTTCTCGTTTTGCTAGTTGTGTTTGGTGGTATCGCGGCTGTCGCCTTTGCTGTTATCTTGAACAAGGAATCGTCGAACAAGCCTCAGCCTCCGCAGTCCAATCCGTACCAGCAAATGCCTCCCGTGCAGCAGATTCCGCCGACACAGCAGACGCCGACCGCGATCGATGATGCTCAGCCAGTTGAGCCTACTTATTTCTGTGCCCAGTGCGGGTCAAAGCTGGAGACAAATGCCTCCTTCTGCCAAAACTGCGGCGCTCCCGTCAACCACCAGTGATTTTTCTGGGACGGGGATTAAATAAGGCTCTGTTAGACCAGGATTGACATTCCGCCCCGTCATCTTCTTGCGATTGCACAATGGTCGCCCTCTTGTCGG
>NZ_JBCPDH010000033.1:0-19603 GCF_040915545.1 Collinsella aerofaciens | reverse complement strand
GCTCATGTAGGGATTCGCTCCGATCGTCAAGCTGTCATAATCCCGGCGGACCTGGGCGGGCGTATGGGGCAACATCGCCTGCTCGGGCAGTCCTGCTCGCACGGAGAGCACATTAAGTGCTCTCCGGCTCGTGCGGAACTCGCGATCGATGTTGCCCCATACGCCCGCCCAGGTCCTTAGATAACGTTGCTTGCGAACGTCGCTTTGCCCGTTCGCTTTTTGGTCTGGAGGGCCGGGTGGGCTGAATACTTAGACATGGCAAGGGGCTCCCCCGTTAAAGAACGGGGGAGCCCCTTGTTGCGTTTTGAATGGTGCGCTTGGCTTTGATGATTGATGATTTTATACGATTCAGTATAATTTCAGATAGACGCTAAAATGTAACCGAAATGAAAACGGTGATTGTACATGCTGATAAACTGCCTCCCAAAAAGACTCTTCTCTTTAGAGCTCGCTATCGACCCGGAGCCAGTTGAGATGCAGATTCCTCGCATGTATCTTGAGCGGTATTCGCTTCGCTTGGCACGGCTCGGCATGTCTAAACAGGGCCGTTTTATTGTTGCGGAACCAAAGGAACCGCCCAGTGTCATTTCGGCGCGAAATCTCGTCAGTGCGGTGCGCAAGTTAGATGTTCACCCGGTGGTAATTTGCTGGGATGCTATGGATTTAGGTTTTATGCGCGCGCTTTCTTCGGAGGGAATCGCATATATCCGAGATGAGCGAAATGCGTTCCTGCCGTTTATCGGAGCCGTTATTTCCGATGAGGTGCTGGGTGCTTCTCCCGCTGCTCCGCTTTCGTCCCAATCTCAACGAATCGTCCTAAATCTCATTGCGGGACGATGGGTTGACTGCTCCGCCGGCGACCTAGCGCGTCTGTGTGGCAAAAGCGCGGCAAGCGTCAGCGGCTATCTTTCGGAAATCGCCGCTATAGCTCCTGGGTTGATTATGCGGGACGGCAAAAAGCGTATATTGTGCGACGCCGGGCTGTCGACCGAGACGTTGCTAGATGGGTTTGAGGACTATCTTCGCACGCCAGTTTTAGAGCGAATCCGGCTCAAGAAGGTTATCGAGAGAACAGAGCTACGTGCCGTTGATGCGCTGCTTTCCGGTGTGTCTGCCCTTAGCTATATGTCCGACCTTGCCCATGAAGACTCTGCTCCAACCATTGCTCTCGAAAAATATCAGCTAGAGGCCTTGAAAGAGCATATGGGCGACAGATGGCTGGAGGCTCAGTGGTACGAACCGGCGGCAGTTGTGATTGAGGTCTGGTCGTATCCCGTGGACGCGCCGTCCGATATTAGTTTTGACGCGACGGGTTTGCAGTGTGTCGACCCGTTTTCCTTATACGTTGCTTGCGCAAAAGCAGATTACAAAGAAGATCGTCTGCTCGACGCGGTCGAACAGCTCAGGAGGACGATATGTCAAAAGTGAGGGGAATAGAGCGATTTGCCGATGCCATGAGCGGCTGTAAAGGCGGTTACGTCCTTATTGGTGGAGGGGCCTGCAGCGTTCTATTTGACAATGAGGGCGATTCGTTTAGAGCTACTGAAGACTTGGATATCGTCGTAATTGTTGATGGGGAAGGCGTTGAATTCGCCACTGCATTGTGGGCATTTATCAAAGCTGTCGGATATGAGACTGGGAAGGTCGGCGATGGAAAGTGCACTTACTATCGGTTCTGTTTGCCCGAAGGATCAAGGCAAGTCCTAGACTATCCCGGCCAAATTGAGCTATTCGCCCGACATCCTGATTTTGTGCTCGAAGATGAAACGAGCGAAGTGGCACCTCTTTCCTTTGACGGGGCCGTATCAAGTCTTTCGGCAATTATTCTCGACGATGGCTACTACGAATTTATTCGCGACAACGCAGCGAACGTAGAGGGCATTACGTTGCTCGATGCGCTCCATATCATTCCCCTCAAGATGCGTGCACACATTGATATCAATAGGAGCTATGAAGAAGGGCGCCATTGCAACGATAAAGATCGACGAAAGCATCGCTCGGATATTGTTCGACTTGCGGGTTTGTTGCCGCCTTCGGCTCGCTTGGAGCTAATAGAGCAAATGAGGGCTGACGCCGGAGACTTCTTTGCGGACTTTTCTTCTTATGTAAATCGGCAGACCGATCGTAAAGAGAGAGCGCGTCTTCAGGACACATTATCGTTTCTCGAAAAGGTCTACCTATAGGCACCTTGATTCGTTATGTATGGTGAGGGGCTCTCCCGTTTGATGAGCGGGGGAGCCCCTTGTTGCTTTTTGATTGTCGTAACTAGCCAGAGGCTCGCCGGGACGGGACGCGGGGTTTGGTCGATCGCGAGTTCCGCACGAGCCGGAGAGCACTTAATGTGCTCTCCGTGCGAGCAGGACTGTCCGAGCAGGCGACCAAACCCCGCGCCCCGTCCCGGCGAGCGCTTGGGGACCGGTGGCCTACAGGTGGCTGATGATCAGTTCCATCTTGCCTTCGAGGTCGATGGAGCTGACGGTGCTCGGGGCCAACAGGTAGCTTCCCTTGTGGACGGGGCCGCCGCAGACGGTGCCTTCGCCGTCGATGACCGACAGGCACATGAAGGGCCAGCGCTGGTCGAGGGTCTTGCTGCCGTTGACGCGCACGCGATCGACGGTGTAGCAGGGGTTGGACTCGAGCTCGGTCACGCCGTCCACCTCGGGCGCGGTCACCGTGCCGTCGGTCGGAGCCTGAGCATCAAAGTCGATGCAGTCGAGGCTCTGCTCAATGTGCAGCGGGCGCAGGTTGCCGTCAGTGCCGGGACGGTCGTAGTCGTACAGACGATACGTCACGTCGCTCGACTGCTGCGTCTCCAAAATGAGCGTGCCGGTCTTGATGGCGTGCACGGTACCGGAATCAATCTGGAAAAAGTCGCCCTTGTGAATCGGCAACACGTTGAGCATGTCGTCCCAACGTCCTTCCTCGATCATTTGTGCGGCCTCGGCGCGGTCCTTGGCACGCTGGCCGACGATGATCGTGGCGTCGGGCTCGCAGTCCAGCACATACCAACACTCGGTTTTGCCCAGGCTACCGTTCTCGTGCTCGGCAGCGTACTCGTCGTTGGGATGAATCTGGATCGAAAGGTCGTCCTTGGCGTCCAGAATCTTAATGAGCAGCGGGAACTCCTTGCCCTCGCAGTTGCCAAAGAGCTCGCGATGCTCGGCCCACAGCCACGACAGCGTGTGGCCGGCATACGGGCCCTCCGCAATCTGGCAGTCGCCGTTGGGGTGGGCCGAGATGGCCCAGCACTCACCGATGGGGCCATCGGGAATGTCGTAGCCAAATACGGTTTCGAGGTGGCGACCGCCCCAGATCTTCTCGTGGAAGATCGGCGTCAGCTTAATCAAATCGGACATGTTCATACCCCCATTGTGTTGCGCGGGCGCTGCACAAAACAGCTCAAAGCGAGCGCCCGGATGACTACAAAAACCTATGCCAACGTTACGTTGTGCAACTCAAAGCGGTCGCCAACGTTGCGCGAGACCGAATACTCAAAGGCGGCGCCGCTGTCCAAAAAGCCAATCTGGGTGAGCTCGAGCAGGGGAGAGCCAGGCTTGGTGTCCAAGCGCTCGGCTTCTTCCTCGGTTGCTGCCACGGCGCGAATGGTACGGTGGAAGCTCGAAATCTTCAGCCCACATTGCTCGCGGATGAAGTGGTAGACCGATCCGTACAGGTCCTTCTTTTTAAGGCCTGGAATCAGCTCGAGGGGCATGTAGGTGTACTCGATAACGATGGGCTTCTCATCGGCCTGACGCACGCGCACGATGTGATAGGCAAAGTCATCCTCGGCAATTCCCAGCTGGGCTGCGATGTCCGCTGGTGGATTAACAATCGAGAAATCGTAGACCACCGAGGTCACCTTCTCCCCGCGGTGCTCATACGAAAAGCCCTGGGCACGGTCGTTTTTGCCCTGGAAAAACGCCTGGCCGGGAAGCCCCGCCGTGTCCTTAACGTAGGTACCCGATCCGCGTCGGCTGGTAATAAGACCTTCCTCGGTGATTTGCTCGATAGCTCGTTTGACGGTGATTTTGGAAACGCTATAGAGCTCGCAGAACTCAACGACGGTGGGAAGCTTGTCGCCCGGTTTAAGAGTGCCATCCTCGATGCTTCGACGAATATCTGCAGCTATCGCCTCGTATTTGGGAATCATTGAACCTCCTTTCCGACATATATCAATACGCAAGTAAGTATAACCCTTAACAAGGCACCCATATAACCTTTATCTAAGAAGCTCGAGAAAGAAAAAAGAAAAAGACGCTTTACTTTTAGAATTAGAGCGCTATAGTTTAAGCAACGAACGGAATCTTTCCGCAGAACAGGATCGACCGTTTGGGGACGGTTTTGTTTTGGCGGGTTGGATATCGGTATGACCGGTGCGCGCCCGCGCCGGATAACCTGCCAAAGCAAACCCGTCTCCAACCGGAAGCTCTAGAACACGAAAGCGAGGACTTTGATGGCACAGTATCAGCTGCCCAACGACTTCTTCTTTGGCGCTGCTATGTCCGGCCCGCAGACTGAGGGTCAGTGGAACCAGGGCGGCAAGCTCGAGAACCTGTGGGACACCTGGTCCATCCAGGATCTGGGTTCGTTCTACAACCGCGTTGGCTCTTACGCCGGCAATGACTTTATGGCCAAGTACCAGGAAGACCTTCGCATTTTGAAGGACTTGGGTCTGGATACCTATCGCACTTCCATCCAGTGGAGCCGTCTGCTCGATGCCGACGGCAACCTCAACGAGGAAGGTGCCGCGTGGTATCACGAGTTGTTCCGCGCCTCTCGCGAAGCCGGCTTGGAGCCGTTTGTCAACTTGTACCACTTTGACATGCCCACCTACCTCTTTAACCGTGGCGGCTGGGAGAGCCGTGAGGTTGTCGAGGCTTACGCACATTACGCCGACGTCGCCTTCCACGAGTTTGGCCAGGAGATTAAGTACTGGTTCACCTTTAACGAGCCCATCGTCGAGCCCGAGCAGCGCTATCAGGAGGGCGTGTGGTTCCCGCAGCTCCACGACTTCAACCGCGCCCGCACCGTGCAGTATCACATCTCGCTGGCGCACGCGCTGGCCGTGGCCAACTATCGTCGCGCCTATGACGAGGGCGCTATTCGCGCCGATGCCAAGATCGGCATGATCAACTGCTTTACCCCGGTCTACACCAAGGAGAACCCCAGCGAGGCGGACCTCGAGGCCGTGCGCATGACCAGCGGCATCAACAACCGCTGGTGGCTCGACCTCATCACCAAGGGCGAGCTTCCTGCCGACGTGCTCGACAGCCTGGCCGAGGGCGGCGTTAAGCTCCCGTTCCGCGCCGGCGACCAAGAGATCCTCAAGCAGGGTGTTGTCGACTGGCTAGGCTGCAACTACTACCACCCCACGCGTGTTCAGGCGCCGGCGAGCAAGGTCGACCAGTACGGCCTGCCGCACTTTGCCGACGAGTACGTATGGCCCGACGCCGTTATGAACGAGAGCCGCGGCTGGGAGATCTACCCGCAGGGCCTCTACGACTTTGGCATGGACTGCGCTAAGAACTACCCCGATCTTGAGTGGTTCGTTTCCGAGAACGGCATCGGCATCATGGACGAATACAAGAACCGTGACGCCGAAGGAACCATCCAGGATGACTACCGCGTCGACTTTGTACGTCAGCACCTGGAGTGGGTGGCCAAGGCCATCGACGAGGGCGCCAAGTGCCGCGGATACCATTATTGGGCCGTCATCGATAACTGGTCTTGGGCCAATGCCTTTAAGAATCGCTATGGCTTTGTCGAGGTCGATCTGATGGATGGCTATAAGCGCCGTCTTAAGAAGTCGGCGGCCTGGCTCAAACAGGTCGCCACGACCCACGTGGTTGATTAGCGACCGGACGAACGTCCAGACCGCGCGCCGCCGCGCGCAACACATGGCACATCTGGTGGCAGAGGGCGACAGACCACCGTGCGCATAGGAAAGGCCGGATTTGAAAGTTAGGAGCAATCATGGCCAGTGACAACGGAAAGAGCTTCCTCGACAAGTTTGCCGAGGTCTCTGCGAAGGTGGGAAACCAGGTTCACCTGCGTTCCCTGCGTGACGCCTTCGCGACCATCACGCCGCTCTATATCCTTGCGGGTATCGCGGTTCTTATTAACAACGTCGTGTTCCCTCTGTTCCCGCTCGATGCGGCGGGCCTTGCCAACCTTCAGACGTGGGGCTCGGCAATTACGCTGGGCACCCTCAATGTCTCTGCCATTATCTTGGCCGGATTGATTGGCTACAGCCTCGCCAAGAACAAGCGTTTCGATAACCCGCTCGCTTGCGTGGTCGTCGCCATCTCTGCCTTCGTCATCATGATGCCGCAGCAGATCACCGCCTCGCTTGCCGCCACGAGCCCGCTGCTCACCGACAAGATCACCTCCGCCGAGGTCACGGGCGCCCTTTCGACTGCCAACACCGGCACCAACGGTCTGTTCTCGGCCATTATCATCGCTCTGCTCTCCGTCTCGCTCTTCATCAAGATTTCTGGCGTCGAGAAGCTCAAGGTTAAGCTGGGCGAGGGCGTGCCTCCCGCGGTCTCCAACTCCTTCAACGTCATGATCCCGATGCTGCTCAACCTCGCAATCTTCGCTCTTGCCGCAGCCCTGCTCGCCGTGTGCGCCGGCACCGATCTGTGCGCCATCATCTCCACGTGCATCTCCAACCCGCTCAAGAACATCATGAACGCCGGTCCGTGGGCTGTTATCCTCATCTACACCCTTGCCAACCTGCTGTTCTGCGTCGGTATTCACCAGTCCACCATCTCTGGCGCTACCGTCGAGCCGATCCTGACCATGCTCATTGTCGACAACATGGCTACCTTCGCCGCCGGTGGCACCATCCAGCCCGATCACTACATGAACATGCAGATCGTTAACAGCTTTGCCCTCATCGGCGGCTCGGGCTGCACCCTCATGCTTCTGCTCGACACGCTCCTGTTCTCCAAGAACAAGGCTTCCGAGACCGTTTCTAAGATGGCTATCCTGCCTGGTCTGTTCAACATCAACGAGCCGGTTATCTACGGTTACCCCATCGTGTACAACCTGCCGCTTATGATCCCGTTTGTCCTTCTTCCCGACCTGTTCATCGGCATCACCTATGGCCTTACCTGCGCAGGCATCATCAGCCCCTGCATCGCCCAGGTGCCCTGGACCATGCCTCCCGTCATCAATGCCCTGCTCGCTACGGGCTTTGACTGGCGCGCCGGCGTGTGGCAGGCTCTCGAGATTGTCATTGGCATGGCCGTCTACCTGCCCTTTATGAAGATTTCCGAGAAGGCAATCGCCAAGCAGGAGACTCTCGCCGAGTAGAACGCCTAACGTTCGTCCCTTTCACCTTTGCGGGCGCCGGTACGCGGTGCCGGTGCCCGCGGCTCTCTCCCTTGTGTAAAGATGCAGGGGGGTGGGCACAATAGCCGCAAGGAATAAAACCAGTTGTCGTCTGCGCGCCGCGCAGTTATAAGGAGGAAACCATGAAGAAGATCATGCTCTGCTGCAATGCCGGTATGTCCACGAGCCTGCTGGTCCAGAAGATGCAGGCCGAGGTTGCAAACCGTGGTCTGGATATCGAGATCGAGGCTCGTCCCATGAACGAGGCCCACGATCACCTGGACGAGTGCGACATGTTGCTGCTTGGCCCGCAGATCGGCTACACCAAGGGCGATTTTGAGAAGGAGGTCGCCGGTCGTTTTCCGGTCGAGGTCATCAACATGGTCGACTACGGCCGCATGAACGCTGCCGGCATCATCGACCACTGCGTCAGCGTGATGGGATAGGTGCTCTGCATGGAGGATATGAACGAACTGCAGATGACCTGCTTTGAGATCATCAGCTACGTCGGTACCGCCAAGAGCATGTACATCAATGCCGTGCAAAAGGCCAAGGAGGGCGATTTTGACGCCGCCGAGGAGCTTATCAAGCAGGGCGACGAGGCCTATAACGGTGGCCACGATGTTCACATGGGGCTTCTGAAGAAGGAGGCCAACGGCGAGCGTAACGGCGAGGCCCCGTTGATTCTGCTGCATGCCGAGGACCAGATGGCCGGTACCGAGACCATGCGCGTCATGGCGACGGAGCTCATCGAAATCCACAAGCAGCTGCAGGCACTTAAGGCCTAGTCGGCGTTATCGCCGCGAAGGACCGTGCGGTCCAACAGACAACATAGTCCCTTTGACGGGCGCCGGGAGTCTCCGCCTCCCGGCGCCTTTATTTTTGGGGATGGTCTTGCGCGGCCTGTTGAGCAGCCATTTGCGTTTCCCCAGATAAAACCTGCCAAAACAAACCTGTCCCTTTTTGGTAGGTTTTTGCCTTGGGAGCGGTACCATACAGACAATGTTTAAACGAGAAAGGTGGGCTCCCATGGAACCTAAGCAGTACTACATCGGCATTGACGTCGGCGGCACTTCGGTTAAGGAGGGCCTGTTCGACGAGGACGGAAACCTGCTGGCCAAGGCCAGCGTGCCCACGCCTCCCATCGTTGACGCTGCGGGCTTTGCCGCGGTGACCGAGGCTATCGACCAGGTGGTCGCCAAGGCACGGATTCCGCGTGCCTTTGTGGCGGGCATTGGCCTGGCCGTTCCGTGCCCCATCCCGGCATCGGGCGATGCCAAGGTCAAGGCCAACATTGCCATTAACCTGCCCGAGCTGAGGATCGCCATTCAAAAGCACTGCCCCGACGCGGTCGTTAAGTACGAGAACGATGCCAACGCCGCTGCCATGGGCGAGGCCTGGCTCGGTTCTGCCAAGGGCGTGCAGAACGTGGTGATGGTCACCATCGGTACCGGCGTGGGCGGCGGCGTTATCGTTAACGGCGATGTGGTATCGGGCGTTGTGGGCGCCGGCGGCGAGATTGGCCATATGTGCCTGAACCCGGCCGAGGAGCGTACCTGCGGCTGCGGTGGCCATGGCCACCTGGAGCAGTATTCCAGTGCCACCGGCGTGGTGAGCAACTACCTTGCCGAGTGCAAGAAGGCGGGCGTCGAGCCCATCGAGCTCACCGGCCCCTCAGATTCCAAGGACGTGTTCCAGGCCTGCCGCGAGGGTGACAAACTGGCGCTGGCAGCTGCCGATACCATGGCCGACTATCTCGGCCGCGCTCTGGCGCTTATCGCCAACGTGGTCGACCCCGAGATGTTCCTGATCGGTGGTGGCGCGTCCGCTTCGGCCGATGTCTACCTCGACGCCGTTCGCGAGCACTTCCAGCGCTACGCGCTTTCCGCCTCGCGTGAGACGCCCATTAAGGTCGCTTCGCTCGGCAACGACGCCGGCATCATCGGCGCCGCCTACGTAGCTCTGCGCGCCGCCGGTAAATAGCTGGTGCAAGGGGATCAGGTTACTTTGCACCAACACGGTGTAAAAGGGACAGCCTTGGCCCCCGTGCCTGCCCCAAAATATGCCGTGGCCCTTCCGTCTGCGAAGGCTCGGCATCGGCGTGCTACCATAGCTACGTCCAAGTACACATATCAAGTGGAGGAAACCCATGGCAAACGTTCTTGTCTTTGGTCACCAGAACCCCGATAACGACGCCATCATGAGCACCGTCGTCCTGTCCCAGCTGCTCAACCAGGTTGAGTATGCCGGCAACACCTACGAGGCCTGCGCCCTTGGTCAGCTTCCGGCAGAGTCCGCCAAGCTGCTCGCCGACGCCGGCATCGCCGAGCCTCGCGTGATCGAGTCCGTCGAGGCCGGTCAGCTCGTCGTCCTCACCGACCACAACGAGTCCGCCCAGTCCGTCGCCGGTCTTAAGGACGCCACGGTCTTTGGCGTCGTCGATCATCATCGCATCGGCGACTTCGAGACCGCCGGCCCGCTGCACTACATCTGCCTGCCCTGGGGCTCCAGCTGCACCATCGTCACCAAGCTCGCCGGCGTGCTCGGCGTTGAGCTTTCCGACGTCCAGGCTAAGCTGCTGCTCTCGGCCATGATGACCGACACGCTCATGCTCAAGAGCCCCACCACCACCGATGTCGACCGCGCCGTCGCCGCCAAGCTCGGCGAGCAGGTGGGCGTCGACCCGGTCAAGTTTGGCATGGAGGTCTTCCTTACCCGTCCGTCCGGCTCCTTCACCGCAGCCGAGATGGTCGGCAACGACATCAAGATGTTCGAGCCCGCCGGCAAGAAGCTGCTCATCGGCCAGTACGAGACCGTCGACAAGAGTCGTGCGCTCGGCATGATCGACGAGATTCGCGAGGCCATGCGCGCCTACGCCGCCGAGAAGGGTGCTGACGGCATTGTCCTGTGCATCACCGACATCATGGAGGAGGGCTCGCAGGTCCTGCTCGAGGGCGAGACCGAGGCCGCTCAGAAGGGCCTGGGCATTGCCGACGAGCACGACGGCGTCTGGATGCCGGGCGTCCTCTCCCGTAAGAAGCAGGTCGCTGCCCCCATCATGGCCGCCTGCTAGGTTTAGTTCACTAAACGCCACGGGCCGGATCGCGGACGCCCCGCGCTCCGGTCGTTTTTTGTGCACGGCGCCGCGTCGTCTCTTGGACAGGCGTGCCCGTGCCGTTGGGCAAATAATGTTCAACCTGTGGTTCCGCTTTTCGGCCACGCCTGCGTGCTTGTCGTGCAGGGTAGGCTAGATGCAAGCGTAATACGTTAGAGCGCGGCGCCGCCACTTGGGCGGGCCGTGCTTTTTTAAGACGGGAGCCTTCCCGTGAAAGGAGCCGCCCATGGCAGCACCCGAGCAGCTGTTCAACGTCCGTGAGCGCAAGCGTTTTGAGCGTCACGACATCTGGGAGCGCATTGCCGAGAACGGCACGATTTCCGCCGCCGTCATGGTCTTCGCCGCCATTGCCGCCGTCATTTGCGCCAATACCGATGCCTACGAGGCCATCCATCACTTTTTGGAGACCCCGCTGTATGTGGGTCTGGGCAACCTTACGGCCGGTCTCACCGTTGAACTTTTCGTCAACGACTTCCTCATGGCGATTTTCTTTTTGCTCGTGGGCATTGAGCTTAAGTACGAGATGACGGTCGGCGAGCTCAAGAATCCGCGTCAGGCCATGCTTCCCATGCTGGCGGCCGTGGGCGGTGTCGTCGTTCCCGCCTGCATCTACCTGATCTTTAACCATGCCGGCGCCCACAACGGTTGGGCCATCCCCATGGCAACCGATATTGCCTTTGCGCTGGGCGTGCTGTCGCTTTTGGGCAATCGCGTGCCCAACGGCGTGCGCGTGTTCTTCTCGACGCTCGCCATCGCCGACGACCTCATCTCCATCGCCGCCATCGCCATCTTCTACGGTCAGAGCCCCAATTCGTTTTGGCTGGGTGCCGCCGCGCTCGTGACCTGCGCGCTCGTGTGGCTCAACAAGACGCAGCATTACCGCCTTGCCCCGTATTCGGTACTGGGTCTGCTGTTGTGGTTCTGCATGTTCAAGAGCGGCGTACATGCCACACTTGCTGGCGTCATCTTGGCCTTTACCATCCCGGCCAAGTGCGGCGTTAAGCTCGATAGCCTCACCGATTGGTTGGGCGAGTGCCTGCCGCTGCTCGATGACCGCTACGACGACGAGGCACACATCCTGGGCCAGCATGACTTTACCGTCTCGACCACCAAGGTCGAGCGCGTCATGCACCGCGTGACCCCGCCGCTCATCCGCATGGAGCGTCTGATCTCCACGCCGGTCAACTTTGTGATTCTGCCGATCTTTGCGTTCGTGAACGCACAGGTTCGCCTGGTGGGCGTGGACATGAGCACGCTGCTCACCGACCCGGTGACGCTCGGCGTGTACTTTGGCATGCTGCTGGGCAAGCCGATCGGCATCTTTGGTATGACGTTTGCCTTGGTCAAGCTCAAGGCCTGCGAGCTGCCGCACAACGTCAACTGGCACATGATTGCCGGTGTGGGCATTCTGGGCGGTATCGGCTTTACCATGTCGATTCTCATCAGCGGTCTCGCCTTTCCGACGGCCCAGTTTGAGGTTCTTGCTGCCAAGGCTGCCATTCTTGCCGGTTCGGTCACCGCTGCCGTGCTCGGCATGATCTACATGAGTGTTGTCTGCAAACACCCCGCGCCCAAGGACGAGTAAAAGCACATACAAGTTTGAAAACGCCGCCTGTGAACACCATCACAAGCGGCGTTTTAGTCATTGGGGACGTTCATAAATGACTAGGTTTATTCCACGGTGCCGTAGACGGCGCCCCAGCCGTGGGCGGCCAAGGCGGAGTTGAGCTGGTCGCAAAGCGATTGGCGGTCGTAGTAGCCGGGCGGCAAAAGGTTGACGATTTCCATGAGATCGGGTGCCAAGTCCAAGATCTCGGCCTGCACGATCAGATCCAGGCGGTCGATGGCGTGGCGGTCGTAAAACAGTCCGTCGACCAGGCGCTGCAGGTCGCCGAATTCTTCGGCCTGGAACGATCCGTATTCCATAGTGCCTCCTTGGGCGCCCCACGCCGGCATGCGCGGCGATTCGTAATTTATTGCGATGTACTTAATCTATCACGGCTTCATAACGTTGCGGCGGTGGCGGTCTATACTTAGACGAACTGCAACGTACCGCTTCGCGAAAGGTCGCACCCCATGCAGACGATCTACCAGAAGATGGAAACCACCGAACTCGATGTCGCCATCGAGGCGCTCAAAGCCGAGGTCGCCGAGGTCAAGGCCAAGGGCCTGGCGCTCGACATGGCGCGCGGCAAGCCGTCGCCCTCCCAGGTGGACATCTCGCGCCCCATGCTCGATATCCTCAATGCCGACGCCGATCTGCACGACGGCAACGTCGATTGTTCCAACTACGGCTGTTTTGAGGGTATTCCCTCGGCACGCAAGTTGGCAGGGGAGTTCCTGGGCTGTCCCGCCGAGCAGACGCTCGTACTGGGTTCGTCGAGCTTGCTGATCGAGCACGATATCGCCGGTATGTTCTGGCGTTGCGGCTCATGTGGTAGCGACCCTTGGGAGGCTTACGAGGCCGCGCACGACGGCAAGAAGGTCAAGTTCCTGTGCCCGGTTCCCGGCTACGACCGCCACTTTGGCATCACCGCCGATCTGGGTATCGAGAACGTCCCCGTCGCGATGACCGACAACGGCCCCGACATGGACGAGGTCGAGCGCCTCGTCGCCGCCGACGATTCCATCAAGGGCATCTGGTGCGTGCCCAAGTATTCCAACCCCACGGGTATCACCTTTAGCGAGGACACTGTGCGCCGCCTGGTCGAGATGTCCACGGCCGCGCCCGATTTCCGCATCTTCTGGGACAACGCCTACTGCGTGCACGACCTGTACGACGAGACCGACGAGCTCGCCAACATCTTCGATCTTGCCCGCACGGCGGGCACCGAGGACCGCGTGGTGGCCTTTGCCTCGACGTCCAAGATCACTTTCCCGGGTGCCGGTATCGGCTTTATCGGTGCGAGCCCCGCGGTTATCGCGGAGTTCTCCAAGCGCCTGAAGGCCGGCCTCATCAGCGCCGATAAGCTCAACCAACTGCGCCACGTGCGTTTCCTTCCCACCATCGAGGCGGTCAAGGAGCACATGAAAAAGCATGCCGAGTTCTTGCGCCCGCGCTTTGAGGCCGTCGAGCGCAAGCTCACCGAGGGCTTGGGCGACACGGGCTGCGCCACCTGGACGCACCCCCGCGGCGGCTACTTTGTAAGCTTCGATGGTCCCGAGGGCTCGGCCCAAAAGGTCGCCGCGCTCTGCGCCGACCTGGGCGTCAAGCTCACACCGGCCGGCGCCACTTGGCCCTATGGCAAGGACCCGCGCGACACCAACATCCGCATCGCGCCGAGCTATCCCACGGTCGAGGACCTGGAGGCCGCGCTCGATGTGCTGGTGCTGGCCGTTAAGCTCGTCGCTGCCGAGCTTGCGCGTGCCGAGCGCGCCTAACGCGCGGCTTCCCGTACTATCCGCACTTTCGATACGTAAAGGAGCGTATACATGGATTTGGGTATTTCCACCAACCCCACGCCAGAGCTCTACACCATTAAGGTAACCGGCGAGATCGATATCTCTAACGCCGATAGCCTGCGCAATGCCATCGACCTGGCGCTCGAGCAGCCCACCGAGGCCGTTGAGCTCGATTTTGCCCAGGTGAGCTACATCGATTCGACGGGCATTGGCGTGCTCGTGGGCGCTGCGCACCACGCGGTCGACCACGGCAAGCGCTTTAGCTGCACCAATGTGCAGCCCCCGGTGATGCGTGTGGTCCAGCTGTTGGGTGTCGACCAAGAGATTTCGATCACCGCTGCATAATCTTTGCCCCCCAAAAGGGCGTGCCGTTTGGCATATGTTTGTGATGCGCTCGGACGTTTTGGCGTCCGGGCGCTATACTTGACCGAATGAATAGACGAGTTCCGGCCGAATGGCGCGGTGCGGGCTCGACTCACATCGAGCCTTGGAGGTATGTGTGTTTGGTATTGGAGAGGGTGAGCTCGCGATCATCGTGGTCTTCGGCTTTTTGCTGTTTGGCCCGGATAAGCTCCCACAGATGGGCCGCACGATCGGCCGTGCCATCCGTCAGTTCCGCGAGACGCAGGAAAAGATGACGGCCGTTGTTCAGTCCGAGATTATCGATCCGGTGAGCGAGGCCGCTTCGGCCCCGGTCAAGCCCAAGAAGGCTGCTGCGACCGACGACGATTCCGATGCGGACGAGGATGCCGCCGAGACGGCAGCGCCCGCCAAGAAGGAGACCTTTGCCGAGCGTCGCGCCCGTCTTGCTGCCGAGAAGGCCGCGAGCGAGGCTGCCGCCGAGGGCGAGGGTGCTGCTGAGGAGTCCGAGGCCGAGGGTGCCGAGCCTGCCGCTGCCGCTGAGCCTGTCGTCGAGCCTGAGCCTGCTGCAGAACCGGAGCCCGAGCCCGAGCCGGCAGAGCCCACGACGGCCGACCTCTACGCCCGTCGTCCCCGCAAGCGCAAGGCCGTCGTCGACCAACTTGCCCGCGAGCTCGAGGCCGAGGACGACGCCGCTGCCGCCGATGCACCGAAGGGAGGCGATGAGTAATGCCTATCGGACCTGCGCGCATGCCGCTCTTCGATCACCTGGGCGAGCTCCGTCGCCGCCTGACCATCGTGGTCGTGTCGGTGTTTGCCGCCGCCATCGTGCTGTATTTCGCCACACCCGTGGTGCTCGACATCTTGGAAGACCCCATCCGCTCCTTTGTGCCGGACGGTAAGTTCTACATCACCACCACGCTCGGCGGCTTTGGCCTGCGCTTCTCGCTGGCCATCAAGATGGCCGTGGTCATGTGCACGCCCATGATCATCTGGCAGATTCTGGCATTTTTCCTGCCGGCACTGCGTCCCAACGAGCGCAAATGGGTCGTGCCCACGGTGCTCGCCTCGACGGTGCTGTTCTTCCTGGGCGCTATCTTCTGCTACTTCATCATCATCCCTGCAGGCTTTGAGTGGCTCATCGGCGAGACTTCGGCCGTCGCCACGGCGCTGCCCGATCTGGAGAACTACGTCAACATGGAGCTGCTCTTTATGATCGGCTTTGGTGTGGCGTTCGAGCTGCCGCTCATCATCTTCTACCTGTCCGTCTTCCATATCGTGTCCTACGCTGCCTTCCGCAGTGCCTGGCGTTATGTATACGTTGGCCTGCTTGTGGGCTCGGCCGTGATCACGCCCGACGGCTCGCCCGTCACGCTGGGTCTTATGTACGGCGCCTTGCTCTCGCTCTACGAGATCTCGCTCGCCATCGCCCGCGTGGTCATCACCGCGCGCGAGGGCAAGGAGGGCCTGTTCGTGAGCCGTCTGGACCTGTTCTCGGACGATGAGGACGACGAGGAGTAAATCGGTATGCACGAGGTTGGCATTGTCAACGGCATACTCGATACAGTGATTCGCGCGGCGCGTGGGGCGGGGGCCTCGCGCGCCGTTTTGGTGACGCTGCGTATCGGGGATATGACCGAAGTTGTGCGCGAGGCGCTCGACTTTGCGTGGGAGACGTTTCGCGACGAGGACCCGCTCACGCGAGGCTGCGAGCTTGCCGTGGAGGAGGTCCATCCACAAAGCGAGTGTCTGGACTGTGGCGAGGTTTTCGACCACGATCGCTTCCACTGTCGCTGTCCCCAGTGTGGTGGTGCCAACGTGCGCCTACTGCACGGCCGCGAGCTCGATATCGCGAGTATCGAAATCGAAACCCCCGACGATTAGCCCGCTAGCCATCTGGTGATGGGGTATAAAGGGGCCAAAGTAAGGAGCGCTAAGTATGGCCGAGAAAACGATTGATATCGCATCGCCGATTCTGTCGCGCAACGAGCGCCTGGCAGATCAGCTGCGCCAGCGATTTAATGAGACAAACACCTATGTGATCAACGTCTTGTCGAGCCCCGGTTCGGGCAAGACCACCACGATCCTGGGCACCAACGAGCGCCTGCGCGACAAGGCTGGCCTGCGCTGCGCCGTCATCGAGGGCGATATTGCCTCGGATGTCGACGCCATCACCATGAAGGAAGCCGGCATGCCCGCCATCCAGATCAACACGGGCGGCCTGTGCCATCTCGAGGGCAACATGATCATGGAGGCCGTTGACGCGTTCGACCAGGCCGTTGGTCTGGAGAACATCGACGTCATCTTTATCGAAAATGTGGGCAACCTGGTCTGCCCGGTCGACTTTGACTTGGGCGAGAACCTGTCCATCATGATCCTCTCAGTGCCCGAGGGCGACGACAAGCCCATCAAGTACCCGGGCATCTTCCAACACGCCGGCGCACAGCTGCTCAACAAGGTCGACGTGGCCCCGGCTTTCGATTTTGACATGGATAGGTATACTAAGACACTCGATGACCTCAATCCGCAGGCGCCGCGGTTTGCCGTGAGCGCGCGCAAGGGCGAGGGCATGGATGCCTGGTGCGATTGGCTCATCGGGCAGATCGAGCAAGCAAGGGCGTAAATCGGCCGCCATACGGGCGGGCGTAGCCGCAGAGACACGAGATAGGAGCCTCTTTTGAAGCTCATCATCGCCGAGAAAAACGACGCCGCGCGTCAGATCGCCGAGCGTCTGTCCACGGGCAAACCAAAAAAGGACAAGGTGTACAACACCGCCATCTACCGTTTTGAGTGGAAGGGCGAGGAGTGCGTGACGATCGGCCTTGCCGGTCACATCCTTGCGCCCGATTTTTGCGACAGCGTGCTGTTCGATAAAAAGCTGGGCTGGTATTCGGTTACCGAGGACGGCGAGATGCTACCGGCCGACATGCCCGATGGCCTGGCACGCCCGCCCTACGACACCAAGCGCAAGCCGTTTCTTGCCGACGGCATCTCCATCAAGGGCTGGAAGCTCGAGAGTCTGCCGTATCTCACCTGGGCACCCGTCATTAAGCTGCCGGCCGAGAAGGAACTCATCCGCTCGCTTAAGAACCTTGCCAAAAAGTCCGACAGCGTCATCATCGCCACGGACTTCGATCGCGAGGGCGAGCTGATCGGTTCGGACGCCCTCAACAAGGTGCGCGAGGTTGCGCCGGACTTGCCGGTTGCCCGCGCCCAGTATTCTTCGTTTACCAAGGCCGAGATCACGCAGGCCTTCGATAATCTCGTCTCGCTCGACCAGAATCTGGCCGACGCCGGCGAGAGCCGCCAGCACATCGACCTTATCTGGGGCGCGGTGCTCACGCGCTATCTGACGCTCGCCAAGTTTGGCGGCTTTGGCAACGTGCGTTCCGCCGGCCGCGTGCAGACGCCGACGCTTGCCCTGGTGGTCGAGCGCGAACGCGAGCGCATGGCGTTTGTGCCCGAGGACTATTGGCAGATTCGCGGCATGGGCGCCGCGCAAGGCGCTGCCGAGGACGATCGCTTTAAGATCGCGCACAAGACGGCGCGCTTTACCGACAAGGATGCTGCTGAGACGGCGTACGGTCACGTTGACGGTGCCAAGACGGCAACCGTCGCCGCGGTGACCAAGCGCTCGCGCAAGCAGCAGCCGCCCACGCCGTTTGCGACCACCTCGCTGCAGGCTGCCGCCGCAGCCGAGGGTATCTCGCCTGCGCGTACCATGCGCATCGCCGAGTCCCTCTACATGGCCGGTCTCATCAGCTACCCGCGTGTCGACAATACCGTATACCCCGCGACGCTTGATCTGGGCGCTGTGGTGAGTGACCTTGCAAAGATCAACCCGGCGCTGGCGCCCGTATGCAAAAAGGTCCTCGCCGGCCCCATGAAGCCCACGCGCGGCAAGGTCGAGACCACCGACCACCCGCCTATCTATCCCACGGGCGAGGGCGATCCGTCCACGCTCGACGGCGGTCAGCGCAAGCTCTACGACCTCATCGCCTGTCGCTTCCTGGCGACGCTTATGGGTCCTGCGACCATTGAGAACACCAAGCTCGAGCTCGACGTCAACGGCGAGCCGTTCGTGGCCTCGGGTGACGTGCTCGTGACCCCTGGCTTCCGCGAGGCCTATCCGTACGGCCTTAAGCGCGATGAGCAGATGCCGCCGCTGGAGCAGGGCGATACGGTCGACGTGTTCGACATTAAGCTCGAGGCCAAGCAGACCGAGCCGCCCGCGCGCTACAGCCAGGGCAAGCTCGTGCAGGAGATGGAAAAGCGCGGCCTGGGCACCAAGTCCACGCGCGCGAGCATCATCGAGCGCCTGTACGCCGTGCGCTACCTCAAAAACGATCCCGTGGAGCCGAGTCAGCTGGGCATCGCCATCATCGATGCACTGACGCAGTTTGCCCCGCGCATCACGAGCCCCGATATGACCAGCGAGCTCGATGGCGACATGACCCGCGTGGAGCGCGGCGAGGATACCGAAGAGCATGTCGTGACGCACTCGCGCGCGCTGCTGGCCGGCGTGCTCGACGAGCTGCTCAAGCACACGCAGGAGCTGGGCGACGCCATCAGCGACGCCGTCACGGCCGATGCGCGCGTGGGCGCTTGCCCCAAGTGCGGCAAGGACCTGGTTATGAAGACGAGTGCCAAGACCCGTGGCAGCTTCATTGGCTGCATGGGCTGGCCCGACTGCGACGTGACCTATCCGGTGCCGAGCGGCGTCAAGGTAAGCCCGCTCGAGGGCGAGGCGGCCGTGTGCCCCGAGTGTGGCGCGCCGCGCATTAAGTGCCAGCCGTTCCGCCAGAAGGCTTTCGAGATCTGCGTGAACCCGACGTGCCCCACCAACTACGAGCCCGACCTTAAGGTGGGCGAGTGCAAGGTGTGCGCCGAGGCCGGACGCCATGGCGACCTGATCGCGCACAAGAGCGAGAAGAGCGGCAAGCGCTTTATCCGCTGCACCAACTACGATGACTGCGGCGTGAGCTATCCTCTACCGGCGCGCGGTAAGCTCGAGGCGACGGGTGAGACCTGCCCCGAGTGCGGCGCCCCCATCGTGGTGGTCAACACGGCGCGCGGTCCGTGGCGTATCTGCGTCAACATGGACTGCCCGACCAAGGAGAAGAAGCCCGCCCGCGGCCGCAAGACCACGACCAAGGCGAGCACGGCCAAGAAGACGACGGCGGCCAAGAAGACAACGGCGGCAAAGAAGACTGCTGCCAAGAAGACGACCGCCAAAAAGACGACGGCCAAGAAGTCGACTGCCAAAAAGACCGCTGCCGATAAGTAGCCGCACGGTCGAAACATCACCTAAAACAAAAGGCTCTGTTAGACCAGGATTGACATACATGTGTCCCCACGGTGCCATATCGTTGACCCCGTAGACCGCGATGA
>NZ_JBCPDH010000032.1:0-19749 GCF_040915545.1 Collinsella aerofaciens | reverse complement strand
AATAGCAGTTCGGGGCCGATTAGCAGCAGTTTTGCCAATGCAAGCAGTTGACGCTGCCCGCCCGAAAGATCGTACGGATGGCGTCCATCCAGACCCGACAACCCCAAGCTCGCCGCACGCTCCCGCGCCAAGTTCTCGTCATATCCGCAGGTTGAGGCCCATTCCATCAGCTCATCGCGAACCGTCTCGGCAACCAGCAATGCTTTGGGATTCTGAGGCAGCAGCGCCGCCGAGGCCGCTCCGCGCACCATGCGGCCGCGCTGCAGCTTGGCGGTCTTCGCCAGCACCGAAAGCATCGTCGACTTACCGCATCCGTTGCCGCCCACGATCGCATGCACCGCACCGGCCGAAAACGACGCATCGAGCCCGCGCAGCACCCAGCCGGACGCTCGATCGTAGCGAAACCAGCCTTCCGACAGGGTGGTAGCCGACCCGCCGTGCATTTTTTGGAGTATTCTGCTTCCATCCGTGCGCGAGAAGGCTTCCAAGCCGTTCTCGAGCGACGTTTGCGCCACAAATTCGGACGATTTGTCCAATTCCAAACTTTTTTTCGCGCTCGATACGTCCCCGGGCGGCTCCAGAGAGCCCAAATTGTCCTCACGCCTGCTGAATACTCCGTTTTTTGCACATCGGATGGCACCCCACCCCAACGTGTCATCGGAAAACAGCGATTCTCGGCATACCAAAGAAGCCATATCCGCCGCCTCGTGCACGCGGCCATCCTCAATCCGGTACGCACACGTCGCGTATTCGAGCATTGGGCGCGGCTGATGCGTCGCCACAACAACCGTGCAGCCCAGCTCGCGATTCACACGAAACAGCGCGTGCAGGAAATTCTTCTCGGCAACGGGATCGAGCTGAGACGTGGGCTCGTCGAGCAGCAGCACGCGCGGGCGCAGCGCCAGGACGGCGGCAAGCGACAGCAGCTGCTTGCGGCCACCCGAAAGCGTATCGGTATCACGATGAAGCCAGTCCTCCAGACCAAAGAAATAGCTGGTCTCGGCAACACGGCGGCGCATCTCGTCGCGCGACACACCCAGATTCTCTAGGCCAAACGCCATCTCGTGCCACACGGTTTCGCACACGATCTGGTTCTCGGGATCCTGGAACACATAGCCCACGCGCTCCGCCGATGCCCGCACGTCCATGTCGGCAACGTTCTCGCCCAGCACGCTCAGTTCGCCAGTGCGCTCGCCCGCCGGAGCGATCTCGGGCTTGAGCAGCGACAGCAGCGTCGACTTACCCGATCCGGTACCGCCAACAAGCAGCGCAAATGCACCTTGGGGAACAGACCAGTCGAGCCCCTCGAGCACCGCAGCATCAGCATCGGGGTAGGCAAAGCTCAGGCTCCGCACCTCAATCGCCGGCGCGGCCGAGCCATATGCCACACCCGCCGCCGAGCTCCTATCCAACCGAGCCATCAGCCAAACCTCTTCTCATCAATCGCGTGCGACGCGCAAGGCAGCATCATCCAGGCAGCGTACACGACATAGCCCAGCCACGGCGCCGGCACCGAGAGCTGCGGATAAAACGAATACCGTGTCGTCGCGGTCGCCGCCACGGCCACCGCGGCAGCACCAAACAGCGCGAGCCCGACCAGCGCGGCAGCGTCGCCGCGCCCTAGCCGATACCGCGCGTACGTCGTGCGACGCGTCGCGGCGCCCCACCCGCGCCAGCGCATGGCGTCGGCGCGCTCAAGCGAATCTTCCATGCCCCAGCCCATCAGTACGCTCGATGCCCGCAGGCGCGATCGCACGGGATCGGTGGGCGCACGCCCCGGCACATCGATCGCGTCCTGTACCGCCAGCACCGTGCGGCCGCGGCGCAAAAACTGTGGGATAAGCCGCATGCACATCGAGATCATGAGCGCGATCACCGGCGCGGCGTTGCCCAACAGTGCGAGCACCTTGTCGTATTCGAGCATCGACGCCGCGGCCTCAAACCACAGCACGCTCGCCACAAACAGCCCGCCCATGCACAGGCCGTAAACCATGCTCTCCAGATACACCGCGCGCATGCCAATACGAAACACCTCCGTCGAGCCCGAGGCGCTAAACAGCGGATTGAGCACCGCGATGATCAAAATCACCGGCAGCTGCCAGCGAAGCGCCCCCAACGTGCGCGCAGCACCGCGCGTCGCAAACCCGTACGCCAACCCGCCCGCAAGCGACAGCGCGATCAGCACCGGCTGCATCGAGAACATGGTGAGCCCCAGCGTCAACACAATATAGAGTGCCGGCACCGCCGGATGCGACATCGAAAATGCCGCGACGGGTCCGTTGCCCGATTCCTCTCGCATGATATCCACGGGCACCCCCATCCCCTCGCTCAAAACGTCAACGCCGCAGCGCCGCCGCCATACACAACCAGCGCAAACACTGCGTCAGCGTCACCGACATCGGCCGTCGCGCATCAATCGTTACGCGCTCATCATATGCCTGCGGTATCATATTGCGCCGTGTATCGTTTCCAAACACACGTCTCTATAACGTAACAGGAGATCACATGGACGCAACCGCAATTATCCTCGCTGCCGGCGAGGGCACCCGCATGAAGTCGAACCACTGCAAGGTTTCGCACAAGATCCTGGGCAAGCCCATGGTCCAGTGGATCGTCGACGCCACCATCAAGGCCGGCTGCAGCCGCGTCGTGGTCGTCATCGGCAGCCACGCCGACGAGATGCGCGCCCTCATCGACGGCGCCTACGCCAGCAGCGCCACCAAGGTCGAGTGCGTCGAGCAGACCGAGCGCCTGGGCACCGGTCACGCCGTGAAGGTCGCGCTCGAGGCCTGCGGCATCACGCAAGGCCCCGTCGTCGTGCTCAACGGCGACCTGCCGCTCATCACCGCCGACACCGTCGCCAAGTTCGCGCAGACCGTCGCCACCGGCGAGCTCGCCTGCACCGTCATGACCATGACCCCGCCCGACCCCTTCGGCTACGGCCGCATCAAGCTGGGCGCCGACGGCCAGATTGAGCGCATCATCGAGCAGAAGGACTGCACGCCCGAGCAGGCCGCCACGCTGCTGGAGTGCAACGCCGGCTGCTACGCCTTCGACGGCGCGCAGCTCGCCGCCCACATTAACGAGATCGGCAACGACAACGCGCAGTCCGAGTACTACCTGCCCGACATGCTCGAGATCCTCAAAGGCCATGGTCAGGCAGTCTCCATCTTCCACTGCGACGACTACCGCGACGGCCTGGGCGTCAACAGCCGCATCCAGCTCGCGCAGCTCACCGCCATCGCGCGCGACCGCATCAACGAGCACTGGATGGCCGAGGGCGTCACGTTCATCGACCCCACGCAGGCCTGGATCGGCCCCGATGCCATTATCGGCCGCGACACCGTCGTGTGGCCGCAGACGCACCTGATCGGCCACGTCACCGTGGGCGAGGAGTGCCAGCTCGGCCCCAACAGCCGCCTCACCGACACCACCGTCGGCAGCGGCTGCACCATCGATGAGACCATCGCCATCGAGGCCGTCATCGAGAACGGCGTCGACTGCGGCCCGCGTGCCTACCTGCGCCCAGGCACTCACATGCTCGACGGCTCCAAGGCCGGCACGCACGTGGAGATCAAGAAGTCCACGATCGGCGAGGGCTCCAAGGTGCCGCACCTGTCCTACATCGGCGACACGACCATGGGCTCCGGCGTCAACGTGGGCGCGGGCTCCATCACCTGCAACTACGACGGCGTCCACAAGCACAAGACCGTCATCGGCAAGGATGCCTTCATCGGTTCCGACACCATGATGGTCGCGCCCGCCCAGATTGGCGACGGCGCACTCGTGGCCGCCGGCTCCGTCATCACCGAGCCGGTCCCGGCCGACGCACTCGGTCTGGGCCGCGCCCGTCAGGTAAATATTGAGGGCTGGGCCGCCGATTATCGCCGCCGTCTGCACGAGGACGACGAGGTATAACGTTTTACCAAGCATCTAAGGAGCTGTTCCCATGGGGGCGGCTCCTTTTTCTATCGTGACCTGCGCAACCGGATGAGTGGTCGGTTCGTGTCCGTTGACGGTAAAGACGTTATCAAGACCCGATTAACCCCGTCGCGCGGTTACAATGCAACAAGGCATCTATATGGCATTCGATATAAAGGAGAAGGGTAATGCCGATTAATGATCCCGAGAAGTCGGAGAATATGCGCAAGTCCATCCGCGTGTATTCCGGTTCCTCCAACCGTCCCCTCGCTCAGAAGATCGCTGAGTACCTTGGGGTCGAGCTTTCGGGCCTTACGCTAAAGCAGTTCGCCAACGGTGAGATTTACGCCCGCTACGACGAGACCGTCCGCGGCGCCGACGTCTTCCTGATTCAGTCCGTGGCCGGCGGCAACGTCAACGACATGCTCATGGAGCTGCTCATCGCCACCGACGCTGCCAAGCGCGCATCCGCCCGCTCCATCACTGCCGTTATCACCCACTACGGCTATGCCCGCCAGGACCGCAAGGCCGGCCCGCGCGAGCCCATCACCGCCCGCCTCGTCGCCAACCTGCTCGAGCGCGCCGGCGTCAACCGCATCATCACCCTCGACCTGCACCAAGGCCAGATCCAGGGCTTCTTTGATATCCCGGTCAACCACCTGTCCGCACTGCCGCTGTTTGGCCAGTACTACAACGACATGCACTTCGACACCGATAACCTGGTTGTCGTCTCCCCCGACGTGGGTCGTGCCAAGGCCGCCAAGAAGCTGTCCGACATGCTCGGCTGCGACCTGGCCATCGCCCACAAGGGCCGTCCGCGCCACAACGCCGCCGAGGTCATGGGCATCATCGGTGACATCAAGGGCAAGACCTGCATCATCAACGACGACATGATCGACACCGCTGGCACCCTGTGCGCCAACGTCAAGGAGCTCAAGGCTATGGGCGCTGGCGACATCTACGTCTGCGCCACCCACGGCATCTTCTCCGGTCCGGCCATCGAGCGTCTGAACGACGCCCCGATCGTCGAGTGCCTCGTCACCGACGCCATTCCTGTCGAGGTCGGCGGCAAGATCAAGACCATCTCGGTCGCCGAGGAGTTCGCTCAGGCCATCTCCGCCGTTTACCACGAGGAGCCCGTCTCCACGCTCGTCGGCGGCGACTTCGCGCTGTAGTCGCATCGTCCTTGTAACCCGGCGCATCGCCGTCGGAACAGAAGAAACCCCCGCGCTCCCCCTTGCTTCGCAAAGGTCGCGCGGGGGTTTCTTCTGTTCCGACGGCTCGCTCTGCCGCGGCCGCGCTTTTGTCTGGTGGGATTTCGCTGAAGCAAAGCCTCGCCTTCGGCGGGCGTGGTAGCCTTTGTCGTTGATTGAACTATTTGTGTAACGGAAGGACAAATATGGCAGCTGCACAGCCGCTTAAGATTCGCATGGTTGCCGGGCTTGGCAACCCGGGCGAGGAATATGCCGAGACCCGCCACAACGCCGGTTTTAAGGCGATCGACGAGCTGGCCCGTCAGGCCGGCGTCACGTACTGGAAAAACCAAGCAGGCGCCGAGGTCGCGCTCATCAACATCAACGATGCCGAGGAAGAGAACGGCAAGCGCCAGATTGTACTGGTCAAGCCGCAGTCGTACATGAACACCTCGGGCGGGCCCATCTCCAAGCTCTGCCGCGAGTACAAGATCAAGGCCGAGGAGCTGCTCGTGATTCACGACGAGCTCGATATTCCCGCCGGCGACGTGCGTGTTAAGGTGGGCGGCGGCCACGCCGGTCACAACGGCCTGCGCTCCATCATCGACAAGATGGGCAGCCGCGACTTCAGCCGCATCCGCACCGGCATCGGCAACCCTCCCGGCAAGATGGCTGTCGCCGACTACGTGCTTAAGCAGCTGCGCGCCCGCGAGGCCGAGGATTTCCAGGACACCTGTGCCCGCGCCGCCGACGCCGCCGGTCTGGCCATCGTCCACGGCGTAATCTACGCCCGCGATCACGTAAACGGCGCCGCTTCCGCCAACGGCAAGCACTAAAACCTATCATTTAGGGACAGGTTTATTTTGGCAAGTTTTACCTGCGGAAACTCCCCAGTTGCGGCATCGCAATCAACCGCGCGCCGACATACATGCATAGCACCCCAAAGGGGGCCGGCCTCATCACAGCCCGAGGCCGGCCCCCTTTGCCGTTTTACCTGATAAAACCGACCAAAATAAACTTCTCCCCCTTTGATAGGCCAAAGTGGATAAACCCTGCTCCCAACCGCCGAAGACACACGTAAGTGACATGTCCATGAGGGTATAATTTGCACCGTATGTCTGCACAACGCCTGTGCACGTACGGTTTTATTCGGGCTACCGTCCATTTCCGTGGAGGCACGGTTCGGCGGCCCTAACAAGAGAGGGGTTCTATGTATAAGATCCTGGAGAAGACGCAGTTCTCGGAGAAGGTGTTCAAGTTCCGCATCGAGGCGCCCGCAATCGCCAAGCATGCGCACGCTGGACAGTTCCTCATGGTTCGCGCCAACGAGACGGGCGAGCGCGTCCCGTTTACCCTAGCTGGCTGGAACGGTGACGAGGGCTGGGTCGAGTTCATCTTCATGGTGATCGGCAAGACCACCGAGATGCTTTCCACCTACGAGGCCGGCGAGTCGCTGCGCGACGTCGTGGGCCCGCTGGGCGTTCCCACCGAGATGGCCGAGGGCCCCTGCGCCGTCATTGGCGGCGGCGTCGGCCTGGCAATTGCCTTCCCGGTCGCCAAGCACCTGGTCGAGACCGGTCACGAGGTTCACGCCATCATGGGCGCCCGCACCAAGGACCTCCTGCTCATGGAGGACCAGTTCCGCGAGCTCCTCGACGAGGACCACATCCACATCACCACTGACGACGGCTCCTACGGCGAGCAGGGCGTTGTCACCGCTCCGCTGGAGCGCCTGCTGCAGGACAAGGCCGTGAGCCAGGTCTTCTGCGTTGGCCCCGTTCCGATGATGAAGTTCTCGACCCTCACCGCCCAGAAGTACGACACCCCCATCACCGCGTCGCTCAACCCCATCATGGTTGACGGCACCGGTATGTGCGGCTGCTGCCGCGTCGAGGTGGGCGGCGTGACCAAGTTCGCTTGCGTCGACGGCCCCGACTTCGATGCCACCCTGGTCGACTGGGATGACCTTCGTGCCCGCCAGGCCGCTTACCGTTCCGAAGAGGGCGAGTCCCTCAAGGCCTATGAGGAAAAGAGCTGCGCATGCCACTAGTTAACGGTCGTTTCGTTGCCGATATGAAGTCGCCCCGTACCCCCGATAACGAGGAGCCGGCTGCCGAGCGTGCCTGCGACTTCCGCCCCGTCGACAAGGGCTTCACCGAGGAGATGGCGCTGGCCGAGGCCGAGCGCTGCCTCAACTGCAAGAAGCCGTTCTGTGTTGAGGGCTGCCCCGTCAACATCAACATCCCCCGCTTTATCGAGCAGATCCGCGCGAAGGACTTCGGCGGCGCTCTCGATACCATCCGCGAGGACTCCATGCTTCCCGCTATCTGCGGCCGCGTCTGCCCGCAGGAGAACCAGTGCGAGGGCAAGTGCATCCGTGGTAAGAAGTCCGAGCCCGTGGCCATCGGCCAGCTCGAGCGCTTCCTGGGTGACCGCCCCGAGCTCGCCTCCACGCCCAAGATGGCCCCCAAGAACGGCAAGAAGGTCGCCGTCGTCGGCTCCGGCCCGTCCGGCATCACCTGCGCCGGCGAGCTCGCCCGCAACGGCTTTGACGTCACCGTCTTCGAGGCCTTCTTCACCGGCGGCGGCGTGCTGGTCTATGGCATCCCCGAGTTCCGTCTGCCCAAGGCAGTCGTCAAGCGCGAGATTGACGGCCTGGAGGACATGGGCGTCAAGTTTGAGTACAACTCCGTCGTGGGCAACATGGCCACGGCCGAGGAGCTGTTCGAGCAGGGCTTCGACGCCATCTACGTGGCGACCGGCGCCGGCCTGCCCAAGTTCCTCAACGTCCCCGGCGAGAACCTGCCCAACGTCTTCTTCGCCAACGAGTACCTCACCCGCGTGAACCTGATGAAGGCCAACAAGTTCCCCGAGTACGACACCCCCACCAAGCACGGCAAGAACGTCGTCGTCTTTGGTGGCGGCAACGTGGCTATGGACGCCGTCCGTACCGCCAAGCGCCTGGGCGCCGAGCACGCCATCATCGCCTACCGTCGTACCGAGGATGAAATGCCCTGCCGTCGCGCTGAGCTGCACCATGCCAAGGCCGAGGGCGTCGAGGTTCTGCCGCTCGTCTCCCCGCTCGAGTTTGTCGCTGGCGAGGACGGCTCCGTGTGCGCCGTCAAGGTCCAGAAGATGGAGCTCGGCGAGCCCGACGAGTCCGGCCGCCGTCGCCCGGTGCCCATCGAGGGCGCCATCGAGGAGATCCCCTGCGACGTCGCGATCTCGGCTATCGGCACCAACGCCAACCCCTTCGCAAAGAAGATCGGCGGCAAGATGGAGCTCAACAAGTGGGGCTACATCGTCGCCGACGAGGAGACCGGCCAGACCACCGATCCCCGCATCTGGGCTGGCGGCGACATCGTCACCGGTGCCGCTACGGTCATTCTGGCGATGGGCGCCGGCAAGAAGGCCGCCGCTTCCATCACCAAGAGCCTGCTGGGCGAGTAATCACCTACAGCGCTAGCTACCAAACGGCAAAGCCCCCGTCGAGCTCACGCCCGGCGGGGACTTTTTCTATACCGGCCGCCCAAACCACAGCAAAGGTGCCTGTCCCCTTTGTGGTGGTTTTGGTCAGCTAGCCTTCGAGCTGCGCCACCTTGTAGCGGTAGGCCGCGGCGATGACGTCCTTGCAGCCTTCGCGGCCCAGCTTGGCGCGGTTGACGACGATGTCTTTACCGCTCGTCATCTTCCACTTGCCGGCGCTATAGCGCTTATAGAACGCCTCGCGCGCCTTCTGCTGCTGTTTGACCAGCTTGGCGCCCTTCTTTTTGTTAAGGCCACGCTTCTTGCGCACAATCTCGACGCGGTCCTCAAAGGGTGCGGTCACCAACACGGCAATGTGGTTGGGGTTGTTGCGCAGCAGGTAATCGGACAGACGGCCTTCGATAATGCAGCTCTCGGTCTCGCCCAGATCCAAAATCACCTGGCTCATCTTTTGGAACAACTTATCCGAGTACGAACGCGCATCGTAGCGGTCGGGCAGAAACGCCATGTTCTCCACGGCCAGACGCTCATCATAGGCGGCCATCTTATCGAGCGACTCGCCCGCGCGCAGCGACGCACGTACCAGCAGCTCGTTATCGTACAGCGGAATCCCCAACTCGTCGGCAAGCATGCGGCCAATCTCGTGGCCCTCGGCGCCAAAGTCGCGCGCGATGGTAATGACCACAGGATTCTTCTTATTCTCCAGATCGCTCATCGCGATTCCTTTCTAGCAAATGAGAAATAGGCGATTCCTGATTCCCATTTTGCCACTTACGACCGTCCTGGTTTCCCAAGTGCGACAGATTGCCCCGAAAGAGGAGCGCCGCGTACTAAATGTACGCAAGCGACGATTGAGAGGCAAGGTGCCGTGCTTGGGAAACCAGGACTATGCGGCTACGATACGGCGTTGATAAGCCCTCACCAGCAGCGAGATACCAAAGTTGAGCACAAAGTACATCGCAAACACCAGGCCGTAGAGCATAAGAACCTGCGACAGGTCGATCGCATGGGCCATCACGACATTTGCCGTGTACATGAGCTCGGCCACGTTAATGCCCGAAAGATACGAGCTGTCCTTAATGACAGTCGTGCACTGGCTAAACAGCGCCGGAATGATCGTCTTAAATGTCTGCGGCAGAATGATGTAGCGCATGGTGGCAAAGAAGCCGAAGCCCTGGCTCTGCGCCGCCTCAAACTGGCCGCGCGGAATCGAGTTGAGGCCGCCGCGCACAATCTCGGCCATAACAGCGCTGGTAAACAGCGTAAAGGCGATGGTCGAAATCACAATGTCCAAACCCTGCACCGTAAAGTAGATAAACAGGATCCACAGCAGGTTCGGCGTGCAACGGAACAGCTCGATATAGGCGCTCACCAAAATACGGAACGGGCGGGGCGCATAGCTTTTAACAAGCGCCAGCACCGTGCCAAAGATGAGCGAGAAAAAGATCGACAGCGCCGAGATCTCGATGGTCTTAACAAAGCCGCCCCAAATGTAGAGCAGGTTGGTCGCGTTGAAGATTTCCATGCGCTAGGCCTCCTCTACGTTGTCGAGCCCCAGCTCGGCCAGGCTCACGCCGCGCGGACGCTCCTTGGAGCGGCGCTCGAGCCACTGTACCAGCATGGCGAGCGGAAAGCAGATGATGAAGTACATAAGGCAGCAGACGATGTATCCCTGCAGGTAACCGTACAGACTCACAAAGTTGTCGGAACGGTACATAAGGTCGCCGCCGGCCACAAGCGCCAGCACCGACGTGTTCTTGACCAGGTTGAGCGCCTGGTTACACAGCGGCGGCAGAATGATCTTGAATGTCTGGGGCAGCACGATGTACCAGTACGCCTGCGCACGGGTGAAGCCCTGGCTCTGGGCCGCCTCCATCTGACCGCGCGGAACCGCCTCGATACCGGTGCGGATGACCTCCGAAATGTAGGCCGCGTGATACAGGCCCACACCCAAGAAGCCCAGCACAAACGGCGCGATGCGCACCGGCTGGTCGGCACCGGTTATGGCCTGCAAAAACTGCGGACCGGCCATGTACATAAAGAGCACCTGCACGGGCAACGGGGTGTTCTGGTAAAACTCCACGTACACGCGGCTTATGGCGCGCAGCACGCGCGAGCGAGTGGTAGAGAACACGCCCAGCAGTGTGCCCAGCACCAGCGACAGCAGCAGACCGGCAACGACCACCTGCAGCGTCACGCCAAAGCCCTCCCAGAAGGGCCCCATGTTTTGAAATGTCGTCGACCAACGGTCGGCGTCAAATAATCCTTCGAGCATTTGATTCCTTCCTTGGACGATGTGCCTATACAAGACCCCAGGTCTTGACCTCTTGGTCGAGCCAGCCATCGGCCAGGCGATCGCAAATCACCTGATCGACCACGGCCGAAAGGTCGCAGCCCTTCTTGGTCGCCACGCCGTAGCCCTGCTCGCCAAACTTGACCTCGGGCTGCAACAGCTCAACGGTCTCGTTCATGTAACCGGCCAGCGTGGAGCGGTCCATGGCAAAGACGTCGATATTGCCGGCGTCGAGCGAACTCTTGATGATGGGATAACCGCTAAAGGCCCTAAACTCGGGCTTGCAGTTAAAACCGTTGTCCTTGATCATTTGCTCGATCAGGCCCTGCGTGGTGGCACCCTGGCTCACACCAATGACCTTGCCATCCAGATCCTCAATCGAGGTAAAGCCCGAACGCTTCTTGACCATGAGTCCCACGTAGTCGGTGCGATACGGCGTCGAGAAATCCCAGCTCTTCTTGCGCTCGTCGGTGATGGTGTAGGTCGCCGCGACCACGTCAAGTTGGCCGTTATCGATCAGCGGGCCGCGCGTCTTGGGCGTTACGTCGGTAAACTCGACGAGCTCCTGGACACGGGCCTCCTTGTAGCCCACACCAAAAACGGCAGCGGCGATCTGGTAGCACAAATCGACTTCCATGCCCTCAAAGCGACCCTTGGCGGTGTCGTAATAGCCATAGCCGGGAACGTCCTTCTTAACGCCGGCATTCAGATGGCCACGCGACTTGATGGCCGCAAGCTTGGACCCCTTGTCGGAGCCCTCGCCGCTGGCGGAGTTGCCGCAACCGGTAAGCGCGGTCTCCGTCAGCGCAAGCATGCCGGCACCAGCCAGCTGCAGAAAGTGACGGCGCGATACGGCCGCCCTCGTCATATCCGTCATGTCCATCACCGCGCCTAGTGCAGAATCTTGGACAGGAACTCGCGGCAGCGCGGGTTTTCGGGATTATCGAAGAAGTGCTCGGGCGTGCCCTCCTCCAGGATGCGGCCGTCCTCCATGAAGATGACGCGATCGGCCACCTGGCGCGCGAAGCCCATCTCGTGCGTCACGCAGATCATGGTGATGTCCTCCTGCGCGAGCTCAATCATAACGTCTAGAACCTCCTGGACCATCTCGGGGTCGAGCGCCGAAGTCGGCTCGTCAAACAGGATGATGGGCTGCTTGGTGCACAGGGCACGAGCGATGGCGATGCGCTGCTGCTGACCACCCGAGAGATTCTGCGGATACTCACCGGCCTTATGCGCCATGCCGACGCGCTTGAGCGCGGCGATGGCGATCTCGGTCGCCTCCTCCTTGCTCTTCTTTTGCAGCTTGATGGGCGCGAGCGTCAGGTTGCCCAACACCGTCATGTTGGGATACAGGTTGAACTGCTGAAACACCATGGAACTATACTTGCGAGCCATCTCCAGGTGATTCTTTTTGGTGAGCGGTGTACCGTCAATGATGACCTCGCCCGACGTGGGCTCCTCAAGATAATCGACGCAACGGATGAGCGTCGACTTGCCAGAGCCGGAAGGCCCGATCATTACGAGTTTCTCGCCGCGCTTGACGGTAAGGTTGATATCTTTGAGCACATGCAGATCGCCAAAGTACTTGTTGAGATGCTTGATCTCGATCATGTCTGCCATGAATGTCCCTTCCCTGCGTTTACATGAGTTGAACTATTGTACGGAAAGAACCACGTTTCCGCAGCCCACACTACATTCCCGTAAAGAACCCGCAACCTTTAACCCGCTCATTGGGGACAGGCTTAAATGAGTACCCACCCATTGGGCACTCATTTAAGCCTGTCCCCAATGAGCGCTTCCAACCGCCCTTGTTGAGCATAAGTCAGCGAAAACCCGTACACGCGAGCAAGGTGACGTGAAATGAAAGGGCGCAGACCTTATGGTCGCGCCCTTGAAATTGAACGTCAGATTGCTCGCGTGTACGGGTTTGCAGCGTCGAGCCGTTACGCGGTTTGGTAAAACCGCGTAACAAATTACGCAAGCTTTGCGCCGACGATCTTTGCCGCCGCAGGCTTGTCAAAGTTGCCTCCGGTGGCCTTGCCGAGCGCACCCATGACCTGGCCCATCTGCTTCTTGGACGTGGCGCCCAGCTCGGCGATAACCTGATCAATCAGGGCTTCGAGCTCCTCGCCCGAAACCTGCGCGGGCAGCAGGCTCTCCAGAATCTTGACCTGCTCGGTCAGGTTGTCGGTACGCTCTTGGTCGGTGCCAGCCTTGATGGACATCTCCAGCGTCTCGCTCGTCTGCTTAATCAGACGCTTGATCATACTGTTGACGTCTTCCTCGGTCACATCGCGGCGCTCGTTGACCTCGATATTCTTCACCTCGGCCTTAACCTGGCGAATGATGGACAGGCGAACCTTGTCCTTAGCCTTCATGGCCGCAATCATTTCCTTCTGCAGCTCTTCGTTAGTCATCTGCAAATCCTCCTCAATAGTGCGGGCGGCACTCACGCGAGCGCCGCCCCATGATTACTTAGTCGTCGACGAATCGTCGGTCGGACTCTTGGTGACGCCCTTCAGGCTGACGTTGTACGGCACGTCCTTGGGCATGGGGTTAACGGTGATGTCGGCGTCCTTCTTGTACTGCTCCAGCCACTCGCTGTACGCGGTGCTTGCCGCCTGCGTCTTCACCACGTTGGAGACGTACTTCTTGATCTCCTTGGGCACCTGCTTAATGTCATCGACCTGATTATCGACATGGAAGTAGTCGGTGCACTTGATGATGTGATAACCATAGGTCGACTCGACGACGTCGCTCACATCGCCCTTATTGAGTCCCCCGAGTGCCGCCTGATAGCTGTCGACGAAGGTAGTGAGCTTGTCCCAGCCCACATCGCCCTTCTTCTCCTTGGAGCCGGTGTCGTCAGAGTACTGCTTCACGGCATCCTCAAAGCTCAGCTCGCCGGAGTTGATCTTGTCCAGGCACTCCTGCGCCTTGGCCTTGGCGGCAGCCTTGTCCTCGTCGGAAGCGTCGGAATCGACCTTGATCAGGATATTCGACGAACGACGGGCATCGTTGTAGTTGGACAGGTTCTCATTGATGTAATCGACAATCTCGCTGTCCTTGGGCTTGCTGGTGGGTGCCACGGCATCCTTGAGCTTCTGCTGCGCCAGGCTCTCCTTGAGCGAATCCTTGTAGGTGTCCTCGGTGTAGCCGTAGGTCTTAAGCGTCTTCTTAAAGGTCTTGGCACCGCCCGCGCTCTTGCACGCGTCCTTCCAAGCCTTCTCGACCTCCTTGTCCGACACCGTCACGCCGTTTTCCTTCTGCGCCTGCTGAAGCAGAATCTGCTGCGCGTAGGAGTCGATGAGCTGCTTGCGGTACTTCTTGGGTGTGAGGTCGTTGTCGACCAGGTACTGTGCCCAGTCCTTGTCCTTGGTGTAGCCGTAGGACGTGCGCATGCTCATGATCTGCTTGGTCACGGTGTCCTCGGTGAGGTTGGTGCCGTTGATGGTAGCAGCCACGCCACCAGTAAGCTTATAGCCCGAGCTGGCACTTTCGGTCTGCGACATCAGGCCGGAGCACGCCATGGCCGAGACGGAAAGCAGCATCGCCAGCACGCCGATGACCACCAGGACAATCTTGACGGTCTTGGACACATAGGTCTTGCGCTGCTTCTTACGAGAGCTGGAGGCGGCGCGGGACCGCTGCTCGGGCGTCGGCGCGGCCTCGGGGTTCTTTTTCTTGTTTGCCATGTTTGGCCTTTCGCATCACGAATCGAACAAACGCCATTGTGTCACAACGCAGCCCCCGCGGCACACCTGGTGCATGGGGGACAGGTTAATCTGCACCATTTTGGTGCAAAGGGGACAAGTCTGGCAGTTGGCAATTAGGGACGTTCCTTTTCTGCCGGCAGTTAGGGACAGTCCCCCAGCGCCGACCTTAAAAGTGGCGACGGATGGCGTCGACCATGCCCTGCGGCGTGGTTTGGCCGAGTACATCGGCTGCGGCATCGGCATCCATAAAGATATTCATGAGCGCTTGCAGGGCCTCGACTTGCCCGCCCGGCTCGGCAATGCCCAGGTTGATGATGATCTGCGCCGGCACCGGGGCACCCATGCCCGCCATGGCATTAAACGTCACGGTCGATGCGGGCTTCACCACCGCGATATAGGGCTTAGCCACAAACCCCGGATCGGTGTGCGGGATGGCGATGTTGGCCGCCGGCATGGCAAGGCCCGTGGGATAGGCATCCTCGCGCGCGCGGACGGCATCGAGCCAACCGGATGTAATGTAGCCGCGCGGGGCAAGCTCACCCTCGAGGCGCGCAAACACCTCACCCGGCGTCGCGCACTCCCAATCAAAAAACACCAGCTCAGGCGAGAATAGCATCTCGGCGTTATCCGCCATACCGTCCTCCAAAGTTGCATGAGGTTCACAATGCCCCATATGATAGCGAAACGAGACAGGCAAGGTTAGTTTAGGATCCCAATCATATCGAGTGCGCGGGCAGGCGTCAGGCAAACTTCGGGCATCTCCTCCAGCATGCGCCGGTCGCTCGTGACTACGTAGTCAACGTCTGCCGTCTCGCCCGAAGCGATGATGAGGTTGTCTTCAAGATCCGGCATGCGCTTGCCAAGCATGCGCGCCATCTCGCACTCTGCCAACGAAAGCGGAGAGGCGGTTGCCACCTGCATCATGTGCTCAATGCAGGCCCATGACGCCGAGGCAAACGACACGTTCATCCCATTCACGTTCCGCCGGGCTAGACGCCGAGGCAAAAGATAGAATACATCCTTTGCCGTCGTTGGCGCATACAGAAGGTCGATCTTTCCTGCCTCGGCCAGTTCAACCAATCTTCTCGCTTCGTCGAACGCCCCCTCTTGCAGGTAATAATCGAGCCAAACGTTCGTATCTACCAAGAGATGCTTTGCCTCAATCATCAGCAATTCGCCTCGATGTCGGCAATCATCGCATCATACATATCATCCCGTACGGCATCCCAGTCTTCCGCCGAAGATTCGGCCGGTGCAAAATCCGACGCGCTCAGCCCCAACGAAGAAAAAGCCAGGCCACTTCCCTGCTCGGCCAGACTCTCCGCACGGGATGCCTCGCGCTTATCCGCTACCATAAATCCCGGCAACGTTTGATGCTCGACGAGATAGGCCCAAAGCGCACGAATGGCATCGCTCGGCCCCAGTCCATTGCGAGTGAGGACCGCATCGCCACCAGCTTTGATCATAGGATCGATTCGCGTGTTGAGCTGCACTGTTGCTGTACCCATAGCGGCTCCTTCCTACTTGCTAGCAGTATAGCAAACCTGTTAGGTCACACAAAAGGGCCCCGACCGAGAACGGACGAGGCCCTGTCAGATTGGTAGTGTCGAGAAAGGTGGTGTAGCGCCCGATCCGAAGCGAGTCGGCCTGGCGTCCAAGAATCTAGAATACGATTGATGCCCTATGCCGCCGACCGGCATATGAAAGCCAGCGGGCCAAAAGCCCCATGGCTTCTAGCCCGCAGAAACATCGATGTTTCCAAATGATCGTAGCTTGTGCTTCAAGCGCTTTTCTACGCTACCGGCGGATGCAAATCCCAATCGGGAAAGCAGTTTGCGAAGCCCGTGAGATTTTGGGTCAAAACATTGTTCTCAGCTTGCTTCAGTCGCTCGTCCTCTTCAAACAGACTATCGAGCTCGCTCAATGCATCGAGGTCCTGCATTGCAGCATCGTTATGGTCGAAATCAGTCACTTCATCAGCCATCTTTTTCACTCCATTCATGGATTATCGAGACAAATCCTACCGGCTAGGCAACCTTTTCAAGCTTAAGCAGGTCGCTGCGCTCGGCCGCAGCTTCCTTCGCGCTCTTCCACTGATTAAGCGCCAGATCGATCTCGGAACAGCCTTCCTGGATGCGTTTGGAGTATTTGGCCTCAATCTCTTCTGCCTCCGTAGCGCGCTGCTTGCCCGAGAGGCTCGTCTTTACTAGACAATAGCCAGCCCCCGCAAGAAGCAGAATGCCAATAACCTGGTTTACAAACGCAAAGAAAGCTACTCCCAAAACAGCGAGGACAACGGCCGCTATCTTGTGGCTCTTGTTGCCCTTCGCAACCTTGACATCAAGCTCAGCGAGCTCCTTTTTCTTCTCTTCACCGACATAGCGAACATAATCGCCGCGCAGCGCATTACCCTCATCGCCGGTAACCGCCCTGCTTGTCCATCCGTCGAAGTCAAGGGTGATCGCCTGCGGAAATTCGGGGATGTCGCTCTTGCGATACCGGTTGAAACCACCGTTGATATAGGAACCCAAAAACTGAATCGCGGTCTTCTTCTTATGCACATCCACAGACGCACTCTGGTCGCGCATCGAGCGTGTCATCTGGTCGATGATGTTCATCGTCTGCTGACGCTTCTCATCGCGGCGACGATTGACGAGCTCTCGGGCGCGCTCCACGTCTCCGCCAAATGCCTTGACCGCAAGAAGATACTCCTCCTGGCGGCGCAAATTTCGCTCCTTGGAGTCATCGGAGTTAACGAGCTCCATCAAATGCCTGTCAACCTGCTCGGCAAGCGTCCTCTCGTCAACATCAGAAGCCTTGAGGTCGGCGAAGTCATTGGAGATGCTCTCGATTGCCTCGACTTTTCCGAGATACTTATTGATGTAGTCAAACTCCTTGACCACCACCTTGAGCGCCGGATATCTCGAACTCATATCCTCCTCGTAGCCGGTAAAGTACTCCGCCCATGACTCTGACTGCTCATTCTCGAACTCAGGGCTCTGATTTCTGATCTGCTCGATCCAGCCCGCCATATAGTCGTCGCACAGGTGCTTTTCGTCGGTTCCAAAGATGCCGTTGATATAGGCATCGATGTAGACCATCGCATCGGCATCGATGCGGGCGGCGTTTTGCGTCGAGAAGTAGCGCGCTAACCATTCGTAGCACGTAGCCGTGCGGTTATTACGTCTGCAGATCAGAGCCATCGCAAGCGACGTGTGCTCGTTGTCACGTTTGACAGCCTCGCGTATTGCGCGCTCTGCAAGATCTCGGTTGTTGTTGATCCATGCCGCAAGGGCAACCAGGACAGGTGCCAGCCAGTAGTCCGGGGTAGAGATCATTAACTCCTCGGAGACCGTCGAAATCGTCGCCTTGCGCACGAGCGCCGCATCGGTTGCCTGGAGAATACCGACCATTGTGTTTCGAACCACTGAGTAGTTGCCGAACTTTTTGTCCATCTCCTGCCGGACGCTCACGAGCTCCGTAGTCGCCTGCTCAAGTGCGGCGGTACGACGCTGCTCGAGCATCATCTCGAGAAAGTCCTTTCGGAGCTTTTTAAGGTCCTTCCGCACTTCCTCCATTTGCGATTCGACCTTATCGACCTTCGTGGTCATCTGGTCAACTTTTGTTCCAATAGCGGCGATCCTGCGCTCGATAAGGACAGTATCTACTCCCGAATCACTCATCTGTACCACCTTTCAGTTTGCACTGTTTAGATCATCCAATAGCTTTAAGCGAGTAAGCGCCCGCCATCTGCTTTATTGAGAGGCCATGCTTCGGTATTGCTCGGACACCTGCTGATAGGCCACAAGAAACTTCTGTTTGTATTGGCTTGCCTTCATCGAATTGACGATGCGACCGACGGGCTCCACATAGTGTTCGAAAAAGTACGAAGTCCTTCTTCGTAACGCAAACGAACCAGTTTTATAGGGGGACCCGGGGTTCTCTCTAATGCCCTTGAGTAGTGCAAGACACGTTTTGGGTGTATTGCAGTTGGCGGCAATATCTTGATAGAAACTCTCCCGCTCTGCAGTCATAAAGTCTTCCGAAGCATACCGCGCTATGCAGAACGGGCACACAGCATCGATAAAGTTCTCAAGTCGAGACCGATCCTCCATGCTCTGCATATTGGCGACCACGAGCGATACCATCTGAACCTCAAAGTCACGCATGTTGTAGAGCGTCGACTCAAACAAGTCGATCAAGTCACGCACCTCATCATATTCGAGAGGGATATCTTCGGCCCTTTTAAAGAAAACCGTCATCGAACCCGAAAGACCTTCGCAAAACTCATCGCAGTACGCAACCATAAACTGTGCCGCCGCGTTGTCTTGCATCATATTGAGCACGTCCGCGGCAAATTTGCGGGCCTCCGGGAAGTTGCCGCCCTTAAAAAACTTGATGGCATTGTCCTTGGCAAACGCGATTTTGCCCGTGGCCCCCAGACGCGCCCGCGAATAGTACATCTCGCGACCGCACTGGTTGCAATGAACCTTTCGAGTTGCGGGGTCAAACTCGACATCGGTGCTGCCGCAGCCCTCGCAAGTTATTCCGTTGATTTCCAATAGCTTCCCCCACTTCAACCATCAAAGTGCCCTGGTAAAAAGCAGCGCGAGCCCTTATTTGACAGCGGTCAGCGCCGCATTGCGCTTTTTCCAGATATTGCGCGCATCATGGACAAGGCCAACCGTAACATCTGCCGGCTCATCGGCACTCATGGAATTCGAGACCGCCTCAAGCGCGGCGGAGAACTGTCGCTCGATCTCTTGAACATGGGGGTGCGACATGTTGGAACTAAAGGAGATGTCATCCTTGAGCCCTTTGAGTTCGGCTTTAACCTGAGCGTCCTCCGCTACGGCAAGAAGCTGCCCCACATATGATCCGAACTGTGCCGTTTGAACCGTCTTTGCGAGGGCGGCGGCAACCTTTTGGTCTGCCCGGCGGGCATAGGAGCCAAGACCCATCTGCACAAGGACAAGCACAACGAGAAGAACAACGTTTGCGACAACCGGGATCGTGCTGCCGCCCCACCCATACGCCACAAACGCAAAGTACGTATTGGCAAGACGATATGAGAAAGCCATTTGGGTCGCCTCCCCCGCGGCGCAGCTTCTTTCCGCGGGCTCGGGATGCCACAATG
>NZ_JBCPDH010000031.1:0-20513 GCF_040915545.1 Collinsella aerofaciens | reverse complement strand
ACAAGGTGACGTGAAACGAAAGGGCGCTGACCTTCTGGTCGCGCCCTTGAAGTTGAACGTCAGATTGTCCAAATGCGACCCGCGCAGCGTCGAGCCGTTACGCGGTTCGTAGAACCGCGTAACTACAGATCCCCGCCTGCGCCCAAAAGCTTGCGCATGACCTGTTCGGGGTTAACCGAGCCGTCGCGCGGGGCCAGGGCGGTGATCTTCTTCTGCATCTTGTACTCGTGCAGCTCGTCCTCGAGCTGGCGCACGCGGGCGCGGAGCTTTTCGTTCTCGCGCTCGCGCTCCTCGGCACGCTCCTTCATATCGAGGATGCGCACCACGCCGGCAAGGTTGATGCCCTCGTCGGTCAGCTGGTTGATGAGCTCCAGGCGCTCGATATCGGCACGCGAATACAGACGCGTGTTGCCGCCCGAGCGCTGGGGGTTCACCAGGCCCTTGGACTCGTAGACGCGCAGAGTCTGCGGATGCATGCCGGTCAACTCGGCCGCCACGCTAATCATGTACAGCGGTTTATTCCTATTGTCCTCGGCCATGCTACCTGACCCCTTTCCGTCTCGTTATCGTCCATCATAAGCCCGCGGGCGCGGGTGTGCGCCACGACCGCCCTAGTACGTCGCCTTGTAACGGTTGACCTTCTCGCGATAATCGCGCGTGTCGGCCTCGCGCAGCTTGGTCATGGCATCGCGCTCGTCATCGGACAGGTTCGTGGGGACCTGCACCTTGATCTCGACGAGCAGCGCACCCGTGCGGCCACGGTGCTTAACATCGGGCGCCCCCATTTCCTTAAAGCGGAACTTCTTGCCCGTCTGGGTACCCGCGGGCACCTTCAGACGAACCGTCGCGCCGCCGGGCGTCGGCACGTCAACCGTGCAGCCGAGCGCCGCCTCGTAGACCGAGACCGGTACCTCCATGGTCACATCAGCGCCCTTGCGCTTAAACAGCGGGTGCTCCTCCACATGCGTGGTCACGACCAGGTCGCCGCGCTCGCCACCCGCAACGCCATACTCGCCGCGACGCTTGTAGCGCAGCTTGCCGCCGTCGACCGCACCCGCAGGCACCGAAACCGTGATGGTCTGCTGCTCGCCCGTCGAGGGAATGCGGTAGGTGACCTTGTGCGTCACGCCGCGAAACGCGTCCTCGGCCGTCACATCGACGGTCAACGACAGGTCGCCGCCCTTGCGAGCGCGGCTGCGACCCGCGCCGGCACCGGCAGCACCCGCAGCCCCGGCAAAGCCCGAGCCCCAATCGCTGCCCCAGGCGCCGTTGCCGCTAAAGATGCTGTCGAAGATATCGCCCCAGCCGCTGGCACCCGCGCCGGCACCGTAGCCGCCGCCATACGCGCCGCCCGCGCCCGGCATGCCGCCAAACATGAGCATCTGGTCGTACTCTTTGCGCTTCTTCTCGTCCGAAAGCGTCTCGTAGGCCTCGCTGATCTCCTTGAACTTGGCCTCGTCGCCGCCGGCATCTGGGTGATATTTTTGCGCGAGCTTGCGAAACGCGCTCTTGATCTCTTTGTCGGAGGCGCTCTTGGATACGCCCAGGATGTCATAGAAGGTTTTGCCTGCAGCCATCGTAGCTCCTCTCCTGTTTCATCCGCCGCTCAGCGGGCGGCGGCTCATGCTTTCATATGGCACTAGGCCAGAAAGGGCCCCGGGTGTTGCCCCGGGGCCCTTCTCAATTACTCCTCGGTGCTCTCGACCGTATCGGCCGCAGCATCCTCGGGCGCCGCTTCGGGCTCCGGTGCGGGGCGCTTCTCGCCACCGTAGGTCACCGTCACCATCGCGGAACGCAGGATGCGATCCGCCATGCGGTAGCCCTTCTGGTACACGTCGTTGACGGTCTCGTCGTACTGCGACGCGTCCTCAACGCGACCCACGGCCTGGTGCTCGAGCGGATCGAACGCCTCGCCCTTGGGGTCGATGGGCTCAACGCCCTCATGCGCGAACACGTCGAGCAGCTTGGCATGTACCGCGTCAACGCCATCGACGAACTGCTTAAAGTCGTCGGAAAGCTCTTGACTGCGGGCATGGTCGATCGCGCGCTCGATATCGTCGATCACCGGCAGCAGCGCGGTGACAAGCTTCTCGGTCGCGCGCTCGCGCTCGGCGATACGCTCATTGGCGGTGCGGCGACGGAAGTTCTCCCAGTCGGCCTGCAGACGGGCGGTACGCTCGGTGGCGTCCTTTGCCTTGTCCTCGGCGGCCTTCTGAGCCTCTGCCGCAGCATCGAGCTCATTGCGCACGTCGGCAAGCTCTTTCTGAGCCTGCTCGAACTTGAGCTTAAAGTCGTTGTCGGCGGCTTCCTCACCGGCGCGGATAGCGGCTTCCACCATCTCGTCCTCGGTCATCGTCGCCTCCTTGTTGGAATCCTCTACCTGGTTCTCGGCAGCCTCGGCGGCCGCGGCCTCGTTGGCCTCGGTATCGTCGACGGCCTCTACGGGAATCTTCACGTCCTTCTCCTCAGAGTCAACGGGGGCGGCGCCAGCGGCAGCCGCCTCCGTGCGAGCTTTACGGGCGGACATGATTACTTGTCCTCGTCGTCCACAACCTCGTAGTCGGCGTCGACGACGTCATCGTCGGCAGGCTGGGCGCCGGCGGCACCGTCGGTCTGCTGCTGAGCGTCGGCGTAGACAACCTGGGCCAGCTCGTAGGCCACAGACTGCAGGGACTCGCCGGCGGCCTTGATGGCCTCGACGTCAGAGCCCTCGAGCGCCTTCTTGGCGTCGGCGATAGCGGCCTCGGCCTTGGACTTCACGTCGGCGGAAACCTTGTCGCCCAGCTCGTTGAGGGTCTGCTCGGTGGAGTAGCACAGGCTGTCGGTCTGGTTGCGGACCTCGACCTCTTCCTTCTGCTTCTTGTCCTCCTCGGCATGAGCCTCGGCGTCCTTGACCATGCGATCGACTTCGTCGTCGGAAAGCGCGGTGGAGCCGGAGATGGTGATCTGCTGCTCCTTGCCGGTGCCCTTGTCCTTAGCGGAGACCTTGACGATGCCGTTGGCGTCGATGTCGAAGGTGACCTCGATCTGCGGCACGCCGCGGCGGGCAGCCGGGATACCGGTCAGCTGGAACTTACCGAGCGACTTGTTGTCGCGGGCAAGCTCGCGCTCGCCCTGGAGCACGTTGATCTCGACGCTAGTCTGGTTGTCGGCAGCGGTGGAGTAGACCTCGGTCTTGGAGGTCGGGATCGTGGTGTTGCGGTCGATCATCTTGGTCATGATGCCGCCCATGGTCTCGACGCCCAGCGACAGCGGGGTAACGTCGAGCAGCAGGATGCCCTCGACGTCGCCGGTAAGCACGCCGCCCTGGACGGCAGCGCCGTCGGCAACGACCTCGTCGGGGTTCACGGACATGTTGGGCTGCTTGCCGGTCATGGTCTTGACGAGCTCCTGGACGGCGGGCATACGGGTGGAGCCGCCGACGAGGATGACCTCGGTCAGATCGGAGAGCTTAAGCTTGGCGTCGCGCAGGGCGTTGGTGACAGGCTGCTTGCAGCGCTCGAGCAGGTCGCGGGTGATCTTCTCGAACTCGGCGCGGGTCAGCGTGTAGTTGAGGTGCAGCGGGCCGGACTGGTTCATGGTAATGAACGGCAGGTTAATGGTGGTCTGCTGGGCGGCGGAGAGCTCCTTCTTGGCGTTCTCGGCGGCCTCCTTCAGACGCTGCAGGGCCATGGGGTCCTGACGCAGGTCGACACCGTTCTCCTGCTGGAACTTATCGGCCATCCAATCGATGACGCGCTGATCCCAGTCGTCGCCGCCCAGGTGGTTGTCGCCCGAGGTGGACAGAACCTCAAACACGCCGTCGGCGAGGTCGAGGATGGAGACATCGAAGGTGCCGCCGCCCAGATCGAAGACCAGAATGCGCTGGTCGGTGCCCTGCTTGTCCAGGCCATAAGCCAGAGCAGCAGCGGTCGGCTCGTTGACGATACGCTTGACGTTGAGGCCAGCGATCTTACCGGCGTCCTTGGTGGCCTGACGCTGGGCGTCGTTGAAGTAGGCCGGGACGGTGATGACGGCGTCGGTGACGGTCTCGCCCAGATACTTCTCGGCGTCGGCCTTCATCTTTGCGAGCGTCATGGCGCTCACCTGCTCGGCGGTGTAATCCTTGCCCTCGATGTCGACGACGGCACGGCCACCCTGGCCCTCCTTGACCTCATACGGCACGGTCTTGATCTCGGAGGTGCACTCGGAGTACTTGCGGCCCATGAAGCGCTTGATGGAGAACACGGTGTTCTTGGGGTTGGTGACAGCCTGGTTCTTAGCGGCCTTACCCACGACGCGGTCGCCGTCGGCACGGAAGCCCACGACGGACGGGGTGGTGCGGTCGCCCTCGGCGTTCACGATAATGGTCGGAGAACCGCCCTCGAGAACGGCCATTGCGGAGTTAGTAGTACCAAGGTCGATACCAAGAATCTTGCCCATTAGAAATTCCCTCTCTCTTGTGCGTTTGCACCGACTCGGCGGTCTGCCGCGCGGCGCTTCGGCTTGTCTTTCAGGATGTAGTGTATCCCCTTATGGGCCGGAATATACAAAATCTAAGTCAATTCATATAAGATTTCTTATTGCTGAGAGTTTAGGTTCTTAAATGCGCAGGTAGATGCGCTGAATGAGTTCTCGGCAAATCTATTGAGATCTATGTAGAGATGACTGAGGCTTGAGTCCGGAGCCGCACGGAGCGGTCTTGGGGCAACCCCGAGGAAAGCGCGACCCGTTTTGAGCGTCGATTCCGGGATGCATCTTCCGCTTGAAGGCTCAGCCGGAAAGCACGACCCGTTTTGAGCGCATGTTTCGGGATGCTGTTTCCCATGGAGCTCCGACCGAAAAGCGCGTCCCAGTCTAAGCTCGAATTCCGGGATGCAGTTTCCGATTGAGCGCTCAACTGGAAACTGTGTCCCGTTTTGAATGCGAATTCCGGGTCGCGGTTTCCGCCAGTGGCCCAGTCGGAAACTACAACCCGTTTCTCGGCCAAATTCCGGGATGCGCTTTCCGCTAGCTCGCTCAATCGCCCTATATTTCAAGTCACCTTTAGCTAACATTTGCGCAGCTCATCGGCCTCACCTGCATGTTTTTTAGTAAGCCGTGGCATACTCGGCGAACGGTATGAAGATGCCGGCCAGAGGGTATTGCAAACGGTCGCTCCCGTGGTATGTTTTTGCCCGAATCAAACCGGCGCGCATCGTCTGTAGCGTCGGTCAACAGAGAGGAAACTACCATGGCTCATCCCGTAATTGATGCCGACGAGTGCATCGCTTGTGGCGTTTGCGTCGACTCCTGCCCCGCTGGCGTTCTGGAGCTCCAGGACGTCGCTACCGTCGCCGACGAGGACTCCTGCGTCGCCTGTGGCGCTTGCCAGGACGCTTGCCCCGCTGGCGCGATCACCGAGATCGTCGAGGAGTAACAACTCCCCCACCTGCACACTCAAAAGTACACCGTGCACAAAAAAGGAGGCCTCCGCATCGCCGCGGAGGCCTCCTTTTTTGTGCGGATAACTAATTTGGCACCGTCGCAGGTTGAGCTCACGTCAGCGAAAACACCCCTAAGCGAGCAAGGTGACGTGAAAGAGGAGGGAAGCGTACTTTTTGTACGCAACCGACGATTGAACGTCAGATTGCCGCTTAGGGGCGTTTGCAGCGTCGGCTACGATAGATCGTCTTCGTAGGGCATCAGGTCTGCCAGATAGCCCTTCTCCTTGAGTATGGCCTCGATCTCGTCGAGGGTTTGCTCATCCTCCGCCGCAATGCGATGGAAGTGATAGCCGCTCGTCACCGTTAGTAGCGGGAAACTCTTGCCGCTCTCGATATCGTGCAGGTAGCGCCCAACATCGCGACGATTGCGGATGTCCAGGTCGGCCGTGATCTTACCGTACACGCGGTGATTGACGATCACGTTGAGCACGGCGCCGCCGGCGTCGACGATACTCGTGAGCTCATCGCCTGCCTGCTCCACGCTATGGCGAACCTTGACCAAGCGCGTGGGCACGGCGGGGCTGCTGGGGGCCTCCTGCAGCACATAACCACGGTTGGTTGCCACGACATCGTGCCCATCGGCGCGTAACAGGGCAATATCCTGCACCACGACCTGACGGCTCACGCCCACCTCGCGGGCAAGTGCGCTGCCCGAAACGGGCTCCCTGGCTTCCTCGAGCACGCCCATGATGGCACGACGGCGCTCGCGGGCGTTCATTATTTACCGTCCAGCAGACGCAGATGCTTAAGCGAGAGGTCGAGAATCGGCGCAGAGTGCGTCAACGCCCCCGAGCTGATAAAGTCAACGCCCAGATCGGCCAGGGCGCGGATATTGTTGGCGTCCACGTTGCCCGAGCACTCGGTCTTGGCGCGACCGGCGATAAGCTCAATCGCGGCAGCCATGTCATCGTGGGTCATGTTGTCGAGCATGATGATGTCGGCACCGGCCTCCACGGCCTCGCGCACCATGCTCAGGTTCTCGCACTCGATCTCGACCGTCGTGGTAAACGATGCGTGGGCGCGTGCCATCTCGATCGCACGCGTCACACCACCGGCGGCGTCAATATGGTTGTCCTTGAGCATGACAGCCGTCGACAGGTTGTAGCGGTGGTTGCTGCCGCCACCGATCTCGACCGCGGCCTTCTCGAAGACGCGCATGCCCGGTGTGGTCTTGCGCGTGTCGACAAGCACGGTCTTGGTACCCTCGAGCGCCGCTGCCATGTTGTGCGTGTAGGTGGCGATACCGCTCATACGCTGCAGATAGTTGAGCGCCACGCGCTCGCCCGAAAGCAGCACTCGCGCGTCGCCGCGCACCTGGCCCACGTGGTCGCCGGCGTGCACCTCATCGCCATCGACGACATCAAACAGCACCGAGCTCTGCGGATCCAGCAGCTCAAAGGTGCGAGCGAACACGTCCAAGCCCGCGATGATGCCATCGGCCTTGGCGATAAGCTCCACCGTGGCGGGGCGCGCCGTGGGGCACACGCTCGCCGTGCTCACGTCCTCAAACGTAATGTCCTCGCGCAGGGCCTGCAGGATCAGATCATCGACGACGAGCTTCATGGTAATGGGATTCATGGTCTACTCCTCCACGGCCTGCGTGCCGGCGGCACGGGCCAAATCATCGATTGCCAGGGGATCGGCGCTCAGGGCGCGATGACGGCCATCGAGCGCGGGATCGCCCGCCTGCTCCACGGCCAGCGACTCGCCGGTACGCATATACCACGCGGCGCGACGACCCCAGACCAGCGCTTCGAGCAGGCTGTTTGATGCGAGGCGATTCTTGCCGTGAACGCCGTTGCAAGCCGTCTCGCCCGCGGCGTAGAGCTCGGGCATCGAGGTACGGCCGTCCTTGTCGACCCACACGCCGCCCATAAAGTAGTGCTGCGTGGGCGTAACGGGAATGGGCTCGTCCAAGATATCGCGGCCGTCCTCCAGGCAGCGCGCGCGGATGTTGGTAAAGTGCCCGGTCACCACATCGCGCTCGACGGGGGCAAAGCTCAGCCACTCGTGCTCGGTGCCGTCCTGCTTCATCTGCTCGCGAATGGCGGCGGCGACCACGTCACGCGGCTGCAGCTCGTCGGTAAAGCGCTCGCCAGCGGCGTTGAGCAGAATCGCGCCCTCGCCGCGGCAGCTCTCGCTGATCAGAAAGGTGCGGCCCGGCTGCGGCGAGAACAGCCCCGTGGGGTGAATCTGCACGTAGTCCAGGTGCTCCATCTTAATGCCATGCTCCTGAGCAATGTAGCAGGCATCGCCCGTGAGCTGCGGGTAGTTAGTCGAATGGTCGTACACGCCGCCGATACCGCCCGTCGCCCACAGCGTATGGCGGGCACGGATCTTAAACGGCTCGCCGGTATGCACGCCCTCGGCGGCATGTGCCAGCTCGTCGGCGGGGCGGACCGAGTTGTCCTCGTCCACGGGAACGGCGACAACGCCGGTGCACACCGTGGCCCCATCGCGCTCGCCCGTCAGGATGTCGGTCATGGCCACGTGCTCAAGAATCTGCACGTTATCCAGCTTGCGAACGGCCTGGAGCAGCTTGGTCGTTATCTCCTTACCCGTAATATCGGCATGGAAGGCAATGCGCGGGCGGCTGTGCGCGCCCTCGCGGGTAAAGTCGAGGCTGCCGTCGGCCTTGCGCTCGAAATCCACGCCCATCGCTAGCAGGTCGTTGATGACCGAACGGCTCGAGCGGATCATGATGTCGACGCTCTCGCGGCGGTTCTCGTAGTGACCGGCGTGCATGGTGTCCTCAAAGAAGGCATCGTAGTCAGAGCCTTCGGGCAGCACGCAGATGCCACCCTGCGCGAGCATCGAATCGCACTCGTCGACAGCGCCCTTGGAGAGCATGATCACGCGCGTGCTCGTCGGCAGATTGAGGGCCGCGTATAGGCCCGCCACGCCGCAGCCGGCAATGACGACGTCGCACTCCATGTCGGGGTATTGCTTGGTTTCCACAGGAATCCTCTCCCTTGTAATGTGGCGTAAGGGGCTGTCCCTCATGCCACATTGGCTTAGCGCGCCGCGTACTCGAGCATACGGTCGAGCGTGAGCTTGGCCTGGTCTGCCGCCTCGTCCGAGACGCCGATCTGCACCTCGCCCTCGCCCGTCTCCAGGCAGCGCACGAGCTTTTCGAGCGTGATGAGGTCCATGTTGACGCAGGTGGGCTGCACCGCGGGGAAATAGAACTTCTTGCCGGTGCCCTGGCAGCGGCGCTCGAGCTCGTAGAGCACGCCGCGGACCGTCACGATGATGAACTCGCTCGCGTCCGACTCCTCGGCATACTTGATGATACCGGCGGTGGAGCCGATGTAGTCGGCCTCGGCCAGAACGTCGGCCTTGCACTCGGGGTGCGCCAGCACGAGCGCGTCGGGGTGGGCCTCCGTCGCGTCGACGATCTGCTCGACGGTGATGATGTGGTGACGCGGGCAGTAGCCCTTGTTGAGAATGACGTGCTTCTGCGGCACTTGCTCGGCCACGAAACGGCCCAGATTCTGGTCGGGAATGAACAGAATGTGCTGCTGCGGCAGCTCGGACACGATCTTGACAGCGTTGGAGCTGGTAACGCACACGTCACTCCAGCTTTTGATCTCGACCGTCGAGTTGACGTAGCACACCACGGCCAGGTCATCGCCATACTCGGCACGGGCGGCATCGACCGTCTCGCGCTTGACCATGTGCGCCATGGGGCAGTCCGCGCCCGGCTCGGGCAGCAGCACGGTCTTGGTGGGGTTGAGCAGCTTGGCGCTCTCGCCCATAAACTCCACGCCGCACAGCACGATAGTCTGCTGCGGCAGACTCTTGGCAAGCTTTGCCAGGTAGAAGCTGTCGCCGACGTAATCGGCCACAGCCTGCACCTCGGGCGCCACGTAATAGTGCGCCAGGATCACCGCGTCACGTTGGGTTTTTAGTTGCTGAATGGCCTCGACGAGCTCTGCGGGCACCAGTGCCGCGCGCTCCGTTGCCGTCGTTGCCGATGCTAGGCCGGCCGCGATATCGCGTGCAAGCTCCGACGCATCCATGTTCGCGCTCTGTGCCATCAAGGCCCCTCTCTTTTGGCGAATCTTGGGGCTTTAGTATGACACCTAGGTTTACAGCTGACAAGACAGCTGTAAACCTAGGTGTAAAGTTGAAATAAAGATTCAATCATGTGGCAGGTCCATATTCGAACTGGCAAGCTGAGGATAGCTGAGCTCTCGATGGCGCAGGAGGCATCTTTCGCCACCGCAATACCGCTTGGCGCGAGTTGCACGCCGTGGGGCGCAAACGGTCCGCACCCCCGCAAGCGGCGCGTACCCGATGTGGCAAAATCGAACTACTTAAGGGGGCCGAATGCTCAAGATTATTGCCTGCGACGATGATGTCGCTTTTCTAGATAGACTGCACCGGATGATCGACCGTTGGTCGACCGAGACGGGCACGGCGGTCGATGTTGCGCTCGTCACGCGCGGCGAGGACCTGCTGGCCCGCCATGCCGCATCGCGCGCCGACATCATTCTGCTCGACATGATCATGCCGCTCGTCAACGGCATGGACACCGCGCGCGAATTGCGCCAGGCCGATACCGCCGTGCGCCTGGTGTTCCTCACCTCGTCGCCCGAGTTCGCACTGGAGTCCTACGAGGTCCGTGCCTTCGACTATCTGCTCAAGCCCGTGACTTACGAACGCCTGGCGCAGTTACTTAACGAGCTTTCGAGCATGCGCCCGGCGGCAACCGACGAGCTCGTGATCAAAACTTCCTTTGGCTACCACGCCCTGCGCCTGTCCGACATCGAATATGCCGAGGCGCGCAACAAGCACGTGGTCTTCCACCTGCGCGACGGACGCGACATCGAGGCACTCGAGTCGTTCCGCAGCGTCGAGGACCGTTTGGCGCAAAATGCCACCGTAGTTACCAGGTCAACTTGCGCAACATCGACCACTTCGATCGCACGGACATCGTCATGCGCTCCGGCGCGTGCATCCCGCTTTCGCGCAGCTGCAAGCAGGGATTCCAAGACGCCTACTTTGCGGTGCGCTTTGAGGGCGGGAGGCGCTGATGGTCTCCTCGGTCGAAATGATCCTTTGGGCAATCCACCACGCCACGACGCTACTCTTTGGCGTCTTTGCCTCGGCGGCGCTGTGCGGTATCGAGATCAACCGGCGTCATGCGCTTGAACTGGTGCTGGTCGGTGCCGTAACCGGATGCGCATTTGGCCTCGCCAATGCCGTCGGCGGCGAGCTTTTCGCCCGCCAGGTATATCCGCTCGTCGTGCATCTGCCGCTCATCATCTATTTGTGTGCGCGCTACCGCCTGAGCCCGCTGCTTGCCGCGCTCGGCATTACGAGTGCCTATCTGAGCTGCCAGTTCAGCAATTGGATGGGCATCGCCGCCTTTGCCGCAACCGATTCGCAGATTGCGTACTATCTGGCGCGTATCGCGACCACACTCGCCGTCTTTGCCGTCCTGTTGCATTGGGCCGGCGACATCGGTCCGCGCTTGGCGATTAAAAGCACCACCGAGCTGGGCATCCTTTTAATCCTGCCGCTCGTCTATTACGTCTTTGACTATGCCACCAACGTCTACACCACGCTGTTCCACTCGGGCTCGGTGGTGACGGTTGAGTTTTTGGCATTTGCGCTCTGTGCCTTCTATCTTATGTTTCTTGCCGTTTACCTGCGCGAATACGAAGAAAAGGAAACCGCCGAGCGAGAGCGTTGGATGCTCGAGACCCGCGACAGCGCCGCCATCAAAGAGCTCGAGGCTTGGCGTCAATCTGGGCGCGAGCTGTCGATTCTGCGCCACGACATGCGCCACTTCCTACGCGGCCTGGCCGCTTTAATTGAGGAGGGCCACACCGACGAGGCGCTCAAACGCATCGATGAACTCTGCGAAGCCGGCGATCGCACCGCCGTACGCCGCTTCTGCGCCAACGAGACCGTAAACATCGCGCTTTCGTCATTTAACTCGGATATCAATAGAAACGGCATTACCGCCAACCTGCGCGCCGCCGTACCCGAAACCATCCACGTAGGCGACGCCGACCTGTTTAGCGTGCTCTCAAATGCCTTGGAAAACGCTATCACCGCCGCAAGCGCCGCACCCCAAGGAAAGCGATTCGTCGACCTTGACCTGCGATTAGAGGACAGTCAGCTGCTGCTGTTAGTTTCCAATACGTTTGACCGCGCGCCGCGCATGGTCGACGGCATGCCCGTGACCCGGCATGCGGGCCACGGCTTTGGCACCAGAAGCATCAAACTCGCCGTGGAGCGCATGAACGGCAACTGTCAGTTCCGCATTAACGGCGATCGGTTTGAGCTGCGCGCTGTGATGTAGAAGTGCGGCGCCGATCTCGCGGCGTGTCTTGCCCGCCAGGCAATCGCTCACCGGTGCCAATCCGCTACAGCGGAGCGGCCGCCGGAGTCAGCTGCTTGATGTAGGCCCACATGCGCTGCTTGGCGGCTTTGTCAGTGAGCGCTGCCTCAAAACCGTCGAGCGCGAGCACACGGCGGCCCTGCACATGGGCGACCAGGCCGGGCTTGAGCATGGCGGTGTCGAAGTCATCGATCGCCACGAGCATATCGGCGTAGGTCTCGCGCATGGCGTCAGCCGCGTTGTTGTCGAGCAGTAGCACCGCCTCGGGGTCCAAAGCCTCAAGCGCCTCACGGAACAGCTCGCACGGCAGAGTCTCGCCCACCGCGACCGCTCCGTCACCCACGCCGGCGACGCTTGCCAGCACGCAAAAATCTTCGGGCGCGTAACCGATGGCCCCAAGCGCCTTGCGCAACGCCGCGCCATCCGGGCCGGCAGCCAGCTCGCCACCCGAACGCTCGGCCTCGTCCAAATCGCCTTTGACCAGCACAATCGGAGAACACGCGTTGCCTGCGATACGCACGCCACGACCCGCGAGTGATGTGAGCTCCTGCTCGGCCGCCTGGGCGATGGCTTCTTTTCTCTGGCTTTGTGACGTGGACATGCGCTCTCCAATCGTTTGCGTGCCCACCATTATATAAAAGAGCTGCCCGCGAGTGGTTGCTTTGCGGACGGCTGGGTATAAGCACGGTCGTACTGAGTTTTACGCGGCCGAGCCGCGTCGCATTATGGAGGTCACCATGGCTGACATTAATCAGATTACCCCCGAGAACTTCGATTCCATCGTTAACGACAGCCTGCCCGTGCTGGTCGATTTTTGGGCACCGTGGTGCGGGCCCTGTCGATCCCTCTCGCCCATCGTTGACGAGGTTGCCGATGAGCTGGCGGGCAAGCTTGCCGTTGCCAAATGCAACGTCGACGACAACCAGGATCTGGCCATGAAGTATGGCGTCATGAGCATCCCCACGCTGATTGTGTTTAAGAACGGCGAGGAGATTGACCGCTCGGTTGGCGCTCTGCCCAAGGCGAGGCTGCAGGCGCTGCTGGAGAAGCATCTGTAATACGCTTGTTACTTACCCGCCGTCTATGAGCGCTTTTACACCGCTCGCCGGACTTCTGGATGCACCGAGTGCAACCACGGATAGTATGGTAGTCACAAACAGCCCCCAGTGAACGGGTGCGGGTCGCACAGACTCGTACCCGTTTTCTTATGCAGCTGCGCACAGAGCGGGCGTAGTAAAATCTGAACCACTGAACTACCCCATACAAAAGGAGATTTTCCATGCATGATGTTGGAATGAACATGAGCCAGCTTGCCATGAGCGTCAAACAGGTCGACGACACCATCGAGCTCGCTCATGAGTGGAGCCATCAGCTGCTGCATGCGACCGAGAATTTTGACATGGAGCGCATCGGCGCCAAGCTCGAGGCAGCCATGGCCGCGCTGCACGAGGCCCATGCCGCACTCGAGGGCTACGAAGAGGCCATCGAGGCCGACCACAACTCCGTCGGCTCCGTGAAGCTGGTGTAAGGTGGCCGAACACGAGCACAGCTGCGGGTACGAGCACGAGCATCCGCACGGGGCGGACGGTGACGCGGGCTGCCACTGCAGTGGTTCCGGCTCCGAGCTGGTCCGTTTTTCGGTTACCGCACCCGACGATCTGCTGCGCCGTTTTGACGAGCAGATCGCACGCCGCGGCGACGTGGCCAACCGATCCGAGGCCGTGCGCGACCTGATTCGCGCCTCGATCGCCAAGGAGCAGATGCGCACGCCCGATGAGCACGTTATCGGGTCGCTCACCATGATCTACGACCACCATACCGGCGACCTGACGCGCCGTCTGGACGAAGTGCAGCACGACTACACCGACGAGATCGTATCGACCATGCACGTGCATCTGGATCACCACAACTGCTTGGAGATTCTGGCGCTCAAGGGTCGCGGCGAGCGCGTCTACGAACTAGCCGACCGCCTGCTGGGCCTGCGCGGCGTTAAGCACGGCGAGCTCACCTGCGCCGCCACCAAGCAAAGCCTGGGGCTATAGCGGGATTTCCCGCAGCGCACCTGCCAAAAAGGGACAGGTTTGTTTTGGCAGGTTTAGCGTTTTACCTACCAAAATAAACCTGTCCCTTTTTGGTCGGTTTTGATGAGGAGTGTCGCATGCGGCATGTGCATATTCATGTAACGGGCATTGTGCAGGGCGTTGGCATGCGGCCGTTTGTGTATCGCGAGGCCATGGCGCATGGCATTTGCGGATGGGTGCTCAATGCGGGCGACGGCGTGCATATCGAGGCGCACGCTTGTGCCGAGGCGGTTGACGGATTTGTCGCCGCGCTTTCTGAGCATGCGCCTACGGCAGCCCGCGTAGAGCATGTCGAGGTTATGGACCTAGCACCCGGCAGCTGGGACGCCGCTAACGAGCAGGGTTTTCGCATTGTGGCGTCACAGGATCAAACTGCCCACACGACGCTCATCTCACCCGACATCGCCACGTGCGACGACTGCCTGCGCGAGCTGTTCGACCCCGCCGACCGACGCTTTCACTATCCCTTTATCAACTGCACCAACTGCGGACCGCGCTTTACCATCATTCGCTCGCTGCCCTATGACCGAGCGGCCACCTCGATGAATCGCTTTCCCATGTGCCCCACCTGCGCCGCAGAGTATGCCGATCCGCTCGATCGGCGATTTCACGCGCAGCCCGATGCCTGCTTTGATTGTGGACCGCATATTACGTGGCGTGAGGTCAATTGCGGTGTTGTGCCAACGGCAGTCGACGCGACACCAGCCGTCGGCTCCACGCGCGAGGCCAGCGATGCCATCATCGAACGCTGCGTCGAGCTGCTGGCTGGCGGCGGCATCGTCGCCATCAAGGGTCTGGGCGGATTCCATCTAGCCTGTGACGCTGCCAACGAGCAGGCGGTGGCCGAGTTGCGCCGTCGCAAACGCCGCAGCAACAAACCACTTGCCGTCATGGTACGCAGTCTTGCTGATACCGAGCGCCTGTGTCATATCGACGATGCTGAACGCGATCTGCTCGCTGGCAGTATCCGCCCCATCGTGCTGCTGCGCCGGCGCACTGTTAGCGAGGACAACGACGGTTCCCCCGACATCCTCGCCCTCGCGCCATCTGTCGCGCACGACTTGCCCGAGCTCGGCGTCATGCTCCCCTACACCCCGCTTCAACATTTACTGCTCGCCGCGGCCGCGGCGCGCGGCATGAGCGCACTCGTCATGACCAGCGGCAACCTGAGCGAAGAGCCCATCGAGACCGATGACGATCTTGCCTGGGAGCGCCTCGTTGCCGCCGGCATTGCCGACGCGCTGCTCGGCAACGATCGAGCGATTCTCTCGCGCTATGACGATTCCGTGGTGCGCGTGGTCGACGGCGCCGTTATGCCCGTTCGCCGCGCTCGTGGATATGCACCCCAGCCGCTGCCGTTGCCGGCGCTCGACGGCGCTCCGTCCTGCGTACTCGCCTGCGGGCCGCAACAAAAGGCCACGATTACGCTCACGCGTGAAGGGACGAACGGCGAGGCGACCTGTTTTGTGTCGCAGCATATCGGCGATGTTGAAAACGGCGGGACCTTCGATGCCTGGAACACCGCGCGCACGCGCTTGGAAGATCTCTTTGATTTGGCGCCCGCCGCCTTGGCCTGCGATTTACACCCCAGCTATCTATCGGGCCAGTGGGCGCGCGAGCAGGCGCGAAAATGCAATCTGCCGCTCGTCGAGGTGCAGCACCATCATGCGCATATCGCGAGCGTAATGGCTGAGGCTATCGCCGCGGGCCAGCTTACAACCGACGCGCGCGTCCTTGGCATCGCCTTTGACGGCACCGGCGCCGGCACCGATGGGACCATTTGGGGCGGCGAGTTTCTTGTTGCCGGCCTTGACGGCTTTGAGCGCGCCGCGCATTTGCGCACCTGGGCGCTCCCCGGTGGGGCGGCCTCCGTGCGCGACGCCCGCCGCAACGCCTTTGCCCTGCTCAGTGAGCTCGGCCTGCTCGAGCACCCAGGTGCCGCTCGGCTTTTGGACAGCCTCGACGAGCAAACACGCAGCGTGACAGCCACCATGATCGAGCGCGGCATCAACAGCCCGCGTACCAGCAGCATGGGGCGTCTCTTTGATGCCGCGACAGCGATTCTGGGTATCTGCGGCAAGGCAACCTACGAGGGCGAACCCGCCATAGAACTCGAAGCCGCCGCCTGGCGCGCGCTCGACGGCGAAATCGCCCATGTTCCCGACGATAAAGACGGCCGTTCCGCATCTGACCCATTGCGGCTGGACAGTTTGTTCAGATTTGTATTAAATACAGACCCTCTAACCAACGGTTTTGGCTCAGATTACCCCGAAGAGGGCTCTCCAGGCGCCTCATTTGCGTCTAATTTGCCCGTCGGATACCACAAATCAACCCATTCGGGGACCTCGCAGACAATCTATGCCACCCATTGCTGCTCTAAAAAGTACAAATCTGAACTAACTGTCCAAGCAACCTCGAGCAGGCCTCTCGTCCTAGACCCCAGCTCACTTTTTAAGGCGCTTTTGGAGGGAATCAGGGCCGGCGTGCCCGCCGACAAGCTCGCACTCGGCTTCCATGTCGCCGTTACGCGCTCTTCGGCACGAATCGCACGCGAAATCTGCACGCGCGAAGGCATCGATACCGTCGCGCTCTCGGGCGGCGTGTTCATGAACCGACTTCTGCTTCAGCTTCTCACCCGCGAGCTCAAAAGCGCAGGCTTTACTGTCCTTGTCCCCCACACCGTACCCGTCAATGACGGCTGCATCGCCTACGGTCAGGCAGCAGTCGCACGCACTCGCCTCGCACAGGTCGCGCCACAATAGGCTGTTCGGCCAGCCCGCAAGCCGCCGTCTCACAGGTGTAGCGCGTTTGCCCGCAGCGCCCGCGAGCGCTACCATCAACTGATGGATTATTGAGCGCCCGTCCAGCGCAAAGCGTATAAAAGGGGAACAATATGTGCCTTGCCGTTCCCGGTAAAGTAGTCAAACGCGACGACGACCTCAAGGCCACCGTCGACATGATGGGCATCGAGCGCCCCGTGTCGCTGCGACTCGTGCCGACGGCGCAGGTTGGCGACTATATTCTCGTACACGCCGGCTTTGGCATCCAGATTGTCGACGAGCAGGAAGCACGGGAAACGCTCGAGCTTGTTAATGCCATGTCCGAGCTGGTCGAAGAAGATCAGCTTGCCACCAACCCGGCGGAGGCTTACTAGTGGCGCCCGAGCAGCCGGCGCGCTCCGGTATCGACTTCTCGGCATTCCGCGATCCAAAGCTGGCTCGCGAGCTCATCGAGCGCATTCATGAGCTTGTCGGCGACCGCGCCATCAACCTTATGGAAGTCTGCGGCACGCATACCGTGAGCATCGGGCGCTATGGCTTTCGCTCCATTATGCCGGCCGGGCTCAAGCTGCTGAGCGGCCCGGGCTGCCCCGTCTGCGTCACCGCCAACCGCGACATCGACCACGCAATCGCGCTCGCCAACATAGACGGCGCCATCATCACCACCTTTGGCGACATGATGCGCGTGCCCGGATCATCCACCTCGCTCGCTGCGCAAAAGGCGGCGGGGCGCGATATCCGTATCGTCTATTCCCCGCTCGACGCGCTCGACATTGCCGAGCAAAACCCTGATCGCCCGGTCATTTTTATGGGCGTGGGCTTTGAGACTACGACGCCCACCATCGCCGCCGCCATCTTGGAGGCCGAGGCGCGCGGGCTTTTGAACTTCTCGGTCTATTGCGCCCACAAGGCCACGCCGCCGGCGTTGCGCGCCATCGCCAACGACCCCGAGACCACCATCGACGGCTTTATCCTGCCGGGCCACGTCGCCACCATCACGGGCTTGGTGCCCTTTAGCTTTTTGGTCGACGAATTCAATACCCCGGGCGTGGTCACGGGATTTGAACCGGTCGATATCCTGCAGGGCATCTGCATGCTGGTCCAGATGGTTGTCGAGGACAGGCCGGTGATTGACAACGCCTACCGCCGTGGCGTCAACGCAGACGGCAATCCCGTGGCGCGCCAGCTGGTCGAGCAGGTGTTTGAGCCGTGCGATACCACATGGCGCGGGCTGGGGCTGATTGCCAACTCGGGCCTTTCCATCCGCCCCGAGTTCTCGCGCTTTGATGCCCGCGCTCGCTTTGACGTGCCCGTTGAGGCGACGGTCGAGCCGCGCGGGTGCCGCTGCGGCGACGTGCTGCGCGGGGCCATTGCGCCGAGCAGCTGCCCGCTCTTTGGCCGCACCTGCACGCCCGAGCACCCCGTCGGCCCGTGCATGGTGAGCTCCGAGGGCAGCTGCGCGGCGTACTACCGCTACCGCGACTAGCCCGGGCACACCCGCACACCGGCACCACCCACGATTGGAGTTTTCGATATGTCCCATAGCGTTACCGATAGCACCGTCCTGCTGGGCCACGGCTCCGGCGGCCAGATGATGAAACGCATCATCGATGAGGTCTTTTTGGATGCCTTTGGGTCGCCCGAGCTGCTCGAAGGCAACGATGCCGGCGTCGCCGCGCTGCCCGCGAGCGGGCGCATCGCCATGTCGACCGACAGCTTTGTAGTCTCGCCGCAGTTCTTCCCCGGTGGCAACATCGGCCGCCTCGCCGTGTGCGGAACCGTCAACGACGTCGCGACCTCGGGCGCCAACGTGCGCTACCTGTCGTGCGGCTTTATCCTCGAAGAGGGCTATCCCATGGATAGGCTCCGCCAGATTGTGCAGACGATGGCCGAGACGGCGCACGAGGCGGGCGTGTCCATAATCACGGGCGACACCAAGGTGGTCGAGCGCGGCGGGGCCGACGGCGTCTATATCAATACCGCCGGCGTGGGCGAGGTGCCTGCGGGCGTGGCGCTCAGCGGCGCAAACTGCCAGCCCGGCGATGTCATCCTGGTCTCGGGTACACTGGGCGACCACGGCATCGCTATCATGAGCCAACGCGAGGGTCTGGCGTTTTCGAGCACCATCGAAAGCGACGCCGCGCCGCTCAACCACCTGATTGCCGATGTGCTTTCCGCAGCACCCGACACACGCTGCTTCCGCGACCCCACGCGCGGTGGCCTGGCCTCGACGCTCAACGAGTTTGCGCAGGCCAGCGGCGTTGCCATGGAGATCGACGAGGATGCCGTGCCCGTGCGTCCCGACGTGCAGGCCGCCTGCGAGATGCTCGGCTACGATGTGCTGCAGGTGGCAAACGAGGGCAAGATGGTTGCCGTCGTGCCGGCCGAGCAAGCCGATGCCGCGCTGAGCGCCATGCGCGCCGCCCGCTACGGCGAGAATGCCGCCATCATCGGCCGCGTGCTGCCACTTGCCGAGGGCGCCCATCCCGCCGTGCGCGTGCGCACCGGCTGGGGCTCGACCCGCATCCTCGACATGCTCGTAGGAGAGCAGCTGCCGAGAATTTGCTAACGACAAAGGCTCAGGGCTATTAAAGATATTCAGATTCCAAACATGCCCGGCACGCATGCCCAGTATCATGGGGTGCGTTTTACAACTCAAGCGGCAGGAGCACCCATGGCAGCAGCTTTTTCCCATGTGATCTTTGACCTGGACGGCACCATTCTCAACACGCTCGAGGACCTGGCGGCCGCCGGCAACCATACCTGCGAGGCGCACGGCTGGCCCACGTTTGCCGTTGACGAGTACCGCTACAAGGTGGGAAACGGCATGCTCAAGCTGGTTGAGCGCTTTATGCCCGCCGAGTACGCAGGCGACGGCCGCATGTTTAAGCAGACGCTTGCCGAGTTTAGGGCTTACTACGGCGAGCACAAGGAAGACCACACCGCTCCCTATGCCGGCACGATCGAGATGCTCGACCGCTTGCGCGCCGCGGGCGTTCAGCTTGCCGTGCTCACTAACAAGGACCACGTCTCGGCGGCTCCGCTTATCGAAAAGTATTTTGGTTCCGAGCGCTTTGCGCTGGTGCAGGGCCGTGTCGATGCGTTTCCGCCCAAGCCCGAAGCACCCGTCACGCTGCATGTGATGGAAGAGCTAGGCGCCGACCCGGCGACCACGCTCTACGTAGGCGATTCCAATGTCGATATCCTGACCGGCCACAACGCCGGCCTTAAGAGTGCGGGCGTCAGCTGGGGTTTCCGCGGCCGCGCAGAGCTGGAAGCCGCCGGCGCCGACTACGTGGTGGACACCCAGGGCGAGCTCGCAGCGCTAATCCTGGGCGAGTAACGAGCGACACTGCTTAACGCAGCTGCGACAATTCTTCCGCGCGGAAAGCGCATCCCGTTTTGAAGCTCCGGAATGGGATGCGCTTTCCGTTTGAGGCGCATCAGGGAAACCGCATCCCACTTCAGAGCAATATTCCGGGTCGCAGTTTCCGCAACCCACCCCATCCGGAAAATGCGACCCACTATTCGGCCAAAAACCGGGTCGCGGTTTCCCAAGCACTCGGTGCAACGCTGGCACAAGGAGTGTCCCCAACTGCCGGCAGAAAAGGAACGTCCCCAGCTGCCGCCTTCCCAATGACTACTTCAGCGATGGCAACGTCGCAGGTAAAAGTGCCACTTTAAGCCAACCAAGGGAACGACGTTGTTTTGGCAACGACAGACACTATGACCCAATCCGAGGGCACTAAAAAGATAGGAGCCCCCGCTCGTGACCGCGGGTCGGGGCTGCGACAATGATGTTGAAGTGCCATAGGCGCAGCCGCGCCGCAAC
>NZ_JBCPDH010000030.1:0-21305 GCF_040915545.1 Collinsella aerofaciens | reverse complement strand
GCTTGCCCGTATCGTAGGCAATGCGCCGAATGCTCGCCATCGAAATTTATCGATGGCCTATTTCAGACTGTAATGGGGGTAGTTCTGTAGAGAATACCGTTGCCGCCGGTAACCAAGCGGTCGTAAAGACGGCTGCCCAGCTGGCCGAGGAATCGGCAAAGCAGCTCAAGGACGCTCAGGCCGCCTACGATGCCGCCCAGAAGAAGGCCGACGCGGCGGGCCAGTCTCAAAAGCAGGCGCAGCAGCAAAAGAATCAGGCCTCGCAGGCTGTGAGCGACAACGAAATCGAGCAGAACGCAGCAGAAGTCGCCGCGCTCCAGGAGAAGATTGACGAGCTCAAAGCCGCCGTCGAAAAGACCGAGCAGCAGCAGAAGAAGCTGGGCGACCTGAACGATCAGCTCGATCAAGCCAACAAGAGTGTCGAGGATAAGACCCAGGCGCTCAAGGACGCCAAGGCAAAGCAGGATGAGGCCAAGAAGGCCCTCGACGATGCCCAGGCCAAGCTCGAGGCCATGGGTATGGACGAGTACGAGGCCGCCAAGAAGGCCGTCGAGGACGCACAGGCAAAGCTCGATGACGCCAATAAGGCCGTTGCTACTGCACAGGCCAATCTGGACCAGGCCAAGGCTGCCGAGGCCAGCGCCCAGCAGGAAAAGCAGAATATCGAGGCAGCTTTGACGACTGCCCAGGCCAAGAAGCAGGAGACTGCCGCTGCGCTCGCAGCCGCAACCACCGCGCGCGATAACGCCCAGCAGAAGCTCAGCCAGGCGCAGGCCGCGCTCGATGCCGCGACCTCGGGCACGGGTATCGATCTGAACGCGCTCGAGGCTGCCAAGGTCACTGCCGCCAGCGAGCTCGCGACCGCGCAGGCCGCGCTCGATGCCGCGACGACTGCAGACGCCACCGCACAGGCGAACCTGCAGGCTGCGCAGACTACCGTCACCGCCGCGCAGGAGAAGGCCAACGCCGCCAACGCTGCTGTGGCATCTGCCCAGTCTGCATACGATGCGGCAAACAGGGAGTACAAGGACGCGGCCAGTAAGCGTGACGCCGCGAAGACGGCATACGAGCAGGCCCAGCAGACCGAGGCCGACAAGAAGGCGGAGTACGACCGACTCGTCGAGGTTCGTCAGCAGAAGAGCAACGAGTTCGATCAGGCTCGTGCTGAAGTAACCGACGCGCATAATGCATACGACGCCGCAAACGCCGAGGTCGACAAGCTTAACCAGCAGATTGCCGACCTCAAGTCGAACATGACCGTAGACCAGAATGTCATCAGCCAGGGCATGTTCGGCTTCATGAACTACATCATCGGCGGCAGCCAGTTCACAGCCACGCAGAAAAAGAACGCAAGCACTGCCGCGTCGATGCTCATGGGGACGACAGAGAAACAGGACTGGTATGATAGTTACGTCGATCAGGACATGTCTCGCGACACCAATCCGCTCTCCTTGGAGCAGATGCGTAACGCTCTGACATACCTCGATACCCAGAACAACCTCCGCAAGGCGAACGGCCAGTCTGAGCTTAGCGTCAGCCTCCGCATGACTGCGGCAGCCGCCCTCAATACGTCATATTCATCGAACATCTGGGGACACTCGAACTGCTATTTCGATCAAGGTGAGAATCTTGCAGGCGGCGGCGGGGCATACACCGGAGGCGAGACCGAGGATACGCTTGGCTGGCCATATACCGGCCTCTACACCCAGGAGAAAGAGGCATTCGATAAGTACGTCGCGCAGTATGGCGACGCGCTCGGTAGCCATCGATATGATTCCTACTATATCTACCAGCACTACAACAGCATCTACCATGAGTGCGGGCACTATCTCAACATCATCGATGCCGGCGCGAAGGCTATCGGCGTCGCGACCGGTAGCGGTAAGAATACCGATTCCGAGGTAACCGTTTTCGACTATAGCGGGAGCACGGGGCAGAAGGATTTCACTGTCTCCGAGTTCAAGAAGCTCGTCAACGACTACATCGAATCCGCCTACAATGCAGGCGGCACGCAGGAGCAGAAGGAGCAGCTAAAGCAGCTTCAGAATAAGCTGGCAGAGGCGCAGAAGAACTTCGGGACTGCTGGAACGGTTTATTCTAACGCATTGGATAAGCAAGAAAGCGCTCGCGATGCCTATACCGCGGCCGACACGAACATGAACACCGCCAAGGGCGAGTACGAGAAGGCTAAATCCAGCACCGCCGCCGCGAAGACGGCATACGACGCCGCCGAAGCCAAACTCAAGGGTGTCGACGTCAAGACGCCCCAGACCAAGCTCGACGCCGCCAAGGGCGAGGCCACTACTGCCCAGGCAGCTCTCGATAAGGCAAACGCCACGCTTGCTGACAGCAAGACGAAGGCAGCCGAGGCCGCTGCTCACAAGGCGAAGGCTCGCAGCGCCCGCGACGCCGCCAAGGTAAAGTCCGATCAGGCCAACGAGGCGTATGACAACGCTACCGCTTCGGTCAAGGACCTTGCCGCCAAGCGCGATGCCGCCAAGACGGATCTTGCGAACAAGCAGGGCACGCTTAACGATGCCAAGAAGGCCGACGACACTGCCCAGGCTGGTGTAGACAAGGCCCAGGCCGCAGATGTGCACGCCGCGACCGCTCTTTCGGACGCCAAGCAGGCAGTTGCCGCCAAGACGCAGGCTCTGTCCGACGCACAGGCGAAGGCCAAGGCCGCCGAGGGCGAGCTGGCCGGCGCAAACAAGGCCTTCGAGCGCTTCGCCGGCGCCCAGAAGGCGGTCGACGACGCCAAGACCGCCTATGACGCTGCCGTGGCCAGTGTCGCCGATGCCCAGAAGCAGCTCGAGGCCGCCAACGAAGCCGTCGTCGATGCGAACCTCGAGATCGTCAAGGCCAAGGCCGAGCTTGCCAGCGACGAGGCGCTCAAGGCCGATCTTGAGGCTGTCGACCACAAGGCATCCCTTGCCGCGGGCACGACGGGCAACGAGAAGCTGGTCAAGCTGAACGCTGCCTACGCTCGCTATAAGGCCGCCGTCGATGCTGCCGCTGGTCTCAAGGCTGCTCTGAGCGATGCCGATGCCAAGCTGTCCGATGCCAACGACGCCTATGCCGCCGCGCTTGCCGAGCTTGGCGATGCCAAGGATGCCCTGGCTGCCGCGCAGGCCGAGTACGACAAGTATCATCCCAAGGCTGAGCCGCAGGCCAAGGCTCAGGTTGCGCAGGCTGCTGCAAAGGCTCCTGTCGCCAAGAAGAAGGCTGCGGACGCTGCGCTCGCCCAGACCGGTGATACCTCCGCGCTTGCGGGCGAGGTCTTCGTTATCGGCGGTATTACGCTCGTGGCCGCGGGCGTGACGCTGGGCGATCGTCGTCGCAAGCACATGTAGTGATCCGGGCGTAGATTCTGCAACGAACTTCGGTTCATAGCAGGAACGCTTCGATAGCTAAACCGATAAGGCCGGCGCGCTGTTAAACGCAGCGCGCCGGCCTTTCTTTGTTTCGATATCAAAAAGCCCGGTCGGCAGCCGCGAAAGCTACCGACCGGGCAAATCGTAGGCAATATGGTTGCTGTCGAGCGGCTGCTCAGCTTAGCCCAGCAGGCTTAAGCCCACGGAGACAAACGCCAGGATAACGCCGACGATGGACTCGCCGCCGAGCAGGCCGCTGGCGACAACCAGGCCCTGCTCCTGGAAGGCGGCGTCCTTGGCAGCCCTCTCCTCGTCAGAAAGACCAGCGGTGGCGTCGCGGTGGGCGGACCACTTGTCGTAGGCGAGCTTGACGCAGGAGCCCAGGAATGCCGTGAGTGACATGTAGAACGGCAGGTACACGCCCAGACCGATCATCATGGCCGGAATGCCGAGCCAGTACATGATGATGCCGGCGATAAAGCCGCCCGCGAACCACGGCACGCTCGGGATGCCCGAGACCATGGTGGCGACCACGCTTGCCTGCGCGGCCACAAAGCTCTTGTCGGGGCCGAAGGCGTCCGGACCATAGGCGGTGACGAGCGCGACCATGACAGCGGCAGCGACCAGGGCACCCACGATGCCACCAATGGCCTGGCCGACCCACTGTGCGCGCGGGTTGGTACCCAGTACGGCTCCGGCCTTAAAGTCGTTCATGACGTCGCCCGCAAGGCCGCACGCCACGGCCACGATGCCGGCGATAAAGAACAGCTTGACCTGCGCGAGCTGCGCGAAGGCTGCCACGATGAGCATGACGATGAGGCCAAAGATCTCCATGGGATCGATGCCCGTCTGGCCGCAGCTCTGAGCGCTCATGATGGTGGTGACAAAGGTGAATAGCGTGACGATGACGGCCGGGACAGGGCCAAGGTCGAGTGCGATGGCAACGATCACGGCGATGGCTGCGGTGCCCAGGCCGATGATGCCGGCGTCGAGCTTAAGCGAGCCCGAGATGAGCGACTGCTCGTCGGTGTCGGTGGAGCTGTCGGCGGCAAGACCGCGGACGATACCGGCGACCTGCGGCAGGATGTCCTTGAGGACGACGGCGACGCCAAAGCCCATCATAAGGCCCATACCGAGGGACTTGACGATACCCTGCGCGGTCACAATATCGAACAGGCCGGCAGCGGTGCCGCCGACGATGATGCCAAAGTTGCCCAGCAGCGCGCCGGCAAACCAGAAGGCGACGGGGGCGAAGCCCACCAAAAAGCCGATGGACAGCAGCATGGGCGAGTTGTAGATGGCAAAAGTCACGCCGGGGATATTGAGCGTGCACAGCATGCTGGGCACCACGCCCAGGGCGTCGCGCAGCACGCTGTAGATGCCTGCGATGGCCATGGAGCCAAAGAGCTGCTTGCCGGTCTTGCCGCCGGCCTCGGTAGCACGCAGGGTTTGAGCTGCGGCGTTGCCGGTGGGGAACTCCAGCGCGGCGTCCACGATAAAGTGACGGTGGATGAGCGCTGTCGCCAGAAGGCCCAAGATGGTGCCGGCGAGCGCCACAATAAACATGTCGAGCCAACTGATCTGGTCGGCATAGCCCAGCATCCAGGCGCCCGGGATGGTAAACGCCAGGCCGCCAGCGACCATGGCGCCCGCAGACATGATGGTGTGGGTGACGTTGGCCTCGTTGAGGCTGGCGTTGCCCATGAGCTTCAGGAAGAACAGCGAAATGACGGCAGCGAAGATGATCGGCCAGGGGAGGGCGCCCATCTTGAGGGCCGTGTAGGCCGAGCTTGCCGTGATGATCACGCAGCCAAGGACGCCGATGACGACGCCGCGCAGCGTGAGTTGACCGCGCATCGAGGTGCGGTTCGAGGGATTGCTCATATAGAACTCCTTTGCGTATATCCGCTTCCCCCGCAAGCGCCGCTACGGATACGGCGCGGGAAGTCGGGTTACCAAGGGCCGCCGCGTGAGCTCGCGCACGACCGCGCATCAGTATAGCGGCATGGCAGCTCATTTGGGATGGGGCTTTTTTAGCTACCCCGAGCGAAGCCGAAGGATGATTATTCTGGGACGGGGATTTAAAAATCATTAGGTACACAATGATTTTTAAATCCCCGTCCCAGAATAATCATCGGGATATACTGCTGGGCAGACGAAAGGAGCGCCGACGATGCTTAATGGGTGCGCATATATATTGACGGTCGACGTGGGCAACACGTTCATTCGCTTTGGCCTGTTTGTAGAGGATTCGGCCGCGGCGCAGGAATGTCCGCTTGCGACGTGCGAGATCACCACGCCGTCGAGCATCACGGCAGACGAGGCGCGCATGCGTCTCGTGCAGGTCATGGCCGCACTGGCGGCCGATGCGGGCATGCCGGGTGCGCTTGTGCCCGCGGCTGCTGTGCTGAGCTGCGTGGTCCCGGCGCTCGAGCGCCCGTGGAAGGCAGCGCTTTCCCGTACCTGCACGGGGCGCGTGCTCACGGTGGGGCCGGGCCTCAAGACCGGCATACCCGTGCACTACGATGACCCGGCCGAGATCGGTCCCGACCGCATCGCCGACGCCGTGGCAGCCCGTGCCGTCTACGGCTCGCCGTGCATTGTGATCGACCTGGGCACCACGACCAATATCGAGGTCATCGACGCGCACGGTACCTTTGTCGGCGGCGTTATCGCGCCAGGCCTGGCCCTCGGCGCCCGCTCGCTTCCGGCGGCAGCAGCGCGCCTACCCCAGGTTGAGCCCTCGGCGCCAACGCACGTCATCGGTCGCAACACGCGCGAGGCCATGCGCTCGGGTGTGGTTTTGGGCGAGGTTGCCCGCATCGACGGCATGCTCGACATGGTGCTTGCCGAGATGCGTGCGACCAAGGCCGCGGGGGAGGGCGATGTGCCCATCGTCATTACCGGCGACGATGCCGAGGCGCTTGCGGCCCTTGTCGGCCATAGCCTGACGGTCGACGATGCGCTGACGTTGCGGGGTCTCGCCGAGCTCTACCACATCAACCAAAAGCCCCGCCGCGCGTAGCGATGGGGGCGATGGGACAAAAACGTCTCCACCTTCCACCTGCTACAATGGGTCAAACTATTGCGATTTCGGAGGTGTCTGCCATGTCGGACGATCTTCATCAAACCGCGTCGGGCAAGCGCCGCGACGTTATTAGCTGGGATGAGTTCTTTATGAGCGTGGCCATCGCCGCGCAGCGCCGCAGTAAGGACCCCAACACGCAGGTGGGCGCGTGCATCGCCAACACCAACCACCGCATCCTTTCGGTGGGCTACAACGGTACGCCCTCGGCACTCAACGACGACTTTTTCCCGTGGGGCACGAGCGACGACCCGTTGCAGGATAAGCACAACTACGTGGTGCATGCCGAGGCCAACGCCGTGCTCAACTACCGCGGCTCGCTCAAAGACCTTGAGGGTTCCACGGTCTACGTCACGCTGTTCCCGTGCCACGACTGCGCCAAGATCCTGGCGCAGGTGGGCGTGGGCGAGGTCGTCTACCTGGACAACAAGTATGCCGATACCGACGACGGCCGTATCAGCCGCCGCATTCTCGACTCCTGCGGCATCAGCTACCGCCAGGTCATCGTCGATGTTCAGATTGGTACCGGGGGACAAGCTCAGCAGTAGCGCGTGCCAACGCCAGCTGGCGGCAAAACAGCCAAAAGAGCCCCGTCCCAAATTGACTGCTCGTGAAAGTCGCGTCTGCACGCATGGACGGCTCGTGAGCGGGTACATGGCTGTAGTAACATAGCTTCTGTCCGCGGGCGTGCCCGCGTTATTGTGAGAAAGGAGCCCCTGTGGCTGTTAACGAAGAGCTGCTTAAGAAGGTTCTTGAAGAGATTCGCCCCAACCTGCAGGCCGACGGCGGCGATATGGAGTATGTGGGCGTCGACGACGAGGGCGTTGTCAAGCTGGAGCTGCAGGGCGCCTGCGCCGGTTGCCCCATGAGCTCGCTAACCCTTTCGATGGGTATCGAGCGCATCCTGAAGGAGCATGTGCCCGGCGTTACCCGCGTTGAGCAGGTCAATGCTTCCGGCGAGGCCGAGGACCTGTACGACGAGTACGCACCGTTCTAAGATGCGAAAGCTGCGGACGGTACGCTCCGCATAGACGTTACGCCCAAATATGCGGCTGCGAGCGTAAGGCCCGCGGCCGCATTTGTATGTAGGGAGCAGGGGATCGATATGCTCAACGACCTCTACCATATGCTTGATCCCGTCGCGATCTCGGCGGGCCCCATCACCATCTACTGGTACGGTCTGGCCTACGTGGTTGGCGCCCTGCTTACGGCAGTCGTCATGTACCGCACGCAGCGTCGTTGGGGCTTCGACATCACGATCGATGACCTAACGAGCGTCGTGGTCGGCGCGGTTTTTGGCCTCATCATCGGCGCGCGCCTGTTTTACGTCATCTTTTACGGCGATGGCTACTATTGGACCCACCCGCTCGAAATCTTTGCCACCAACGAGGGAGGCATGAGCTTCCACGGCGGCCTGGTGGGCGGCATCTTGGGCGGCATCATCGTGTGCCGCATGTATAAGCTCGACGCCTGGACCATCGCCGACCTTGCCGTGATCGGTGCTCCGCTGGCGCTGTGCCTGGGCCGTTGCGCCAATTTCGTCAACGGCGAGCTGTGGGGTAAGCCGACCGATCTGCCCTGGGGTGTGGTCTTTGGCGGCACCGCGGGCGATATGCCGCGCCATCCCTCCCAGCTCTACGAGGCGTTTCTTGAGGGCGTCGTGCTCTTCTGTATTTTGCAGGTGCTCAGCCGCAAAAAGCCGTTACTGCCCCAGGGTACGTTTATGGGCGTGTTCGTGATGGGGTACGGCATCGTCCGCTTTCTCGTTGAGTTCGTGCGCGTGCCCGATGCCCAGCTGGGTTATCTGCTGGGCGGCGTCATCACCATGGGTCAGCTGCTGAGTTTGCCGCTCGTGATCGCCGGCCTGGCGCTCATCATCTTCGCCCGACACCGCAACCAGCCCCAGCGCGTCTACCTCGACGCCTAACCAAGACCACCGCAAAGGGGACAGGCACCTTTGTGGTGGTCTTGCCGAGTTTGATAGGTTTCTAGAAAGGCTTTCGGACTGTGAAGGATTCCGACCTCTCCACAACGGCTGCGCGCGACGCTGCCCGCATCGTCTGGTTTAAGCGCTACCCCGCCAAGCAGACGCTCATCGCATTTTTGTTCGCGCTGTTGGCGACCACGGCGTTTTCCATCGATCCCGCCCCGGTGTCGAGCAACGCAGTCTTGGCGATTGACCCCAAAGCCTCGGGCATGCTGTACGTGTGCTACGAGGTGCTCCTCTCGTTTGCCGGCCATACCGACGCGGTCATGCTGCTTGCGCTTGCCTGCCTGCTCACGCTGCCGTTTCGCTACGTATTCTTTGGCCGCGGCGACGCTTGGCGTCCCTCGGTGATCCTTCCGTCGCTGTTCTTTGCCGTCTGCATGGTGTTTGGCCGCAGCTACGACCTCACCGATTCGGCCGAGATCGTGCTCGGCGACAAGGCCCGCATCATCTGCGCCTGGATAGGCGGTGTGGGCTGGATGCTTTTGGCGGTCGTTGCCTTCTACCTTACCTTTGAGTGTCTAGATTGGCTGAGCTCTCGGCGCATTCCGTTTTCCGAAGCGCACTTTGGCCGCGTATGGCGTGTGGCTCACGCCGTGCTCTCGGTCCATCCCTTTGCCGGGCCCTTCCTGGTGCTTATGATCGCCTGGGCGCCCACGCTCATCGCTTCGCTGCCCGGCCATTTTATGGGAGATACGGGTGCGCAGATTCGCCAGTGGTTCAACTACCCCAACGGCACGAGTGACTACCTGCGTCTGCTCAATCCCAATGTGTTGCTCAACGGACATCACCCCGTGGTGCACACGGCTATCATCGGTTCGTGCGTCAAGCTGGGGCTTTCACTGTTCAACAGCGCCAACGCAGGTCTTGCCATCTACACCTGCGCTCAGTTCGCCATTACGGCCGCCTGCATGGCCTATTCCATCTCGTCGCTGCGCAAACTGGGCGTGAGCCTGCCGGTCCGCGGCGTGATCTTGCTGTTCTTTGTGTTTATGCCCATGTTCTCCAATTACGCGGCCCTGCTTACCAAAGATGTGCTGTTTGCCGATGCGTTTTTGGTGCTGTTGGTGCAGACCGTGAAGCTCGTGGCCTGCGGCCTGCCCCGTCGCGATGCCAATGCCGAGCGTGCGGGCGAACAGAGGCCCGTGCTCTTTGCGCGCCACGACTGGCTGCTGCTCGCTCTGGGCGCCATGGGTTCCACGTTTCTGCGCAACGGCGGCCTGGTGTTTCCCCTGGCGGCATGCGTAATCGCGACGGCGTTTTGCGCATGGGACGCACATGTGGCTCGCCGTGCGGCCAAGCAGGCTAGTGCTGCACCTTCGGGCGCCATCCCGCGTTTCCGCTGGGTGGGAGTTCTTGCGGTGCTTGCACTCTGCCTTGCCTCTAATATGTACTTCACCAAGGTCTTTATGCCGGCGCACGACATCACGCCTGGTTCCAAGCGCGAAATCCTCTCGATTCCGTTCCAGCAGACGGCTCGTTTCGTCCAAAAGCACGACGGCCTCAACTCGGGCGTCAACCCCACGGTTAAGGAGGACGGCACCATCGTGGAGGCTCCTTGCGACGGCTTGGTGACCGACGAAGAGCGTGCCGTGATCGACCGTGTGCTCAAGTACGAGAATCTGGGCCGCCGCTACAACCCGGATAAGTCGGACGCCGTCAAAAATTGCTTTAACGAGTACGCCTCGCAGGAGGACATCAAGGCCTATTTTGAGGTGTGGGCCCAGATGTTCAAAAAGGATCCCGAGTGCTATATCTCGGCGCTCATCAATAACTACTACGGCTACTTTTATCCGAGTGCCCGCGATGCATGGGTCTACAGCACGGCGCGCAGTGCCGAGATTATGGCGAAGCCCGATAACCTCAAGTACTTCGACTTCCATCCGGTCGATAGCAAGGTTGTGCGCTGGTGCGACCACCTGATCAACCTGTATCGCGTGGCGGTGCAGCGCATCCCGTTTATCTCGCTCGCCATGAGCTCGGCCACCTATGTGTGGATCATGATCGCCGTGGTGGCCTATCTGCTACGTCGTCATTCGTGGCGCGGGCTGGCCATTTGGGTGCCGCTTTTGGGCGTGCTCGCCGTGTGCCTGATCGGTCCCTGCAACGGCTCGACCTACATGCGCTACCTGTACCCGGTCATCGCCTGCATGCCCTTTGCCATCGGCGCCACCATCACCCGTAGCGACCTCCTCTGGTCCTAATTTGGTGCAAAGGGGACAGGTTGCTTTGCACCACCCCAATGCACCAAAGGGTTGCATCATCATGGTACCTTCATTTTGGGGTTTATCTCGCAGGCCAGTAGGTATATCATAACGACGTTTGTTTATATTGCCCGAGCATCTGCGCTGGGCTTTAGGTCGAAACCGATAGGAGACACGTATGTCCGGACACTCTAAGTGGGCCACAACCAAGCATCGTAAGGGCGCGCAGGACGCCAAGCGTTCCGCCCTCTTCTCCAAGCTGAGCCGCAACATCACCGTTGCTGCCCGTCTCGGTGGCGACCCGCTGCCTGAGAACAACGCCAGCCTCGCCGCTGCTGTTGCCAAGGCCAAGGCTCAGTCCATGCCTAAGGACAAGATCAAGTCCGCTATCGACAAGGCCTTTGGTTCGGGTGCCGACGCCGCCGTCTACGAGAACATCGTGTACGAGGGCTATGGTCCCGCCGGTGTCGCCGTGTACGTTGACTGCCTGACCGATAACCGCAACCGTACCGCCGCCGATGTCCGTTCCGCCTTCTCTCACGCTGGCGGCAACCTGGGAACCTCCGGCTCCGTCGCCTTCCAGTTTGAGCGCAAGGGCCAGATCGTCGTCGCCAAGGAGATCTTGGACGAGAACGCCAAGAAGGAGACCATGATCGCCAACGGTGCTGCCGGTGACGAGGATGAGTTCATGATGGCTATCGCCGAGGCCGGTGGCGAGGACTACGAGGACGCCGGCGAGGAGTGGATCGTCTGGACCGCTGCCAACGACGTCATGGCTGTCTCCAAGGCACTCGAGGAGCAGGGCATCCAGGTCAAGGGCTCCGAGACCACCATGGTCCCGACTACCCCGACCGAGGTCTCCGGTACCGACGCCAAGAAGGTCCAGCGCCTCATCGACCGTCTCGAGGAGCTCGACGACGTCCAGGATGTTTACAGCACCATGGATATGACCGACGAGGTCATCGCTGCCCTCGAGGAGGAGTAGCGCCTGCACGGGTTAAGCCGTGCATATCTGGGCATAATGAAACGAGCATGCAAGCCTCGTGGAATAGATGAGCCGGATCCGCGTGCGTACAGCACCGGACCCGGCTCTTTTATAATGATGCGAATCGTTTTGCATTCTGTGGACCGAAACCTGAAGGGAGCGCGCGTGCGCGTACTCAAACGAGCCCTAGCGATCGTGTATCTTGCCGCCGCCATCGTGGCGCTGGGCACGCTTGTCTGCCAGTTTTGGGGGCCGTATACGTATCGCTTTATGTTGCTGATGCGCGACCCCATGCCGCGCATGGTCGTGACGGCATGCGGCGGAGTTGTGGCGATCGGCGTGCTGGTAAGCTTCTTCCGCCTGATGTTTGCTCGTCGCGAGCCGTCCTGCGTGCATCCGGCGGGGGAGCGCAATATCGAGGTCACGCTCGCGGCGCTTTCTTCGTGTGCCAGGGCTGCTGCCGAGCGCGACGACCGCGTGATGGTCGAGCATGTCGAGGCCCGCGTCCAAGGCTCCGATGATTCGCACGTCCGATTTAAGGTCGAGGCTATCGCGCTTGACGATAAGGACGTGGCATCTCTGGCTACCGCGATGCAGCAGCGCATCGAGGAAGCTTGCGACACCATGCTCGGCACGCCGGGTACGACCACGCGCGTCCGTTTTTTGCCGTCCAAGACTACCGTCCAGACCGTGGAGGTTTCCGGTGAGTGATACCAATCAAGATAAGACCACTCGTACGCCGCGCCTGACGATTGACCAGAGCGCTGCGCCGGCGAGCGAACCTGTTGATTCCAAAACAGAGGCAGCCGAGTTACAAGACGCGGCGGCCGCGGATTTTGACGAGGCTATGGGTCTCATCAAGGGTACGGGCGCTGCCATCTGGAGCTATGCTGTGCGTCATCCCAACACCACGCTCGGTGCCGTCGCGGGTTTTGTACTCGCTGTGCTGGTGCTCACGCTCGGCCTGTGGGATACGCTCGTCATCGCTTTCTTTGTGCTGATCGGCGCCGTGATTGGCCAGATCCGAGACGGCGAGAACGGGATCGTCAACTTCTTCGGCCGTCTGTTTAGCGGCCGCTAGCATGTATTCGACCGCCGCGTGTGCGGTGGGCATAAGGAGGAACCATGGCTTTTAATACGAAGGTCGATGTAGCCGATACCGAGCTCGAGGCAGACGAGACCGTCACCGCCGAGGCCGAGGACGTAACGCTCGAGGACGAGGCGCTCGTCGAGGCCGAGTCCGATGCGGGCGAGGACAACGAGGAGATGGACGAGGAAACAGACGAGTCCGAGGACTCGCTGACCTATTCCAACGGTGTGATCGAGAAGATCGTTGCCATGGCCACCCGCGAGGTTCCGCACGTTCTGGGCATGAAGGGTAACCTCATGCATTTTGTGCAGGAGCAGTTTGGTGCCGAGAATCTGACCAAGGGCGTGACGGTCGAGGTCACCGATGACAATCGCGTGGTCGTCAACATCTCCGTCATTATCGAGTACGGCGCCTATGCGCCCGCGATCTTCGACGATGTCAAGGCGCGTGTCACCGAGCGCCTTGCCGCGATGACCGGCCTTGAGGTGGCGGGCGTCAACCTGCGTATCGAGGACGTCATCACCCCCGAGGAGTACGAGCACCGCACTAGCCAGCACGAGTAACCTTCCAAAAAGAGACAGGTTTGTTTTGGCAGGTTTTATCTGCGAAAACGTTAAACGGCCGACCGCGCAAGTAAAAGCGTGGCCGGCCGTTATTTGTATGCCCCCCGATGTAGGCATACCGCTCGTCTAACTAGGGGTTGCAATCGTCGCGTTCCGCGTTACCCTAATGGGCGCATTGTTTCCAAATTGTTAACGAGGGGTTGCCGTAATGGCCGACGAGCACGAAACAGAAAGCAAGGCATGGGCGATTGAGGCCGCCGCGGCAGAGGCGGCATCGCGTGCTGCCGAGGAGATGCATCGTCCTCCCGTGGTGCCGATGGAGCGCGTGGTTGATCGCACCGATATCGAGCGCGGCGAGCGTGCCGGCCAAAAGCGCAGCCAGGAGCCGGGCTTCCCGCGCTTTTTTGCCGAGCTCAATCTGGGCCTGATTCTTACGGCCTTTGCCATCGTTGCGTTTAAAACCCCTAATCACTTTGCTTTTGGCGGCACCTCGGGCGTGTCGGTCATTCTGTCCACGCTGTTCCCGACCCTGCCCGTCGGCGTCTTTATGTGGATTATCAACGCGGTTCTCGTCGTTTTGGGCTTTATCTTTTTGGAGCGCAAGGCAATCCTGTGGAGCGTCTTCGCCTCGTTTGCGTTGTCCGCCTATGTTTCGCTGTTTGAGCTCTTTATTCCGACCGATGTCTCTCTGACGGGTGATATGTGGCTCGACCTGTGCTTTGCCGTCATCTTGCCGGCGCTCGGCAGCGCTATTGTCTTTGACATCGGCGCCTCGACGGGTGGCACGGACATTCTCGCTATGATCCTCAAACGCCGCACCACGCTCGAGATTGGTCGCGCACTGCTGTTGGTCGATATCGGCATCGTGGCCATCGCGGCCTTTTTGTATGGCCCGCGTGTCGGTCTGTATTGCGTGCTCGGCCTGTTTGCCAAGACGCTTGTGGTCGATAAGGCCATCGAGGGCATTCACCTGCGCAAGGTCTGTACGATTATTTGCGCCGAACCGCTCAAAGTCGAGGAGTTTATCGTCAAACGTCTCAACCGCACGGCAACGATCAGCCGTGGCTACGGCGCATTCTCGGGCAAATGCGTTACGGTGATCATGAGTGTGCTGAGCCGTCGCGAGGCCGTGCAGCTGCGCCGCTATGCGCGCGAAGTCGATCCGGGTGCCTTTATCACGATCGTCGACAGCTCCGAGATCGTCGGCAAGGGCTTCCGCGGAACGAACTAGCACAGACGTATTCAACGAACCGCCTGCTGGCGCCGTGTACCTTGCAAATCGGTCATCTTTGAGTATTTGACCCCACATTGGGCAATAATGATGCTAAAGACATCGTTTGCGATCCAAGTGATTCGTTCAAGATACGAAGGGATGATTCTATGTTCTGCTCGCAGTGTGGCGCCCCCATGGGCGATAACGACAAGTTCTGCGGCGTGTGTGGTGCTCCTAATGCCGGTGCCGCTGGCCCCGCTCCCCAGGGACAGCCTCAGCCCCAGCAGTTTGTTCCGCAGCCGCCCGTGGCGAATGCGCCAAAGGGCTGTGTGGCTCAGGCGTTCCAAGATATGACCAAGACTCCGGGCGTGCTTCAGCGTGTATGCCAAATCGCGTTTTTGCCGGCGCTGATTTGCGTTGTGTCGGTGCTCGTGTTGTTTATTCCCGTTATTGGCGGCATTGCGGCTGCCATCGGCTTTTTGGCAGCTTGCATTGCGAGCGTGTGCGGTTCCGGCTTTGGTATCGAGTGGGGTCGCGATCTGTCGCTCAAGGCCGATGACGGCATGGACCGTCCACTCATGCGTTCCACGTCGTTTGGTCTCGGAGTCTTTTCGAGCGTTATTTCGGTCGTGCTCGAGGTTATCGCTGCCATTCCCGTTATCGGTGTAGTGCTTTCGCTGGTGGAGGGCGTGGTAATTGGCGCCGCGGGCTCGTATTCTTATTACGGCTCTTATGCGCTCGAGGCTGCGCTGTTCGGTTCGCTCGGCCTGCTTGTCCTGGCGCTAATTGCCTCGGCGATTCTGGGTGTCTTCTTTAAGATGTTCGCCGACATCGCCGTGATGCACTTTGCGGTGACCGGGCGTGTCGAGAGCGCGTTTTCGCTCGATAAGGTCTGGGCGGCGTTTAAGCACAACAAGACCAAGCTGTTCTGTGCTTCGTTCCTTCCCGAGTTTTTGACGGGCCTGGTTTCCAACGCCATTACGTGGATCTTGACAGCTGTCTTTGGTGCCATCGCCGGAATTGGCGCGTACGGCTATTACTATCGCCCCACGGGTATCGAGGCGATTGTTACCGCCGGTGGTGTCACGCTCGTATTGTTCCTGGTGCTGATTGCATTCGTCACGGTGTTCCTTACGGTCTTTGGCAAGATGCTCAAGCACCGTGCCGTTGGCTATTGGGCCGCACGCTATGCAAGCGAATGGGCCGATGAGGACAAGGACGACGTTTTGACTTTTGTGCTCCCGGGTGAGAAGAAGCCTGCTCCTGCGGGATTCAATCCCACGGCAGCCACTGGTGCTGCGCCTGCCCCGGCGCCCGCGCCTGCACCTGCCCCGGCACCCGCGCCTGCCCCTGCCCCGGCACCTGCTCCTGTCCCCGCACCGGCGTCCGAGGCGACGCCTGCGGAGCCCGATTGGGATGCCGTTGCCACGCCGGCGGATGAGCCGGGCGATAATCCTGCTGCCGAAAACAATCAAACCGAATAGCCGGTCGAGGCGCCCTGGGCAACTGAGCCCGGGGTGCCTTTTTCTACTGCGAAAGCAAGAAAATGCCTGGGAAAACGGTTGCAGCAAAATTTCTCGGAAATTGGTCAATGTTGCGCAACAACGTCGCGGCTATTGTTGAGAACGTAGACGTGTAAGGTTTGAAGGCGTGCGACGCCTTAGGAAAAGGAGAGGCTCATGTTCTGTCCCACTTGTGGTTCTCCCATTTCGGATGATGCCAAATTCTGCCCTGTTTGCGGATCCGCCGTTGGTGCCGCTTCTGCCGCTGCGGCCCCGCAGCCCCAGCAGCAGTACACCGGTCAATACGCCCAACAGTCCGCATCCGCTCCGATGGGCTATGACCCCATTAAGGCTGACCGCAGCCTGATCGGCTGGCTGCTGCTCTCTCTTGTGACCTGCGGTATCTATTCGTTCTACTTCCTGTATTGCTTGGCACGCGACGTCAACACGTTGTGTCAGGATGACGGCGATTACACGCCGGGTCTGGCGGAATTCATCCTTCTATCGTTTGTGACCTGCGGCTTCTACGCGTACTACTGGTATTACAAGATTGGCAACCGCCTGCAGGCCAACGCTCCTCGCTACGGCCTGGTGTTCCAGGAAAACGGCACCACCGTTCTTCTGTGGCAGATCTTCGGCGCGCTCCTGTGCGGCCTTGGTCCCATCTTCGCTATGAACATCGTCATCAATAATACCAATGCCATGGCAACGGCTTACAACACTCGCCTTGGCGCTCGTGCCTAACAATAAGGGCGGCGTGAACAGCTTCCAGGGACATAGGGGCACGGCAGAGCTCCTTCGCCGCGCCCTTTTTTGCACCGGCGCGCTCTTTGTCGCCTGGCTCGCGCTCTACCTGCTCGACATTGGCTGCATTTTTCGATTGATGACGGGCATTCCTTGTCCGGGATGCGGCATGACGAGGGCGTGGCTGGCGGCGCTGCGCCTCGATTATGCGGCTGCCTTTGCCTACCATCCGCTGTTTTGGGTGGTGCCGATTGCGTTTGTGCTCGCGTTCGTGCGCGAGGAGGTGGCATCGAGCAAGCTAAAGCGTGGTATCGACATTGCGGTCACCGTGTTGTGCGTGCTGGTCGTCGTCGTATGGATCGTGCGCCTCATCAATCCGGCAGATGCCGGTCTGCTCTTTGGCGGCTATGCGCCCGCCGGAGTTCCCGACGATATCATCCACCTCGAACCCCCACGCTGGCTCACCATCCTTCGCTCTTACCTGGCGTGACGGAGGACGCGCTAGAAAAACGGTCGACACATAAGCGGGGGCGAACGTTGAGATAACGTCCGCCCCCGCTTTGCTTTAGCCAGGCTGTTATGGATGGGCGTGACGGCTACTCGTCGCGCTTTTCCTCGTGGCGAGCGGCAGCCCGCGCATCGTGGATGCCCTTGATTGCAGCATGGCGGGCGGTGCGAGCATCGTGCATGGCGTCGCGCGCCTCAGCGGCCGTGGCCTTGGCAGAGCGCAGCTTGGCGGCCAAGTCGGGGTTGGTCTCGGCAACCGCGGCGATCGTGGGGCCGTCGAGCTCCTCTTGCGTGGGCTCGGCCAAAAAGTCGATAGCATACTGGGCGGCCACCATGGAGCCCTTTGCCAGCACGGTCTCGTCAATCTTGTAGAAGCAAGAATGTTGGGCGTACGTGGCGCCAATCTGGGGGTTGCGCGTGCCAACAAAGGCGAGCACGCCCGGCACGCGGCGCAGGTACTCCGAGAAGTCCTCGCCCGAAAGCGTGCCGCGATAATGGCCTTCGCCCGCGGGGCCCAAGCACTTGACCACGGCCTGACGACAACGCTCGCTCGAGGCGACGTCGTTTTCGACCTTGTAGTTGGCGATGGTGTAGTCGGTAAGTTCGGCCTCTGCGCCCAGGGCTGCCGCGGTGTGCTCCACGATGCGGCGCATAAGCTCGGGCATTTCCTCGTGCGTCTTGTCGCCATAGGTGCGCACCGTGCCGGCGAGGTAGGCCGTGCCGGCGATAACGTTGCGCGCGGTGCCGCCGTGCAGCTCGCCGACGGTGATGACAGCCGGCTCGTAGGGGCTGATCTCGCGCGAGACGATGGTCTGCAGGGCGTTGACGATCTCGGCAGCCACCATAACGGCGTCGTGGCCGCGCTGGGGCATGGCGCCATGGCACGAGGTGCCGCGGACATCGATGCGGAACCAGTCGGTGTTTGCCATGCGCGGGCCGGGCTCACAGCTCACGGTGCCGGCGTCGACTTCGCTCCAGATATGCGCGGCGTAGGCACCATCGACGCCGTCGAGCACGCCCGTGCCGATCATGAGTTTGGCGCCTTGGCCGTTTTCCTCACTGGGCTGGAAGACGATGCGGGCCTCGCCGTGGATGTCGTCTGTCATATGGCGCAGGATCTGCAGCGTGCCGAGCATCATGGCGATGTGGCAGTCGTGGCCGCAGGCGTGCATGCAGCCCTCGTTGACGCTGGAGAAATCCTCGCCGGTCTGCTCGGTGACGGGCAGGGCGTCGATATCCGCACGCAGCAGGATGCGGCGGCGCGGCGTGCCGTCCTCGCGATAGGCGTCGGGCGCGGTGCCGCGAAGGGTCGCCACCAGGCCCGTCTTAAGGGGACGCTCGTAGGGGATATTCATGGCGTCGAGCTGGTTGGCGATGTCAGAAGTCGTGCGCTCTTCGGCGAGGCTCAGCTCCGGGTGCTTATGGAAGTGCCGACGCTGCTTAATGATGTAGGGTTCAAACTCGGCGGCGATATCTTGGATGGCTGCGGTGACGTCGTCAGCCGCGCGAGCCTCGGTCGCCGCCATAATCTGCTGTGCCTTGGTCTTCGTCATGGTCGATTTGCTCCTTGCTGGGTTGATCGCAAAATCGTACAGGCTCTCTCCAGTATGCCACCTGCCGCTAGGGCTGGTAAAGTTGCCGTTTGCCGCTTGGGGTTTTGTTACAAGGGCGGGGGAGTACACTCGGGGGTGTTGAATTTCCTGCCAGAGATGGGGATGCCCATGCAACATATCGATCGGATTATCCGCTCCAAGAACGTCTTTACCGCGCAAGACGGCATCGATACCACCCGCGAGCTGGCGATTGCCATCGCAGGCGACCGTATCGTCGCAGTCGGTGCGCCCGATGACGTGATCGCCGCCGCTCCTGCCGCTACGTCGGTTATCGACTACGGCGAGCAGTTTGTCTGCCCCGGTTTCCATGACGCTCATCTGCACTTCTTCCATACCTCGGTCGGTTCCTCGCCGTACATGCTCATGGATATGGGCACGTCCGAGGCGGCGCTGGTGCAACATGCGCTCGAGTTTTCCCAGGACCTGCCCGACGACGCTTGGGTTGTGACGCAGGGCTGGCGCGACTACCGTTGGGACCCGCCCGAGCATCCTACCAAGGCGTCGCTCGATGTGGCATTCCCCGATCGTCCCTGTGTTATGTATTCGGGCGACGGGCACACGCTGTGGCTCAACAGCCGCGCACTCGATGCACTCGGCGTCACGCGCGACAGCGAGCCACCAGCGGGCGGTAGCTACGACAAGGACGCAAACGGCGAGCTCACGGGTATCGCTCACGAGGCGGCTGCCATGCAGCTGCTGCCGCGCTGCCTTGAGTGGCTGGGCGAAGATCGCATCGCAAGCGCTTACGCCGATCAAATGAGGCGTATGGCCGAGCAGGGCATCACCTCGATATGCGATATGTCGCTCATGCCCATGCCGGGCTGCGATTTTATCCGCGACGACGTCTACGACAAACTGCAGGCAGCCGGCAAGTTGGGCATCCGAGCCCATCTGTTCCCCACGCTGTTGGATGACCAGTCACGCTTGGAAGAGCTGCAGACCCGCTACGCGAACAACGCGCTGCTCTCGGCGCCAGGCTTTAAGCAGTTCTTCGACGGCGTGTCGAGCGAACACACGGCCTATCTCACCGAGCCCTATACCAACCCGCGCTTCCCGGGCGACCAGGGCCGTCTGACAGTTCCTGCCGAGCGTATGCGTAAGCTGGTTCTGGCGGCCGCGGAGCGCGGCCACACCGTGCGCATCCACGTCATCGGCGACGGTGCCATCCATGCCGCGCTCGATATCTTTGAGGAGGCCGCCGAACTGTACGGACTGCCCCAGCACGGTCATAACACGCTCGAGCATCTGGAGAACCTCCTGCCCGAGGACATCGACCGCCTGCGCAAGCTCAACGTGGTCGCCTCGAGCCAGCCTTGTCATATCACGCTCGACCCGGGTGGCCCGGAGCGCGACCTGGGCTTGGAGCGCAGCCGCATCATGTGGCCGTTTGCGACCTATAAACAGCGCGGCATTCGCCAAGCCTTCGGCACCGATAGCCCCATAACAGCTGTTACCAGCATGAACGTGCTCTACACGGCTATCACGCGCCAGGACCCCAAAAGCCACTGGCCCGAGGGCGGCTGGTTGCCGAGCGAGCGCATCGATGCAGCAACAGCCCTGCGCAACTACACCCTGGGCAGCGCCTATGCAGCGGGCGACGAGCAAAACCTCGGCAGCTTGGAGCCCGGCAAGTATGCCGACCTTGTAGTCCTGGACCAAAACCCGCTCACCATCGACCCCCAAGAGCTCCAGGCCACCAAGGTTCAGGCTACCTACCTGGCAGGTAACTTGATTTACGAGCGCTAAGTATTCATGCCGTACCGTTAAGCGCGGCTCGGACAGCCTATTTTGGGATAGCGCTCGAGTCGCGTTTGTTTGCCGGTGGGGATTTGTTAGGAGCGTCCCCGCTCTGATGGATTTGGGCGCAGGGCGGATGCGCCGCTGCCCTGCGCGCTCAATTTGGACATCAGCAATGCTGCCTCTTGGTGTTTTGCATACTTCCCATTACAGATTGCATAAAAAGGCTGGGATATTCTTCCTGATCCTGATGTACCCCCGCCCGTGCCGTGCAAAAAACGGAGTATTCGGCACCGTGAGCTCTGCCGGTGCCGCTGCAGTCGGGTAGCATTGCGGAGATCGACGTCATTTTGGGGTCCGACGTGGCGCGAGGCATGCTTGTTTGTCTCGACGAGGCCTGTCTGCCGACCCAAATCGCCGGTCGAAGGCTACCGTGGGACTAATTAGATGCGCCCGGTGCGTATGCATTTGTCCCGGCCTGCTGAAAACTCCCAAAAATGCACGGTGCTCCCCAGGGGACCCGTGCTCGCAACGAAAACCATGCCCACGTTCCTATCCGCATCGCCTTTTTGCTGCACTGACTTTTCTGAATGCCGGGCCCGATAACGTAACCCCAGCTCCCGCGTGGCTCCGGAGGGGCGGGGCATAAGGTTTATCGCGAGTTCCGCACGAGCCGAAGGCCACTTAATGTGGCCTTCGTG
>NZ_JBCPDH010000029.1:0-21405 GCF_040915545.1 Collinsella aerofaciens | reverse complement strand
CCCGCCCGGGGCTTACCTATATCGTTCCACGCGCAGTTTCGCAGCGAGCGAAGCGACGCGAGAATGTTTGAGCATGGAATGATATAGGTAAGCCCCGGGCGGGAGGGATACGAGCGCCCCTAGGCGACGCCGCTGGAGCCGAAGCCTCCGTTGCCTCGGTCGGTTTCGTCTAGTTCTTCTACTTCTATGAGGTTGACCGTGGGGACTTCTTGGATGACGAGTTGGGCTATGCGGTCGCCTTTGTTGATTTGGATGTTGTTGGAGGGATCCAGGTTGATGAGGATAACCTTGAGTTCTCCTCGGTAGTGGGCGTCGATGAGGCCCGGCGTATTGACTATAGACAGGCCCTGCTTGATGGCCAAACCGCTTCGGGGCTGGACGAAGCCGGCGTAGCCATCGGGCAGGGCGATGGCCAGCCCAGTAGAGACCAGACGGCGTTCGAAGGGCTTCAGAATGCAGTCCTCGTTGGAGCGCAAATCCAAGCCGGCATCGGTGGGATGGGCGTATTTGGGAAGCTCGACGGTGGGGTCGAGACGCTTTATGTTGACGGTAATGTTGGACATGGAATCACCTTAGCTTGTCGAGCTCTTGCAGAAACTCATCGACGTCTTTGAAATCGCGGTAGACCGAGGCAAAGCGGATGTACGCCACCTTGTCGATCTTGGCCAAGCGCTTGAGTACCATGTCACCCAACTCATGGGACGTAACGGCCGTCAGCGTGCGAGAGCGCAGCTCGACCTCGATGTCATCGATAATCTCATTGAGCTTCTTAGTGTCGATATCGCGCTTGATAGTGGCGCGCATCAAGCCGACGAGCAGCTTATTGCGATCGAACCGCTGCTTGGTTCCGTCCGACTTAATGACCTCGATTGGGTCTTCGCATCGTTCGAACGTTGTAAAGCGATAGTTACACGAGCAACATTCGCGGCGACGCTTAATGGTGTTATTTGACTCCTGCATACGGGAATCAACGACGCGGGTATGTGCCTTGCCGCATTTGGGACAGCGCATGGTACCTCCTCTTAAACGATAACAAGGGTACCATGCGCAGCGCGATAATGATTACGAACGAGCAGGAACCTTAAGATGCGCACCGGCGGCGAGCGAACCATGCTCCAGATGATTGACGTTACGGATCATGTCGGAAGTCTCTTGCGTGGAAAGGCCTTCGATTGGATATTCCTCGGCAAGCGACCAAAGAGAATCACCAGACTGAACGCGAATGGTCTCATAGGTAACGTTGGAAACGGACTCGGCATACGCGGCGTGACGAGCGCTAAAGACCGACGTAGCGAGGACAAAGAAGAGCGTAAGCGCAACGGCAACGGCGACAATCGTCGGAACCTTCAGGGCAACGCGGCCCGGCGCGGCTACAGCCTGCTGATTGCGAGCAGGCTTTACGGTCAAAGGCTGAAAGCCGGAGCAGCCACCCTGAACAACCGTAAAAGTGTATTCTGCAGACGTCTCGAGCTTAAGGGCGAGGTTTCCCTGGACCATATTCGTTGCGTTCATCATGTTCTCCTCTCGCGTGTTTTGCTGAGAACAGTTTTATCAAGCCGCGCGGACAAAAATGTCTAGCGCGAGAACGAATGTTCGGTTATTATTATCTTCGAACAGTTGTTCCTGTCAAGCAAAATTCGAACATTTGTTTGACATGGGTAGAGAGGATGCCCTGATGGCTCGCAAAATTACCAAGCGTCAGCAGCAAATTTACGACTTCATCAAGGAATATCAGCAGGAGAAGGGTTATCCGCCCAGCGTGCGCGAGATGGCTTCTGCCGTGGGCCTTTCCTCCCCCAGCACCGTGCACGCCCATCTATCTGCCCTGGAGGCGCGCGGGCTACTCAAGCGCGATGCCACCAAACCGCGCGCTCTGGAACTCTTTAACGAGGACGGTTCCTCTGTCTCAATTTCTAAATCTGACGAGACCACCGCACCTCGCGGAACGGTCTCACTACCGCTCGTTGGTCGCGTCGCGGCTGGGATTCCCATTCTGGCCGAGCAGAATATCGAAGACACATTTACTATCCCGACCGAAATCGCCACTGATCAGGGTTCCTTTATCCTTGAGGTGCATGGGAGCTCAATGATCAATGTCGGTATCTTCAATGGCGATTACATCATCGTCCGTGAACAAAAGAGTGCCATGAACGGCGAAATTGTCGTGGCTATGATTGATGGTTCAGCGACCGTCAAGACGTTCTACAAGGAGCAGGGACGCGTACGCCTGCAGCCTGAGAATGACACCATGGAGCCTATCTATGCAACGAATCCCGTTATCTTGGGCAAAGTCGTCGGCTTGATGCGCCGGTTCTCGTAATGCAAAAACGCATCACCATCTTTGATACCGTCCGCGGGCTTACGATGATTTCAATGGCAGGTTTTCACGCTTGCTACGATCTTGCCTACCTGTACGACTGGGATATGCCCTGGTTTACCCAGACTGTCTTTCAAGACATCTGGCGCGCCAGCATCAGCTGGGTATTTTTGTTTATCGCGGGTTGGATGTGCACCCTTTCGCGCAACAATATCAAACGTGCCGCCAAATACGCCTTAGCAGCACTCGTCGTCTGGTTGGCAACAACACTTGTCTCAGTTGACGATTCTGTTAATTTTGGCATCATCTACTGCATGGCCGCATGTACCGGCATCGTGGCGTTGACCGATCCCGTCCTTAAGAAGATATCGGCGAGATGGGGCATGTCCCTATGCCTTTTGTTGTTTGCCCTCACCTGGAGCATCCCCAAAACGATCTACCCTGTCCCCTACCTGGCGTGGCTGGGATTTCCGAGCCCTGGGTTTGTCTCAGGTGATTACTACCTCATCATCCCGTTTTTCTTTATGTATCTTGCAGGATACTTCGCCGCACACATAGCGAAGGGAATCGATAAGACCGTCCCTAGCTGGGCCTACGCCAATCCCATCCCGGAGCTCGCCAGCCTTGGACGTCACGCACTCCCCTTTTATCTACTGCATCAGCCCATTATTCTGGGCTTTTTGGAGCTCGTCTACTCGGTGCGATAACGCTTGAGCCGCGGCGCGATACGAGCCGGCAGCTTCGCAACAATACGAACGCCGCCCTCAAGATATTCCTCGTGCAAAAGGGTTCCCTGTTCATGCACCAGCGTGATGAGGGCGCCCTCGCGATACGGGATTTCAGCGGAGAGCAACACATCGGTGGCAGCCGCCTCGCGAGCAATACGGTCGACGAGATCGTCGAGTCCCTCGCCCGTCTGGGCCGAGAACAGCACGGCCTCGGGATAGCGACGACGGAAACTCAATCGATCAACGCTATCGAGAAGATCGATTTTATTGAACACCGTAAGCGTCAAACGCTCGCCGGCACCGATCTCGTCAAGAACGCGATCGACTGCCTCGAGCTGGCGCTCGTAGTCCTCGTCAGAGGCATCCACAACTTTAAGGATCAGATCGGCACCAAGAACCTCAGACAGCGTGGACTTAAAGGCATCAACGAGACCATGCGGTAGCTTTTGAATAAAGCCAACAGTATCGGTAATCGTCATGCCACGACCGCCGGGCAGGCGATACGAACGCGTCGTCGGGTCGAGCGTAGCAAACAGCTTGTCCTGCGAAAGCACCGTAGATCCGGTCAGACGATTGAGCAACGACGATTTACCCGCATTGGTATAACCGGCTAACGCGACGCGAAACGCCGGTGACTCAATGCGGCTCTTGGATTGAACATCGCGACGCTGTTCAACCTGCTTGAGCTCACGACGAAGCGCAGCGATCTTATTACGAATGAGGCGACGGTCGACCTCGAGCTGACTTTCGCCCTGACCAAAGCGTGAGCCGATGCCGCCGCGCGTCTGTTCCTTGGCGAGATGGCTCCACATGCCACGCAGACGAGGCAACAGATATTGAAGCTGTGCCAGCTGTACCTGTAGGCGTCCCTCACGCGTCTGAGCATGCAGGCCAAAAATATCCAAGATCAGTGCCGTACGATCGATAATCTTTACCGGCTCGCCCACGGCTTTCTCCAAATAGGATTGCTGCGAGGGCGTCAGGTCGTCGTCAAAAATAACGACATCAGCATCCATGCGATGCACCAGGCCGCACAGCTCTTCAACCTTACCGGAACCGATAAACGATTTAGGATACGGCTTTACCAAACGCTGTGACAAGCGTGCCACGCACTGGGCACCAGCCGTGTGGGTAAGACGCTCCAGCTCATCAAGCGAGCGATCGAGCGGCCATGCATTGTCGCGCCACTCAACACCAACTAATATGGCACGCTCGGGCTCGGGTGCCGTGGGAACAAGGGGGAAACGGGCCATTAGGCAGCCTCAATACGATGCAGGATGTCCTCAACGACCTCATCGATCGTAAACTCGTCCATATCAAACCACACGATACGGTCATCGCGCTTAAACCACGAAAGCTGACGTTTGGCATAGCGACGCGAACGCATCTTGATGAGTTCGCGAGCCTCATCCATAGAAATCACGCCATTGAAAGCATCAATGATCTCTTTATAGCCAATTGCCTGCATCGAAGTCAGGGCATCTCCCAGCCCCTGGTCCATAAGACCGCGAACCTCATCGACAAGACCCTGCTCAAACATCAGATCGACGCGCAGGTTAATGCGCTCGTAGAGCACCTCGCGATTACGCGTCAGACCAAACCATAGAGCATGATAATGCTCGCGCGGAACACTAAACTGACTTTTTTGCTGTGCATAGGAAATACCATCATCATGCATCTCGAGCGCACGAATCACACGGCGCACATTATGGGGATGAATAACAGCAGCCGATTCTGGGTCGCGCTCGGCAAGCAGGGCATGCAGCTCTTCCTCGCCAATACGCTCGGCAAGCTCCTGATAGCCCATACGACGATCGTCCTCAAGTTCACCCGAGGGAAAGTCCATCTCATCGAGGGCGGCCTTGAGATACAGCCCCGTACCTCCGCAAAAAACCGGCAGGCAACCCGAACCAAGGAGACGTTCAACATGCGCGCGAGCGTCAGCCTGATAAAGCGCAGCAGAATATGCCACACCCGGCTCTACAATGTCGACGAGACGCAGCGGCACCGTACACTCATCGGGCGCCATCTTTGCGGTACCGATGTCCATGCCGTGATAGATTTGCATCGCATCGCACGACAGCACTTCGGACGAAAGACGAGCTGCCAAACGGTCGGCAACATCACTCTTACCAACCGCCGTCGGACCGACGATCGCAACGGCGGAAAGTCCTGCCCTGGGAGAAACCATTAGCGCGGCTCGCCCACAACGGAGCCGGACAAATACCAGGTCTTGGCAACGTCAACGTCAACATCAACGATCTTGCCAACAAGCTGATCGATGCTGTAACCCTCGGGGATAGGCGCATGCACGGTCTGATTCTTGGGACTCTTGCCCAGCAGGACCGCGTCGTTCTTTTTACTCGTTCCCTCAATGAGCGCCGGCACCACAGTATGAAGCTCACCCTGGTTATACTCGTGTGCCGTAGTCTCGATAACCTTAACCAGGCGGTTGAAACGCTCGAGAATAACCTCATGCGGCGTAGGATCGTCAATCTCTGCGGCCGGGGTACCGGCGCGCTTGGAATAGATGAAGGTATAGGCCTGAGCATAGCGGACCGTCTCGGCAAGTGAGAGCGTCTGCTCAAAGTCCTCTTCAGTCTCGCCCGGGAAGCCAACGATAATATCGGTCGAGAGCGCGATATCGGGCATGCGGTTGCGAATGCGATCGACCAGGCCCAGATAGTCCTCGCGTGTATAACGGCGATTCATCTCTTTGAGGATACGCGTGGAGCCCGACTGAACGGCCAAGTGAAGCTGCGGCATGACGGCGGGCGTCTCGGCCATGGCGTCGATGGTCTCGGGCAGCAGATCCTTAGGATGAGAAGAGGTAAAGAAGATGCGCTCCACACCCGTATCACCCACGGCACGCAGCAGATCGGCAAAACGCGGCTTGCCAAACAGATCGCGACCATATGAGTTAACGTTTTGGCCCAGCAGCGTAATCTCGCGCACGCCCTGGCGCACCAAACCGGTCACCTCGTCGACAATTTCCTCGAAGGGGCGGCTCTTTTCGCGACCGCGCACGTACGGCACGATGCAATAGGTACAGAAATTATTGCAGCCCGTCATAATGGGCACCCAGGCGTGATACTGGGTCTCGCGATGCCACGGCATGCTCATGGCATCCGTATCCTCATGCTCATTGGTGCGGATATGACGCTTGCCATCAAGGAACGCCTCGGCAATGAGCTCTGCCACATGTGCGATGGAATGCGTACCAAAGATGACATTGACGTTATCGACGTTGGTGAGCAGGCCCTCGCCATCGCGCTGCGCGATGCAACCACCAACGGCAACCACACGCTTGCCCGAAGGCGAAGGCGGCAGGCTTTTACAGGAATTGCACTGGCCGTACAGGCGAGTATCGGCGGCCTCGCGCACGCAGCATGTCATGAAGACAACAATATCGGCATGCTCGGGATCGAGCGCCATGAGGCAACCATACGAATCGAGCAGACCGCTCACGCGCTCGGAGTCGTGCTGATTCATCTGGCAGCCAAAGGTGCGGATAAAGTAGGTTTTACCGGCAAGAATATCGCGTACGGAACGCTGGTCCATGTGCATAAGTCCTAACGATGGAGAGGGGGGGGCGAATCGAGGCAAGCAGAAGCTATGCCACAGGCTTAACATCATCCATGACGACGTTATCCATAGCAGCTCGATTGATCTGGTGAACGTAGATAGAAAGGCGAATGGCCGTGCGCGACTCCCCGTTAATGAGGATGTCGGAGAACACGGGCGCGCAGGAAATATCAAAACCGGTTGGAATCAAAAAACCGCGCGCGATAGCCACGGCCTTAATGGCCTGGTTGACAGCACCAGCGCCGACACACTGGATGTTGACGGGTACACCATCCTTGACCATGCCGGCGATGGCGCCGGCAACGGACGCGGGCGATGATTTGCTTGATACCTTCAGGCAATCCATGAAGAAACTCCTGCGTTTAAAAGTACGTTTTAACTGCAATAACTGTATCGTACCGAGTGGACTCGGTAAAGGCACTATTCCTCTTTGGCAAGATCGAAGGTCACAGTGATTCGATCACGCGAAACACGAATCTTTGGGTCGCCACAAAGGTTGAGATAGTACCGGGCGGCAAGGTCATTAAAGTCACGCTCCACAGCACGCGAAAACTGTGCCATGTCATCCTTGGCAATACGTAGCCCGCGACGATCCTTCGCAAGATCGACAGGAGCCGGCGCATGCGAGGACGAATCACGCTCGCGCAGCAGACGCGCGGTCACACCGCGAACGGGCTTAATCTGCCCTGCCAAAATGCGATGAGCAGTGCGCTCGGACATCTCAAGACCCAAACCCGAACAGATACGGATAAAGTCCTCGGCATCAGAGGCAAGGCCTAAACGATCGACAACCGGAAGCTCACTCTCGTCATCAATGAACAGGAGACGCGACGTATCGAGCCGACTTGACGCCTGAGCATAAAGGGTCGCGGCAATCTCAGACGGAGAACCAAGATAGACATCGCAACCACACAACTCCTCGAGCGCAAACTCACAAGCAGCGCGAATAATATTATGCGGGCCGCGAGCACAGACATAACGTCCGTCCTCATCCCTGACGGCCTGGGGCCAGCTGGACTGATCGGCACGCTCACTGAGGCGGTCGGCCGCAACGCTCACCTTAAAGGCCGAGCCAAGGTCGACACCAGACGTGACCACACGGGCCTCGTCAGTGTTCTGCTTGATCGAAAACAATGCCATGCCACGACCGTGAACGCCCCAACGGTCCATCTTCATGCTCTCGAGCTTGGAGGTAACGCGGGCATCGAAGATTCGCTCTTGCATATCCTGTGGAACGCCCGAACCGTTATCCAGAAAGACAAGCGTGCGGACGCCATCTTCCTTGGTCGTGGCGAGATAGACCTTGTCGGCACCAGCATCGCGAGCATTACGGAGCATTTCGATGACGATATCCTCGACATGCTGAATGTCGTGCTTTGCCTGGCGCCGCTCGGCCTCCGAAACGCGGAGGCGGACATACCCCTCGCCAAGGTTCTCCTCGACGCGAAGGTTGCCCTCCCCCGACATCGACGCGATAAATGAGATGAGCTCGTTCGCGTCGCTCATGTTATTTAGCGATATCGACAGCGCGGCTCTCGCGAATCACGACGACGCGCACCTGACCGGGATACTCCATCTCTTCCTCGATCTGATGGGCGATATCGTGAGCCAGGACCGTGGACTGGGCATCGGAGATCTTGTCCGGCTGAACCATGACGTGTACCTCGCGACCAGCCTGCATGGCATAGGTACGCTCGACGCCTTCATGGGAGTTGGCGATCTCCTCGAGCTTCTCGAGACGCTTGATGTAGTTCTCGGCAGACTCGCGACGGGCACCGGGGCGAGAAGCAGAGACAGCATCAGCGGCCTGTACCAGGACATCGAGCACCGTGTTAGGGTCGACATCGGCATGGTGAGCCTCGATAGCATGAACGATAACGGGCTTCTCGCCATAACGGCGGGCAAGCTCGGCGCCGATGACGGCATGCGGACCCTCGACGTCGTGGTCAATTGCCTTGCCCAGGTCGTGCAGCAGGCCGGCGCGCTTGGCGGTCACAACGTCCAGGCCAAGCTCGGAAGCCATCACGCCGCACAGGTCAGAGACTTCGAGGGAGTGCTGAAGCACGTTCTGACCAAACGAGGTACGGTAGCGCAGGGCACCAAGGGTCTTGACGATCTCGGGGTGCAGGTCGTGAATGCCGGTATCGAAGGCAGCCTGCTCGCCAGCCTCGCGCACGCGCTGCTGAACCAGGTCGGCAGCCTTGTGATACATCTCCTCGATGCGGGCGGGGTGAATGCGGCCGTCGGCGATGAGGTTCTCGAGGGCAACACGGGCGGTCTCACGACGGACCGGGTCGAAGCTCGAAAGAACGACGGTCTCGGGCGTGTCGTCAATCACGAGGTTGACGCCGGAAACCTGCTCGAAGGTCCGGATGTTGCGACCCTCGCGACCGATGATACGGCCCTTGAGGTCATCAGAGGGAATGTGCACGGAGGTAACGGTGACCTCGGCTGTGTGGTCGGCAGCGCAGCGCTGAATCGCCAGGGACAGAATCTCCTGGGCGGTCTTGTGGCACTCGGCGCGAACCTGCTGCTCGGACTCGCGAATGATCGTGGCGGCCTCGTGGGTGACCTCGCCGCGAACCTTATCGAGGAGCTCCTTGTGGGCATCCTCGCGGGTCAGGTCGGCGATACGCTCGAGCTCGGAGGTCTGCTTGGCGCAGAGCTCCTCAAGCTCGCGGGAGCGTTTCTCGACCTGACCGGCCTGGCTGGACAGCTGGTGCTCACGCTTGTCGAGAGCGTCGTTTCGGCGATCGAGGGACTCCTCGCGCTGCATCACACGGTTCTCGAGCGTACGAATCTCGCTCTTACGCTGCTTGTCCTCGGCCTCGGCGGCCTGCTTGTTCTTGATGATCTCCTCTTTAGCCTCGAGCAGAGCCTCTTTTTTGAGGGTCTCGGCCTGACGCTTAGCATCACCGATCAGGGACTCAGCCTGCGCGTGTGCCGACTGAATCTTTTCGTCGGCCTCGTGAAGACTACCCTGCTTGGCGGTGCGCATGTAGGCAATGGCGGCGATGGCACCCAAAACGATGCCAACGAGCGCTGCGATGATAGGCATGCTCACTCCTTTTTATGGATTCGTTACACAACAAAGCGAACCGTCCTTACGAACGGCTCGCGACATTTGAGTAATATGGGCGCAGCTTATGCGGGTCGGATACAGATAAACATATAAACAAACTCATCACAGATGAGCACATATCACAAAGCAAATGACAGTGTTTATCGTACGTTGAACCACAACAACTGTCAAATAAATGGCCCCGGCACGGCGGCTAAAACGCGGTGAACGGCAGGGCCACAAAGCGCATACGCCTAAACCGCACATTTCTCGCGTTCGGCATCGAGACGTGCCTTAACGGCATCGGCGGCGATGTGATACGAGAAGCCCTTGCCCATCAAAAACCGAACCAGTTTTTCGAATCCGCGCGTCTCTGGAACACGCCGCTTGGCGAGCAGGGCTGACGCACGCGCCAAATCGTCTTCGACGGCAAAATAATCCTCGGGATAACCGGGAATGTCATCGAGCACGACATGACGGCGCTTGAGCTCGGTCTCGATTTTGCGCTGTCCCCAACCGCGCCGCTTGCGCTCCTCGATAAAGTACGAGCAAAAGCGGTTCTCGTCTAAAAAGTGATACTCTGTGGCGCGCTCGACGGCGAAATCGATCGCGGGCTGGTGAAAGCCGTAGCGAGCCAGCTTGTCACGGACCTCACCCGTCGCATGGTCGCGGCGCGATAGCATCTCGGTCACCATGGTAAGTGCACATTTACCCTCGATGAGCTGCACCGCCTCACGAAAGTTGTCCCAATCACAGGGAAGATCGGGGCGGTTTTTGACATACAGCCGCGCGACCCGCACGGGAATCCAAATGGACCGCTCAAAACCGCCCTCAAGCTCACAATCGATATGTGCGCAAGGCTTTTTGGACGCATACCCGCTCGAGAACGAGGAAGCCGCCTTCTTATCGGGAAAGAAGGCCGTGGCCTCGGTCACCGTATACGACATGAGCGTAACCGCTACTCGTCGTCATCATCGAGCATGGCGGAACCATCGATGGCGTAAAGCTCGTCAAACTCCTCAGGCGCAGGCTGATCGGTCAGCTCGACCTCGGACGGAGCATCGTCATCAAACTCAAGTCCGCAGGCAAGGCGGACCTTATGCTCAATCTCGTCGGCGCAATCGGGGTGTTCGCGCAGGAAAGCCTTGGCGGCCTCTCGACCGTTGCCAAGCTTGTCCTCGCCATAGGCAAACCAGGAGCCCATCTTCTTGCAGATGCCGCACTCGACAGCCATGTCCAGAATTGAGCCCTCCTTAGAGATGCCCGTACCGTACATGATGTCGAACTCAGCAGAACGGAACGGAGCTGCCACCTTGTTCTTAACGACCTTGGCGCGCACGCGGTTACCGATAACCTCGTCCTTAAGCTTAATGCTGTCGATACGGCGAATGTCGATACGCACCGAAGAGAAGAACTTAAGGGCGCGGCCGCCCGTCGTAGTCTCGGGGTTGCCGAACATGACGCCGATCTTCTCACGCAGCTGGTTAATGAAGATGCACGTCGTGTTGGACTTGGACAGCGAGCCGGCGAGCTTGCGGAGCGCCTGACTCATTAGGCGAGCCTGAAGACCGACCGTAGTATCGCCGATTTCTCCCTCGATCTCGGCACGCGGGGTCAGCGCGGCGACGGAGTCGACGACGATGGCATCGATGGCGCCGGAACGCACGAGCATGTCAACAATCTCAAGCGCCTGCTCGCCCGTATCGGGCTGGGAAATGAGCACCTCGTCGATATCCACGCCGATGCGCGCGGCATACGTGGGATCAAGCGCGTGCTCGGCATCGATAAATGCCACAACGCCACCCATTGCCTGGGCCTCGGCCAGGATCTCGAGCGAAAGCGTCGTCTTACCGGAGGACTCGGGACCGTAAATCTCGACGATACGGCCGCGCGGCACGCCGCCGATACCCAGCGCGGCATCGAGGGCCAGGGCGCCCGTGGGAATGGCCTCGACCTCGAGCTCGGGACCACCGTCGCCGTACCTCATGATGGAACCCTGGCCGAATTTCTTCTCGATCTCGGCCTTGGTGGTGGCGATCATCTCATCGCGCTCTTTACCCGTCGTGCGAGCATGAACGGTACGTACGGGACCTGAATTCTTGGCCATGAATAGCCCTCCTCTTAACAACCTGCATCGATAATAAACGAACGGCTGTTCGTGGTCAACCGTTCAGGCCAATCATATGCAGGCGGTCTTTCCAAAACCCAACCAAACGCCGACCAAACACTGACCAAATGCTTGACCACAAAGGACCAAATATGAACAAGGCAGGCAAAAATACATCTACAACCAGCACAAACGCCAAATGAGCCTAAGGTCCCTATCTCCACAATTAAGGGGCTCGGAGGCCCCTTAAAACACGTCTATTCCATAGAGTTGAGCACAAGGGCAATGCGACCCAATGCCTCCGTGACCGCATGGGCACGAACACACGAACGGTCGCCCTCATAGTGGCAGCGCACAGAGTCCACGACCGGCACGCCCCCATCGGCGGAACGATGCGCCCAGCCAATATAGAAAGTGCCCGCCGGATCGTCCTCAGTGCCACCGCCGGGGCCGGCATAACCCGTTGCGCTCACTGCAATATCGCTCTGGTACAGCTCCAGCGAACCCACCGCCATCTCGCGCGCGGTCTGATGCGACACCGCGGTATAGCGGTCGAGCGTCTCCTGCTCAACACCAAGAACACGATGCTTAATCTCATCGCAATAGGTCACCGCACCGCCACGCAGCACCGCCGAGGCGCCCGGGATATCGGCAATCGTCGAGGCGATCATACCCGCCGTCAGCGACTCAGCCGTCGAAACCGTCACGCCCCGAGCGCTCGCACGCTCGACAATATCACGCGCCAGCTCCTCGTTATGTGCGGAAATCTGCTCAAAAGAGTCCGTCATACCCACTAGGACCTAGACCGAAAAGACGATCTTGCGGCAGTTCCAGAAGTACTGGGCGCCCGAGATAACGGTCAGGACAACGGCAACGGCGTACAGGAAGCGCGACACCGAGTAGATGCCGAGCGTCAGCGCCACCGGGCCAAGGTGCAAGCCGGCCATAGCAAAAACGCACAGGTAACCGCAAATGGAGACCATCGTGGTTGCCGTCTTGTACTTGCCGAGCTTATCGGCCGCAACGACCACACCGGCCGCACTCGCGACCATGCGAAGGGCGCTCACCAGCAGCTCGCGGAACAGGATAATGAACACGGACCACACGGTCACCATACCAAAATCCAAGAACAGCAGCAGGGCCGAGAACACGAGCAGCTTATCGGCGATGGGGTCCAAGAATTTACCGAAGTCGGTGATCTCGTTGCGCGAACGCGCCAGATAACCGTCGACCTTATCGGTGCACGACAGGATCACATACAGAATGAAGGCAGCGGCGGCGAGCGGGCCGTCGAAGGTGCTCCAATCCGTACCGGCAACACTCGTGTGAGAAAGCGCCGACACGATCATGAACACCGGGATAAAGACGATGCGAACGCACGTCACGATGTTGGCGGGCGTCCAGACACTCGTCAGTTCCTTATTGCTCTCGTTAGCCACGACGCTCTCCTACTCCACAACATGACCGATAAGCTCATAGCAGAAGCTATCGGTAAACTCGACGGTCAGAATATCGCCCACGGACGCCTCGCTGGCGTCCAGATGCACCGCGCCATCGGAATCGGGCGCCTGGAACCAGGCATGGCCGATCAGCTCGGCGCCATCCTCGGTCTCTTCGATACCGTCGACGATCACCTGGGCGCGCTCGCCCACATGTGCGGCGGTGGCGGCAAAACCGAGCGACTCGGCCAGGTCCATGGCCTCCTGGGCGCGCTCGAGCTTGACCTCTTCGTCGACCTGGCCCTCCATCTTAGCGGCCAGGCTGCCCTCCTCCTGCGAGTAGGCAAAGACGCTCGTGTAGTCAAAGCCGACGGTGTCCATAAAGTCGATAAGGTCGCGGAACTCGTCGTCGGTCTCGGTCGGGAAGCCGACCATGGCCGTGGAACGGATCACGATGCCGGGGATACGCTCACGCAGATCGCGGAACAGGTCCTCGAGCTCCTGGCGCGAACCAGAACGGCGCATAGCCTTAAGGATGCGCGCGTCGCAGTGCTGCACGGGGATATCGATATAGGGCAGCACCTCGGGCGTATCGCGAATCGTCTCGATGAGTTCGTCAGTCATGCCCTCGGGCTGCAGATAGAGCACGCGGACCCAGACGTTGTGCGGGCGCACGGCCTCGGCGACGGCACGCAGCAGCTGCGCCAGATTGCGCGGCGAGCCATCGGCGACGTCCTCGTCGGCAAAGTCGGTACCCCAGATGCCCGTGTCCTGGCCGATCAGCACGATCTCGCGCACACCGCCGGAAACCAGGTCGCGCACCTCGGAGATGATGCTCTCGGCATTGCGCGAATGATAGCGGCCGCGGATGTAGGGAATCATGCAGAAGCTGCAGAAGCGGTTGCAGCCATCGGAAATCTTGACGTAAGCGACAGCACCCTCGACGGTACGTTTGACCTGCGGGATATAGGCTGCAATCTCACGCTCGACACCCAGCACGCCATCGATGACCGCCACGATGCCATCTTCCTCGTCGGCCTTCACAAAGGCAGCGACCTCGGGCAGCTCGTCAGGCAGGTCATCGCCATAGCGCGACGGCACGCAGCCGCACATGACGATGGGACAAGAACGAACGCCGTCCTGAACCTCGTTGGCGAGCTCGAGCGTGGTCTCGATGCTCTCGGACGTTGCGGAGGCGAGGAACGAGCAAGTATTGACGATGGCGATATCGGCATCCTGCGGGTCGAATGCCTCCTCGTAGCCCGCGGCGGTCAAAAGAGAACGCATGCGGTCGGTGTCAACCTCGTTCTTAGCGCACCCGAGGGTGATGTAGAGCACGGAGCCCAACGGTGTATCCATGTTGGAGAGCGGTCCTTTCGATTGATATTAGCGGTAGTTGGTGAACTGCAGCGGCTGGCCGTAGTCCTGGTCGCGCAGGAACTGAATCACGGTCTGCAACGCGTCCTTCGAAGCAGAGGAAACACGCAGTTTGTCGGCCTCGATGGTCACCTTGACCTTGAGCTTTTGATCCTTGATGTCCTTGTTGATCTTCTTGGCGGTCGCCTGGTCGATACCCTCGACGATATGGCCGAGCACGCGCACGGTGCCACCCGATGCCGCCTGCGGAGCATCCCACGAGACAGCCTTGAGGTCGATGCCGCGCTTGATGAGCTTGGAGCTCAGCACGTCAACAATCTGTTTGGAGACAAAGTCGGCCGGGGCGTTGATCGTAAAGAGCTTGTCGCCCTTCGAAAGCTCGATCGTGGCGCCGGAATCCTTAAGGTCATAGCGCTGGGAAATCTCGCGCGTGGTCTGCTGGAAGGCGTTGTCGACCTCTTGCATGTTGACCTCGGACACGACGTCGAAGCTGGAATCTTTAGCCATGATGTTTCCTTTCGCGTACGAGCGGCCTAGTAGCTATCGTACGAATTGTCGGTAGAATCGGTGGGTGTCTGACCGTCAGTTGCGGTATCGGCGCCATCCGTGGACTGGGCATCGGTACCGTCGGTGGCATCGGTACCATCGGTGGTGTCGGTACCATCAGAACTTTCACCATTCTCGGAATCAGACGTCTCCTTCTTGGGAACGGTGATCGTCACACGCGCCACGCCCGAGGTCTTGGTATCGTAACGAACCTTTTCACCGTTCTTGGTAACGGTGACATCGGAAGGCTTGGACGTGGTGATCTCGATCGAAGACTCGGGCGTGTACTCCTGCTCAAAGGGGCCAGTCGCCTGGGCGCCATAGACCGACTTGCCGTCAACCTTGACCTCAATCCACGCGGTCTTTCCCTTGGCAACGGAGACTTTGACCTTCGTGACCTCGTTCTCTTCCTTCTTGGCCGTCGTCTTGGTAGCGTCCGAATCAGTCGACTCATCCGTCGCCTCATCGGTGTCATCGTCCTCGTCGACCGTTTCGGTCTTCTTAGAAGACTTCTTGGTCGTCATCTTGGTAGCAGTGGGCGTCTCGGGCGTGTTCTCGGGCGCCGAAGATGCGCAGCCACGTAGAAGCACCACGATGAGCACAATCAACAGCAGCACAACGGCACCGATGCCGGCGTAGACGATACGCGGATCGAGCCCGTTGTTTTGAGGAGTACGTGATCCGCCGCGTCCACGACCGGAACTGCTGCGGCCGCTTCCCTGAGGCATACGACCGCGATTGCTATCGGAACGGCCGCGATAGCCGCCCTGGCCCTGAAGGCTGCGCTGACCCGAGCGGGGCGCAAGTTCACCGCGGCCTTGATAGCCACGCTGGACCGAACGCGGAGCCGAAGAGCGCTGGCCATACGGCTGTGATTGAGAGCGAAGACGCGGCGTCACCTGCGTGGTATCGGCATCCGAATAGCCACCGCGAGAGCGTCCCATAGAGGCACCACGGTAACCGCGATCGGAATAGCCGCCGTCGCCGTAGCCGGCACGAGGGTCACGCGCCACGCCGCGGGCAGCGGGAAGTGCACGGTCCTCGGGCATCGGCGTACTGCGGAACCGGTCACGCTGTGAGCGAATCTCCTCGCCCGAACCCGTCTCAGTAATATAACCGGCCTGCTGAGGACGCTGTCCATAGCGGGTTGAACGACCGCCCTGAACCATCAGGAAGCGCCCGTTATCGACCGAGGAACGCGAATTGACGTAGCCGGCGGCGTCCTGAAAACGACCGCCCTGCTGCGACGTCTCGCGTTCGTATGCCATCAGGTCGTCAAAGTAGGCATTGACGACCTCGCGCGGATTGAGGCCCAAAAAGCGAGCATAGCTCGAAATCATGCCCTGCGCATAGCCGCGCGGCGGCATCGAAGCAAAGTTACCGGTCTCGAAAAACTCGATGATCTGCGGCCTGATTTTGATGGTGTTGGCGACCTGCTGAATGGAAAGGCCCATCCGGCGACGCTGCTCGAGCAGCATGTCACCAAAGCGTGCAGCCATCAGAATCCTCCAAACTCACGATCTTCACGTGCCATCTCGGCGTCGACAGATTCCAGCGCGGCAAGCCCCTCCTCGTCCAACAGGACCTCACGCGGCTTGGAACCGTCGGGCGGGCCGACGACACCCTTTTCTTCCAGCATGTCCATAATACGCCCGGCACGCGCATAGCCAACCTTCAGACGACGTTGCAGGCCAGATGTGGAGCCAAGCTGCGATTCCACCACAATATGGGCGGCTTCCCAAATGAGCGGATCATCGTCTTGCGGCTCGGCTACTCCGGTGCGGACAATACCGCCGCCACCCGCCATGGACATGGAAGCGGGCGCCACGGCAGACAGAATCTCCTCGTGGTAGTCGGGCTCGCTCTGCGACTTGACGAACTCGACAATCTCGTTGATTTCGTCATCCGAGACAAAGCAGCCCTGGATACGGCGAGGCTTGCCCCAGTCGACCTTGGAGAACAGCATGTCGCCCAAACCGGTGAGCTTTTCGGCACCCATCTGGTCAATAATGACGCGCGAGTCGATGCCCGTGGCGACGTTAAAGGCGATGCGGTTGGTGATGTTGGCCTTGATGAGGCCCGTCACCACGTTGGAGCTGGGGCGCTGCGTAGCCACGATAAGGTGTATACCGGCGGCACGGCCCAGCTGGGCGATACGAACGATCGAGGCCTCGACATCCTTGCCGGCGACCATCATCAGGTCCGAAAGCTCGTCGATGATAATGACCAGATAGGGCATCTTTTGGGGCGGGTTGTCGTAATGCTCAAACTCGCCGGCGGCCTGCTTTTCGTTGTAGGTCGAGATCTTACGCACGTTGAGACGCTCGAAGACCTTCAGGCGACGCTCCATCTCGGACACGGCCCATTGCAGAGCGCTCGCGGCCTGCTTGGGCTCGGTCACCACGGGCACATAGAGATGCGGCAAACCGTTATAGCCCGCAAGCTCGACGCGCTTGGGGTCGACCATGATCAGGCGAACGTCCTCGGGAAGGGCTCGCATGAGCAGGGTCGTGATGATGGAATTGATCATCACCGACTTACCAGAACCGGTCGTGCCGGCGATCAGCAGGTGGGGCATCTTGGCGAGGTCAGCGACGACCGGCGTGCCCTCGGCATCTCGACCGATGGCCAGCTCGAGCGGACCGCCCTTCACATAGGGAAGCACGTCGCCCAGGTTGACGTTCTGGCGCTTGCGATTGGGAATCTCGATACCCACAAGCGAGGTACCGGGGATCGGGGCAAAGATGCGCACCGACTGAGCAGCGAGCGAAAGCGCGATATCGTCCTCGAGGCTCGAAATCTTGCTCACGCGCTCGCCCTCGCCAGGTTGCAGCTTAAAGGTCGTCACCGTGGGGCCGGCGATCCAGCCGACCACGCGGGCACTGCGGCCAAACTCAAGCAAGGTGGATTGCAGTGACTCGGCAGTCTGTTCCAGCTCCTTGTCAGATGACGCGGAGGACGCCGACTGCGGGTTGGCGTGCAGGATCTCGAGCGGCGGAAGCTTGAGGCCGTCCTCTTCTTCGCCCTCGTTATCCGCGGGGGCATTGACCGCTCCCCCATCGCTAGGAGTAGGCGCCTCGGCAGCGCCCGCGACAGCCGTATCGGCAACCTTGGGATGCTTCAAGAAGTCGGGAATCTGAGGTGTTGCCGAGACAGGACTCACGGCAAACGGCGGCTCGGACTCGTCGATCTTATCGGGGTCGTCTTCCATCGAAAGCTGGCCGGTTACCTGTTCGCGCTTAGCATGGCGACGCGGCAGCAAAGTTGTCTTTGCGGTCTCAATCGGAGCCTCGTCGTCCTCGTCATCGCCCTCGGTAAGCTCAATCTCGCTATCGGACCAAGACGGGTCGGGCTCGCTTGTATTCAACTTGGGCGTGGCCTTGCCCTTCTTGACATGACGGCGCGGCAGCAGCGTCGTCTTAGCGCGCTCGGCCTCCACGGCATCGGATACGTCGACAAACGGATCCTCGTCCTCGTCGTCATCGTCCAAAACCGGGTCCACATCGTTGCCCATGACCGTGGTCACGGCAGCATCGGAGCCCTTTTGACGAAGAATGCTCAGGTGCGGACGGGCAACGCCGGGCACCGACAGGGCTTCGTCGTCACCCCACGGGCTCGCGTTAACATCGGCACGACGGCGCTCGGCAAAATCGGCCGCGCGGTCGCGAGCAGAGCGCAGCACGCCACCCACCGAAAAGCCGATGATGACAAAACCAACGACGGCCAGACCCAACAGGACCACCATCGCGATAGGCTTACCCAGGGCATTCTGCAGCGCACTCGCAATAAACGCACCGATGTAGCCACCCGAGGCGGACAGATTTTGCGGCGTGAACATAAGGTCACACGAGTCGCTCGTACCCGGCACCATCAGCGAAAGAATGGAGACAACGGTGATAAAGACCACGGCTCCGCCCGCGACCGAGCGCACGTTGAGCGGCGAGTCCTCGCCTAAAAAGAGCGTGGCGGCAAACAGCAAAATGACGATCGGCAGCACGTAGGCGCCCAGACCAAAGCCCAAGTGGTAGAAACCGGCAACCGCAGCCGTAACGGGCGCAGTCGCCGGCGAAATCACGGCAATAAAGGACGCAATCGCCAAAACGGCAATGACCACGCCGGCGATATCGCGGTTGGCCGAGGGCTCGACCAAGGGCTCGAAATCATCGAACTCGGACTCGTGCCCCTTATTGGCACGCAGATGGGAACCGGCACCCTTAGCAGATGCCGGTTGGTTATTGGCCTTATTGCCTTTGGCGTTTTGTGCAGATCCGCGCGCCAAACTAAACCTCCATGACGACCGGGATGATCATCGGACGGGTGCGAGTACGGCTCCAGATAAAGTTAGAGAGCGAATCGCGCACGGCCTTGCGAATGGCATCGGAACCGCTGCTCGTAAAGCTGAACTTGCCCTTCTCGATCGTCTTCATAATGGACGCGGAGGCATCCTCGGAGAACTGGTCGTCGATGGCAAACGAGACGCCGCGGCCCGAGAACTCGATGGCCTCGATCTTCTTGTGCTTGAGCGAGACGATGGCAACAGCGGTAACCATACCGTCGTTGGCGAGCTTCTGACGATCACGCAGGACGATGGGGTCGGTATCGCCGATGCGCAGGCCGTCGACGTAAACGACGCCGGACTCGACGGGCGTACCGCGCTTAACGATACCGCCGCGCATCTCGAGCGTGTCGCCGTTGTCGAGGATAAAGATATGATCGTCCTTGAGACCCATCTTGCGGGCCAGCTGGGCATGGGCGCGCAGATGCACGGCTTCACCGTGAACCGGCATAAAGTACGTGGGCTTGGCCATGGCCATCAGGAGCTTGAGCTCCTCCTGGCTACCGTGACCGGAAACGTGAACGAGGGCGCGGTTCTTATCCCACACGTCGCAGCCGAGCTTGGCCAGGCTGTTGACGACCTGCTGGACGGCTTTCTCATTGCCGGGAACAGGAGTTGCCGAGAGGATAACGGTATCGCCCTCGTGGATGGAGAGCGTCTTGTGCTCGCCATTGGCCATGCGGGACAGGGCCGACAGCGGCTCGCCCTGCGAACCGGTGCACATGACAACAATCTTGTCGTCAGGCAGGTTATCAATGTCAAAGGCATCGATGATATCGGCGTCGTCGATGTTGAGGTAGCCAAGCTCGCGCGCCACGCGGGTGTTAGTGAGCATGGAGCGACCGGTCACAACGACCTTACGGCCGCACTTGCGGGCGGCATCGCAGATCTGCTGCAAACGATGGATGTGGCTCGAGAACGACGCAACGAACACGCGACCCGGCGCGTTCTTGATGGCGTGCAGCAGGTTGGGACCAACCTCGGCCTCGGACTTGGTAAAGCCGGGAACCGTGGCGTTGGTGGAGTCAGAAAGCAGCAGGTCGATACCCTGCTTGGCAAAGCGGCTGATAGCGGCATAGTCGGGCGTGACGCCGTCGATGGGCGTCTGGTCGAGCTTAAAGTCGCCGGTGTGCATAACGGTACCCTGGTTGGTGCGGATGAACACGCCCAGAGCGCCGGGAATGGAGTGCGTCATCGAGAAGAAGTCGAGCGAGATGCCGCCGAGGTTGACATGGCTTCCGCCCTTGACCTCGCGGAACTTGGGCGCGCGGATGCGGAACTCAGAGAGCTTGCCCTCGATAAAGCCAAGCGTCAGCTTGCTCGAGAAGATGGGCACCTTGTTGTTGAGGTCCTGCAGCAGATACGGAAGCGAACCGGTGTGGTCCTCGTGGCCGTGGGTGACGACGATACCGCGGAGCTTCTCCTCGTTTTCAAGAACGTAGGTGTAGTCAGGAAGCACCAGGTCGATACCGGGCTGGGAGTCGTCGGGGAACATGAGGCCAGCGTCGACGAGCACCATGTCGTCGCCGCACTCGAAGACCGTCATGTTCTTGCCGATGCCGTCAAGGCCGCCGAGCGGGATGATCTTCAAGGGAGATGATTTTTTAGCTGCCATAGGTTAGTGTTGTTTCCTTTCTTCGAAACGGGTCTGGAACAACCGACGGGGCGCTTCTGGCAAACCGACCGCCGGGAACGTACAAACATGCATCACAGAGTCGATGCAATAACCACAGTATGATACCCATTTGCACAACAACAGACCACCCATGCATCAAAGCCCCATCTGAACCTGTGTATCCCGCCGGTCAGGGCTCAGCGGCCCCGGCACGGGCTAAGTTTCCTGCTCTACAGTCCTGCTCACGACGGAGGCCACATTAAGTGGCCTCCTGTTCGTGCGGAACTCGCGATA
>NZ_JBCPDH010000028.1:0-23284 GCF_040915545.1 Collinsella aerofaciens | reverse complement strand
GTCGCAGCCCCGACCCGCGGTCACGAGCGGGGGCTCCTGTCGTTTCCGTGCCCTCGGATTGGGTCATAGTGTCTGTCACGTCCAAAACATCGAGGTTAAGTGGCCTCCTGTTCGTGCGGAACTCGCGACAAACTTAATGCCCGGCCCGTCGGGGCCACACGACACGTTGTAGAAGGCGGCTCGCTTTTCGGAATTGGGCTGATATTTCAAGATGTAAGGCGCTCTTGGTCCTAATGGGCTTGGGGCGCCTTCGCGTTTCCTCAGCTCCGCACCCTTGCGGGTTCTCGAATCCCTCCGCTTGCCCACAAGAAGGCGCCCTGGGCCGTTATGGGCTCAGGGCGCTCAATTTTAATGGCTGGGACGGAGGGATTCGAACCCCCAACAGCCGGCACCAAAAACCGGAGTTCTACCGTTGAACTACGTCCCAATGTGTGGTGTTGCCCAAAAGCAACTCGTTTAGTTTACCTAATCTGCGAGGGCATCGCAAACGCCATCGAGCAGGCGTACGGCGAGTGTCTGCGCGTCGCTGGCCGTGAAGGTGCCGTTGTAGCGCGTCATGCCCGTGAGCTCAATGCGAATGCGAGCCGGCTTCTGCTGCGCGGCGACATTGGCGGTGCGGATGCGCTGGGCCAGGTTGTGGCACTCGGCGAGGGCAATCGTGGCGCGCGGTGCGGCGTCGGCGGGCAGCTCGTCGCTTGCGATTTCGAGCACCAGGTCAACGTCGGTTGGGACCTCGGAGTCACAGAGCATCATGCCGCTGTTGTCGGTCGTTGCCGTGGCGATATTCCACATGCGCGACGCAACGCTGCGTGCGATGGGGTCCTCGCCGATAACGGCAATCTGGAAGCGCTCGAGCACGTTGGCGGCGCGAGCAAAACCGATGCGGGACTCGGCTTCGGTGACCGAGGGCTTGCCCTCCCACACATGGTGCAGGCGGTTGATGTAGGCGTAGGTGTCCTGGAAGGCCATGCCGTCGGCAAACAGGCCGACATTTTCCTGGAACTGCTGCAGGGCGGCCTCGGTATGCGGACCAAAGTAGCCGTCGTCTTCGCCACAGGCAAAGCCCAAAACGTTGAGAGCGCGCTGCAGGGCCTGCACATCGGCGCCATGGAAATTGGGCATGCGCAGATAGAGGGTGCGGTCGCCCAGTTTATACGAGGCGTCGACCAGAGCGCTCCAGCAGGGGATATCGACGGCACAGCCAGCGGCAAGGCCGCTATCGAGCCTAAAGGTGCCAACAGCCTGTTCGGTGGTGGTGCCAAAGCGCTTGTCGGCAACCTCGGTGTCATCGATTGTATAGCCGAGCTGCAGAAGGCGGGACTGGACGTCCTCGACGGCTGCTCCCTGCATGCCCGTTGTAATAGGTTCCATGAACGAACCCCTTTCGGCGTACCATTCGTACTATTTGAGCGTGTGTCGGATAGACAACGCAAAGGGATGCATAAACATGCACTCAACAGTGTAGCAAGTTGTACCCAAATACGCTGCTGACAGGTTTTATAACCCCCGCTAGTTAAGGCGCTCCACAAAGAAATCTGCCATGGAGAGGAACAGCTCGCGTGCATGCGGGTCGAGCGAAACGTCCTCGATGGCGGCCTTAGCTTTGGCGGTCAGGTCCAGTGCGTAGGCGTGGGCGTAATCGATAGAGCCAGTCTCCTGGAAGATTTCCACGGCGCGCGCGAGCTGCGCGGGGTCCTCGGTGCCCGAGGAGAGGATCGCTTCAATCTCGTCGTGATAGCGCTCATCGGAGAGGGCGTGTACGGCGACAAGCGTGCGCTTGCCCTCGGTGATGTCGGTGCGGAAGTCCTTGTTGGCGGCCTCCTTGGTACCGATCAAGTTGAGCAGATCATCTTGAATCTGGAAGGCAAGGCCCGTGTGCAGGCCAAAGGCGCGCAGCGCCTCGACCTGCTGTTCGTTGCCTCCGCCGATGATGGCTCCGGTGGCAAGCGGCGTGGCTCCGCTGTAGTACGCGGTCTTGTGCGTCGCCATGTCCAGGTAATCGTCGACCGAGATGTCGAAGCGCCCGTCGCGTACCCAACCCAGGTCGAGCGCCTGGCCCTCGATGGTACGAACGATCATCTCGGTGAGCTCGTGGAGCACGCGGAGTTTTACGTTGGGCTCCAGCGTGGGGTCGTCGAGAACCGTCTTGGTGACCATGGTAAGTGCCAGGTCGCCGCAGTTGATAGCAAGCCCCGTGCCCTCGGTGAGGTGCATGCAGGGCTTACCGCGGCGCAGCTGCCCGTTATCGGCGATGTCGTCGTGGATGAGCGCACCCGACTGGAAATGCTCGATAGCTGCCGCGGCGCTGCGGGCTCTCTCGAAGCTACCGCCCACTGCGGTTGCGGCGAGCATGCAGATAAGCGGGCGGTGGCGCTTGCCGGCGTTGGCCGTAAAAGTCGAGAGCGGCGCGTACAGGTAGCGCTCGATATCGGCAGAGGTCGCCTGTCCGTCAAAGAACGTGGCCAGATAGTCGTTAATCTGGTCAAAGTGCTGGGCTAAAAAGCTGGTAAACGGACTGGACACGGGTTCTCGCATTCTTTCTGAGGTTGCGTTGATGCAATATGCAGATAACATATTGCCACATCAGGGCGTTTGGCGCGGCAGTTTTGGCGATTTAGGACAACGGGCGTGCGTTTGATGGAGCGCGCCTAAATCAGCCTAAAATGCTCGAGCGCCGCAACGACACCGTCGTGATCGACGGTGTCGGTCACGTAATCGGCCTTATCCTTGAGATAGTCCGGTGCGTTGCCCATCGCAATGCCGACATCGACGGCGTTCATCAGCGAGACGTCATTGCTGGCGTCGCCGATGCCGTATACGGTTCCGTGGTGGGGATCGAGGGCGTCGAGTACAGACTGGATGCCCCCGCGCTTCGTGCATTCGCGGGGCGAGATTTCGGTTACCTCGAGTTCGAGCTCGTTAAAGCACAGCAGCGGCTCAAGTGCCTTATCTTGAGCGATGTGGTTGGCGAGCGATGTAGACATCAAGATCTTGTAGACACTGTAATGTTGCAGCTGCGTGACTGCGTCGCCCAGGGTGCGCGCGTATCCGGGGGCATCGGGGGCATCGGCACTCATGCGCACGACGCCGTTGAGGCCCTCAAAGCGGATGACCTCGCCCGATTGCTCAAGATAGGGGGCAAGATGCTGCAGCATGCTGGGCGTCATCGACAGATCGCGAATTGCGTGTCCGTTGATCTCGGCGTAACCGCCCGCAAGACAGACGATGCCGGTCCAGGGCAGCTCAAGAAGTTTGGGGTGGATGCAGCTGAGGGTGCGCCCCGTGCAGATAAAGGCCATGTTGCCGTTGGCGACAAACTCGCGGATTGCCTGCGAAACCGCCTCGTTGGGATAGGGGGAGAGGTCCCGCTCGTCTTCGGGAAGGTCTTGGGCGAGCCTGGGGTCTTGCCAGGCGAGCGTTCCGTCGATATCGAAGAAGCAGATATCGCCGCGCTTATGGGCTGCGCTGGCGGCAGGGGAGGCCGAGGTGGTGGGCACAAATTCCGGCTCGAGGCCCATGATCTGGTCAAAATGCTCTTTAACGCGGGGAACGGAGATGCCGATGACCACCTGGGCGGTCTTGCCGGTAATGATGAGGCCCTTGGCGCCCACCGCGACAAACGACGCGTTATCTGCAACGATGGAAGGGTCTGCGACCTCGACGCGCAGGCGCGTGGCGCAGTTGGTTGCGCCCACGATATTGCCAACGCCACCTAAAAGCTGAATTACCCGCTCAGCGAGGACGTGATCTTGATCGGATCGACTATCGACCTCGTCATTGGGGGATTGCTCTTTGGCAAAGTCGCTTCCCGTTAAACAATCGATTGCCGCGCGATTGGCAACATGATCCTCGCGGCCCGGTGTCTTAAGGTCATAGACCAAGATGAGTGCTCGAAAACTAACAAAAAAGATGAGGCTAAAGGCAAGGCCGATACCGAGCGCCAAAAGATAGGCACCGGCATGCGTGCGCATGAGCGGAATAAAGTTGAAGGCTGCCATCTCCATGAGGCCGCCCGAGAAGATGCCGACGATGCCAAAGAGATTCATGGTTGTGGCAAGGCAAGACGATAAGACGGCGTAGAGCAAAAAGAGCCCGGGGTGGGTGAACATAAAGAGAAACTCGAGTGGCTCGGTAACGCCGCAAACCACCGAGGCGACGATGGCGGGCAAAAGGATGACCTTAAGGCCGGCGCGGCGCTCTGGTTTTGCGGTGGAGTAGAACGCGGCTGCGATGGCGGGAAGGCCAAAGAGCTTGACCCAGCCGGTGGCGGTAAAACCGGCCCACGGCGCAAGTTCATTAAGGGGGCGCGTGCTATGGGAGAGGATGGGGAGCAAGCTGCTCCACGTGGCGTAGATGCCGTCGTTAATGACCAGGTTGTCGTAGTAGATCGGCATGTAGAGCAGGTGGTGCAGCCCCATGGGCTCGAGCGCTCGCTCCAAAAGCACAAAGATGCCCACGCCAAAGGGGCCGACGCTCGTAAGTGCATGGCGCAGCGTTTCGGTCATTGCGTATACGGAGGGCACGATGGCGGCCGAGATAGCGGCAAGGGCAAACACGGCAAAAAAGCTGATGAGGTAGACCAGCGAGGAGCCCGAGAAGGTGCCGAGCCAATCGGGAACCTTGGCATCGTAGAAGCGGTCATGGATGGCGACGACGGTTGCCGATACCGCCAGCGGGCCGATAATGCCGGTGTCGAGCGTCTTGATGCCGTCGATGATGGTGATGCCGCTAGCGGAGGTCAAAGACGACGGGTACTTAAGTCCAAGATTGTCTCCGCTCAGCTTAATGATCTCGCTCAAAAAGAAGCAGTAGGCAAAATAGGCGACGAGAGCCTCGAGGCAGCAACGAGCCGGTTGTTTTTGGGCAAGACCGATGGGCAGCGCTACGGCAAAAAGGAGCGGGAGGCGTTTAAAGACCGTCCACGAGCCGCGCTGGATGATGGTCCAAAAAGCGTACCAAGGGGTTCCGCATACGGCGAGATCGCCGACGATGTCCGCAGTCGTTGCGAGAGCGGAGACGCCGACCATGAGGCCTGATATAGAAAACAGCATGGCGGGCGCGAACATTGCCCCGCCAAAGCGTTGGATTTTTTGCAGCATGTTCTGCCTTCCGAATATCGAGGCGCGTTGCGCGTGGGGAAACGTTTAAACAATGGATTCATTGTAGAGGACCAGACGAGTGTCGTACCGGCAGTTTTGAGCGAAACCGATTTGGGCATGACAGAAACCGTCAACGGCTAAATCCTGTCGCTTCACCGATATTCGGTTTAAACAACTTTAAGAAATGCTATCGTGCCTAGCCGGAAATGAATAATGTAGAGGTGAAACAATGCCAAAAGCGATATACGAAGGAATCTACCGAGAAATACGCTCGCGCATCATTAATGGGACCTATGCGTTTCAGGAGATGCTGCCAACCGAAGCCGAGCTGACCGCGGAATTTGGCTGCACGCGCAATACCGTCCGCCGCGCTTTGAGCATGCTGGCCGACGGGATGTTTGTGCAGCCCATACACGGCAAGGGCGTGCGCGTTATTTGGCTTAAGGGCGAAACCGACATGTTGGGCGCACTCGAAGAGGTTGAGTCGTTTGGCGAGTTTGCAAAGCGCAACAATGCCGTTGCATCGACGGACGTTAAGTCTTTCGAACATCTGGTTTGCACCGAGCAACTCTCTCGTCACCTGGGCTTTAAGGTGGGCGAGGAGTTGATTCGCGTAGTGCGTGTCCGAAGCCTCAACGGCAACGCGCGCCAAGTGGACCATGGCTATTTTTTGGCGTCGATCGCCAAGGGCCTGACTCCCGAGATCGCGGCAGATTCTATTTACGGCTATCTGGAGCACAAGCGCGGTGTCAAAGTGATGGCGAGCCGTCGTACGGTGAGTGTCGAGCTCGCCAACGATGAGGACTGCAGCTATCTTGACCTCGGCAAATACAACTGCGTTGCCGTCATGGAGAGTCAGTCGTACACCTCGGATGGCATCTTGTTTGAGGTGACGCACACTCGCACACACCCCGAGATCTTCCATTACCGCGTCAATTCCAAGCGATAGCCGGCTAGCTCGCAGCCTGACGAGACTCATGGCCTCAAAGAGAAAACGCCCGGTCAAACCGACGGTACATCGGCTTGACCGGGCGTTTTCTCTGCATTAGATAACAAATAATTGATTATACAAAACTTGTCAAGTATCAAGTTGAAATTACCGTTCACCGAAGTTTTTCTACCGCTCTAGTAATACTTGTTCAAACAACTAGCCAAATAGCGTATCGTTCAAATCAGCAAAAGGGGCAAAGTCCCCGAGCCAATCTCCGAAGGCGGCGGCAAAGGGTGCCGCCACGGTGTGAAAGGGTGGATTGTAATGAAGAACGAAATGAGCAGAAGGCAGTTCCTGGGCTTTGCTGGTTCCGCGGCTGCAGTTCTTGGTCTGGGCCTCGTGGGTTGCGGTGGTTCTGCCGGCTCCGGCTCCTCTGCTTCTGGTGACGCTGCCGAGGTCTACTTCCTCCAATTCAAGCCCGAGGTCGACAAGGAGTGGAAGGAGATCGCCAAGGCCTATAAGAAGGAGAAGGGCGTCGAGGTCAAGATCGTGACCGCCGCTTCCAACACCTACGAGGAGAAGCTTAAGTCCGAGATGTCCAAGAGCTCCGCTCCGACCCTGTTCCAGGTCAACGGCCCCACCGGTCTTAAGAACTGGAAGGATTACTGCGCCGACCTGTCCGATACCAAGCTCCGCGGTGAGCTCATTGACGACTCCCTGGCTCTGCAGTCCGACGGCAAGGATGTGTGCATCGACTGGGTCCAGGAGAGCTTCGGCATCATCTACAACAAGCAGCTGCTCGAGAAGGCTGGCTACAAGGCCGAGGACATCAACTCCTTCGACAAACTGAAGGCTTGTGCCGATGACATCCAGGCCCGCAAGGACGAGCTTGGTGTCGAGGGTGCCTTCACTTCCGCCGGCATGGACGACTCCTCCAGCTGGCGCTACACCACCCACCTTGCCAACATGCCGCTCTACTACGAGTTTGAGAAGGAGCACAACCAGGAGGACGACGAGATCAAGGGTGAGTTCCTCGACAACTACAAGCAGATTTTCGACCTGTACATCACCGACTCCACCTGCGATCCTTCGCAGCTTGCTTCCAAGACCGGCGACGACGCCACCAACGAGTTCGCAACCGGCAAGGCCGTCTTCTACCAGAACGGCTCTTGGGCCTACTCTGACCTCGTCAAGGCCGGCATGACCGACGATCAGATTGGCATGATGCCGATCTACATCGGTGTTGACGGCGAGGAGAACCAGGGCCTGTGCTCCGGCGGCGAGAACTACTGGTGCGTCAGTTCCCAGGCTTCCGAGGATGCCCAGAAGGCCACCGAGGACTTCATGTATTGGTGCGTCACCGCTGACACCCCGACCAGCATCATCGCCGACAAGATGGGTCTGACCGCTCCGTTCAAGAGCGCCAAGGAGACCACCAACGTCTTCTCGCAGCAGGCCGTTGCCATGGCCAAGGACGGCAAGAAGACCGTCGCTTGGGACTTCGTCTACATTCCCTCCGAGGAGTGGAAGAAGAACCTCAAGCAGGCTCTGATTGCCTACGCTGCCGATAACAGCAAGTGGGACGGCGTCAAGAACGCCTTCGTCGATGGCTGGAAGACCGAGAAGGCCGCTTCCGAGTAAGCAGTTGCTGCCCAAGCTATCTGATTAGCGACAGGGGGCGGGCAGACGTTGGTTTGCCCGCCCCCTGCATATTGAAAGGACCCTTTTATGGGCAAAGCACTCAAGCGCTGGTGGCCGCTCTTTATGCTGCCCACGTGCCTGGCGTTTATGATCGGGTTCGTGATCCCTTTTATCCAGGGCTTCTATCTCTCGTTCTGCCAGTTTATTATCATTAGTAACGCGCACTTTGTCGGTATCGAGAACTACGTGCGCGCGCTGTCCGATCCGCAGTTCTCCACGTCGTTCTTCTTTACCGTGGCGTTTGCCTTCCTGTCGACGGTGCTCATCAACGTGATCGCCCTGGCCATTGCGCAGGCGCTCACCCGCAAGGCGCTCAAAGGCACCAACATCTTCCGTACGATCTTCTTTATGCCTAACCTGATCGGCGGCATCGTGCTGGGCTACATTTGGCAGATTCTGATCAACTGCCTGCTCTCCAACGTGGGCGCCCAGCTCATCGCTCTTAACTCTGCTGCTGGCTTCTGGGGCCTTATCATCCTGACCCTGTGGCAGCAGGTCGGCTACATGATGATCATCTACATCGCTGGTCTGCAGTCCATTCCGTCCGACTACATCGAGGCCGCCAAGGTCGACGGCGCTACGGCATGGCAGACGTTTTGGAAGGTTAAGATCCCTAACCTGATGCCGACCATCACCATCTGCCTGTTCCTGTCCATCACCAACGGCTTTAAGCTGTTCGACCAGAACCTCGCCCTTACCGGCGGCGCCCCCGCGCACTCCACCGAGATGCTCGCCCTGAACATCTACAACACGTTCTATTCGCGTGCCGGTATCGCATGGCAGGGCATTGGTCAGGCCAAGGCGGTTATCTTCTGCATCCTGGTCGTGGCCATCTCCATGATCCAGCTTAAGGCCACGAGGTCCAAGGAGGTGCAGCAGTAATGAAACGCGATAAGGTTATCAACCGCGCGCTCTCGATTTTCTTTACGATTCTGTCGCTCGCGTGGATCTACCCCGTGTTCATGATTGCGCTTAATTCTTTTAAGAAAGCGACCGCAATCAGCACCACCACGGCATTCGATCTGCTCACGCCCGAGACGTTCAACGGCCTCGCAAACTACATGCACGCCCTTAACGAGCAGGGCTTTGCCTCGGCATTTATGTACTCGCTCATCATCACGGTCACGTCGGTCGTGCTGATCTTGGTGTGCTGCTCCATGTGCGCTTGGTACGTGGTTCGTGTCAACAACAAGATCTCGAACTTCTTCTATTACCTGTTCGTGTTCTCGATGGTCGTGCCGTTCCAGATGCTCATGTTCACGCTGTCCAATTTGGCGGACCGCATCGGCTTTAACACGCCGTTCAACATCTGCTTTATCTATCTGGGCTTTGGCGCGGGCCTGGCGGTCTTTATGTTCGCCGGCTTTGTAAAGAACATCCCGCTCGAGATCGAGGAGGCGGCCATGATCGACGGCTGCAACCCGGTCCAGGTGTTCTTTAAGATTGTCCTTCCCATCATGAAGCCCACCTATCTTTCGGTCGGCATTCTCGAGACCATGTGGGTCTGGAACGACTACCTGCTGCCCTACCTTACGCTCGACTCCACCAAGTACAAGACCATTCCTATCTTGATCCAGTACTTCCGCGGCGGCTACGGCCACGTCGAGCTCGGCCCCATGATGGCCTGCATCATGATGGTCGTTATCCCCATCGTCATCATGTACATCCTCTGCCAGAAGTACATCATCGACGGTGTGGTGGCAGGTGCCGTCAAGGGCTGATGCCGTAACTGTTTTGCAAGTTTTGGCGGCGTCCCTCAGCGCGGCGCCGCGTATCGAAAGGTAAAGACATGGCCGAGATTGTTCTCAAACATGTTCAGAAGGTGTATCCCAACAACGAGTCAAAAAAGAAGGGCTTCTTTGGCAAAAAGAAGAAGACCGAGGAGAAGAAGCACAACCTCAAGGTTACCGAGGACGGTGTGCTCGCTGTAGAGGACTTCAACCTCACCGTTCACGACCAGGAGTTCGTCGTCCTCGTTGGCCCCTCTGGCTGCGGTAAGTCCACGACGATGCGCATGGTCGCCGGCCTGGAGGACATTACCTCGGGCGATGTGCTCATCGATGGCAAGCGTGTCAACGACGTGGCGCCCAAGGACCGCGACATCGCCATGGTGTTCCAGAGCTACGCTCTGTACCCCAATATGACGGTGTACGAGAACATGGCATTTACGCTCGAGCTCAAGAAGGTTCCCAAGGACGAGATCGACCGCAAGGTTCGCTCTGCTGCCGAGATTCTGGGCATTACCGAGTACCTCGACCGTAAGCCCAAGGCGCTCTCCGGCGGCCAGCGCCAGCGTGTCGCTATCGGCCGCGCCATCGTGCGTGACCCCAAGGTTTTCCTGATGGACGAGCCGCTGTCCAACCTGGACGCCAAGCTTCGTAACCAGATGCGTGCCGAGCTCATTAAGCTGCGCCACGAGATCAAGGGCACGTTCATTTATGTTACTCACGACCAGACCGAGGCCATGACCCTTGGCGACCGTATCGTGGTCATGAAGGACGGCGTCGTCCAGCAGATCGCCACGCCGCAGGAGGTCTTCAACCATCCCGCGAACATCTTCGTCGCCGGTTTCATCGGCGTGCCGCAGATGAACTTCTTCGATGCCCAGCTGGTGCGCTCGGGCAACGGCTTTACCGTCAAGACCGAGGATATGAACGTGGCGCTCGCCCCCGAGACTTGCGCTCAGCTTGCCCTCAACTGGAACGGCGGCGACGTGAAGGAGATTACGGCCGGCGTGCGTCCCGAGCAGATCCTGCTTGCCGACAAGGGCGAGGAGGGCGCGCTCCAGGGTACCGTCGAGGTGACCGAGCTCATGGGCTCGACCGAGCATGTCCACGTGACCGCTCCCGACGGCCAGTTTGTCCTGATTATCCCCGTCGTCGACCTCGAGGCCAAGGGCGCGCTCAAGGCTGGCGACACCATCTGGTTCAAGTTCGAGAAGAACGCGACCCACCTCTTCGATAAGGTCTCTGGCAAGAACCTTATCTAGGCCCGGTGCATCCAGGCCTTCCCTTTGGGCGACTGCGGTATTGCCATCCTTTTGCCGCGGTCACATATAAGGCTCCCCTCCCGTCCACTGGGCGAGAGGGGAGCCTTTTTTTGTGTTGGGGCTGTCTGACCGGTCGTTTGTCTCGATCTGTAACGGGTGAGGCTGATTTCGGACGTTAGATGTTACAGATCGAGACAGTTCCGCTGAGCTGACCATTTCATCTAAATCTGTAACACCAAAGGTGAATTTCAGCTGCTAGATGTTACAGATCGAGATAAACCCAAGGGGAGGGGCCGGTATGTCTCAATCTGTAACAGCTGGGACCGTTTTTACCGAGTAGTTGTTACAGATCGAGATTGTTTGGCCGAGTTGGGTCGCAGGGTAACGTGCGGGCACAAAAAACGGAGCCGCGTTGCCGCGACTCCGTTTTCAAGAGGATGGGTAAGGGAAGCGAATTAGCTCAGGTGCCAGATCTCGTCGTTGTACTGGGAGATCGTGCGGTCGGACGAGAAGGTGCCGGCGTTGGCGATGTTGATCAGCGCCTTGCGCATCCAGGCGTCCTGGTCCTCGTAGTCGGCTAGCACGCGCTCCTTGGTCTGGATGTATTCCTCAATGTCGAGTAGGGCCATAAACCAGTCCTTACCCTTGATGTCGTCGTGCAGACGCTGCAGGCGCTCCGCGTTGCCGGTCGCCATAAAGGCCGGGTTGGTGATGAAGTCCACCAGCAGTTTAATGCCGGGCTTGCAGTAGAGCGCGCCGGCGTCATAGGTGCCGTCGGCGTAGAGTTGCTCGACCTGTTTGGACGAGGCGCCAAAGGTATAGATGTTCTCGTCGCCCACGAGCTCGGCAATCTCCACGTTGGCACCGTCGAGCGTGCACAGGGTCAAAGCGCCGTTGAGCATGAACTTCATGTTGGAAGTGCCGCTCGCCTCTTTGGAGGCCAGGCTGATTTGCTCGGAGATGTCGGCAGCGGGGATCACGCGCTCGGCAGCAGTGACGTTGTAGTTCTCGATCATGACGACCTGGAGGTAGGGAGCCACGTCGGGGTCGTTTGCGATCCACTGGGAAAGCGTCAGGATGAGGTGGATGATGTCCTGAGCGATGGTATAGGCAGGCGCTGCCTTGCCGCCAAAGATGATGGTGACGGGGTGCTTAGGTCTGTTACCGTTCTTGATGTCGAGGTACTTCCAGATGATGTAGAGCGCGAGCATCTGCTGGCGCTTGTACTCGTGGATACGCTTGACCTGAACATCGATGATGGCGTTGGAGGGGATCGTCACACCCTGATCGAGCGCCATGAACTGGCGCATGATGGTCTTTGCCTCGGCCTTGGTGGCGGCCAGGCGCTCAAGAATACTCTTATCGTCGGCGAAGTCGGCGAGCTTGCTCAAGTCGCCGGTGCTGCGCCAATCGGTACCGATCACATCGTCGAGCAGGCTGGCGAGCGCGGGGTTGGCTCCCTGGATCCAGCGGCGGAAGGTGATGCCGTTGGTCTTGTTGGAGAACTTCTCGGGGTAGATTTCGTAGAACGGATGAAGCTCGGTGTCCTCCAGGATTTTGGTGTGGAGTGCGGCGACGCCGTTGATGGAGAAGCCAAAGTGGATGTCCATGTGGGCCATGTGGACGGTGTCGTATTCGTCGATGATGGCAACGCGCGGGTCGTCGTGCTCGGCCTTTGCGATCTCATCGAGCTTGACGATAATGTCGGCGATGGCAGGGGAGACCTTCTGCAGGCTGGTGAGCGGCCACTTTTCGAGCGCCTCGGCAAGAATCGTGTGGTTAGTGTAGGCGACCATGGAGCGTACGATGGTCACGGCCTCGTCAAACTCGATGTCGTGCTTGGTGGTGAGCAAGCGAATGAGCTCGGGGATGACCATGGTCGGGTGCGTATCGTTAATCTGGACCACGGCGTAGTCGGCCAGATCGTGCAGGTTGCTGCCGCGCTCGATGGCCTCGTCGATCAGGAGCTGGGCGGCGTTGCTCACCATGAAGTATTCCTGGTAGATGCGAAGCAGGCGGCCCTGCTCGTCAGAATCGTCGGGGTAGAGGAACAAGGTGAGGTTCTTGGCGATCTCGGTCTTGTCGAAGTCGATGGAGCTGCCGGGTACCAGGCCGTCGTCGACACTCGCCAGGTCGAACAGGCGCAGGCGATTCTTGGCGGGCTGGCCATAGCCAGGCACGTCGATGTTGACGAGCTTGGAGGTGACGGCAAAGTCGCCGAACTCAACAGTGTAGGAGCGGTCGTCATCGATCAGGATATCCTGCTCGCCGAGCCACTCGTCGGGGACGGCCTTCTGCTGATTGTCGACAAAGCGCTGGCGGAACAGGCCGTAGTGGTAGTTGAGGCCCACGCCGTCGCCGGTCAGGCCCAGCGTGGCGATGGAATCCAGGAAGCACGCGGCCAGGCGGCCCAGGCCGCCGTTGCCGAGCGACGGTTCGACCTCAAACTCCTCAATCTTATTGAGGTCGTGGCCCGCGGCGGTGAGCTGGTCCTTAACCTCGCTATAGATACCGAGGTCGATCATGTTGTTGATGAGCAGCTTGCCGATCAAGAATTCGGCGGAGATGTAATAAAGCTTTTTCTTGCCATTGTTGAGCGGGCAGGCGGCTGAGCGCTTCTGCACGAGCTTAACAAGCAGTTTGTAAATGCGACGGTCATCGAGCTGCTCGAGCGAGATGCCAAAAGACTGCTCGGCAAGTTCTGCGAGATCGATACGGGGCATGTTTCCTCCTGTAATGGGTTGATTACATGTCTGCAATTCATAAGAAGCCCGCGCGAGGGGATTGGGGTGGCCTCGCGCGGGTAAGCAAGCGCGTCCGCACGGTGTGGTGGGTTCGGGCGCGGTGGCTCCTATTGGGGAAGCTCGATTTCGGCTTCCGACGGGATACGGAAGTAGGTCTCGGTCCAGTCGGTAAGCTTGTGCTCGAGCTCGCGGGTGATGGCACCATCGAGCATGCGCCAGGCCCAGTTGCCGCCTAGGGTGGCGGGGGTGTTGATACGCGCCTCGTTGCCCAGATTGAGCAGGTCCTGCATGGTGTAAATGCAGGTATCGCTCACGCTGGCGGCGATGGCTCGGTTGAGCGCGTCGGCTATGGACTCGCCTGCCTGCTGGTGGGTGTACAGGGCTGCCTGCTCGCGCTGACGCGGAGTGGCCGTACCCTCGAACCAACCGCGCGCCGTCTCGTTGTCGTGCGTGCCTACATAGGCGACGGTATTGGCGATATAGTTATGCGGCAGGTAATACGAGTTGGTGCCCTCAAAGGCAAACTGCAAGATCTTCATGCCGGGGAAGCCCGAGGTGTCGCGCATATCGATGACGCCGGGGGTGAGGAAGCCCAGGTCCTCGGCGATGATGGGCAGCGTGTCGAGTTTTTTCTCGAGCGTCTTGAAGAACTTGAGGCCGGGGCCCTGCGTCCACGAACCGTAGGACGAATCGGGCGAGGAGAACGGCACCTCCCAATAGGCCTCGAAGCCGCGGAAGTGATCCAGGCGGATGACGTCGTACATGTCGAGGGCGGCGCGAATGCGGCCCTCCCACCAGGAGAAGCCATCGGACTCCATAGCGTCCCAGTCGTAGATGGGGTTGCCCCAGTACTGGCCGGTGGCCGAGAACTGGTCGGGCGGCGTGCCGGCGACGCTCACCGGATTGCCGGCGGCGTCGATCTTAAAGAGCTCAGGCGTCGCCCACATCTCGACGGAGTCACGCGAGACATAGATGGGCAGGTCGCCGATGATGAGAATGTCGCGCTCGTTGGCATAGGCCTTGAGGCGGCTCCACTGGCGATCGAAGAAGTACTGCGTCATCTGGTGGTAGAGCATACGCGCCGGATGGTCGGCGCAGACCTTGGCGGAAGCCTCACCGCGGGTGCGGAGCTCCGCTGGCCACTCCCAAAACGCCTTGAGACCGCACTCCTCTTTGACGGTCATGAACTCACAGTAGGGGATGAGCCAGTCCTCGTTGGCCTGGATAAAGTCATCGAAATCGGCCGGCTTGTCGGCGGCAAAGCGCTCAGCGGCGCGGTCGAGAATCTGACGGCGGCCGCCAAAGATAGCACCGTAGTCGACGTTACTGGGGTCGGATCCCAGGCACACGCCATCGATATCGCGCTGTTCAAGATACCCTGCCTCGATAAGCTCGGCAAAGTCGATAAAGTTGGGGTTGCCTGCGCGGGCCGAGAACGACTGATAGGGCGAATCGCCATAGCTGGTCGTCGTAAGGGGCAGAATCTGCCAGTAATGTTGTTTGCACGAGGCGAGAAAATCGACGAAGTCGTAGGCATTCCAGCCAAAGCCGCCGATTCCGTATGGTCCGGGCAGAGATGAGACGGGCATGAGGACGCCGCTTGCACGCTCCATGAATGCGCTCACCAACCTTCTTGTTGTGGGGTCGGCCTGTCGATGGGTGTGCAGTCCGCCTCCGGTGTTCTGATTCGACACGCCTATTGTAAAACATGTTGTTTAAACATGTACAGGCAAGATAAAAAAGTTGGTCGATTTTCGGTGAATGGTTACATGCCATGAAAAAAGCCCCGACCTCACAACGTGAGATCGGGGCAAGAGCGGTATGTAGGTTTTTGCTACTCGGCGTCGGCGAAGCCGTTGGGGTTGTGGCTCTGCCAGTTCCAGCTATCGCGGCACATGTCCGCGATGTCGTACTGGGCCTTCCAGCCCATCATGCGCTCGGCCTTGGAGGCATCGCACCAGTTGGCAGCGATGTCGCCGGCGCGGCGCTCGCGGATCACGTAGGGCAGCTCCTTGCCACAAGCCTTGGAGAAGGCGGCGACGACCTCGAGTACCGAGGTGCCGGTGCCGGTGCCCAAGTTAAAGATCTCGACGCCGGTCTTGCCGTTCATCCAGTTAAGGGCGGCAACGTGACCAGAGGCCAGATCGCACACGTGGATGTAGTCGCGCACGCCGGTGCCGTCGGGGGTGGGGTAGTCGTTGCCAAAGACCTGAACGGCCTCGAGCTTGCCCACGGCGACCTGGGCGACATAGGGCACCAGGTTGTTGGGGATGCCCTTGGGGTCCTCGCCGATCAGGCCCGACGGATGAGCGCCGATGGGGTTGAAGTAACGGAGCAGCACGACGTCCCACTCGGGGTCGGCGGTGTGGACGTCCATAAGGATCTGCTCGATCATCCACTTGGTCCAACCATAGGGGTTGGTCGCGGGCTTCTTAGGATCCTCCTCGGTGACGGGCGGGTTGTCCGGGTCGCCGTAGACGGTCGAGGAGCTCGAGAAGATGATGGACTTGCAGCCATGGTTGCGCATGACGTCGATGAGCACCAGGGTGTTCTCGATGTTGTTGTGGTAGTACTCGACGGGCTTGCTCACTGACTCGCCGACGGCCTTAAAGCCGGCAAAGTGGATGACGCGGTCGATCTGATGGGTATCGAAGATCTTGTTCATCGCATCGCGGTCGAGCACGTTGGCCTCGTAGAAGGTGAGGTTCTTGGCGGCCTCGTCGCCCACGATGGTCTTGACGCGGTCGACGGCGACGGCGCTGGAGTTGGAAAGATCATCGACGATGACGACCTGGTAGCCACCCTCGAGCAGCTGAACGACGGTGTGCGAGCCGATAAAGCCGGCGCCACCGGTAACGAGGACGCAGGTGTCTTTGGGGTCGAGTGCTTTGGACATGTAGTCTCCTATCGAATCAGGAACACTTCTTCAGGGGAGTATAGCGCAGGCAGGGACGCCCAAATCGTGCGCTGTAGGAAAAGCGGAGGATTGTGCCAACGTACTCATAGAAGAGCTTGCGTACGCATAACCTGATCTTTGACATTTGCTTACGAGCCGCTGACCTTGTAGTTTCCTGCCGTTCGTGGAAATCGTTGGGACGCGCCATATGTACGCTAATATGTATGAGTTGAGCGACATATAAATAAACATGTAACGGAGTACATATGTCACCAAACAGCGATTCCATCCTTTCCCAGGAGCTCTCGCGCCGCACTGCCCTCAAGGCCCTGTTCGGCGCCGCTTCTGCGGCAGTTCTTTTTGGCCTGCCCGCTCGCGCCCATGCGGCGGAGGCTTCCAAAGAAACAACCGATAAACTGAATGCCGCCCAGGCCCAGCTCGACGAGGTTCAGGCCCAGCTCGACAGCATCGCAAATGAGTATGCGGCGCTGGCCAACAAGAATGCCCAGACCCTCAACGACATCGAGAATGTCCAGGGCAAGATTGACGACACGCAGGCCCAGATCGATGAAAAGAAGGCCGAGCTCAAGAAGAAGCGCAACGACCTTTCCGATCGCGTGGCCGCCAGCTACAAGTCCGGCGGCACGAACATCCTGTCGCTGCTGCTGGCCTCTGGCTCGTTTGAGGAACTCGTCGCTAATGCGCACTATGTTGAGAAGATCAACAAGAGCGACCGCGACGCCATCGAGGACATTCAGACCATCCAGGAAGAGCTCGATGCGCAAAAGACCGAGCTTGAGTCGCAGAAAGCCGACTTAGAGAAGCTCAAGGACCAGCAGACGGCTCAGATGCAGGATATGCAGGCCAAGCAGCAAGAAGTCCAGACCGTGCTGAACGGTCTTTCCGACGACGTCAAGGAGCTCATGGCTCAGCGCGATTCCGAGATCCTCGCTGCCGCCCAGGCCGAGGAGGCTGCTAGGAAGGCTGCCGCTGCCGCGGCTGCCGCGAACAAGAACAATTCCTACTCGGGTGGTTCAAGCTCGGGTGGCGGATCGTATGCGCCCGGAACCCCGCAACAGAATGCCGGCTCGGGCAAACAGCAGGCCGTCGTCAACGCGTGCTACTCTACGCCTTCGCCGGGTCAGAACTGGTGCGCGGCGTGGGTTACCAATGTCTTCCGTAACGCTGGCGTTGGCTACTTTGGCGGCAACGCGTGCGATATGTTTAACGCATGGTGCTATAGCTCCGACCGCTCGGCATTGCAGGTGGGCATGATCGTGGCCGATTCCTCGCACAGCGGCACGGGTGCTCCGGGCCTTATCTACGGTCATGTGGGTATCTACGTTGGCGGCGGTATCGTTATGAGCAACGAGGGTGCCATTACGTCTAAGTCGCTCGATTCGTTTATTAGCTTCTATGGCACTGGCTCTGGCGTGCGTTGGGGCTGGCTCGGCGGTATTGCGCTGTCGTAAAGCCGACGGGGCCGCGTGCCCGCCCGCAATATATTTGATTGCCTGCTCGGGCAGTCCTGCGCAAGACGAAGGCCACATTAAGTGGCCTTCTTTGCGTGCGGAACTCGCGATCAATCAAATATAATGCGGGCGGGCACGCGGCCCTCTCGGGTTCGGGGCGCGACACACCGGACTGGGTTATCTGAATGAATATGGTGAAGGCCCCTTTCGGGGCCTTCTTTTTATAAAAATTCGCCTACTCGGTGGACTTCGGGTTCTAGGTCTACGTCGAACTGCTCTTTGACTTTGGCTTGGATGTCGCGGATGAGTTCGTCAACGTCGGCGGCGGTGGCGTGGTTGGCGTTGACGATAAAACCGCAGTGCTTTTCGCTTACCTGCGCGCCGCCAACGGCGTGTCCTCGCAGGCCGGCATCCATGATGAGTTTGCCGGCAAAGTAACCCTCGGGGCGCTTGAAAGTGGAGCCGGCGCTCGGCATGTCGAGCGGCTGCTTGTCCTCGCGGCGCTGGCGGTAGTCGTCCATGTCGGCCTTGATCATCGCGGCGTTGCCCGGGGCAAGGTTAAAGGTGGCAGAGAGCACGATAAGGCCGTCGTCGGCGATACGGCTCTTGCGATAGCCCAGGTTAAGCTCGTCGACATCGAACTCAATGATATTGCCGCTGCCGCGGGTGCCGTCGTCGAGCACGCGGGCGGGCTTATAGACGCGCACGGACTCCAAAACATCGGCCATGCAGGCGCCATAGGCACCGGCGTTCATATAGCAGGCGCCGCCGACCGAGCCGGGGATGCCCGAGAGGGGCTCCATGCCGGTAAGATCAGTCTCGGCTGCCGCGGCCGCTACGTCCGAGAGCAGCGCGCCGGCTGCCGCCGTAACATGTGTGCCGTCGACGGTGATGTTAGAGAGGCCTTCGCCCAGTGCCACGACGACACCGCGGATACCCTTGTCACCAACGAGCAGGTCGGAGCCGTTGCCCACGATGGTGAGCGGCAGATCGCAGCGGTAGCAGGTGTCAAGCGTGGCGACGAGTCCCTGCTCGGTATCGGGCGTGACAAAGACATCGGCCGGGCCGCCGATCTTAAACGTGGTGTGCTCGCGCATGGGCTCGCTCATGAGCACGTTGTCCTCGCCGGCAACACCGGCGAGCGCGCAGAGCAGGTCCTCGTTAAAAAAGTCATTCTCGTGCATACGAATATCCGCCTTATGGTGGTCGTTTTCATTAAACGAATGCAATATACCCCACCCGGATGGATTTGGTGCAAAGTAACCTGACCTCAATACATCACATGGTGCAAAGAGGTCAGGTTACTTTGCACCAATCACGGCGATAAAACAGCCGTCTACCGGATTGGTAAAGTGTTTATCATCGAGGTAAAGGGACGGTCGCTATACTTTCAAGAGATTGCGCGAATACTCGGAAGGAGCGAGATGGGCAACAAAGTTACTCTTAAGCAGATTGCCCAGGAGGTGGGGCTTTCCCCCTCGTCGGTCTCGCTTGTCCTTAACAATCGGCCTTGTCGCATCTCGGAAGAAAACCGCAAGCGCATCAAAGAGGTTGCGGCGCGCAACCACTATGTTCCTAACCAGATTGCACGCAGCCTGGTCATGCGCGAGTCGCGCACGCTGGGCCTTATCGTTCCCAACATCGAGAGCCGCTTTTTTGCCTCCCTCGCTGGCAGCCTGGAAAAGCGCTGCCGCGAGGACGGCTACGCGCTCTTTATTACCAGCTCGGGTGGAAGTGCCGAGGACGATCTGGAGCTCCTGCGCCAGCTGGTGACGCGCGGCGTCGATGGTGTGTTCTTGGTCGTGGGCGACGAGTTCTCGGACGACCGCGCCCTGCGCGAAGAGGTCAGCCATCTGCCTATCCCGGCTGTTATGGTCGACCGTGCCATTGAGGGACTCGAGTGCGACAAGGTGATGTTCGACCACGAGATGGGTGGCTACATGGCTACCCGTTATCTGATCGAGCAGGGTCACCGTCGCATTGCCTGCTTGGTTAATGCGCGTCGTTCCAATACGGGTCGCAAGCGACTTGCCGGCTATGAGCGCGCGCTGCGCGAGGTTGGCCTGCCTATCGACGCACGTTTGGAGTTTGAGAGCGAGTACTACATTCCGAGTGCCTACGAGGCCTCGGAGGCGGTGCTCGCAACCGACGCCACCGCCGTGTTCGCAAGCTCGGATAACATTGCCCTCGGTTTGCTCAAGCGCCTGCACGAGATGGGTGAGAGCATCCCGGACGATATCTCGGTGGTGAGCTATGACAACTCGGCGGCCGACGTTCTCTTTGAGCCGGCGCTGACCGCGATTGAGCAGGATCCTGGTGTCCTTGCGGAGCATGCTTTTGGCTGCATGTCCAAGCGTCTTGCCGGTAGGGGCGGTAGGCGCGCCGAAGAGGTCGTTCTGGAGCCGGCGCTTATCGTTAAGGACAGCGTGCTCGAACTTACTAAACATAACTAAACACGTTTATCAATTTGCATATCAGGAATATGAAGAACTTATGACAAATAATGCCGCAGGTGAATGTCTGCATCTGCCTGTCAACATGGCAAATCAGGATGGTAAAACGTTTTCTCACCATGATAAAACGTTTTAGCAAATATACTTGTCCCAACGAAAGGTTGCCGTATTGGAGGGTGACCATACAGCGAAGGGACATAAACAATGGCTAAAACTCTGGGAACGCCGTGGCAAAAGCTGGGACATGAGGTGCCGGCTTCCGAGCTCGAGGGCGTCGACCTGTATTGGCGCGCATCGAACTACCTGTCCGTCGGCCAGATTTACCTTCGCTCCAACCCGCTGATGCGCCCCGACTTTGTTGACGAGAAAACCGGTGAGGTGCGCGACTTTGGTCGTCCGGACGTTAAGCACCGCCTGGTCGGCCACTGGGGCACCACGCCCGGCATCAACTTCCTGTTCGGCCACGTCAACCGTCTTATTGCCGATCACAACCAGAACGCCATTTTCTTGATGGGCCCGGGCCACGGTGGCCCCGCCGGCACCGCCCAGTCGCTGCTCGATGGCACCTACCGTGAGATCCGCCCCGACATCACCAATGACGAGGCTGGCCTGCAGAAGTTCTTCCGCCAGTTCTCTTATCCCGGCGGCATCCCGAGTCACTTTGCGCCCGAGACGCCCGGCTCCATCCACGAGGGCGGAGAGCTCGGCTACACGCTCAGCCACGCCTACGGCGCCGTCATGGACAACCCGAGCCTGCTGGCCGTGGCCGTGGTGGGCGACGGCGAGTCCGAGACCGGTCCGCTCGCGACTTCTTGGCAGTCCAACAAGCTCGTGAACCCGGCAACCGACGGAATCGTCCTGCCGATCCTGCACCTCAACGGCTACAAGATCGCCAACCCCACCATTCTTGCCCGCGTGTCCGACGAAGAACTCACCAAGTTCTTTGAGGGCATGGGCTATAAGCCGCACTTCTTTGTCACCGGTTTTGACGACGAGAGCCATGCAAGCATCCACGAGCGTTTCGCCGCCCTGTTTGAGCAGGTCTTCGATGAGATTTGCGACATCAAGGCCACCGCACAGGCCCAGGCCGCCGCGGGCGAGACCGTGGTCCGTCCGGCCTATCCCATGATCGTGTTCCGTACGCCCAAGGGCTGGACTTGCCCCAAGCAGATCGACGGCAAGAAGACCGAGGACTCCTGGCGCGCGCATCAGGTGCCGCTGGCGAGTGCCAAGGACACCCACGAGCACTTCCGCGTGCTTCGCGAGTGGCTGCGCTCCTACAGGCCCGAGGAACTCTTTACGCCCGAGGGCCAGGTGCGCCCCGAGGTGACGGCCTTTATGCCGACCGGCGAGATGCGCATCGGCGCCAACCCCAACGCGAACGGCGGCAAGGTGCGCCGCGAGCTCGAGCTCCCCGATATTCATGCCCACGAGATTCCCGTCGCAAGTAAGGGTCATGGCTGGGGCTCCACCGAGGCCGCCCGTGTCTTTGGTGAGTACACCGCCGACGTCCTGGCCAAGAACATGGACGACTTCCGCATCTTCGGTCCCGACGAGACCGCGTCCAACCGCCTGCAGGCTGCCTACAAGGTGACCAAAAAGCAGTGGGATGCCGGCTTTTACGGGGACGAGGCCAACGACGAGCTGCTGGCCGGTTCCGGTAAGGTTGTCGAACAGCTGTCCGAGCACCAGTGTGAGGGCTTCCTCGAGGCCTACGTGCTCACCGGCCGCTCCGGCGTGTGGAGCTCCTACGAGAGCTTTGTCCACGTCGTCGATTCCATGGTCAACCAGCACTGCAAGTGGCTCGAGGCCACCAAGCGCGAGATTCCGTGGCGTGCCCCCATCAGCGGTCTCAACATTTTGCTGTCGAGCCATGTCTGGCGCCAGGACCACAACGGCTTCTCGCACCAGGATCCCGGCTTTATCGACCTGCTGCTCAACAAGGCCAACGACACACATATCGTGAATGCCTACTATCCGGCTGACGCCAACATGGCACTTGCTGTTGCCGAGCGTGTCTACCAGTCCACCGACTGCGTCAACGCCATCTTCTGCGGCAAGCAGCCCGCCCCCACCTTCCAGACGGTCGACGAGGCCAGGTCCGAGCTCGCCGAGGGCGTTGCGGCCTGGGAGTGGGCATCGACTGCCGACTCGCTCGCCGAGGCCGACGTCGTGGTCGCCACGTGCGGTGACGTACCGACGCTCGAGGCTCTGGCTGCAACCGATATGCTGCGCGAGCTAGGCATTAAGGTGTGGTTCGTCAACGTGGTCGACCTGCTCAAGATCCAGAACGTCTGCGAGAACGACCAGGCCATCAGCGATGAGCGCTGGGCTGAGCTGTTTGGCTGCGGTGAGAAGCCCGTGCTCTTCGCATTCCATGCCTATGCCGGCACGATTCGCCGTCTGATTTGGAACCGCCCCGGCCACGATGCCTTCCGCGTCCACGGCTACGAGGAGAAGGGCTCCACGACTACGCCGTTCGACATGCTGCGCCTGAACAACATGGACCGCTGGGCCCTGGCCGCCGACGTGCTGCGCATGGTCGACGCCGATAAGTTTGCCGAGCAGATTGATGAGTGGGAGGCCTTCCGCACCGAGGCCTTTGAGTTCGCGTGTGGCGAGGGCTTCGATCACCCGGCCTTTACCGACTGGGTCTGGCCCGACGCCGCAGCCGCAACCGCGGCCGACGGCGCGCTTTCCGCAACGCAAATGACCGCGGGCGACAACGAGTAGGTAGGCATCCGGGACGGTTTCGCGCTGGGGCTGCCTCCGGGCTGGTGCCCTTCCTCGGAGAAGTGGGCTTCGCGAACTTCTCCGAGGAAGGGCACCAGCCCGGAGGCAGCCTTCTCGACCGTTTCGATATGCGGGGGCTGATCTTTTTTAATGTAATGGGGACTTTGCTGTTGTGGCCTTGGAGGCTGCAGGCCTATCTTTGGTCAGCCAAGATTACATTGCCGGGGCCGGGGCGCCTGCTTTGTTGTGAGAGGTTCGCGAAGCCC
>NZ_JBCPDH010000027.1:0-24732 GCF_040915545.1 Collinsella aerofaciens | reverse complement strand
CTTGCCCGTATCGTAGGCAATGCGCCGAATGCTCGCCATCGAAATTTATCGATGGCCTATTTCAGACTGTAATGGGCTTTTTGCGCCTCAGCTTGGTTCGTTCGCCACGAAATGTGCCTATCTACTACGTTTAACCGATCGCCCTCAACCATGCCAAGTTTCGCGGAATAAAAACCGCAGGTAGACGAGTTGCGCATTTTCGGAAAACCGGGGGATGGTCGACCCATACGGTTCAAACGTAGTAGATAGGCCGTTTTCATGGCGCGGCCCCAAAACAGCCTTTTGGGACGGGTGGTATCCTTGGTAGCCCTGTGCTGCAAACGCACCTTAAACGCAAGGAGTCCCATGGATCTTATCGCCCAGCTTGCCCGCGAGCTCAACCTTAAGGCCGCCAACATCGAGGCGGCCGTCAAGCTCATCGACGAGGGCAACACCATCCCCTTTATCTCGCGCTACCGCAAGGAAGCCACGGGCGGCATGGACGACGTCGCCCTGCGCGCACTCGACGACCGCCTGTCCTACCTGCGCAATCTTGAACAGCGTAAAGAGGACGTCATTCTGCTCATCGACGCCCAGGGCAAGCTCACGCCCGAGCTCGAGCAGCAGATTCGCGAGGCCACGCAGCTCCAGCGTGTCGAGGACCTCTACAAGCCCTACCGCAAAAAGCGCATGACTCGCGCGCAGAAGGCCCGCGAAGCCGGCCTGGAGCCGCTCGCCAACATGATCATCATGCAGGCCTCGGCCAAGGGCAGTGCGCTCGACGCCGCCGCAGCATACGTCAATGAGGAGGCCGGCTTCGACACGCCCGAAAAGGCGCTCGCCGGCGCGGCGGACATCGTGGCCGAGACGGTGGCCGAGGACCCCGAGAACGTCGCCGACCTGCGTGCCTTTACGCAAAACACCGCAGACATCGTCGTCGAGGCCACCGACCCCACCGAGAAGACCCCCTACGAGCCGTACTACAGCTATGATGAGCCGCTGCGCCGTATACCCAACCACCGCGTGCTGGCTATCGACCGCGGTGAGCGCGAGGGCAAGCTCCGCGTGCGCGTGAACGTCGACGGCGCCGCCGCCACGGCACGCCTCGGCAGCCGTTGGCCCCGACGCCAGGGCGTCTTCGCGCCCGTCTTTGACGCCGCCATCGCCGACGGCTACAAGCGCCTCATGGCCCCCTCGCTGGAGCGCGAGGCCCGCGCCAAACTCACCGTCCGTGCGCAGACCGAGGCCATCAATGTCTTTGCCAAGAATCTCGAGGGCCTGCTCTCGGCACGCCCCGTGCGCGGCGCCCGCGTGCTCGCGCTCGATCCGGGCTACCGCACCGGCTGCAAGGTCGCCGTCATGGACGAGACCGGCAAGCTGCTCGACCACGGCGTGGTCTATCCCACCAAGCCGCGCCACGACGTCGCCGGCACCAAGCGCGAGCTCGCCCGCCTCGTCAAAAAGGACAGCGTCAACACCATCGTCATCGGCAACGGCACCGCCAGCCGCGAGACCGAGGAAGTCGTCTCGGAGTTCATCGCCGAGCAGGCGCCTGAGCTGCGATACACCATCGTCAACGAGGCCGGCGCATCGGTGTACTCCGCCTCCGAGCTCGCCAGCCAGGAGTATCCCGATCTAGACGTCACCGTGCGTGGCGCCATGAGCCTGGGCCGTCGCCTGCAAGACCCGCTGGCAGAGCTCGTCAAGATTCCGCCCCAGTCCATCGGCGTTGGCCAGTACCAACACGACCTTGACCAGGCCGAGCTCTCGCGCACTCTGGGCCACGTGGTGGAGGACGTCGTCAACCGCGTAGGCGTCGACGTCAACACCGCAAGCGCGAGCCTGCTGGGATACGTATCGGGCATCACGCCGAGCGTGGCCAAGAATATCGTGGCCTACCGCGAGGAAAACGGTGCCTTTACCGATCGCCGCCAGCTTAAGAAGGTCCCCAAACTGGGACCCAAGGCATATCTCAACGCCGCGGGCTTCCTGCGCATCAGCGGTGGCAAGAACCCACTCGACGCGACAAGCGTCCACCCCGAGAGCTACGAGGTAGCCACGGCCGTCCTGGAGCGCGCAGGCGTTAAAGCCAGTGAGCTCAGCCGCGGCGGCGTACCCGACATCGAGCGCCGCCTGGGCAGCATCTCGGCGCTGGCAAGCGACCTGGACTGCGGCACCCTCACGCTCATCGACATTGTCAACGAGCTCAAGAAGCCCGGTCGCGACCCGCGCGACGACGCGCCCGAGGTGGTCTTTAGCCGCTCAGCACTTTCCATCGACGACCTGGAGTCCGGCATGGAGCTCAAGGGCACAGTGCGCAACGTCGTCGACTTTGGCGCCTTCGTCGACGTGGGCGTGCACCAGGACGGCCTCGTGCACATCTCCAAACTGGCCAACCGCTTCGTCAAGCACCCCAGCGACGTGGTGCGCGTCGGTGACACGGTCAAGGTGTGGGTCGAGAAGGTCGATCGCGACCGCAAAAAGATCTCGCTCACCATGGTACAGGGCAAGTAAACCGCCAAAGCAAAGGTACCCCCCTGTAGCGATGTGCAAAATCGCGAGTATTCTGCAAATTCCACCGTTCCGGATGCCTCTCAGAGACGAAAAAGCAAAAAACAGCCCCCGTTTTAGCGTAGTCAGAGCCAAAACGGGGGCTGTTCCATGCTTCGGTTAACTGATAAAGACCTTTACCTTGCTGAATACTCTCAATTTTGCACGGCGCAGGCGGGGGTACCTTTGCCCACGGCAGGATATAGAAGCCAAGCGCCAACTTGCTGGCAAGCTCGTGTCGGCGGCCCCGGCCGTTCCTTTGCCTAGCGCGACCCTCGCGAAGCGCGTGAGCGATAGGGAAAGGAAAGGCCGGGGCGAACAGCCCGCGGCGCAGCCAGTGTTCGCGTTACGGCAGAATATGGAAGCCCAAAGCGGCGATATCCTTGGCAAAGCCGCGGACGGTGTCGAGCGAAACATCATACGGGTCACGGCCGATGTTCTTGCGCTTGGCCAGGATGCTGTTGGGCACCGTGATGATCTGGCAACCGCAGGCTTCGGCCTGGTAAATGTTGATGAGCTCACGCGTGGACGCCCACAGGACCTCGCAGTTGGGCTTGGCGGCGGCCTTCTTGACCGACTCCGTCATAAACGGAATGGGGTCGACGCCGGTGTCGGCGATACGGCCGGCAAAGAGCGAGATGATGGACGGCGTCTCGGCGTCAACGGCCTCGACCATCTCGTCGACCTGCTCGGGCGTAAAGATGGTGGTGACGTTGACCTTGATGCCATCGGCCGAAAGCTTGCGGACCAGCTCGGCGGTGGACTCGCCCTTGGTGGTCACGCACGGAATCTTGACGTAGACGTTGTCGGCCCAGGTAGCGATCTCGCGAGCCTCGACCTCCATGGTCTCGACGTCATCGGCAAAGACCTCAAACGAGACGGACACATCGGTGATGTGGGTCAGGACCTCCTTGGCAAACGCGCGGTAGTCCGTCACGCCGCCCTTCTTCATAAGGGACGGGTTGGTCGTGAAACCCTGAACGTTGCCGTTCTCGTACATGTCGAGCATGCCCTCGAGGTTTGCACCGTCAGCGAACACCTTGATTGCCATCTGCCTGATTCCTTTCGTTTGCATGCGGCCGATAAACTGCTAAACACTTTACCTATGTTTATCAGGGCGTGAGCTGCGGGTTTTTATCTTCTCGGCGAACGGTATAAACACCTCAGTGTTTGGATTGATAAATCGATTGAGCATGCAAAAGCAAAGAGTCACAGTTTGAGCAAACGTCAGAACGCGGGATTCATTAGATGAGGCCGAAATGCTGCATCGCTGTGACGGTGCCGTCGTGTGCGACATCGTCGGTCACGTAGTCGGCGACCGCCTTGACCTCGGGCATGGCGTTGCCCATGGCGACAGCCGTCTCGACCGCAGCGAGCATGCCCAGGTCGTTACCCGAATCGCCGAAGCCAAAGGTGCGCGCGTTGCCGGTGCGACCCAGGTATTCCAGCGCTCGCGCCACGCCCACGCCCTTGTCGATGCCCTTGGGGCTCAGCTCGCGATTTGCTTGCTGGGCTCACTTGGAAAAGCGGCGGTAAACGCATCTCCCGGTCAATCCGGCACCGCCGAAGCGAACCCCACACACGCCCTCCGGCAAGCGGCACGCGCCCGTCAACGCAAAGGTCCGGCGGGACGCACCTAGCATCCCGCCGGACCGTCACTCGTCCAGGAGGCCGCCGCGACGAGCCCCTAGATCTTCGCAAGCTCCTCGGAGATGACGCGGCAGACGTCCTCAGCCTGAGGCATCACGCCGTACATCTCGAAGAAGCCGTGGTCGCAGCCGCGATAGCGAATCGCGGTGACGTCAACGCCCGCATCCTGCAGCCTCTTCGCGAATAGCTCGTCCTGATAGCGCAGGTAGTCATACTCGGAAGAGATGATGACCGTGCGGGGGAACGCGCTCACGTCCTCCGCGAACAGGGCAGACACCCTCGGGTCGAGCATCTCCTCCGCATTGCCGTTGGTATACATCATTGGCAGGTCGTCGTTGGCGTTGCGGATGCGATCCACCCTGCTCAGAGCCTCGGCCCTCTGGTCGTTCACGATCTCATAGAGGTCATAGGACCATTCCTCCGGAACAGGGCCGCCGTCGACGAGCGGATACAGCTCGGCCACGAGCTGTATCCTGTCCGCATGGGACCCGTCGAGGACGACGGCATTGGTCAGGCTTCCGCCCGCGGAGTCGCCAGCCACGGCGACCCGCGTCGCGTCGACACCCAGCTCATCCGCATGCTCGACAAGCCAGTCGAGCGTCTTCACGCAGTCCTCGACACCACCGGGGAACATCGTCTCGGGAGACAGGCGGTACTCCGGGTAGATCGCGACGCAGCCCGTTCGCTCAGCGATGTCGCGCAGGCAGTTCTCGTACTGGCCAATGTTGCCCACCATGAAGCCGCCGCCGTGGATGAACACGAGCGCGGCGGAGCCGCTCTCGTGGCCCTCGGGCGTGAAGACGTGCAGGGGAATGCCCCTGTCGCCAAAGTTCATGACGACGGTCTTCTTGGCGACGTTCGAGCCCCTCACGACATGGGTCTCCTTGTTGGGAGCGGAACGCCACGCGATCACGTCCACCGGCCCCGCCGGCGCCGGGCCGGCGGCGAGCTTCACATGGGCGCGCGCGTAGACGCGCGGATCGAGCACGTGCTCGCGCTCGTCTCCCGGCACGGGCTTCAGCAGGAGCTTCAGCCCGTTGGGCTCCACGACCTCCCTAGATCCACGCTCAAGCACTTCAAGCTCGGAAGTGGGGTACTTCCTCTCCTCGGTGCCCATGGCTAGCCGATCTTCAGCTCGTCAAGCTTGGCGTCAAGCTTGGCCATCTCATCGGCGGAAAGCTCCCACTCGAACGTCTCGCAGTTCTGAATCGCGTGGGCGTCCGTGCGCACGCCAACGAGCGCGGTGCCCACGTACTCCTTCTGGGTGCTCCAGTTCACGGCGACCTGTGCCACGGGCTTGTCATGAGCCTCGGCGATCTCGTCCATGACCTTGAGCAGCTCCTGGACGCGCGAGAACTTGGGCTCCTGGAAGTAGTCGTAGAAGCCGCCGCGAACATCGCCCTCCCCGAACTTCGGCAGCTCGCGGAACTTGCCCGACAGGATGCCCGCGCCAAGGGAGCCATAGGTGAAGGAGTCGATGCCACGCTCGTAACCCCACTTGATGAGGTCCTCGGAGGAGCGGTCGACCATGGAATAGGGCGGCTGTTGGACGTCGATCTGGGCGACCTTCTCGCACTCCTCGATCATCTCGGTCGTGAAGTTGGAGACGCCGATGTGGCGAATCTTGCCCTGCTCCTTGAGGAGCTGGAGGGCGCACATCGTCTCGGAGAACGGGGTCTTGGCGTCGGGCCAGTGCACGAAGTAGAAGTCGATGTAGTCGGTGCGGAGGTTGCGCAGCGAGCTCTCGACCTCCCTCATGATGTTCTTGAACGAAGAGTCGCGGTCATAGCCGGCGGCGCTGGTGATCAGGCCAACCTTGGTCGAGAGCAGGTAGCTCTCTCTGTCGACGCCCCTGAGCGCGTTGCCGACGACCTTCTCGGACGTGCCGTTGCCGTAGCACGGCGCGGTGTCGATGAGGTTGACGCCGTGATCGAGCATGGTGCGGATGGCGGACATGCTGGCGGCGTCATCGTTCTCACCAAAGGAGTCGCCGCCGATCGCCCAGGTGCCCACAGCGAGCTGGGAGACGTCGACATCGGAGTTCTTGAGGTGCGTGTAGCGCATATTCTCTCCTTCTAATGGGGCGGCACGCGTCGAATGTCCTCGATCGCGTGCCGCCGGGAATTGCCTTGAACAGGCTTCGGATGATCCTGAAACCGCCTTACACGATGCCCACGAGGCCGAGGACGAGCGCCAGAACCATGATGCCGACCAGGATGATGTTGACGTTCACGTTCTTCTTGCGCAGGAGCCAGAGGACGACGAGCGTAAGTCCCAGGGGCACGATGCCCTTGAAGATCGAGTCGAGGTAGGTCTGGATCATGACGGGGTCAGAGTCCTGAACCGGAATGGACAGGATCGTGTTGAATTGGACGTTCGCCGCAGTCATGGCACCGATCATCACGAGGCCAACCGTGGAGGTCGCCTTGGTGATGAGCTTCATGAGACCACCCTCGTACATCTCGGAGATGAAGTTGGTGCCCATACTGAAGCCGAGGTAGGTCATGAAGTATCGGCAGAGGATCGACGGGATGTTGTAGATCAGCAGGAACATGATCGCGCCGAGGGGCGAGCCGCTCATGGCGAGGTTGATGCCAATGCCGGCGGCGATGACACGCAGGACGCCCCAGAAGATTGCGTCACCGATACCGGACATCGGGCCCATCAGGGAAACCTTGATGCCGTCGATGGACTCGGTGTCGAAGTCTTCGTGCTGCGAGTTCTCCCTCTCCATGGAGGCGACGAGGCCCATGGCGAACGTGCCGACGTTCTGGGTAATGTTGTACCAAGTCGTGTGACGCTTCATGGCTTCGGCACGGGCCTCGGGGTCATCGGCGTAGTAGCGGTTAAGCGCGGGCTGGACGGAGTACAGCCAGCCGTCGGCGCCAGCCTTGACGGAACCGCCAGCGCAGGAGGCGAACACGGAGAAGGAGCGCAGGAAAATGCTGTTGAGCATCTTCTTGTCTTCAGGGCTCACATTCTTGGTCAGGTTGCTCATGCGAAGAAATCCTCCTCGTCGCTGGTTACAGAGTCGTTGGAAACGGCCTGGGTGGCCAAGCCCTTCTTGGTGAGATCGAAAATCTCCTTGTCGCGGAGGGCGGAGGCAACCGCGATGATGACGCCGAGAACCGCGATGGCGATCATCGGGAGGCCGAGGTACTGGTAGAGCGTGAAGCCCAGGAAGAAGTAGATGCTGAGCTCGGTGCTCCACAGCATCTGGAGCAGGAGCGCCATACCAACGGCGGGCAGGAGGGCGCCCACGGCGTTGAGGCCGCTCATGACATTGGCCGGAATCTGGTTGACGATGGCGGCAACGGGCTCAGCGCCAAGGTAAACGCCGAGGAAGGCGATGAGGCCAAAGGCGGCGTACTTAACGAACCAGAGAACGAAGTGCTGAAGCGCGAGGCCCTTCTCGTTGCCCTCGGCGGCCATCTTGTCAAAGGTGGCGGCGAAGAACGCGAGGAACACGTTGTTCATGAAGATCGAGAGGAACGCGGTGACGACGCCAACGGGAACGGCCAGCGTGATGGCGGCGCCTTGGTCGATGCCGGCACCAACGGTGAAGGCGACGGCGAGGGCGGTCGCGGTAACGGGCTCGGCGGAGATGGCGCCACCGATGTTAACCGCGCCCATGAAGATCGCCTCGAGAGAGGCACCGATGATGACACCGGTCTTGACGTCGCCCATCAGGAGGCCCGCAACGAGACCTACCACGAGAGGACGCTCGATCATGCACTGACCGAGAACCCAGTTGCCGCCGTAGCAAATCAGCACGGTCAACCAGGCCATTATTGCTAACCCAATCATCTGACTTCCTTTCTTTCATTTCATTTGGCCGCTTGGCCAAATCCCCTTATTTCCCCGCCGCCTCAATCAGACTCTTGAGAGGAGTCTTGGGATTGGACGGGATAAGCTGATGGAAAACCGGAATACCCTGCTCGCAAAGCTCCTTCGCGGCCTCGAGCTCATCCGGGTTGAGCATGATCGTGGAGTTGAGGGCGACCTTGCTATCCGGATCGGACTTGTCGAAGCGGCCGACATTGGCAACGTTCACGCCCTCGATCTTGCCCGGTGCGCCTTTAACGAGCTCAAGCACGTCACGCACGCAGTTGGTGAGCGCGAAGATGCGCATGGAGTCCGCACGCGGATCGTTCGCGATGCGGCAAGCATCCGGAACATCCTTGACGAGAAGCTTCTGGCCCGCCGGCGTACCCATGGAAAGCGTCATGCGAAGGGCATCGCTCTCCACGGCGTGCTTGTTGGCGACGATGATCCTGGTGGTGTTGAGCTCCTTGGTCCACACCAGGGCGACCTGTCCGTGAATCAGACGGTCATCGACTCGAACCTGAACAATCATTGTTTCCTCTCTCCCTGCTTGTTAGTGCTCTCTAATCGAAGAAGTCTCCGTCGGACCCCTCATTGTCCGCGGCCTTGCTCGGAGGCTCGACGACCTGCATCGTCGCCCTCGCCAACTCGACGCTCTGCTTGATCGAATCTGCCGTGACCGGCTCGGCGCCGAGGAGCGTCTCGATCACGAGGCCGAGGTTCATACCGGTGACGTGGACGATCCCGCGCTTCTCCGGCTCCATGAGGACGACCTTCTGGAAGACGGAGCCACCGTAGATGTCGGTGAAGATGACGGCCTCGTCCTCAGGGTCCACCGAGTCAATAAAGGCCTGGATGCGAGGGGTGAAATCGGAGTCGTCCACGTAGCAGTCAACTGCTTCCACCATGTCCGCCATGCCGGTCAGGATCTCGATCGAGCTCCTGATTCCGCTTGCGAGGTGGCCGTGCGACGCGACAAGAACTTTCTTCATCGAGTCTCTCCTAGAGCGAATAGTGGTTAGGGTTCAGAAGCTGGATCTTGCTGGCGACGAACGCGCGCATGTCAGGGGCGGCGTCCATCAGGAGGCCAATGCCGTTGCCGTCGTTCTTGCCGGAGTTGATGTCTTTCTCGAAGGCGCGGTACATGGAGCGGAAGTACTCCGTGGCGATGTTGAACTTGCTCATGCCGAGGTTCACGGCCTCCTGGAGCTGCTCGTCGGGGATGTCGGAGCATCCGTGCATGACGAGGGGGACGCTGACGGCCTCCCTGCAGGCCTTGATGCGCTCCATGTCGAGGTTCGGGACCTTGACGTAGGGGCCGTGGGCGTTGCCAACGGCGATAGCGAGCGAACCGCAGCCGGTGCCCTCGACGAACTCCTCGGCGAGGTTCGGGTCGGTATAGTGGTCGCTGTTCACGAAGTCGTTGGCGTCGGAGCCGTTGCCGACGTGGCCGAGCTCGGCCTCGATGTCAACGTCGAAGATCTTGGCGACCTGGACGACGTCCTTCGTGAGCTGGAAGTTCTCCTCATAGGGAAGCGAGGAGCCGTCGACCATGACGGAGGGGAAACCGGCCTTGACGCCCTTGACGGCGATCTCGTAACCAGCGGAGTGATCCTGGTGGACGGCGACGGGCACGCTCGCGCGCTCGGCGTAATAGCGGGCGGCGAAGGCGATGATGTCGAGGGCACAGTGGTCCTCAAAGCCGGGCCAGTACTGGATGATGATAGGCATGTGCTCATCCTCGGCGGCCTGGATCGCATAACGGATGGTCTCCGTGTTGATAACGTTGATCGCGGGCACGCCATAGTGGTGCTCGGTCGCATGTTGAAGAAGCTCGTTGACCTTGATGAGAGACATCTTTGTCTTCCTTTCACTTGGATAACCATTGGATTGGACAGTTCTCAGCTCGTCAGCTGGTTGAACACGAAGAGAAACGCGAGGCAGCAGGCACTTGCAAAGCGCGGTGGAGCCTATGCGGCCGACTGGCCCTCAGACTGTGGCACCGCGCTTCGACGCCACAGTACGTACGTCACAAGAGCAACGACCGCAGCAATCGTTGAAGCGAGAGCGAAGGCCAGAAAACCCGCGTGCGTGCCGAGCACGTCGCACGCCCAACCGCCAAACAGGTTCGCAACCACGACGGACAGACCGCTCTGGACCATCGCGAAGGCGCTCTGACCTCGAGCGCGACAATCCTCGTAGGTATGGTTGGCAATATAGGTAACGCAGGAGTAGTAGACGGTCATGTAACTCACGCTCTGCAGCAGCTGGCCGCAGATCATGACCGGGACTACACCGGTGCCCACGAGCACGAGCCTGAGCGCCGCCATGAAACAGGAAAAGATCAGGAGGTTCATCTCGCCGAAGCGCCTGACCAGCTTGGAGGAGATAAGCAGGATGGGGATCTCACTCGCAGCGGAAACCGCGCTCAGGACGCCCACGAGGTTCTGACCCTCGCCAAGCTCGACCGCGTAGCGGCCCAAAAACGCCCCGATGAAGCCAATCGCGGCTGAGCTGATGAAGGCGAAGACCAAGACGAAGGCGATCTCGTTGCTGGTGAACAGCGAGAGGAGGCCCTTTCCGTGGGAGACCTTGGAATCGTCCGCGGCATTGGCGCGAACCCCCGCCTCGGGGAGGCGCCACATGTGAACCGCGAAGGCCACCAGCGCAGCGGAGACCACCACGAACTGGATTTGAGGAGCCACGTCAAGCAACCTACCGACGATCAGGACAACGATGGCGTAGCCGATGGTGCCACCCATACGTATGCGAGAAAAGTCCAGGCCAGAGCGATCCGCGAGCTCGATGACGAGGGAGTCGCTCAGGGGCAGGAGCCCCGAGAAGAACGCCGAGAACGCAAAAGTCACGAGAAGGACCGGGACGAACGTCGACGCCAGGTAATACAGCGGAGCGAGTGCCGCCGCCGCAAGGCAGAGGGCCACGATGACCGCTCGGCGGCGCCCGAGCTTGTCGGCGATCGTCGACCAGAGCGGCTGGATGGCGAGCGCACACACCGGGGTCGCCGCGAGGAGGATGCCGGTCTCGGCCGCGCTGAGGCCGAGGCTCGTGTAGTGAGCGGAGAGGAACGGCGAGTACACGCCCGCGCAGACCCAGTAGAGGACGTTCGCGAAGAACAGCGAAGTCATGCTTGCGTTTGTCCTGGCGTTGTGCATCGTGCTTCTCCCTTCTTGCTCGCCGGGTGCCTGTCTGGGCTTCGAAGTGATTCGCCATCTAGCGTGAAACGAAGTTGTGAGGCGTTGGAACAATGTTCTGTTGTTTCATCGTTTTCGTGCCGTTGTTTCACGGCTCATAAGATAGCAGCTCAAGATGAGATTGCGCCGGGGAAGCACCGATTTACCGCGAACGGTAGGAAATCAGCGGTGAAACGCTATTTCACCGCTTATGAAACATTTTGCTTTATTTTCACCTCTCTTGACCTAAGATACAAAGCAAACTAGGGCCAAGGAGTAACCATGGATAAGACAGGGGATGTGCTCAGCCACATCTGCGCAGTCATGAGCAGCCTATCCCCCTCGGAGAAGGCAATCGCAACGTATGTGCTCGACCACCCGTCGGACGTCGCAACGATGACCGTCCGCGAACTCGCCGCAGAAACCGGTACGTCACCGGCGTCTGTTTCGAGGTTCGCAAGGACGCTTGACTACCGAACCTATTCGGACATGCGTCTGGCGCTCGGCATATCCATCAGCAGGGCCTCCGGCGAGGAAAAGGCCACGGGCGGCAAGGTTACTCTGGACGACGTCGAGGGCTCCATTAAGTACGTCCTGTCTCACAAGGTCAAGGAGCTCTCCCAAACCGCCTCGCTCATTGACTCCGATGACTTTTCGGCAGTCGTCAATCTGCTCCACAACGCCAACCTCGTCCTGATTGCGGGCGTCGGCAACTCGATTAGCATGGGCGTAAACGCGGCGTTCAAGCTCTCACAGGTTGGAGTCAGGGCGTTTTGCCCCAGTACCACCGATGCCATGGTCTCCGCCGCAACCAGCCTCAAGGAGAATGACATCCTGCTCGTCATTTCGACGTCCGGATACTCGAAGCGCCTCGTCAACATATTCGACTCTGCCGAGGATTCGAACACCCCCATCATCATGATCACAGACAACCCAGATACGCCGCTCGCGAAGCGTGCCACGTATATCATCCGAGCCATCTCGCGAGATCAGGCCATCACCGGAACCGAGGTCGCCTTCTCGCACAGCTCGATCAACTTCGTCATCGAGCTGCTGTTCCTCTTCCTGACCTCTTGCTGGGATGACCCGGTAGAGTTTAACAGGATCATCTCGAAGAATCTCTTGGGAGACAGGCAATACAGCTAGGACGACGCACACCGGCGCACCGACGCCCAGACCGAAACGGGAGGACCCCTTGATAAAGCTCATCCTCGCAGACATGGACGGGACCCTGCTGCCGTTTGGCTCAAGGGTCGTATCGGAGCGCACGCACAGCGCGATTCTTTCGGCGCTTGATGCGGACATCGCGTTCGGCCCCGCAAGCGGCCGCGACTACGCCGACCTGGCCGATGCCTTTGACGGCGACGCGCGCTGTTTCTCGACCGGCATCATGGCCAACGGAAAGAAGGTCTTCTCCAGCGGCGAACTCGTGTTCAAAAAGACGCTCTCGACGGAGGCCCTCGTCAAGCTCGATAGCGCCGTACGCCCCTACGCGGGGACGTCACTCTGGCTAGTCGCCGATGTCGATGAGACAGGCAAACGCTGCGAGCAGTTCCTCTGCGCCGTCGAGCCTGGCGACGAATTCGCCCTGGAAATCGTTAAGGACTCCGGAAGAGACATGGCGCTCGGAGACGTGCCCACGAACCGTGACGTCATCACCGCCGGCATCTTCGTCAACGTCAGCTCCGCCCCGACGGAAGTCGTTCGGAGTCGATGCAAGGAAGCCTGCCCAGAGCTTGATTTCCCCTCGCCCGTCCCATTCTTCCTCGATGTTGTTCCGGCTGGCTGGAGCAAGGTAAACGGACTCGACGCGCTTCTCGGCAGCCTTGGGGTCACGCTGGACGAGGTCGCTTTTATCGGAGACTCGGAAAACGACGTGACGCTCCTCGAAAAGGTGCCGAACTCCTACGCAGTCGCGGGCGCGATGCCAGAGGCGAAGGCCGCGGCCCATCACCTGATCGGGGACGCAGCCGAGGACTCCGTCGCGAAGCTCATCGAACAGATTGTCCAGCAGCGAGGCTAGGGTTCCGCCAGCGTGGCATGCGCCGCGTGCCTCGTCATCCGTTCGTGGCGCGCTACCTCGTAACGATCCAGAGCGTGGCCATCGTCGCGACGCCGATGCCTACGATGAGCGCGGCCCACAGGACGCGGACCACGAGGTTCATGTCGCCCGCCACCACCATGTCGTTCGCGTGCCAGAACCAGCTCTCGTTTCCCTTGCGCATGATGCTCTCCCCTAGCCTCGATTACGCCATCTATGGCCGAGCAATCGCAGGTCACGTGCCATGGATTTGCCCTACGCCCAGCTTTCAGTTCCGTAAGGCGGCGGGAGCCTGTGCGAGGCCCCGAGTCCTGAGGCTGTTGCAATGAAAATGGGAATCAAGGAGCACGCATCAATCATATGGGTTCCTTTCGAGGATAAGGGCAAACGAAGCATCCATCATATAATGGAGCGACGCAACCAGAGAGGTCACCCATGGAATTTTATGCAAGCTGCCCCGAGGGCTTTGAGTCCGCACTCGCCGACGAGCTTAAACGGCTCGGACTTTCGCATGTCCGCCGCCTGAAGGGCCGCGCTACGTTTGAGGGCGAGCTCGAAGAAGGCTACCGCGCCTGTCTGTGGTCGCGCCTGGCCAGCCGCGCGTTTGTGGTGCTTGGGCGCTTTGAGGCGCAGGATGCCGATGAGTTGTACGACGGCGTTTACGACATCGCCTGGGAGAATATCGTCCGCCCCGGCGCCACCATCGCCATCACCGCCCGCGGCGTGACCGAGCAGCTGCGCAACACGCGCTTCTCGGCTCTGCGCGCCAAGGACGCGCTGTGCGATCGCCTGGCCGAGGCCACGGGTCGCCGCGCCGACGTCGATGCCGCCGATCCCGACGTTCACCTGCTGCTTTCGCTGCGTCAGCGCCGCGCGAGCATCAGCCTGGACCTTTCGGGCGACCCGCTGTTCAAGCGTCTGCCGCCCGCGGCGACCCGCGCCGGCGAGGGCGCACACGTGCTACGCCCCGACTACGCCGCCCTGGTGTTGGCGCAGATCGGCTGGACCGCGCTGTGCGAGCGCGAGCTGACGGCCGACGACTACGAGAACGAGGCTCTGCCCACGTTGATCGACGCCTCGTGCGCCGGCGGCGGCCTGCTGCTGGAAGCCGTGAATATCCTAAACGACCGCGCTCCGGGCGCCGCCCGCGAGCGCTGGGGCTTTGAGGGCTGGCAGCTACATGACGCTGCCCTGTGGGAGCAGCTGCTTGCCGAGGCACGCGAGCGCGAGGCGGCAGCACGAGAGCGCCAGGCGCGCATCGTTGCCGTAGATGTTGACCCCGCCGCACGCAAGACCGCTGAGCGCATGGTTACGTGTGCCGGCTACAAGCGCTTTGTCGATTTTTGCGCCGCCAAGTCCGCCACCGTACTGAACCACGCGGGCGCCGTCGCCGGTGCCGCCGTGGTCGCGGATACGACCGAGACCCCGCTTTCGCTCATGCACGACGCCATGACGCTGGTCGGCGAGCTGCACCGCGCGCCCGAGCTTACCGCCGCACCGGTCGCCGCGCTCACCCGCGACGGATTGCTGGCCCGCGCGCTCCATGCCGAGCCCGCGCGCTCCATCGCCGTCATGCCCAATAACGAGGAGGCGACCGTCGAAGTCTGGCCTTCGCTCGACCACGCCGCCGCGGCATTTGAGGCTGCGACCAACGCAGATGCCGAGGAGCAGACCGCAAATGCCCAAGACGAAGCCGCCGACACCCCCATGCCCGAGCCCGCCGCCACGCTCGACCTAGGCGACGGCAAGCCGCTGCCCGTGCTCATCCCCGAGTCGGAGCAGTTCGCCAACCGCCTGCGCAAGAACGCCCGCCTGCGTCGCAAGTGGGCGAAGCGCGAGGGAGTGAGCTGCTACCGCGTCTACGATGCCGACCTGCCCGACTACTCCGCCGCCATCGATCTGTACGAGGGTTGCCCGCAGACGCCGGGCCGCTGGCTCGTCATCGCCGAATACGCCGCGCCCAAGACCATCGACCCCGCGCTGGCCCAGGCCCGCATGCTCGACATCTTGGCCATCGCGCCGCGCATCCTAGATGTTCCGGCCGAGCACGTGCACGCCAAGGCCCGCATGCGTTCGCGCGGCGGCTCGCAGTACGGCAAGCAGGGCGCTGGCAAGGGCGGCTCGGGAGAGCGCGCCAACATCGCGCGCCGTCGCCTCCCGCTTATCGAAGAGGGCGGCCTTACCTTTGCCGTCAACTTTGACGACTACCTGGATGTAGGCATCTTCCTGGACCACCGCGTCACCCGCAACCTGGTGCGCGAGCACGCCAAGCAGGCGCGCCGCTTCCTCAACCTGTTCGCCTACACCGGCACCGCCACCTGCTATGCGGCAGACGGAGGCGTCGAGGAGACCGTAACGGTCGACCTTTCCAACACCTACCTGGACTGGGCCGAGCGCAACATGCGCCAGAACGGCTTTGTGGGTCCGCAGCATCACTTTGTGCGCGACGACGTGCTCGCCTGGATTCGCGACCAGCGCCAGACGCGCAACCGCTGGGACCTGATCTTTGTCGACCCGCCCACGTTTTCGAACTCGTCCAAGATGGGCCGCCGTACCTGGGATGTCCAGCGCGACCATGTTGAGCTTTTGGCCGGCGTATCGCGCCTGCTCGCACAGGGCGGGCACGCCATCTTTAGCTGCAACCTGCGCGGCTTCCGCCCCGAGGCGCGCAAGCTCGCACGCGCGGGCGTCGTGCTACAGGACATAACGGCGCAGACCATCCCCGAGGATTTCGCGCGCAACCAGAAAGTGCACCACTGCTATATCGTGCGCCGTCTGCCCATCGAGGACGCCATGGCCGAAGTCGGCTTTAGCGCCGAGGAAATTGCCGAGCGCGTCGAGGAACTGCGCAACCCCGAGGCGCGCAAGCCTCGCGCGGCTGCACCCGCGCACGCGCAGACCGGCAACGGCAAGTCCAACTTTGCCGGCAAGCCCTCCCCCGCCGGCAAACCCAAAAAGAAAAAGTTCTACGCCAGCAAACCTAAGGGCAAATAACAAAGTTGCGGTGGAATAGTTCCTAAAAAGCCTGGTAAAGGCCCAAACAGGAACTATTTCACCGCAACTCATAGTGGGATGGCGGATGCCGGCCTATCCCTGGGTGACCAATCGGTAACCGATACCCACATGCGTCTGGATATAGCGCGGATGCGCGGGGTCGGACTCGATCTTCTTACGCAGCGTGCCCATAAAGACACGCAGGCTCGCCAGATCGCTCTTAGTTGCCGTACCCCAAATCTCGTGCAAGATAAACTGGTGCGTGAGCACCTTGTCGGCGTTATGGGCCAACAGGCACAGCAACTTGTACTCGATCGGCGTCAGGTGCAACTCCTCACCATCCATCGTGGCGATGCCAGCATCAAAATCGATATGCAGCTCACCGGTATCGAACGAGCCCTCGGACGCACCCATGCCAATCTGCGCATACGAGAGGCGCCTGAGCGTCGTGCGAATACGCGCGAGCAGCTCCTCGACCGAAAACGGCTTGGTCAGATAGTCGTCGGCGCCGGCATCGAGCGCGCGAATCTTGTCCGCGTCCTCGCTGCGCGCCGAGACCACGATGATCGGCATGCCCGACCATGCGCGCACCGATTCCACCACCTTGACGCCGTCCATATCGGGCAGGCCCAGATCGAGCAGCACAATGCTCGGTGCCTGCGATGAGGCGGCGGCGATGGCGGCATGGGCGGTCTCCACAGCCATATGGCGCAAGCCGTGCGCCTCGAGCGCGGCAACGATAAGATTGCGGACGGCGGGGTCGTCCTCAACGACCAAGATGAGCGGTTTTACGGCAGAGTTCGGCACAGCGCTACTCCTTATCAAACGAAACGTCGGCGGCGGGAAGTTCAATCGTAAAGACCGAACCGTGCGGGTCCGCCGCGGCAACCTCTATGCTACCGCCATGCGCCAACGCAATGGAACGGCAGAGCGAAAGACCCAGGCCAACGCTGCGGTGGCTGTCGGCCAGACCATGGTTGGCGGTATAGAACGACTCGAAGATCCGTTCGCGATCCTCGGGTGCGATGCCCGGACCATCATCGGCCACCGAGCACGCCACGCGTCCATCGTCGACGCTAATCGAAATCATGATATGCGAGCCCGCGGGCGTATAGGTGATGGCGTTGTTCACCAGATTGACCACCAGCTGCACCATCAGGCGCGCATCGACATTGACGAGCGCCGGCTCATCGCACGCCACCACCTTAAGGTCGTGCTCGCGCACGGCCGGATTTACGTGGCGCAGCGCCTCCTCGACGATATCGTCCATGAGCTCGAGCGTGGTCGACAGGCGCATACCGCCACCCTCGAGCTTGGTGATGGCAAGCAGATTCTCGACGGTGGCGTTGAGCCACAGCGCATCCGAGCGAATGGATAGAAGCAGGCCGCGGCGCGTCTGGGCATCGAGCACTGCAGTGCCGGTCGAGCCCTGGTCGAGCAGCACGTCGGCATTACCCGAAATACTGGTGAGCGGCGTGCGCAGGTCGTGCGAGATGGAGCGCAGCAGGTTGGCGCGCAGCTGCTCATTTTTGGCAAGCACCGCCGCCTCCTCGCGGGCCTCCATGGCGCGGGCGCGATCGAGCGCCAGCTCGCCTTCGCTCACGATAGCATCGGCAAGTGTCCGCTCCTCGTGCGTCAGCACGTCGGGCTCGGCAACGATAGCCAGCACGCCCACCACCGAGGCGGGGTCGCCCGAGCGCGCGAAGCCGTCGCCTGTGCGAACCGTCAGGTAGATGCCATAAAACGCCGAGCCGCCAAACGTGGCGTCGAGCGGCGTTCCCACATAGGCGGACGCCGAGAGCCGCGGTGGCATCTGCGGCGCCAGCTCGTGCACCGGCGCGGCATCGCCCACGGCCGTGTAAGTCGCGCGCGGCAGCAGGTCATCGCCCTCGGCGTCGGCGCTGTACCACACGACCGGACAGCCCGAAAGACGCGCCAGCTGCGTGGCCATGGCGTGAACGATCTGCTGCTCGTCGGCGCAGCGCTGCAACATGCGATTGGTCTCGAGCACCATATGCGTGCGGCGGTCGCTGGCGGCAGCCTGTGCCAAAGCGCGACGCAGGGCCAAGGCAATCGAGCTCGACACAAGCGAGACCACAAACATGATGAAGAACATGCCGGGATAGCCGCGGTCGATAAACGACAGCAAGTAGCGCGGGTAGACAAACAAGAAGTTGTAGAGCGCCACGGCGGCAGCCGAGCTCAGCAAGCAATACAGGCGACTGCAGGTAAAGAATGCGCACAGCTGAACGGCGAACACATAGACGATCATGATGCTCGGCGCGAGACCCGGATGGTCGAGCAGCGCGCCCACAATCGTCGCCGCGACCAGCAGCCCCACCGATACGCAGGCGTCATACAGAGGAGTGCGGCGCGTCAGCGTTGTGCGCCGCCACCAAAAGCTATCGGCAATATCGCCGTCCGTACGGACGTCCATCAGCGTTCCGCCCCTCTCTCAAAAACAAAAACCACCACAAAGGGGACAGGCACCTTTGTGGTGGTTTCCCCTTGTGGTGGTTCCAAGTGTATAGCCTTTACAGCCTGCGGTCGCTAGACAAACAGCACGTGCGCGAGCAGGGCACACACGCACACCGCTCCAAATACCAGTGCCACGATCGAAATCACGCGGTCGGCCATGTCCATGTTGGCCCGATTCGTAAAGAACCGATCTTCGGCAGCATCGGCGCGTACCTCACGCACCAGCTCGGTCGCAAGATCGCAACCGTCAAGCACCTTTGCATCCATGGTTTCCTCCCAGGACTCAATCCCCGTCAATACAAGCCCGCCCGTTCGCAGACAAACCTCGAGCGTCGACTACGGCCGCTCGTTGGGGGCCAGGCGCTGCATCTTGTTCACGGCCTTGAACTTGGTGAACAGCGGCACGTACTCAAAGCTCACGTTGGAGTTCTCCAGGCCGTACCAGCGTGCAGGCGTGCCGGCGGCGCGGCGGATGATGTACTTGAGCGTGATGGCCGTACGCTCGCTCGGCTCCACATCGCTTTCGGGCGCCAGAAGCTTACGGATCAGGACGAACTTGAACGTACCGATGTTGCCCGGATCCTTGTAGACCGAGTAGTCATGCGTCTGCGCAGGCAGTTCGCCGGTGGCAGCCAGGTCCTGAACGACCTGACGCAGGTAGGCATTGACGCGCTGGTTGATCTTGTAGCCCAGGTACAGATGCACGCGGAACACGTAGTCGGTGCCGAACGTCTCGACCGAATAGGCAAAGGTATGCGGCTCGTCCATGGTCTCGACATTCACGAACCACCAGGCGCGAGCGCGCTTGGGATGCTTGTCCAAAATCGAGTAGACGATGTCGCGGTCGATGTAGTCGGTATGGGTGTCCTTGGTCAGGTACACGACGTTGTCGCTCATGCGCTCGTAACGGTCGTCGTCGCGCAGGCGCTTGAGCTGCGGCAGGTAGCTACGCAGCGGCAGCAGTGTAAACTGGCGCTGCTCGACCGCCGTGCCGTTGTACCAGCACACCATAATGCCCATGATGAGTGCAGCCATGAGGATGGTGAAGTAGCCGCCGTGGAAGAACTTGGTGAGCGAGCTCACGAAGAAGAAGCCTTCGAGCAAAAGGAAGAAGGCCGCGAAGATCCACGGAGCAACCTTGAGCTTGCGCTCCTCGTGCAGGTAGAAGAAGAGCAGCAGCGTGGTGCACATCATAGTCAGCGTAATGGCAAGGCCGTAGGCGGCTTCCATATGCGCCGAGTTCTGGAACAGCAGCACCACGATGACGCAGCCGACAAGCATGACGTTGTTGACCATGGGGATGTAGAGCTGGCCCTTGGTCTCGGCAGGGTAGAAGACCTGCATGTGCGGCATGAGGTCCAGACGGCTGGCCTCGGACACCAGCGAGAATGCGCCGGTGATAAGCGCCTGCGAGGCAATGATGGCCGCGACGGTGGAAAGGCCGACGGCAAACGGGCGCAGGCCCGGGGCGAGCATCTGGTAGAACGGGTTGAGATCGGCAATGCCCATGAGCTCGGGGTTGGCAGCGTTGTTCATAAGCCAAGCGCCCTGGCCCATATAGGACAGCAGCAGGCAGCACTTAACGAACGGCCAGGTAGCGTAGATATTGCCGCGGCCGACGTGGCCCATGTCGGAGTAGAGCGCCTCGGCACCGGTGGTGGCGAGGAAGCAGCTGCCCAGAATCATGATGCCCGCGTGGTTGTTGGGGCTCAACAAAAAAGCGATGCCGCGGAGCGGGTTGAGGCACAGCAGCACGGCGGGGTGCTGTAAGACAAAGAACAGACCCGTGCCGCCCAAGAACAGGAACCACAGCGTCATGATGGGGCCAAAGGCGTGACCGATCTTGGCCGTACCGATGCGCTGTACCAAGAAGAGCACGATGATGATGGCGAGCGTAATGGCGACGACGCGGCCCTGGTCATCGCCCAGCACGGCATGAACCGCCGGGATAGTGCGCAGGCCCTCGATGGCCGTGGTAACGGTAACGGCCGGCGTCAGGATGCCGTCGGCGAGCAACGCGGCGCCACCCAGCATGGCGGGGATGATAAGCCACTTGCCGCAACGCTTGACCAGGCTGTACAGGGCAAAGATGCCGCCCTCGCCATGGTTATCGGCGCGCAGCGAGATGAGCACATACTTGATGGTGGTCAGCAGCGTGACCGTCCACACGACAAGGGAGAGCGCGCCGAGCACGAACTCCTCCGTGACGCTTCCGATACCGCCGTTGCCGGCAACGAGCGCCTTGGTTACATACATAGGGCTGGTGCCGATATCGCCGTACACCACGCCCAGCGTGACGAGCATCGCCGAGATGCTCACAGGAATCGCAGCGTGCGAGGCTGCCTCCTTGGCCTTTTGTTCCATAAGCCGGTTTCCTCCCAACTTTAATGTTCGAAGGGATTATAGGTAATCGGCCCATGTTTTAATGCACTGTTTTCCCAGCTAGATAAAGATTTATACAGTCTTTAGGCCACCGCGGCGATATGAAGTGTGACAAAGGGACTATCCCCTTGTCACATTCGTCATTTTCCGAGCCAGTTTTTGAACCACCACTCCATGGAGCGGCTCATCTCGGCCATAAAGGGGCTCGTGTGCTTGCGGGTGTAGATATCCACGACGCGCTCCCCCACCTCGCGGGCGTGCGGGCGAAACATCGCATCCATCTCGGCCACCTGCGCGTCCATGGTCGCAGCATCGGCGCGGCAGTAGCGCTCCTCGTGCACCAGGTTCACCACGGGGTGCGCGATTGCCGGGCGCTCCTTACGGGGCGTGCCGATGATGAGCATCGACAGCGGCATGGTATAGGGCGGCAGATCGAGCAGCGCGGCAACTTCCTCGGCGTTCTCGACGATGTCGCCGATATAGCAGCTCCCCAGCCCCAGGGCCTCGGCGGCAACCACGGCGTTTTGCGCGGCGATCACGGCATCCTGAGCCGCGATGGCAAAGTCGCCCAGACCCGGCGCGCGGCGGGGCGCCTTGCCCGTACGCTCTACAAACTCGGGCTCAAAGCAGCCCACGTGCTCAAACAGATCGATCCACTTGGCATAGTCGACCACAAATATAAGTACCCAGGGCGCCTTGGCGATCATGGGCTGGTGGTCGCACAGGTCGGCCAGGCGGTCGAGCGTTGCCTGCTCGCGGATGCTCACGATGGAATACATCATCATGGCGCCCGCCGACGGCGCGCGGCTCGCCGCATGCAAGATCGCCGCCCGCTGCTCGTCGGTCACCGCCACGGGACGGTCGTCGTCATCACGCGCGAAGGCACGCGTGGACGAGCGGTGTTCCAAGATGTCCAGCGCCGCGTTGCCCGTAGTCTCGACCGGATAGCCGCCCGCGTCCACGCCCACAGCTCCGCCGCAGTACTCGGTGCCCGTCATACAAACCTGCTCGCCCATAGCTCTATCCTCGCTAATTCTTTAAGAAGCCTTTACGTTTCCGTGTAATTCCCGTCCATTATCGCGCAGGCCGCCACTACATTGCGCCACACCGCCGCACGTGCGCGTTAATATGGCTGGTTGTTGTGCGCAGCCACCAATTGCAGCGCATATCTTGGTAACAATCGGGTAAACCCCCGCTTTCGTACGTTTTAGTTTGTGAGGAGTCTCAGCATGTTCGCTGCCGCCATCTCGCTCGTCGGTCTTGCGGCGACCGTCTACCTTGTCTTGCGCGAGGCCAAGGCCATTCGCGCTCAGTCGGGCACCGTTGCCAAAAGCGCTCTTGGGTGGAGCGTCGTCTTCGGCCTGTTCCAGGTCTTTTTGACTATTTGGGGCGCCATTGGCCTCGTCGCCCAAAACGAGCCGCTCGCCTTTGTGATGCTCATCCTGACCAACGCCATCCTCACCGGATGCGCCTGGGCCAGCATCGCCCGCGATCGCATCGCCCCGCGCGTCTTTGCGTTCGCCAAGCCCGACGCCCCCGCCCCCACCGGCAAGCTCGCCCGCCTGCGCGGCGCCTTTGTGGGCAAACCACTCGTCGCCGCCGTCCTGTGCCTGCTGCTCGCCGGCGTCTTTGCGCTGCTGGGCATGGAGGTCTCGTCCAACCACGACTTTACCTGGGTCTACCCCCTGTGCATCCTGCTCGAGTGGGCCATCATCACCGTGCTCATGATCGGCTTGTTCTTCCTGTTCCAGCGCCACGGCGCAGCTCCCGCGGTCCTGGCCTTTGCCCTCTTTGTCCTGGGCATTGCCGAGTTCTTCGTCATCACGTTTAAATCCATGCCCATCCAGCCGGGCGACCTTTCGGCCATCTCCACCGCCGCCGCGGTCGCCGGCACCGGCTACACCTTCTCCATCTCGCTGTTCTGTGTGCTGTCCATGGGCTTTACCGCCATCGCCATGCTGCTGTGCGAGTACGCCGGCCTGGTGGCACCGCACCGTCAGAAGGGTGCCGCCAACGCCAAGCGCATGCTGCTCACCAACCTGCTCGTGGCAGTGCTGTGCCTGGGCGGCGTAACCGCGCATGTCACGCTCATCGACTACTACAACACCCTCGGCATCACCGTCTACACCTGGCGCCCGCTCGAGAGCTACTGGCGCGAGGGCTACCTGCCCGCCTTTATTAGTGCGGCGCAGTCCATCAAGCCGCCCAAACCCGCCGACTACTCCGTCGACGATGCCAAGGCCACGCTCAAAAAGTACGCCAAGGCCTACGACAAGTCCGACGCGGCCAAGAGCGACGAGCGCGCCGCCGCAAAGGAGCAGTTCGACAGCGAGAAGCCCACGGTCATCGCCATCATGAACGAGACCTTCTCAGACCTTTCGATCTACCAGAACATGCGCGCCGGCTACGAGGGCCCGCAGTACTTTAAGAACCTGTCCAACTGCCTCAGCCGCGGCAAGCTCTATGTGAGCGCCTACGGCGGCGGTACCGCCAATACCGAGTTTGAGTTTATGACCGGCAACTCCATGGCCAACCTGGGCTCGGGCGTGTACCCCTACACCATCTACAACATGGAGACGACCGGGAACCTGGCAGAACAGTTCAAATCGCTCGGCTATTCCACCACGGCCATGCACCCCAACCACGCGACCAACTGGAACCGCGAGAACGTCTACAAGGACTTTGGCTTTGACCAGTTCCTGTCTATCAATGACTTCCAGGGAGCCGACACCCTGCGCGGCATGGTGACCGACCAGGCTACCTACGACAAGATTCTTGAGCTGCTCGACCAGAACGCCGATCCGCAGTTTATCTTCGACGTGACCATGCAGAACCACTCGGGCTACGATACGGGCCTGCTGCCGGTCGACAAGCAGATGCACCTGAATATCGACACGACCGATTTGGACGCCAAGACCGTCGAGGACGGCACGCTCTCCGATGTCGACGAGTATGTCTCGTGCATCGAGCAGTCCGACCAGGCGCTGCGCTACTTCCTCAACGCCCTGAGCAAGCTCGACCGTAAGGTGGTCGTGGTGTTCTGGGGCGACCACCAGCCGTTCTTCCCGTCCAAGTTCAATGACAAGTGGTTTACCGGCGAAGACGATGCTACGCATCAGGAGCGCCTGTGGCAGACCGACTACATCATCTGGGCCAACTACGACGTTGCCGGCTGCGACCAGACGAGCGAGACCGACGACCTGTCCACCAACTACCTGTCCACCCAGCTGATGCAGCTGATCGGCGCCCCGCTGACCGACTACCAGAAAGCGCACATGACGCTGCGTAAGTCGCTGCCCGCCATCAACTCGGTGGGCTACGAGGACGCCAGCCTGCGCTGGGCGCTCTCCTCCAACGTCACCGGTGACGACGCCGCTGCCGCAGCCGCAACCAAGGCGCGCGAGGATTACGCCAAGATGCAGTACTACGAGATGTTCCGCGACGGCAAGAACGTGTATACCGAGCACTTCCAGACCGAGGCCAACGAGACCGACCCCAACCTGGCGCCGGGCACGACCAAGATCAAGTAACGGCGCGTCTTAACTGGTTCGTCTGCCCGGCGGCGCGGAACGTAAGGTTCATCGCGAGTTCCGCACGAGCCGGAGAGCACTTAATGTGCTCTCCGTGCGAGCAGGACTGTCC
>NZ_JBCPDH010000026.1:0-30467 GCF_040915545.1 Collinsella aerofaciens | reverse complement strand
CCGACGGGAAACGAAAAAGCCCGGTTTAAAACCGGGCTCGAACAAACACGCCTATTGACAATGGCTTTCTCATATTAGAAGGGCAACAACAAAATAGGCACAGCTGGATGCAATCGGCAAATAATGGATTTCGGTCGTGCTTTTGACCGTGGACTGCTTATCGGACATGGTAGCCGAAATCGAAGCCACCGCAAAAGCCAAAACCCCAAAACCAAGCGACATAGCAAAGACGATAGGGTTCATCAGCGCGTTTTTGCAGACAAACATGATTACAAGCCACGCCACCAAGACGATTGCCTCGCCCAAAATGACACGTTTAACAGAACCGTTCATCTTTGTTTCTCCTTATTGGATCTTAGTTCCACAATCGGGGCAGAATTTGGTCCCTTCCGGCAACTCGGCTCCGCAGCTCGGGCACCTTGGCGAGGTCAACCGGTTCCCGCACTCAAGGCAGAACTTGGCACCGACCGGGTTAAGATGCCCACACGCCAAACACGCAACACCCTGCTCGAGCTTTTGTCCGCATTCCAGGCAGAACTTAGCACCCATCGGATTAACGTTTCCGCAACCGGGACACACGAGACCGTTTTGCATACCTGCGGACGCGGAAGCCGTTCCAACCATGGGAGCAACAGCGCCCATGGTCTGGTTGGCCAAGTTGGAGAAGCCAGCTCCAAATGCACCGCCCATGCCAACGCCCATGCCGAGTCCCATGCCGGCTCCCATGAGGCCCGATGCGGCACTCCCCTCATTGCCCGCAGCACCCTCCATTACGTCCATGCCGCGCTCCTGCTGATAGTTGTAGCCTTCGCGCGCACGCTTCCTGGCAAGTGCCTCGGACTCGATGTCCATCTGGGCAGCGTTACCCTGTGCCTCGAGAATGCTCCGCTTACGCTGGATCTTCATCTCGTTGATGGCGGCAAGATCCTCTTCGAAGGGCTTGATGCTGTTGAACGAGAAGTTATCGAGTGTGAGACCAAACTCATCGAAATAGTTAACGAGCTTGACCTGCATCTGAGACGAGAAGTCGCTCAGATGCGTCGCAATTTTAAGAACGGAAACCTCCTGGTCAACAATCGCCTTAGCAAGCAAGTCGGGAACATACTCAAGGATTTTTGCCCGCATAAAGGAGGTAAGTTCTTCTCGTGTATAGCGATCTCGCGTGCCCACGACCTTAACAAGGAACTTCCTCGCCTGAATGGGAACCAGACTCAAATCGTTCTGTTCGATATGCACGCCAAACAAACCGAAGGCGCGAACGTGAACGTTGACGTCTTCCTCAGGGTCTTGAACGATGATGGGCTCGGTCGTGCCCCAGCGTAGCTCGTTCATGTAGTTGGTATTGATAAAGTACACAACGGAATGAAACGCCGAGCTACCGCCGGTAAGCGAATGAGCGGCATTGCGGAACGGGGCGAATCGGCTGTCTCCCGTGTCGAGCTTGATCTTGCACGGACCGACAAACACGCTTACCTGAGAATCGCCGGCACCCGTAGCGTCAGTAGAACTGCCCGCCCCCATATTGTTGGTAAAAACGGCAATCTGCGATTGCGCAACCTGAAGATAGGACCCGTTGGGGAAATCCTCGTAGGGATAGCGGAATGAGACAAGCGAGGCATCTTCGTTGTTGCCAGGCTCCCATTTGATATTGTCGACAGAAAAGGCACCGAGTATTCCGCTGTGCTTTTCTTCCTTTTCGTTATCGCTATGGAACAGAGACATGCTGATTCCTTTCGTTAATCCCAAACCACGCGCTCCGCGTGTCTAATGAATTGCGAAATGCCGAGCCGACAGGCGCATCGAAAGCCCGTGCGTCTCAATCTATCCCCCAACTTAGCTCGGTTAATTATAGCCCTCAAGTCATCGCATTTAGTCACCCGCCGGCGAGCGGTAATAATGTCGCACCTTTGGTCAACTGACGAAGAACCGGGAGGGTTCGAACCCCAGATACCCTTTTGGGGCACACCCGCTTAGCGGGCGAGTGTCTTCGGCCTCTCGGTCAGCTCTTCGTAACGGCCGTTTTAGCTGTAACTAAACTCGTCGGATGGAACAAGGGGAAAGGTATAGGAGCCGCGCACGCCGTAATGCCAACATGTCTCGGCTAAAGTTACTAGCTCTCGTGATAGGCCATAATCGACCGGCACGGATACCCTTCAGAGCCGCATTCCGCAGACGCTACGACCTTTCCGTCTTTATAAAACTCGACGTACCAAACGTACGTTGCCGCCCCCTCCCAATAGCTTGGCCTATCAGCGACCTTGTACGTAATAGAGGCGTCATCTGTCACAATCAACTCGCGCTTGGCGTTTGCAATGAACGCATCCATGTCGGCGATCACGCCATCGTCGCCCGCAGCGGCCTCCCCATCGTCGCCGCTATCGGATGCCGCTTCAGATGGTGCTTGAGATGCGCCAGTTCGATCGTCTGCAGCGCCAGAGCCGTCCTTCAAAGAGCTCTCCGAAGGCTCCGCTCCTTTGAATGCCTTCCACATATCGCTGCTTGCAGACGGCTTTTCAATGTCGGCCTCCGGATGCTCCCCGGCAATCTCGTCAAGAATTTTGCACGCTTCTTCACGCCCCTGGACCATCGTCTCCTGTGGTTTGCCACCATCCTCGACGGTCCTCACCAAGTAGGCGCCATTCTGTCTATCGAATTCCTTATTTTGAATTTGCACCGCGTCTACGACCTCAGGACCCTTTGCAGTAAGCGAAATATAGAAGTCTGCCTGGTTACAATCCTGACTACAAGTAAATTTAACGATGCCGTCCTTACAGACAGTAATGACTTGGCTCTCACCCTGAGCAATAAAACCGTCATACTGATTCGTCATATTGCTGGAGCCTTCTACCATCTCTGACGAAGGCATAACCGAAACGGCCTTTCCATCAACAAAGCAGTAGGCACCTACAATCGCCGAAATATCGTTCTGCGCATCGACAGACCCAATAAACAACTCGTCAATTCCGTCGCCGTTCAAATCATCGAAAGCATAGTAGTAGTTTAAAAAGCCGGGAGCATTCTGGCTGTCATAAACGAATATCTGCCCCAGCCCAGAATCATCGCCGCGCCCCAGAGCCCAGTCGTCGTAGTTGGCAGTACCAGCTCCCTTCTGCTCGCAATAGCTCACAAAGTCCTCGTAACGCGCAACCACGCCCTCGTAGGCCTTGTGCGCTTTCTTGTTAGCTGCCGCGACCTTCTTTTGAGACGACTTATTCTCGACTGCAGCCGGCTGTTCCTGCTGCTGCAGCTGAGGCAGCACAAAGGCCTCGTAAGCTTTGACCAGTGCGTAGGCGACACTAGCGGTAAAGATGATTGCTGCAAAAATGGCGACAAACGTAGGCACGGCAAAACGGCCGATCTGCCGACGCTGCATCATAAAGGCCGCAAAGGACATATGCTCAGAGGGCGCCGGAGAAGCGCTCTCTGCGCGAGATGCAGCAGGATCGCTCGTCGCTTTTCTATCAGCAGGCGCCTTTGGTGTACCTGAAAGAAGCGGCTGCTGAGCATTCGCCGGCGCATCATCCACATCCAACGGTTTTCCGCATGCGGAACAGTATCGCGCCCCGTCTTTGATCTTTGCCCCGCAGCTTGCGCAGTACATATATCCCCCCTAGAACTTCAGCATATCGAAACGATAGTCCACAGCCTGCAAACAGAAAAGGCCCAGGACAATTTGCTCGACTGTAAACCTTTTCTTTCACCTTTCAAATTCGCCTGACCCCACGCGGAAGGCATGCGACGGGCTACTTGCTAGGCGCGAGCCATGTGCAGCTTGATTGCCTTGAAGATGATGTTGGCAACCGAGACGATAGGCCAAAGTGCCACCATCGTCATCGGGGCTAATTCGGGAACAACCGGAACCGCTCCGTGAATCACGCTGCCCAACCAGTAAAAAAGCATCAGAACAACGACAGGAAGGCCCACGAGAACCACAAGTTCGATTAGCATAATCGTGATACCGATAATGCCGCCACCATAGACAAAGGGAAGCCTTACACCGCTGCGGTACAGCGAGATAATTACCTTCCAGGGACCAATCAGAAGCAGCCCCAGCAGAATCATATAGTCGAGCCCCAGTGAGCCCCCTCCCAGCACGTAATTGAAAAAGAGCACATAGAGCAACGAAATCACTGACGCTCGCGTAAGGGACCCGATGGACTCGCGAAGTGAATCTTGCAGGCAAGCAGCGGCCTCTGCATCCTCCGCCGCTTGAAACTGAGCCTCGACAGACTGGCTCTCAATCGGCCGGGCCTCGACGTAAATCGCGTCTCCCGCCGTGCTGGCCGCAGCCGCGACTGTAGGCGTTCCGCACACGCCGCAGAACTTGGCGCCGTCGTTAATCTCTGCTCCACACTGTTTGCAATGCATGATCGGGTCCTTTCTCGTTACCCCTTTTCTTGACGATCACAAGATACGATTGGCCGTTTATCCGATATAGAGATTTTGACCGGGTAATTTTCCTAAACGTGCTACGCTATTAAACCTTCAGCTAGAGACAGGGGTAACAATGTTTGAGTTCTCCCAAACACGCACCGTTGAAGGTTCGATTCCGTTTAAGAAAGTCAACCTCATAGAGAACGAACCCAATAGGCCCGTTGGCGAGGCCCAGCTTGTCTTTGAACTCTACATGCCCACCGAGCTGGCCGGCAGCAAAAGCAACGAAGGGTCCGCACACAGCGAGCGCCATGCCGATCTGATCAGGCTGGCATCATGCATCGAACCCACCGCCGTTAAAGAGCAGCCCTTCCGCGCAAGCCTCTTTAACGTACTTGATTACGCCGAACAGACCGGGCCGCTTTTTGGCAAGCACGCAATAGAATCCGTACGCGATTGGGCCAATGCCGCGATGGCAGCACTTATTGCCATGCGCATCCAGGAATACCTCAACGGGAGCTGCACCATCGCAAAGGTCTCCGCATTGGAAAGAATCGAGAAATCAGTGGTAACCTGCGCGGCAAACGGGTCATCCTTCAAGATCTACACCACTATCCTGAGGGCGGGCGGAGATTATACCGACTCATTCAAAAGCCTGCCCATCGTGCGCAAAATCGAATCCGATGCGGGATATTTCTACGCCTTTATGTTTATGATCGACGAGGAAGAATCCCTCGTTGCACTCAACGTGCTCTCTTTTGAACACGAGCTCACCGCTAATGACTTCAGTGTTTTGCAGGCGATGTTCTACATGGACGAAGACTCCAGCTCGGAGATTTCAGCGCGACTCAAGGTCAGCAATAGCGAGGAGAGCTTCTATGTAATCGACCCTCAAGCAGATATCCAGGAGCGCCGCGAAGAACTTGACAACGATGACCGCGATGCACTCACCGCTTTGGTGCAGGCGCTCGTGATCTCGCATCTCTCGGGCGCGCACGTGGATGTGTTCCAGGGCAACGAGTCCACAGGGTTCCTCTCCTTTGACAGCTATCTCTCGTGGCTCTGGTTTGATTTTTCGCGCAAGCTGAGCACCGTCAAAATTGGCTATTGCGAGCAGTGCGGACGCGCCTACTCACTTGCCGGGCATCGTGGCGTCAAACGGCACTACTGCAGCGATCGATGCAAGACCGATGCCAAAAACGAGCGCACGCGCAAGGAGACGGCGAAGATACGTGAGTCGTTTGGAACGGGCGCCAGCGTACGCGACATCGCCAACGAGATAGAACGTCCCGCGGCCTACGTGCGCTCGCAGCTCAATAAATGGACCAAGCTCAAGCACGATCTGGATGAAGACATTGAGTCAAACGGCTTTGACAGCTCCGAGCTACTCAAACGCTGCACCATTGAGAAGCTCGACCTCAACAACCTCCTCAACGCCAAGCGCAAAAAGCAGATTCAGGACTATGCCAAACTCAAGCGCCTCGTTAAGTAGAAGCGCTGTCATTTCTTCTCCGTCCGACTGGAAAATTGCTCACATACGTGTTAGTACTATATATGTTAGTAACACGCATATGAGCGAGGCATGCCATGTTTGTCGGACGCCAGAGTGAGCTTGAGTCCCTAGAAACCGCTTATCAAAAGGGTTCCTTCCAGTTTGCCGTAGTCTACGGAAGGCGCCGCGTGGGCAAAACAAGCCTGCTTCGCGCTTTTACGCAGGATAAGCCCAGTGTGATCTTCTTTACCGGGCAGCAAACCGTTGCAAGCGAAAACCTTGCGCTGCTCAGCCGCGAGATGCTTGGTGATAGTGCCGCAGGAGCAGCATTCCCTTCCATCCAGGTTGCACTCGAGTCCGTCTTTGAACGCGCCAAAGCGGAGCAAGTCATTCTGGTCATTGACGAGTATCCTTACCTCGCCGAGAGCGACCCGGGCGTGTCGTCGTGTCTGCAAACGCTTATCGACCGACACAAAGACAAGAGCAACCTGTTCTTGGTGCTCTGCGGATCGTCCATGAGTTTTATGGAACACCAGGTGCTAGGACACCAAAGTCCTCTCTATGGGCGCCGCACCATGCAGTTGCGCATCGACCCCTTTGTCGTTTTCGATGTAGCGCAAATGCTTCCCGATGCACCCATCGAGAGAATTATCGAGCTGTATTCCGTTGTCGGCGGCATGCCGCTCTATTTATCGCAGCTTGATAGCACGCGCTCCACGCAATGGAACCTTGAGCACGCTCTGTTGCGCCAAGATGCGTTTCTGTACGCCGAGCCCCAGAACTATCTGTTGCAGGAAGTCCGAAGCCCGGCTATCTACAATGGCGTCATAGCCGCCATCGCTAACGGCTGTGTACGTCCCAAGGAAATCGCCGATGTCACCCGACTCGCAACGCCACAAGTCGCGCGATTACTCGACGCATTGATTGATCTGCGAATCGTTGAACGCGTCACGCCCGTTGCCAAAGCAACAAAACGTCAGGTGGTCTATCGAATCTGCGATAACCTGTTCAGGTTTTGGTATCGATTTGTTCCGCAGTACACGGGAACAATTGAAGAGGGGCTCGGAGCCGCTGTTGCCGCGCGTATCGTCAAGCGCGATTTGTCTACCTTCGTGGGCCCCACATTTGAAGAGGTATGCCGCCAGTGGTTGATACGACAGGTCGTTGAGGGCGAGCTGGATGTACTGCCCAAGGCAATCGGCTCTTGGTGGGGCACTAACCCGGCAACGCGTCACCAAGAAGAGATTGACATTGTATTAGAGGATGCCGATGGCGAGCTCGTCGTTGGCGAGTGCAAATGGAGAAACGAGCCCGTAGATACCGACGTTCTTGAAACACTCGAGCGGCGCAGTGCGCTGCTGGGCCGGCCGATCAAACAGTATTACTTGTTTAGCAAGGGTGGATTTAGCGAAGCGTGTCAAAATAGAGCGGCTCAAGCAAGCAGCGCGAGGCTTGTTGGACTCGAGCAGCTACTATAAGAAAGGGGCTTGGAAACAGTTTTCCAAGCCCCTTTCAGTTTTTATTCGATTCCCACCTTTTTGAGCGTATCTTTGGTGACTGCCGCAACTTGATTGGGATCGACGTGGGATTCCCCCGAAATAGTGCCGTAACCTGAGGTTGAAAAATCAAGGAAATAATATGTCCGGTAATTGTGCCCATAGCCAAATTGCTGATATAGGGCATTATAGTCCGTCTCGGAAATTTCCTTGCCCTCCGACGCACAATAGTATTCGTAGCCATTGCCCTCGCTCGGCGCAACTCCCCAGGACTCGTAGTTGCTTACAAGCGAAAAAGCATCGCTTTTCTTGCCATATACCGAAGTATTGTCCCCGGCCAAAACCTGCCTTCCAGCAAGCAATGCCGTAATAGCATTGCTCATCTCATATGTTCTTTGGCTTACGAGGATGCTGCCGCCATCCGCTTTAATCAGCGGAAGAAACATCGTTCCTCCGTTGCTGTTATCAAGCCAATTTTGACTGTAAAGCCTCTTGATGCCACCATCAGCTGACGACCAAACCTCTACGGTGTAGGACTTCTGAAGTCCCTCCATATCTCCATTCCAGGCACTCTTTAGTTCGGCATCGCTCATACCGTTCACAACGGTCAAGAGCTCAGGCTGGCCATCCTGATCAAAATCAACGAGGTCGACAAGACAAAGCCCTCGCATCGCATAGACAGAATCAGTCACCTCAGCAATTTGCGGCTCTCCATAGCACGCGAGGTATTCCTGGCACTTTTGCTTGTAAGCGGCATGCGTAGCGGTATTGTCCGCAGCGGTGCCTCCATCCTTCTTGTCGCCTTCGCCTGTCTTTGTATCGGCCTCGTTGGCCTTAGGCACCTCGAGGGAAACCTCTTTTACGGCATCAGCGGATTTAGAGTTATCGACGACTTTGACGGGAATACTCCACTCGACTTTTGACTTGGAGTCCTTAACGGTGAGGGTATATTTCCCCGGTTTAACATCGGGAAACTGGCTTACCGTGAAGCCCTCGTCACCCTTAACCTCAGCATTGGTGCTGTAGCCGTTGTCGCCGTTCAGGGTCACCGAGTACTTCTTGAGTTTCTCGCCCTTTGCGTCGGTCGGGGTGATCTTGGATTCTTGGACCACCACGATGGCCTTGTCCTGGCCGTAATGGGCAACGTCGCCGCCGGACTTGCTAAAGAACAGCAGGTAGCTAAAGATGGCAATGACTGCCAGGCCAACGACGACACCAACGATATAGAGCGCCTTGGGCTCCTTTTTCTGTGCGGATGCATTCGCCGCAGGAGCAGGGGCTGGCGCAGCGACGGGCTTGGCGACCGGATTGCTCAGTTTTGGTCGGTCGGCACGCACGGCTGGAATCGAAGGCGTTGCACCGGACGACACGTCGTCTTTAGGTTGGTCGTCTTCTTCGTCCGCTACGGGCTCGCTCTCCACGGGCGACTTTTCCTCCCCCGCCTCGGCACCGGCGAAAGGCTCCTTCTCCGTTTCGTCGCTAGCGAAAATCTCTTCCGCAGCCTCATTGATAACGGAAGGTTCTTCTGCCACTTCGTTGCTGACAGAGTTCAGCACCGCCTTTGCATCTTCGAGTGCATAGCCGCACTCGGTGCAGTATCGCAAATCGCCATCAAGCTCAAATCCACAGTTGGGACAGAACATGTTAGTCCTCCTTATCGACTTTCACCGTTGTACCGTCCTTGACCTCATCGGGGGTTACTTCGGACCCCACTTGAGACCCATCATCCCAAGACGCAACCAAAATCTCGCAATTGCCGTCCGCAAAAGTACCGAGCTCATAGTCTTCGGTGCGATACACCAGTCCCTTGGATGTCACATACAAGCATGTTGAGCCCTTGATTGAATAGTCTGAGGAATTGCTCCGCATGAGCATAGAATTGTAATCAGACGGATACTCTCTGCCCATTTCCGTAAGATACGGCCAAACTGCCGAACTCATAGAACTGGCAAGATCCTCGGTATCAATGCCAAACATGTCCTGAGGGCTGACAGTATCACCCGTATGCAAATCAAAAATAACACCAGTCACATACGTGTCGCCATGCGGACCCCATCCCGTCGAATAGCGCTCGTCACGGATACAAAAATAGTTCTCATCCATGTACGTAACCGTCACGTTTCTCGATATGCAGGGAAATTCGCCGTCGGGGTACAGCTCAGCATCTGATTGCTCATTATCTGATGCTCGATTCGTTCGCTCCGCATCAATTTGAAGGGGCTCGAGAATCGCCTTGTTAATTTTGTCTGCGACGTCGTCTTTGGCGGAGCTCTTAAGTTGCGGATAGGACCATTCCACGTCAGTCCGCTCGCCCTGATTGAGCATAGGGTCGACCGGAGCAGACACCGTCAATGACTTTGCCTCCAACGTATAGACAACTTCTTCGGCCGCCCCCTCGTCCTTCTTGGGTCTTTCGGTCGCTTGCTCCTGTTGCACGGATTGCTGCTGGAGATTGGGCTCGATGACGTTCTTGTAGAGAATGAAAGCAGCGTAAGCGATGCCTGCCGCGGCGATAAATGCGGCGATCATGATAGCAAACTGCGGCACCAGGCGGTTACCGACCTGACAGCGTTGCATAAAGAGGTTGTACATCTGGGAGTGACCGCTACCCGCGGTCTTCGAGACCGGCTCGGGACTCGGTTCTGCTGTGGACTCGACATTCGCGGATCCTATCGCAGAGTCCGTTTCGGTATTTGCAGACTCCAACATGACTTCAGCGGACGAGGATTCTCGCGCCAGCGGCTCGGCGCCGGACCCTTCCTCGGCCGCAGTTTTACCCGAGAGTCCTTCCAAGGGCAGCCCGCATTCGGTACAGTACCGCGCATCGTCACTGATCTTGCTACCGCATTTGGGGCAAAACATGGGCTTTCTTCTCCGATTCCCTTTAGTCTCACTGAGTCGTAAGTTACTCACGTGCTGTACGCTACGTAGTTTAACCATTTCTTAAGCAAGCCAATGGACCGCTTGAACAGACGCATACCCACTCAAGTGACCCTATACCGGCTAGTTATCCTGGCTCATGGCATGAGTGTCAGTGTAAGAATTTTCGCTGAACAGGTCCGCCCCCTCGAAGTCCGAGCCGATGCTCAACTTGAAGCCATTTTTTGCCGAGATGGAGAAATCGCCGCTGATATCCATATCATGCTCGCGGCCAACCGCCCTCATTTTCCGAAGTCCCACCCGTCACGTTATCAGGAGCCCGAAGTCAAAGAGATAGTAAAAGCCGATTGGGGCACATGTGATTCCATATGCCCCAATCGGCTTTATAGTCGTTTACGCCTCAGAGAAACCTAGGTGACCCGTTTGCACGCGCTAGCGCGCTGCATCAATTGCGACCTTGCCGCTCTCCAGCACGTGGACGCGCCCGTCGGCGAGCATCTGCACGACCTCGGGATACAGCACATGCTCGATCGCGTGGATGTGCTCCTCGAGCGTGTCGACGTCCCAGCCCTCCTCAACAGCCAGCGCACGCTGGGCGATGATGGGACCGTTGTCGTAGATCTCGTTGGCAAAGTGCACGGTCACGCCGGTCACCTTGACGCCGCGCGCAAACGCATCGTCGATCGCATGGGCACCGGTAAAGCTCGGCAGCAGTGCCGGATGCAGGTTGACCACGCGGTTGGGGAACGCCGCCAGCAGCGGCGTGTGCACCATGCGCATGTAACCGGCCATCACCACGTACTCGCAGCCGCGCTCGAGCAGCTCATGCGCGATGATCTCGTCGGCTGCGATGGGGTCGGCGTAGACATCCTTGGACAGCGTGAGTGTCTGGATGCCCGCGCGCTCGGCACGCTGCAAGCCCTTGGCCGAAGGACGGCTCGACACCACAAGCTCAATCGAGGCGTTGAGCTTGCCGGCGGCGATCAGGTCGATCAGCGCCTGCAGGTTGGTACCCGAACCGCTGATGAGCACGCCGATCTTGAGCGGCTCGGCCGTATCGGTGCCGGTCGGACGGGTGTAGGGCACAAAACCCAGACCCTCGGCAGCAGCCATCTGCTCGTTAGCGCTCATCGGAGTACACGACCTTACCGGAACCCTCGACGCACTCGCCCACGCGGAACGGCTTCTCGCCCAGAGCGACCAGGGCCTCGGTCACGGCAGCCTCGTCCTCGGGGGCGACAATCAGGCACAGGCCGACGCCCATGTTGAAGGTCTTGCATGCCTCGTTGGGCGCGAGCTCGGCCTGACGCGACACGTAGGTGATGACGGGCGGAACATCCCAGCCCATCTTGGCGCCGTTGCGGGTGACCACGGCATCGACGTCGTCGGCGAGCGCGCGGTTGAGGTTCTCGGTAATACCGCCGCCGGTGATATGGGCAATGGCATGAACGTTGGCGCCACCGTGGAGCAGCTCCAGAATCGGCTTCACATAAATGCGCGTGGGAGCCAGCAGGGCGTCGGCCAGCGAAGCACCGCCGAGCTCCTCGAGCGGACGACTCAGCTCCTCGGCCTTAGCGGCAGCCTCGGGCGTGCCCGGCTTGATGCCGTCGACACCGATAACCTTGCGCACGAGTGAGTATCCGTTGGAGTGCACGCCGGTGGAGGGCAGGCCCAGGATCACATCGCCGGGGCGAACGTTCGCGTGGTCGAGCATCTTGGGACGATCGACGACGCCCACGGTAAAGCCGGCGAGGTCGTAATCGGCGGGGGCCATGACGCCCGGGTGTTCGGCCATCTCGCCGCCCACGAGCGCGCAACCCGCGAGCTTGCAGCCGTCGGCCACGCCCTTGATGATCTTTGCCATGTGCTCGGCCTCAATGTGACCGATGGCAACGTAATCCAGGAAGAACAGCGGCTCGGCGCCCGAAGCCAAAATGTCATTGACGCACATGGCGACCAGGTCCTGACCCACCGTCTCGTGACGGTCCATGATCTGGGCGAGCACGAGCTTGGTGCCCACGCCGTCGGTACCGCTGATCAAGATCGGGTCTTCCATATCCTTAAGCGCGGCGGCCGAGAACAGGCCACCAAAGCCACCGATGCCGCCGATAACCTCGGGGCGGTTGGTGTCCTTGACCATCTGCTTAATAGCGTCGACGGCGCGGCCGCCCTCGGCGGTATCGACGCCGGCGTCCTCGTACGTCACATGCTTGCTGTCGCTCATCTGAGCCTTCCTCTCCCACTACCGTGGTGCCGCGCGGGCGCCAAACGGTGCTCATAGTTGCGTTCATTTTGGCGCGAGCCATAACAGCACGCGCCGTCATATCAACAAAACGGCAGGTAAAACCTACCAAAATAAACCTGTCCCTACATGGCAGGCTTTAGGCCTCGCCGTGCTCCTCTTCCCAGCTGCGGTCGTCGTATTTCTCGACCACGGCGTCGTCGTCAAAGTGCAGCGGCTTGTCCAGGTTGCGGGGCTTAAAGCCCTCCATGAACTTGTCGCGGCCAAAGCTCTCGGGAATCGCCACGGGGTAGCGTCCGGTAAAGCACGCGTCGCAGTAGCCGCCCTTGGGCATGACCTTCAGCAGGCCCTCGACCGAAAGGAAGGCCAGCGAATCGGCGCCGATATACTCGCAAATCTCGTCGACCGTCTTGTTGGCGCTGATAAGCTGCGACTGCACGTCGGTATCGATGCCGTAGAAGCACGGCCAGATGACCTCGGGCGAGTTGATGCGGATATGAATCTCCTTGGCGCCGGCGTTGCGCAGCATCTTGACGAGCTGCACCATGGTGGTGCCGCGGACGATGGAGTCGTCGATGACGACCAGGCGCTTGCCCTCGATGTTGTCGCGCAGCGGGTTGAGCTTCATACGCACGCCCATGGCACGCAGCTCCTGCGTAGGCTCGATAAACGTACGGCCCACATAGCGATTCTTGATAAGGCCCTCGCCAAAGGGAATACCGCTCTCGTGCGAATACCCCTCCGCGGGCGGCAGGCCGGAGTCGGGCACGCCGATGACCAGGTCGGCCTCGACGGGCTCCTCATGTGCCAGCTGACGACCCATGTCATAGCGGCAGGCGTAGACGCTCTTGCCGTTCATGATGGAGTCGGGGCGAGCGAAGTAGACCTGCTCAAAGATGCAGTTAGCAGGCTCTTCGGCGGCAGGCACGCCTTGCTCAGACACAAGGCCCTCGGCGCTGATGCGCAAAATCTCGCCGGGACGGACGTCGCGGACGTACTCCGCGCCCACAATGTCGAGCGCACAAGTCTCGGAGGCGACGACCCAGCCGCCGGCGCGGGTGACATGGGTGGTGGCGTCGACCGTCGCGGCGCCGTCCTGCGACGGCAGCTGCGAAACGGATGCGGCGTCGGCCTGATCCAGGCCCTCGTCCACGAGCTTGCCCAGCACGAGCGGGCGAATGCCGTGCGGGTCGCGGAATGCGTAGAGCGCCTGCTCGTTGATGAGTGTCATGGCGTAGCCGCCGCGCACGAGCTCCATGGTCTTGCGAATGCCCTCGCGCAGATGGCCAGTACGCTGAGTAAAGTAGCCGATGAGTTTGGTCGCGACCTCGGAATCCGAGTTGGAGAGGAACGGTACGCCCAGCTCGATCAGCTGGCGACGCAGCTCGTCGGTGTTGACGAGGGTGCCGTTGTGCGCGAGCGCGATAATGACGCTATTGATGGTAGAGAGGTGCGGCTGAGAGGCTTCCCAGCTCTTGGCGCCGGCGGTGCCGTAGCGCACATGACCCACGGCCAGCTGACCGGAGAGCGTCGACAAGTCGGCATTGGAGAACACGCGGTCGAGCAGGCCCAGATCCTTGCGGACCATAACCGTACCGCCGTCACCAACGGCGATTCCCGCCGATTCTTGGCCACGGTGCTGCAGTGCACGCAGGCCAAAGTACGTCAGTCGAGCCACGTCGCGATCGGGCGCCCACACACCAAAAACGCCGCATTCCTCATGCAGCTGGTCGGAGTCCGGATCATACGTCGACATGGTGTTCACCTGTCCCGCGGCACGCTCGGCCGCGCGGATGGTTTCTTGAGACATGGCATCCCCTCAGAGCCTCGTATTTTGGCGTTACCCGCCTTATTATACGCACGGCGCGACGCGCTCCCCAGCGCATGAGCAGCGCTTTTTAAAAGCCCACCGAGCTAATAATCCGTTTTGCGGCCAAACATTTTATCGGTCTGCCCAGTGCAAGCGCCCGCGCCCCCAGATGGCCGCCGCGTCCACCGTTGGGGATTACAAAGTTGCAATTGGGACGTTCGTCCTGTCTTTTGGCAGGTCGGCGGCGTATCCTAGTAACCTAGGACAAAGCGAGAAAGGTTCTGTATGGATCGAAACGAACTCGACCCCAGCGTCCCCAGCGCCACGGAGGTCAAGAAGATTCCCCTCATCATTAAAGTGTACGCCGTCCTGTGCATCCTGTCCGGCGTGGGCACACTCCCGTCGGTCGCCGCCTTTATGTGGCAGGTCATCACCGCGCTCATCAACGGCAACGCCGCCGAAAAACTCGGCGACAATATGCTGGTCTCGGTTGGACTCATCGTCGCCGGCATCATGCTCTCTGCGGCAAGTGCCGTCATCCTGATCATCTTTGGCCTGGACCTTATCAAAAACCAGCGCCGCAACGCCGCCCGCCTGTCCTACATCCTTATTGCATTCACCGTCGTCGAGCTTTTGGTCGACGTGATGCTCCAGGGTATCGGGCTCTTCTTGCTTCGTCCCGCTATTCAGCTCGGTATCCTCATCGCGCTTTCGGCCACCGTCGACCCCACGCTGCGCCAGGAGCGCGAACTCCAGCGCCGCCTGCAGGAGATGCTCGACCGCGACGCCGCCGACGAGGGTATGCTCGGCCGCGATGAAACCGGCGAGGGCTACATCAAGCTCAACTACTTCAACCTGTTCTGGGTATTCCTCGTCTGCTGCGTGCTCGGCCTGATCGCCGAGGACATCTGGCACATGACGGTCGACGATCCAGGCGTCTACCAGGACCGCGCCGGCATGCTGTTTGGTCCCTTCAGCCCCATCTATGGCTTTGGTGCCGTACTCATGACCATGGTGCTCAACCGCTTCTATAAAAAGAACCCCATCATCATTTTCCTGGTAAGCGCTGTGCTCGGCGCGAGCTTTGAGGTGTTCGTGGGCTGGTTTATGCAGACCTCATTTGGCGTGGTCTCGTGGAGCTACTCGCACATGAAGCTGTTCGGCATGCCCGACCCACTCGCCGTCCTTACGGGCGGACGCACCTGCACGGGCTTTGCCTGCCTGTGGGGCCTGGGTGGCCTTATCTGGATCAAGCTGCTGCTGCCGAGGCTGCTCAAGCTCATCAACATGATTCCGTGGAAAAGCCGCTACTCGGCTACCGTCATCTTTACCGTCATTATGCTGGTCGACGGCATCATGACGCTACAGTCGCTCGACTACTGGTACCAGCGCGTCAACGGCACGGAGCCGGATATTCCCGTCGCGCAGTTCTACGGCAAGTATTTCGATAACGATTACATGGAGAACCGCTTCCAGAGCATGACCATGAGCCCCAAGGATGCGACGCGCGTGTAGCGCCACGCAATGCCGAGATTTTTCAACGCACAGAAAAGCCCACTGGCAGACTGATTGAACTGCCAGCGGGCTTTTTGTTGGCGAGTGCTGCTGCCGGCCTTACGCCTCGCGCTCGACCTCGCTCACACACTCATTTTTGATGGTACCGACGAGCGCCTGCAGCGCATCGACGACATGCGGGCGAATGTCTCCGCCAATGAGTACGAGCATGATGTCGTCGCCCACGGTAAGCTCGCCACTCGCCAGCCACACGCGCACATAGCCGATACCCGGCATCGCGCGCGTTGCCTCGATAGCGGCCTGCACCTTTTCGGCATCGAAGCCAAACACCATGCCGCCCACCTTATGCCCAGGCGCCACACCATCTGTCTCGACCCCACGCACCTCGGCCTTGGGCGTCGCACGCACCACGCCGTTGTGTGTCAGGTACATCCCACAATCAGCCGCCGAAACATCGGCCTTGGCTTCGCGCAGCCAAGCATCAACCGAAGGCATCGATTTGCCGCTTTCAAGCATCATTTCTCCTTTTGATTTCCAGGGTAGTCTTTTTGGGACGGGGCCCGGACACTTTATTCCTCGACCGGCGTGAGCACCATGACGGCGCGCGTATTGCTAAATGACAGCGAACGGCAGGTCACAAGCGTTACGACCTTGGTTGCCGAAGCGGCACGATCGCTGGCATCGCTCGCCACGGCAGAGGCACCGTCGAGCATCTCGGACAGATAATTCTTCAGTCCGTCATCGCCCTCAAAGTTGGGCGTGCGCGCCTTGGCATACGTGTCCTCGACCACCTTGGTCGCCAGCGGACGCAGCTTATACGTCGCGTCACGTGTGATGTAGTACACGTAGTCCATGCTGTCGAACGTCGCTTGATCGGTCGTATCCGAAATCACGTTGAACATCGAACCGTCGTTCATATGATGACCGTAAATCGTGGTCTGCTGATCCACCATGCCCGGCGCGGTATCGTCGCTATCCAAAAAGATGGCGCCCGACGCATTGGCCGTACCGTCAAACAGCGTGTTAAGGTACTTGGAGTTGTTGTTGGTCTGCACCACGGGGTAGTTGATATTGGTGCCGGGCGCGTAAATCCAACCCACAACCTCGTGATTTGTCTGGGCAAGCGCATTGAAGTCGATAATTGGCACGCCACTGGCGTCCTTGTCGCTCACATATTGCTTTTCGATTTTTTGATACGACTCGCTCGCCTGCTTATAGCCAATCTGCGCGTTGATAAAGATGGCGGCCGCAGCAACGATCAGGCCAATGCCGATGATGATGAGCAGAATGGGAATGACGGAGCGGCGCTTTTTGCGCGGCGGCTCGGTATAGCTCGATGGCGCGGTATGCGCCGAAGAGCGAGGCGACTTCTTGGCCGCACTGTATGACGAGGGGCGATATGCAGCAGGTGCATCCTGACGACGATGCTTCGCCGGCGTCACGGGGCGCGGCGCGCGTGGCTGCTGAGGAGAGGATATCCGACCCTGCTGCGGCACGCGGGCTGCTCCCGACTTGGCTGGATCGGGAATCCGAGAAGCCGAAAAACGCTTTCCCTGATAGTCGGACATGGCTCTCCTTATGCTACAAATGGACTGGCAGAGCGCTTAGGCGTCAGCCATCTCCTGCTTCATCTTCTTGATAACCTTGCGGTACTCGGGGTCGCATGCGCCCAGAATCTGCGTGGCGTAAATGGCAGCGTTCTTGGCACCGTTGATGGCCACACAGGCAACGGGCACGCCCGAAGGCATCTGCACCATCGACAGCAGCGAGTCCATACCACCCAGATCGCTCGTCTTCATAGGCACGCCGATAACCGGCAGCGGCGTAAACGCAGCCACGACACCACCCAGGTGAGCAGCCTTGCCGGCGGCGGCGATAATCACCTTGATGCCGCGGTCGGCAGCAGTCGAGGCCCACTCATGGACCTTCGCCGGCGTGCGATGCGCGCTTGCAATGACGAGCTCATAGGGCACGCCCAGTGCCTCGAGCTCGGCAGTGCAACCTTCCATAACGCCCAGATCGGACTTGGAGCCCATGATGATCCCGACAACCGGCTTCTGATCTGCCATAAACAAAGACCTCCTGTTGAGAGCGGTGACGCGGCGAATCCGCGACCCTTAACTACTGAGAGTAGTATAGCTGCTCCCGTCCCTGCGGTCTCTGTGGCGCTTCGCGGGCGGGCCAGGCTTTATCTTCACTCCGGTTGCTTCGCAAAGTCGTTCAGATAGAGCCTGGCCCGCCCGCGAAGCGCCCTGCGACCTACCGGATATTGCCATGACGTACGTTGGCTGAAATAATAAAGCAATGCCCGCCGTCCTTGACGGAGCGGCGGGCACGTTTGCTTAGTTGTCGCTGGGACTACTTAGCCTTGCTGCGACGATGGAAGAAAGCGCCGATCGCGGCGATGATGGCGCCAAGACCACCGACGGCCGCGACGGTCGCCGCCGTCTGGTCGCCGGTATTGGGGATCGCCGAACCGCTCTTCTTGCTGCCCTGGGCCTTGTCGCCTGCGGGCTTGCCCGCCTGGTTGCCGCCGTTTGAGCCATTGCCGGAACCCTGGTTGCCCGAGCCGCCCTGGTTGCCGGAATCGGCATCCTTGAGGCTCTCAATGGCCAGCTTGAGCTGGTCATAGGCCGCCTGGAGCTGGATGTCGGAAGCATTCTCATCACCCAAGACGTCCTCGGCGTAGGTAATGGCATCCGTCAGGGCCTTGACAGACTCGTCCGTCTTGCCCCTGGTGTCAGTCTCCTTCGCCTGCTTGACCAAGGCCTTGAGCTGCTTCTTGGTCGGGTTCTCGACCGGGGTCACCGGAGTCTTCTCAAGCGCGTCGCGAGCACTCTCGAGTGCCTTGAGTGCCTGGTCGACCTCGTCCTGCGTGGCGTTCTCGTCGTTCAGGATGGCGCGGGCGCTCGCCAAGGCGTTCTGGAACGCGGTCCAGGAAGCCTCGGTGTAGTCGCTGGCCTTAAGGTCGCCGGCTGCAACCTCGGCATCAACCTTTTCAATCGCGGCAGTGAGGTCGTCCTTCGCCACCGGATTGGGAACGGCCGTACCGTAGAACTTGAGCTCCGCCATGCTGCAGTAGGCGTCAACGCTGCCACCGCCGGCGTGGAGCACCTTGACGGTCACGTAGCGACCGCGCGCGGCACCAAAGCTCATCTGCTTCCAGTCGCCACGGTCGGTGAGCACGCGGCCGTCGTTGTCGAAGGTAAACGTACCCATCGACGTGGCGGTGCCCATCTCATAACCGTCGGCGGTGTCGGAAACCAGCACCTCGGCCTCAAAGATATCGCCGTTCGTGCCGCCGTCCTGGCGCGGCAGGAACGTGACGTCGGTGAGATCGTAGTCGCGGCCCAGGTCGACGGTCAGGTACTGGGGCATACCGGCCTTATAGGCCCAGTCGCTGTGCCAGAGCGTCTGCTCATCGCCGTCAAGAGCGTTGACGGCGTTGCTGCCCTCATAGTCGGCCTCGCTCGAGAAGCCGGTCACCTTGACGTTCTCACGGTTCTCGGGCGTGTTGATGAGGCTCTTCTCATCGACGGGGCGCATCTTGAGGCCGTCGATTGCCTTCTCGATCTTGGCCGTGGCGTCTGCGACATCCTTCTTGCTATAGCTGCCCTGGCCGCCATCGAGGAGCTTCTGAGCCGCCTCGACCGCAGCGGTGAGGGCTGCATAGGAATCCTTGGTGTAGACGGACTCGCTGTAGCCCGCGGCCTTGGAAAGCGCTGCCATGAGCGCAGAGGTGTCGACACCAGCCTTGACCTCGACCTCATAGGATGCGGTCTTGGAGGGATCGAGCACCGACGCCACCGTGATCGTTGCCTTGCCGGCCTTGTTGGCGCGCAGGTAGTAGCTCACGCTATCGCCGGCCTGGACAGCGGAGACGCTCACCACAGAAGGATCGGAGCTCTCGACCGTCACATAGGGGTAGCCGGCGCTCTCGGGCGTGGCCTTGGCGTCGACGAGCGTCACATCGCCCTCGAAGAACTCGGTCTGGTTCTTGCCCAGTTCGACACCCTCGATGGCCTCGACACCCTGTGTGTAGTTGAAGTTGATCTCGCGCAGCGTGAGCATCTGGTCACCCGATGCCTCAAGCGGCGTGATCTCGACCTTGGTCGCCTTCTTGCCCTTGTTCTCGGCAGAGAGGCCAAAGGCGTAGCGAGCCTGATAGGAATCAAAGCTTCCGCCCGAGAACTCCTGGGTCGAGCCGTCCTCGAACGTCACGACGGACTTAATCTTCTGCACGGTGCCGTTGCCACCGTTGCGGTTAACGACCTCGACACTATCGAGTTTCGACGGCGTCTTGAAGGCGAACGTCATCGTGGCGGGCAGCTTGACGTAGGTCGGCATCTTGCCGTCGATCCAGTTGGGCTCATAGTTCCACAGGAACTCGAAGTCGTTGCCGCCCTCATTGTTGTCGAACAGTCCGTCATAGCTCTTCTGCTGGATGAGCTTCTCGACGTTGGTGCCGTCGTCGGTGGGGAGCTCGTCGTTGGTCATCGTGATGTCAAAGGCGTCGCGGCCGTACTCGGACTTGGTGGGCTGCGGGACACCGGGCATCGTCACGGTGCCATCACTCACGAACTCGAGCGCGTCGCACGCCGGGCCGACGAGCCAAGACGTCGAGGGCAGCTCGACCTTGCCGGCCGTCTTAGCCTTGAGTTTAAAGCTCGCGACCACACCAGTACTGTTGAAGAGCTTGGCGTCGCCGCGGTTGGCGAAGGCCAGGTTGATGGTCTGGTGGCCATCCGTGAACTGCACTTTCTCGCGCGAGAGGTTCTCCATGCCCGCCGTCGACGCATCCTGCGCGATGCTCTCGGAGACATACTCGAACTGGTCGCTGTTGAAGTTGACGAGCGCACCGAGCGCGTTGACGTTCTCGGCGTCGGTGGCGTAGACGTCGACCGTGATCTCGTCGCCGGCCTCGACCTCCATCTTGCTCGGGATCACCGCGAGGGTGCCAGCAGCCTTGCCCTTTTGCTTGGTGCCGCCGTCGAGCGCCGCCATGGTGAAGGAGTAGTCGTACACGTCGTAGACGCCGTTGCCGTTGAGGTCGGCGAAGTGGGCGCGGATCTGGGAGTCGAACGTCGAGGTGTCGGGCTCGCGGTTCTCAAGACCCAGGTAATTCTTCATGTTGGAGTAGTCGCCGTCGGAGACCGTGGCCTTGTTGAGGTTGGAGCCCACGGCGAAGCCGTCCGTGCCGTCGGTCTTGTAGATGGCGATCTCGGAGGCGGAGAAGAAGTTGCCCACGGACGCGAGCGGCGTCATACGCACGTAGCGCGCGGCCACGGCGCCGTCGAACGCCACCGTCTTGCAAGCGGCGGAGCGCTCCCAGTCGACCTCCTGCGTCGTCCAATGCACGCCGTCGAGGCTCGTCTCGATGCGCATCTTGGTCACAGTGCCGTTACCGGCATCATCGCGCGGATAGTACTCGAGCTTGTCGAGCTTGTAAGCGCGACCGTAGTCAACGGTAAGCGCCTTGCCCAGATCGTTGCCACCGGAGTGGAAACCGCCGTCGCCCGACTGGAACTCATGGTCGAAGGCGAGTTCGGCCTTATGGCTACCGTAGAGCGAGCCCTCCCAAGTGATTTCCTCGGCCTCAGGCACGTTCCGCCACGGGTCGAGCGCAGAGTTCGCCTCAAGCACGTCGCTCCATGCGGAGTAGCCATCGGCGTTGCGCGAACGAATCTGGTAGGTATGCTTGCTGTTGTAGGCAAGATCGGTATGCGTGAATTCTGCCGCATCGCCCACGGCGAACACAGTGCCGTCTACCTTAAGGTCGTAGGAGGTAGCACCATCGACCTTCCCCCAGGTGAGCTTAATGCTCGTGGGGGTCGTGGCGTCCTCGGGGGCAGCAAGGTTCGCGGGTGCGGAGAGGCTCTCGTTGAAGCGGTCGGCCGCGAGCGTGGCATCGGCGTTCACGAAATCGCCCAGTTCGAGCGTCTGCGCTGCCGTGGCGACATCGGTCTTCGCGAACTTGACGTAGACCTTGGGATTCGTGGTGATCTTGGTGTTGTTGAAGCTCTCGCCCTGCTCGGCCTCGGTGCTGCCTGCGTCGCTACCGTAGTGGTTGAGGTTGGGGGTCTCGTTGTAGAAGTAGACCGCCTGGCCGGCCTCGGGGGTCGCGGCGTCAAAGGCCTCCTGCGAGTCGACCTCAACCACGTTGAGCGCGGATCCGCCGTTCTTGGCGGAGACGCTCGTGGGCTTGGCGGAGACGTTGGCCACAAAGGTCGTGGTGCGGTTGGAGTCGTAGCCGCTGTAGCCGCCCTGCGAGGCCTCGGCGGTAAAGGTCGCGGTGCCGCCTGCGGCCTCGGATCTGTAGACGGTGCTCACATGCTCACCGTAGGAGATATTGTCGATCGTACCGTAGGAATCGTCCTCAGTCGTGTTGTTCTCGATGGAGGAGCCGTCGTCCTCGTACTGCGTAAAGGTGCCGTCGCCCTCGGTGGCGAAGAATTCGACGATACGCTGGCTGCGGTCGGTACCCTTGGTGTTGGTGTCGCTCACGGCCTCGGGGTTGTTGTTCTCGGCGTACATCGGCACGATAGCGTTGGCCTTCACAAACAGCGGCAGCTTCCAAAGCGGAGCCTCGTAGTTGTTGAGAACCTGGCCGCCGCGATACTGCTTACCCGAGAAGTAGTCGATCCAGATGGTGGGATTCTCGTCGGTGCCGTAGTTGGGGAGGTAAATCCCATTGCGAATGTCGTTGCCGTTCTCATCTGCCTGGGTATCCTGATACACCGGTGCCACTAGGAAGTTCTCACCGAACATATACTGGTACTGCGTCGAAGTGCTTGCGGCGTACTCGGAGTTGTCGGAAAGCAGCATGGCGCGGATCATGGGCAGGCCGGCATCGCCGTTACCCGTGTCGATGTTGGCCGCCGAGGCCGCGCTCGTGTAGATATAGGGCATGAGCTGCGCCTTGAGCTTGAGGTAGAAGCGCGAGATGCCTGTGTAGGGATCGCCGTGCGTCATGGGCGATTTGCGGTAGGTGCCCCAACCGTCCATATCGAGCATAGAGGGCGTGAACGTCTTCCACTGGTAGTCACGCGCAGAGATGATGGGGTCGCCGCCAAAGATGCCATCCATGTCGGAGCCGATGTTGGGGTTGCCCGAAAGACTCTGACCGATATACGTGGGGATATGGAAGCGAATGTACTCCCAGTTACCGCCATACTGGTCGCCGGTCCAAATGCCGCCAAAGCGCTGCGTGCCGGCCCAGCCATCGAGCGTGATGATGTTGGGGCGCTTGTTGGCGCCGGTCGTCACCGTGTCATAAGCTGTCTTGATGCCATTAAGACCAAAGGAGTAGCCAGATCCAACCCAGGCGACGTCGGTCTTAAGGGTAGAGATGCCTCCCGTCTTGACCTCGGCGTCGAAGTCGCGAAGCAGGTGCCACGGGGTCTCGGAGTTGCTGTCGGGCTCAAGGTTGGACTGGGTCCACAAGCCCGTGCTCACACCCTTGGAGTTGGCATACTCGGTGAACTTCTTAAGGTTGTCGACATTGGCACGCACAGCGTTAAGACGGTCAGCCGAGCTCGTTCCGTCGGAGTTGACGCCGCCGGTCTTGTAGTAACCGTTCTGGCCATAGCCGGCGCCGTAGCCGTCGTTCGGCAGGAACCAACCGAGCGGCATGTCGTTGTCCTCGTAGTCATCGATAACCTGCCGAGCAGAGAACTGGCGGTCGAAATCGGTCGCTTTCATGTTCTCGGTATCAACCGAAGGGCCCTCACCGTTGAGCGTCTCGGCCGCAAGTGTGCCGTCGAGCTTGTAGCCCGTCGACATGCCAGACTCGTACTTAACGTCGCCCTTCTCGCTCGAGGACTTGCTGCCCTTGGTCTCCCACTTCTTTTGACCCGAGGTCGTTGACCAGCCATCACGGTTGTAGGCATTAAGATGACCAAGGTAGAACCCGTACTCGGGCAGCAGTACCGGGTTACCGGTCACCTTGTAGTAGTCCTGCAGCATCTCGGTTGCCACGTTCGAAGCGCCCTCGTTGGTCGCCACGAAGTAGTAGGCATCAAACTCATTCTCGCTGTGCAAAGTCGTGACCGTCGATGAGTCCGTGGAACCGAAGTCGTAGGAACCCTCTGCAAACGTGTTTCGGAGTACGCCGTAGCCGTCACTCGTCCAATAAAACGGGTTGGGCGAGGCAACGCCGCCATCGGTCCAGTTGTTCGTGTTGGAGATGGCGATGGTCTGGTTGGTGTGCAGGAAGCGTCCGTTCTGGGTGCCGCCGCCAAAGAAGTTCTCGGACTTCTCCTTGGCGAGCGTCTGGACGGTACCCTTCTTATCAAGGTCGAGGGACGCGGACTCGGAAACCACGACACGGTCGCCTGACTTGATACTCATCTTGCCAGTCGCCTTGTCCAGGATCACGGTCGCCTTTCCGCCGGTGATCTCGATAGTGTCGCCCTTGTCGGCAACCGTCGCGCTCGGCTTGCTGTAGGTGTCCGAGGTATCGGGCTGAGCCTGGATTTTAGCCGTGTGGGACTTACTGCGCGGCGTGGCGTAATCGGAAAACTCACCCTTGGGGTCGACGTTATAACGGAAAATACCGTCCTCGAGGAACGTAATACGGCCCTTGATGCCGTCAGCGAAATCGATGTCGACGACATTCGAGGCAGACTGGGACACGGTCGCCGAGTCGACGCCCTTGAGTGGCGTGGCAATCGCCTGCTGGGGATTGGCAAACACGAGCGTCGCTGCAGTGGCAACGAGGACCGCACTTCCCTTCACCCACCGTTTCGTAAAAATGGAATTCCTGCGCACCTGGTCTCCTTTCTTCCGAGATGCTAAGGCGCCGAGGGCGCCCCCCCCGGCAGCATGAGAAAACGTATCAAACGGGGATGTTCGGTACATTCCGCACAATGGGGCCACCCGTTACCAAGGGGCCAACTGGTAGTAACCAGATAGCCACCTACTAGGTCATATCAATATATGGGAGCACTTGCGCATCCAAGTTCGGAATTCTCCCAGCGACAGTAAAATGAGCGTCAACGGCAAGGTGGGCTTAATAAGCCATACCAATTGGTTCTTCAGTCAAATACCAATCTAGCAAAAATGTACTGTTTATCTGGTATTACACAGACCATACCTTTCCCTCGGGAACTGGGCTTCGCGAAGTTTCCCGAGAGAAAAGCTCGACCGCCGTCCTGCGACCTACCGGAGATTGCTATGACGTACGTTGGCTGATTTGGTTTGGAATGAGAGGTTGACGGAGGGTGGTGGACAGTTAGTTCAGATTTGTATTTTTTGGCCGGGTCCTTACGTGCAAACGTATCGTTTTGAAGCCGTTTTAGACCCAATGACGCCCTTTTCTCATTCCTGACTGCGCATCCTTGTCGCATCAGACCGCCAAGAACGGCTCATTTGAGCTCAAATCGGCCTTTTCCACCCTCACAAAAATACAAATCTGAACTAACTGTCCAGCGGCACTCTCAGCCAGCCACAAAAAGGTCCTCCGGTGAATGCAATTCACCGGAGGACCCCATACAAAACGTGGGCTCTGCCCACACTCTCTTTTTTATCCAGCCCTAGTCATCGCGCAAAGTCCCTTCGGCAGCACACGGTGCACCCGAGTCACCGTAGGCCGGGGCGGGAGGGGCCGAGTTTCCTCCTGAGCGACTCTGCTTGCAGCCGGAGCGAAAGGGGGAAATCTCGGCCCCTCCCGCCCCGGCCGGACAGGTCAACTACACCGTGTGCTGCGGCAGGTCCTGCAGGGCGATGACGTCCATGCCCATGTCGTTGGCGCTGCCGTGACCCTGCTGGTCCTCGCGCACCGCCTCGATGGCGCTCACGTAGGTGTTGGCGGCAGACATCGCCGTCACGCAGGTCACGCCGCGACGCACGGCCTCGGTACGTAGCAGGTAGCCATCGCCACGCGAGCCCGGACCGTACGGCGTATTGACGATCACCGCGATCTTGCCATCGGCGATCAGGTCACCGATGTTGGGACGCTCGCCGTCGTGCGGGCCGCTAATCTTCTCCACGACCTCGCAGGTCACGTTGCCGCCGCGCAGCACGCGCGCCGTGCCCTCGGTGGAGCAGATATCAAAGCCCAGGTAGCGCAGGATACGCGCGACCGAAAGGATGTGGCGCTTGTCACGGTCGCACACGCTGATGAACACCTTGCCGGCGCTCGGGTCGGGCAGCTTGTAGTCAATCGCCAGCTGCGTCTTGGCGTATGCCTCGGGATAGCTCTTAGCGATACCCATGACCTCGCCCGTCGACTTCATCTCGGGCCCCAGGATAACGTCAGCGCCCGGGAAACGACCCCAGGGCATAACGGCTTCCTTCATGCAGAACCAGTCCAGCTGGCGCTCGTCGCTCGGCAGGCCCAGGCTCGCGATGGAATCGCCTGCCATGATACGCGCCGCGCACTTGGCCAGCGGCACGCCGGTGGCCTTGGAGATAAACGGCACGGTGCGGCTCGCGCGCGGGTTTGCCTCGATCACGTAGACGGTCTCGCCCTTGATGGCATACTGCACATTGACCAGGCCGCGTACGCCCAGCGCCATCGCGATGCGGCGCGTGGTCTCGCGAAGCTTTGCCTGCAGGCTCTCGCTAAAGCTGAACGGCGGGATGCAGGTCGCAGAGTCGCCGGAGTGAATACCGGCCTCCTCGATATGCTCCAGAATGCCGCCGATATAGACCTTTTCGCCATCGCACAGGGCGTCGACATCGGACTCGATCGCACCCTCCAGGAAGCGGTCCAGGTACACCGGGTAGTCGGGGCTAATGCGCGCAGCCTCGGCCATGTAATCGCGCAGATGCTCGGCATCGTAGGCGATCATCATGCCGCGGCCGCCCAGCACGTAGCTCGGACGCACCAGCAGCGGGTAGCCGATGTGCGCGGCAACGGCCTCGGCCTCCTCAAACGAGGTGGCCTGGCCCGCCGGCGGGTACATGATGCCCAGCTTGTCGAGCAGAGCGGCGAAGCGCTCGCGGTCCTCGGCAAAGTCGATGGCATCGGGCTTGGTGCCCATGATGTTCACGCCGCTCTCCTCGAGCATGCGCGCCAGCTTAAGCGGGGTCTGGCCGCCAAGCGTCACCACGACGCCATCGGGGCGCTCAACGTCGATGACATCCATGACGTCCTCGTAGGTGAGCGGCTCAAAGTACAAGCGGTCGGACGTGTCGTAGTCAGTCGAGACGGTCTCGGGATTGCAGTTGACCATGATGGTCTCGAAGCCGCGGGCCGCCAGCGCGTAGCTCGCGTGCACACAGCAGTAATCGAACTCGATACCTTGGCCAATGCGGTTGGGGCCGGCGCCCAGGATCATCGCCTTGGGCTTGTCCGCCGGCGTGGTCTCGTCGGGAGCCACGCACTTCTTGGCATCCGGGCTCGTGCGGTAGATGTTCTCGTACGTCTTGTAGTGGTACTCCGTGGCGCTCGAGAACTCCGCAGCGCAGGTATCGACCGTCTTCATGCTGGGAACCACGCCCAGACCCTTGCGATAGGCGCGCACAAAGCGCTCGTCCGAGCTGGTCAGCGCGGCGATCTCGGCGTCGCTCGTACCGTACTGCTTGAGCAGACGCATCGCGTCGGCGTCGATATCCTCCACACGCAGGCCGCGGATGCCCTCCTGAACCTGAACCATGTCGTTGATACGGTTGAGATACCACGGATCGATACCGCAGATGGCATGGATGTGCGCGACATCCCAGCCGCGACGCAGGGCCTCGACCACAAAGAAGATGCGGTGCTCGGTCGGGGTGGCCACAGCCTGGGCGAGCTCGTCGTCACTCAGCTTGTCGGCACCCTCCTTGCCACCGGCGCAAATGCCCTGGTGACCGTCCTCCAGCGAGCGCATGGCCTTGCCGAAGGCCTCCTCAAAGGTGCGGCCGATCGCCATGATCTCGCCCACGGCCTTCATGCGCGTGGTGAGCGTGGGGTCGGTACCCTTGAACTTCTCGAAGGCAAAGCGCGGCACCTTGACCACACAGTAGTCGATCGTGGGCTCAAAGCAGGCGGGCGTTGCCTTGGTGATGTCGTTGACGATCTCGTCGAGCGTATAGCCCACGGCCAGGCGAGCAGCAGCTTTGGCGATGGGGAAGCCCGTGGCCTTGGAGGCCAATGCGGACGAGCGGCTCACACGCGGGTTCATCTCGATGACGATCAGGCGGCCGGTGTTGGGGTTCACGGCAAACTGCACGTTGGAGCCACCGGTCTCGACGCCGATCTTCTCCAGAATGGCGAGCGAGGCCACGCGCATGCGCTGATACTCAAGGTCGGAGAGGGTCTGTGCCGGCGCCACGGTGATGGAGTCGCCGGTATGCACGCCCATGGGGTCGAGATTCTCGATGGAGCACACGATGATGCCGTTGCCGGCGTGATCACGCATGACCTCCATCTCATACTCTTTCCAACCCTCGATGGACTCCTCGACCAGCACCTCGTGGGCGGGCGAGAGTTCCAGGCCCTGGCTCACGATGGAGACGAGCTCCTCGTGGGTGTGAGCGATGCCGCCGCCGGCGCCGCCGAGGGTAAAGCTCGGGCGCAGTACGCAGGGATAGCCCACGCGCTCGGCGATGGCCTCGGCGTCGGCCACGCTGTAGGCATAGCCCGAGCGCGCAACCTCCAGGCCGATCTCGGCCATGGCCTCGTTAAAGAGCTTGCGATCCTCACCGCGCTCAATGGCGGCCAGGTCGCAGCCGATCATCTCGACGCCATACTTGTCGAGCGTACCGTCCTTTGCCAGCTCAACGGCGGCGTTCAGGCCGGTCTGGCCGCCCAGCGTGGGCAGCAGCGCGTCCGGGCGCTCTTTCTTGATTACGCGCTCGATAAACTCGGCGGTGATGGGCTCGACATAGGTGCGATCGGCAAGACCCGGGTCGGTCATGATGGTCGCCGGGTTGGAGTTGACCAGGATGACCTCAAAGCCATCCTCCTTGAGCACCTTGCAGGCCTGGGCGCCGGAGTAGTCGAACTCGCAGGCCTGGCCAATGACGATGGGGCCCGAACCAATAACGAGGATACGCTTGATGTCAGTACGTTTCGGCATGTTAGTTCTCCTCGGTCTCAGTCTCGGCGAAATTCCAGCCAGCCAGGCGGTCCTTCGCGGTGTCGATGTCCAGGTAGTTCTCCTCGCCGTCCATGAGTCGCGTAAAGGCGGTAAAGAGATAGTGGGCATCGGTGGGGCCAGGCGAGGCCTCGGGGTGATACTGGACCGAGAAGCACGGGGCGTCGAGCAGCTGGATGCCCTCGGCGGTGCCGTCGTTGAGGTTCACATGTGTTAGGCGAATGCGGCCAAAGCGCTTGTTCATCACGACCGGCGCGATTCCGCGGCGCACCCAGACCCGCAGATCTCCATCGGCCGCATGCTCGGTCTCGCCGCCGGAAAGCTCGGGGACAAGCTTGCCCAAGCTGGGGAACAGCAGGCCAAAGCCATGGTTTTGCGCGGTGATCTCCACGCGACGGCTTACCAGGTTCATGACCGGCTGGTTGCCACCGCGGTGACCGAACTTAAGCTTTTCCATCTGGGCACCGCAGGCCAGGCTGATCATCTGGTGACCAAGACAAATACCAAAGACCGGCACCTTGCAGATCAGCTGCTGCACCTGCTCGTAGGTCTCCACCACAGCGTCGGGGTCGCCGGGGCCATTGGACAAAAAGACGCCGTCGGGATTCATGTCGAGCACCTCACTCGCGGGCGTGTCCCACGGCACGACGGTAAGGTCGCAGCCGGCGCGGACCAGGCCCTCCAGAATGCCGCGCTTGACGCCGCAGTCGTAGGCGACCACTTTGTGACGGGCAGGAGCGGCAACCGCAAGTGCAAAGTCATGCGTGGCAGGCAGGTCGGCGGCCACAAACTCGTGAGGCGCGGGGCAACTTACGGTCTTCACCAGGTTCTCGCCTACCAGCGTGGGCGCTGCGGCCAGACGCTCGGCAAGCTCGTCGACGTCGAAGATCTCGGTCGAGATAATGCCCATCTTGGAACCATTGTCGCGCAGATGGCGTACCAGAGCGCGGGTGTCGACACCCTCGATAGCGACGATGCCGTGAGCGCGCAGGTACTCCGGCACGCTCACGGCCGAGCGCCAGTTAGAAGGCGTGGCGCACATGTCGCGAACGATCATGCCGCGCATAGCCGGAGCGCTCGTAGGGCGCACGTCGTCGCCGGGGAAGGCCGACTGGACGTCGGTCTCGTCGATACCGTAGTTGCCGATCTGCGGATAGGTCATGGTTACGATTTGGCCGGCATAACTCGGGTCGGTCATGACCTCAAAGTAGCCCTCGAGCGAGGTGTTGAAGCAGACTTCGCCGGTCGCGGTGCCCTCGGCGCCGCATGCACGTCCATAAAAAATGGTCCCATCCTCAAGATACAGGATGCAGGGACCGCAGGTGCCCTTGCTGGTTTTGGCCAGCATACGCTGGCAAAGTTCGCTGGGCGCGAAGGTGCGGGCGGCAGTGCCCGCGGTATGGTTGTTCGCCATAATTCTCCTTCCCGGTCTCACAGGACCGGCTTAAAGGTATGTGGTTAGGCCTCGCGGTATTGTAACCGCAAGCATGCCTCATGGCGTTAATTTCATCGAAATGTTTACGAAATGATAATTATGACTTTCTATGCATAATGATTTCTCTGGGACGGGGATTAAAAAAGGCTCTGTTAGACCAGGATTGACATACATGTGTCCCCACGGTGCCATATCGTTGAC
>NZ_JBCPDH010000025.1:0-32322 GCF_040915545.1 Collinsella aerofaciens | reverse complement strand
GCTTGCCCGTATCGTAGGCAATGCGCCGAATGCTCGCCATCGAAATTTATCGATGGCCTATTTCAGACTGTAATGGGTATCTCCCAGATTTACCCGCCGCCCGAAGGGGCAGTCGACAGTCGAGTACGTACTGATCATCGCGATCATCGTCCTGGTGGTGCTGATCGCGGGACCGTGGGTCTCGTCGGCGATCACAAACCAGTTCAACACGGTGGCGGGGACGCTCGGCAACGGAATCTCAAAGGGGAGCTGGGAGTCGGGCGGCACGGGCGGCGGCAACGGGTCGTTGACCGACGCCGACATCGTGGACCCCGTTCACAGGATAGCGTTCGCCGTGTACTCGAAGGACGACCACAGCCTCATGTTCTACAAGTGCCGCGGGGTCCCCAGAGTCGGTGACATGCTCAACAGCCGCCGCGTGACGGCGGTGTATACGGGGTTCGAAAATGGATACGCCACCGCGACCGTGGGAAACGACGGCAAGACGACTGCCCACTGGTGGCCTAACAGAAATAATATCGTGGCCGTAAAGGCCGTTGACGATGGCATAGAAATCCACTCGTTGGCATTTTGCTTTCAGTACATGGAGAACTGCAAGAGCTTTGATCTGGCAAAGTTCGACATGTCGAACTGCACAAATCTGCAGCACGCATTCGCGTATTGCGGCAATGCGACTTCCTTCAGTATTTCAAGCTGGGATACGTCCTCGGTCGTCGAATTCGACTCGGCGCTCAAAAACCTTTACAAGGTCGAGGAGATTGACATCTCCGGATGGTCGACGCGGAAAGCCGGCGATTTACGCCTCCTTTTTTCCACCGACAGTTCGCTGAAAAGCGTGAAATTTGGACCAGGGTGGAAGACCTCAGATGTTATGGATATGCTCGGCATGTTTAGCTATTGCAAAAATCTAAACCTCGACTGTTCCGATTGGAATGTCCCAACCTATGCTAATCATAGTGACTTCAATCACTGCGCCCCCGGCGTTATCCTCCCGAAGGCGTGGCAGTAGGTCTGAAGAAACAAAACGGCAAGCAGTTTATGTGGCGCGGGCACCCGTGCCGCCGTTGCCTCAGCGGCACGTTACGGGCTAGTCGGTTCGCTTTAACGTACGCTCTGCATGCAATATCAATCCCCATGCGAAGGGAGTGTCGCATATGCATGCAGCGGCAATTAACCTTCGGGGGGGGGGTGGGTATCTCCTAGGAATACCCGCCTCCGAGGCCAAGGAGCCATCGAGTACGTTCTGGTCATCGCGATTATCGTCCTGGTTGTGATGATAGCCGGCCCTTGGGTCTCGTCGGCAATCAGGAACCAGTTCAACACGGTGGCGGGAGTATTGGTAAACGGGACAGCAGGTGGGACTTGGGAACCGAGCGGTTCCGGCAGCGGTAACGGCGCGGGTTCCGCGACCGTCCAGGCGGCGCTCGCCAAGGACGCGAAGGACACGCGAAGGACTGGACCCTCGGTGAGCAGAAGGCAGTTGCCGAGGACATCGCCGCCAAGGGCGAGGCGTCGCCCGCCTACGCCAAGGCGAAGGCCGCGATGGATGCCGGCACCGAGTTCTCGATGAAGCTCACCGATGGCAAGACGCTGACTTACCGCATTATCGGCATCAATCATGATGACCTTGCAGGCGGATCCGGCAAGGCGGGCCTCACGTTCCTCACCACCACGACGGGCATTTGGTCCCCCATGAACGCGATTGACACCAACGCCGGCGGTTGGGAGAAGTCTGAACTCCGTCAGAAAATGAACTCCGGCAAGATCTGGAATCTGATGCCCTCCGATTTCCAGTCCAAGGTGAAGGCCGTCAAGAAGCTATCGAACAATGTCGGGGGCGGTGATGAGAACAAGAACGCCGCCGTGACGGCTACCTCGGACAAGCTGTTCCTGCTCAGCTACTCTGAGATCGCCCCCACCTCCTATTGGGCATCCTATCCCTGGACTTCCTCCGAGGGCACCCAGTACGAGGCCTTCAAAGGCAAGGTGACGGAGAACTATAATCCCAACTCTGCCATTGCCATTGGCAGCGGTTGGTGGGAGCGTTAGGTGTTTCCGAACGCCTCGAAGGGCTTCCTCCATGTCGACAGCAGCGGCAATCCGTCGGACAGCAACTCCGCGCCGGGCTGGTTTTGCGTCTCCCCCGCCTGGTGCTTCTAGCTTGTCTAGCGCAAAGCCCGCGTTACCCCGCGCGTGCTTTCTTTTGGCGACCGAACGAACGGCTTCAGGTTCATGGCACGGGTAGTCGGATTGAAGAGAAATGGGGTCATACAGCGGCTCTCAGAGCGCCTGCCGCACTCCCCCGCCATTACCTCTGCTGCGTCCTCGTATAGAGTCCATCCTGCTTGGTGTTTCGAGTTCGGGGCGTATACGGTGGGTGGATAATGGATTCACTTCGATGACGGCGTTTACGGGAGCGACCATGGCGATGCGCGAGATCGCGGTCAAGTTCGATGAGGGCGAAATGGCCTTGATTCAGGGCCATGCGGACGCCACGGGCATGACCTTTTCCGAGTTCGTGAGAAGGGCCGCGTTCGAGAAGGCTGAGGACATGGCGGACATCGAGGCCTACAACGAGGCTTTGGACGGGGACTGCGGCACTCGCTACCCGATGGAAGAGGTCGTGCGCATGGCGGTGAAGGCTGAGTGATTGTCCACACGCGTTGTCTGTCTCGGCTCTAAAGGCTTCTCTTGGGCGGGGTTCGGCTTATAGCCGGGTCCCGCTTTTTTGCGGCTTTCAGTTGTCTTTCTGAAGGTATGAAATGGCTGCCTCGATATGAATACGGTCGGCATTCGAAGCGGACGTTATAGCCGCGCTAATATCGCATGACTTTCTCCCCTGCCGTCATCGTTGCCGCAGCGGCAAGACCGTTGCAAATACTTGGAATAGCCCTACGCTCGGCTCGTATTGCAAACCCCGAGTGAAGGGAGCCGTATATGCATGCAGCGGCAATTAACCTTCGGGGGGGGGTCGCTCCTGAAACGACCCGCTTCCGAGGGCAATCAATTATCGAGTACGTCCTGATCATTGCCGTCATCGGCCTGGTCATCGTGTTCGCGGGACCCGGCGTGGCCGGAGCCATCCGAAACCAGTTCAACCTGGTCGGCAACACGGTGAACAATGGGACGGTCGGCGGCGTCGAGGGAGGCGCGTCCGGTGGCGGCTCCGCAGGCGCCGATTCCGCGGCCGTCCAGGTGGCCATCGCCAAGGACGCGAAGGACTGGACCCTCGACGAGCAGGAGGCGGTTGCCAAAGACATTGCCAAGAACGGTACATCGTCTATCGCCTACGCCAAGGCCAAGGCCGCCATGGATGCCGGCACCAAGTTCTCGATGAAGCTGACCAATGGCAAGACGCTCGAGTACCGTATCATCGGCATCAACCACGACGACTTGGCCGATGGTAGCGGCATGGCAGGCTTGACGTTCGAGGCGACCAACTCTGCCTTGGGTAGCCAGAGAATGAACGCTACGGACACCAATGCCGGTGGTTGGGATAAGTCCGAGCTCCGTACCCGCCTCAACAGCGGTGACCTCTGGTTGCTCCTGCCCAGCGAGCTCCAGTCAAAGGTGAAACCCGTCACAAAGACAACCGATAACGTTGGCGGTAACGGGGGCGGTGCCCCCTCGGCGACGACCGACAAGGTTTTTCTGCTCTCGGCAACCGAAGTATACGGGGATATGCAATCTGACGGCATCCAGTACGAGTGCTACAAATCCAAGGGCGTGACGGGGTCGAACTATTCCGGTGCATCAGGCTATAGCCACTGGACTCGTTCCGTGAGACCGCGCAGCTCCACATCCTTTCGCTATGTTCAAAGCGGCGGTATTTGCTACAGCTACAGCGCGACGGACTCGTTTTATGTCCTCCCCGCTTTCTGCTTCTGATCTCTTTCATCGCAAAGCCCCCGCAATCCTGCGAGGGCTTTTTTTTGGCGATTACTCAAACAATTCGAGGTTCATTGTACAGGTAATCGGGTTGAGGAGAAATGGGGTCATACAGCGGCTCTCAGAGCGCCTGCCGCACTTCCCCGCCATTACCTTTGCGGCATCCTCGTATGGAGTCCATCCTGGTTGGCGTTTTGTTGTAACCGCTCACTTGTCCACAGATCAAGTGAACTGCTGGAATAAATACAGCGACACACTAGTTCGTTACAGTCGCCATATCTGCGTAAATCGCCGCGATAAATACAGCCTGTACTCGTCTGTATACCAGCTACGCGTATGTAGATTCATGTCGCGTTAATAAATCGGCTCAAGCGCGTGCAAAACGCGCAAGTAGCCGCAAAAAGCGATTATCGCGCAGGTAGATTTTTGGCACCCTGTTGCTTAATCAAAATTAAGCAATTGCTTAAAACAAAAAAAAAGTCAGGCACTAGGTGCCTGACCTGCAAACTTCTGGTCGGGACGACTGGATTCGAACCAGCGACCCCTTGACCCCCAGTCAAGTGCGCTACCAAGCTGCGCCACGTCCCGAAGCTTATGTTTGTTGCTCTGCTCTCGCTTGCAACAGGGAGTATATTAACCCGAAACTTTAGACTTGTGCAAGAACTTTTTTATAAATTTTGAAGCAAGTCCAAAATTGTATCTGCGAGCTGGGGTTTTGTTAGCACGGGAAGTTCTTGCGTACCCGTTGTGCTCACAATCCAGGCCTTGTTAGTGTCGGTTCCAAAGCCCGAATCGGCGCGCGAGACATCGTTGGCGATAATGGCATCGCAGCCCTTGCGGGCCAATTTGCGCTCGGCGTACTCGACAACGTTATCGGTCTCGGCCGCAAATCCGATTACGCACCGCTCGCCCTTCTGGCGCGAGAGCTCGGCCAAAATATCGACCGTTTCGACAAGCTCGATGCGATCCAGGCGTTCGTTGGCCTTTTTGAGCTTATGGTCCGCAGGGGTGGCGGGGGTATAGTCGGCGACGGCGGCCGCACAAATTGCCGCATCGGCCGTCTGGAAGGCGCTGAGCGCTGCCTGCAGCATTTCAGCGGCGGTCTGCACGCGCACGCACTCCACGCCGCGGGGGACATCGAGCGATGTCGGTCCCAGCACAAGCTTGACCGCAGCACCGCGGCGAGCGGTCTCCCCTGCCAGGGCGATGCCCATCTTGCCTGATGAGCGGTTGCCAATGAATCGCACCGGGTCGATTGGTTCGTGCGTGGGGCCGGCAGTGATGACGACGCGCTTGCCTGCCAGGTCCTGAGGCACGGGTTTGAGCACCTCACATACAGCCTCGACGATGTCCTCGGGCTCGCTCATGCGTCCCGTGTCCACGTCGCCGCAGGCAAGGTAGCCGCTGCCGGGTCCCACAACATGGACACCGCGCTCGCGCAGCGTGGCCATGTTGGCCTGCGTCGCCGGCGCCTTCCACATGCCGTTGTTCATAGCGGGTGCGATCACGATGGGTCGCGGCGTCGCAAGCAGCGTGGTGGAAATAAGGTCATCGGCGATGCCGTTGGCCATCTTGGCGATGATATTGGCCGTCGCGGGCGCCACGACCACCAGATCGGGCTCCTGCGCAAGCGAGATATGGTGGATGGGGTCAGACGGGTCGTCGAATAGCCCAACCGCGACCGGCTCATTGGTGAGCGCGCGGAACGTGAGCGGGCCCACGAACTCCGTGGCATGCTCGCTCATAACGACTTTGACACGTGCGCCGCGCTTTTGCAGCAGGCGCACGATATTGCACGACTTATAGGCGGCGATCCCGCCGGTAATGCCCAGCAGGATCGTTTTTCCCTCAAGTTGCATTGAATTGTTGGATGCCGCCGTCATCGCTAGGCTTCCTTGCTCGGGAGCACCAGGAGGCGGTGGCAGTACGGACAGTGCGTAATCTCGCTACCGTCGTGGTTGAGGTCGCTCATGGACGATGCCTGCAGCGCGGTGTGGCAGACCGTGGGGATGTTGCCCTGGATGGTCTCGACGGCCAAGCCGCGGAACTGCTTGAGCAGACGCTCGTAGTCGGTGAGCACGTCGGCCGGCAGCGTGGCGGCAAGAGCGGTGCGCTCCTTAGTGGCGGCTTCGATCTGAGCCTGCAGGTCGGCAGCCTTGGCGCGGGCGGCGTTGGTATCGGCCTTCACGCCCTCCTCGAACTTGGCGATGATGGCCTGCGCGCGGGTCTCGCGGTCGAGCGCCTCCTTATGGGCGACAACGACATCCTTGCGGGTGTGCTCAATCTTGTCCAGGCGCTTGGCCAGGGTGGCGAGCTCGTTTTCCAGGTCCTGTACCTCGCGGTAGTCGGAGCCGTCAACGTGGCGCTTCTTAGCGGCCTCGATGGCGTTATTGGTCTGGATCTCGGTGGTGTTGAGATCGTCGAGCTCAATGTCCAGATCCTTGCGCTGGGCGTAGAGCTTGGTCATCTCGGACTTGAGCTTCACATAGGTCTTGCGCTTGGAAGCGAGCTCCTTGAGCTCCGGCATATTGGCAAGTTCGCTCTTGTTGCGGGCGAGCTCCAAATCGATCTGTTGCAGCTTGAGTAGCGTAGCGCCGGCGCTCATAAGTTCTCTCCTTTTGTCACAGTCCACCATTGGCAAGGGTTCAGTATTTTAATCGCATGACGGGGGTTGACCCCGGCGTCAACTGCAGAGTTCATCAATATATCAACGAACGGCTCCTCGGAGCGGTCGTGGCCGAGCAAGATGACGCCCAGACCGCGCAGAGCGAGGTCCTGCGCCACGTGATAGCCCGCCTCGCCCGTCACGACGACATCCGCACCCGCGGCGATGGCGAGCTCGCCAAAGTCGCCCAGGGAGCCGCCCAGAATGGCGACGGTGCGGCACGGGCGCTCGGCATCGCCCCATACGCGCGGGTCGCTTCCGAAGGCCGTGGCAGCACGGGCGGCAAGATCGCGCAGCGTATACGGGTCGTTGAGCGTTGCAAGCGCGCCCAGGCCGGTGGCTTCGGGGTCGTCCACGTGCTCCAGTGAGCTTACGGGTGCAGCACCCAGCAGCTTGCTCAGGCGGACACGGGCTTCGTGCGAGCGGTCCAGGTTGGTGTGGAGCGATATGATGCTCACGCCGCAACGCGCTGCCTCGTAGAGCGCCGCGCTGCATTGGGGACGTGTGGCATCCGCCGGACAAAAGGCCTCGGGTGCCTTGATGTATATGGGATGATGCGTCAGCAGCACGTTGGCGCTTGCTTCTTGGGCGCGGCGAACATTAGCTTCAGTCGCATCGAGTGCGCAGGCAACGCCGGTGATCTCCGCGGCCGGATCGCCAACGGAGAGTCCTACGTGGTCCCAGGGCTCGGTGTCCGTCTTGGGATAGCGTGCCAGTAGCGCGCGCTCGAGCTCGGCGACGATCATGCGGCACCTGCGATCGAGAGCAGCGTCTGGGCAAACTCGTCCAGATCGTCCGGATTCACGCGGTCGTCAAAGGAAATGCGCAGTGCACCTAGTGCCTGCTCGCGACCAATGCCCATGGCGCTGAGCACATGGCTCGGGTCCATGCTGCCGCTCGAGCACGCCGAGCCGGCCGAAACCTCAAAGCCGGCGGCATCGAGCTTGACGATGAGCTCCTCGGAGTCCATGCCATCAACGTAGATCGACACCATGCCCGGCAGGCGATCGGCCTGTGCGTAGTCGCCCATGGTGGCGTGAATGCGCTGGTGGGCCGTAAGCGTGGCGTAGAGCTTGTCGGAAAGGGCTTGCAGCTTCGCGCGCTCCTGAGCCACATGGGGCGTCAGAGACGAGGCGGCAGCGGCAAAGGCGAGCTGCGTTCGCAGGTCTTGCGTGCCGGCACGACGACCGGCCTCCTGTCCGCCGCCAAAGATGCGCGGGCGCAGCGGCGTGCGGGTCTTAACGTAAAGCGCGCCGGATGCCACGGGACCGCCAATCTTGTGGGCTGCGACGGACATGGCGTCGACGCCCAGCTCGGCGGCATCGAGCGGAATGTGCAGATAGCCCTGGATGGCATCGGTGTGGAACAGGGCGCCAACGGTATGCGTGGCCGCGGCAAGCTCGCGGATGGGCTGCACCACGCCGGTCTCGTTGTTGGCAACCATGATGCTCACGAGCGCCACGTCGTCGCCTAGCAGCTCGACAAGCGTGGCAGGCTCAATGTAGCCCATGCGGCAGGGCTGCACCAGGTCGACGGTAAAGCCGGCGGCACGCAGCAACGGCAGGTTGTCCAGAATCGAATCGTGCTCGATGGCAGATACGATCACGCGGTTACGCTTACGGTCGCGCTGACGTGCACCCTCGGCAAGACCGAGTAGCGCCAGCTGGTTGGCTTCGGTGCCGCCGTTGGTCAGAACAATCTCAGACGGGCGAACGCGCGCGCCAAAGCTGCGGGCGATCTCGCGACGTGCAACCTCCAGACGCGCGGCAGCCTTGCGGCCGAGCGAATGCAGCGAGTTGGGGTTGACGCCGGCAAGCTCGCTGTCGTCGTACTCGCGCTGCGCAAGGAGCGCCTCGGCGCGCATAGGCGTCGAGGCGGCGAAGTCAAGATTCACGGGTATGCGGTTTTGACCTGCGGTCATAAGGGTTTATGCCTCCTGTGCGGCCTCGTTGCCCAGCTTCTGCAGCAGCGCAACCTCGGCGGCGGGATCTTCGGACTTAAATACGGCGGAGCCGGCAACGAGCACGTTGGCGCCGGCCTTGACGACCTCGGCAATGTTCTTGGAAGAGATGCCGCCGTCGACCTCGATGAGGGGCGAAACGCCGTGGCGCTCACACATGGCCTTGAGCTCGTGCAGTTTGGCGATGGTGCCCGGGATAAAGCTCTGGCCGCCAAAGCCGGGGTTCACGCTCATTAGCAGCACCATATCGACGACGTCGATGATGCTCTCGAGAACGCACACGGGGGTGGCGGGGTTGAGCACCACACCGGCCTTGACGCCGCGCTGCTGCAGATGCGTGAGCGTGCGGTGCAGGTGCGTGGAGGCCTCGTAGTGCACGGTGATCATATCGGCACCGGCGTCGGCGTACCAATCGACCGTTTCGTCGGGGTTCGACACCATCAGGTGCGCGTCGACCGGTACATCGGTGGAGCGCTTGACGGCCTTGAGGATGTCAACGCCAAAGGTGAGGTTGCCGGTAAAGTGACCGTCCATAACGTCGAAGTGCACGTAGTCGGCGCCGGCGATTTTGTCGAGCTCGCCCTTGAGGTTGGCCATGTCGGCCGAAAGGACGGACGGAGCGATTTTGATGGAACCCATGGTAGAAGCCTTTCTGCGCTAGTCGGTGAGTCCGTAGAACTCTTGAGAAGGGACGCGATCGGTAAGAATCTCGAGCGCCCTATCTAAAGTAACACCGTTGTAGAGCGTTTGCTCCACGGCAAAGGTGAGCGGAATGTCTACGCCCAGTGAACGGGCAAGCTCGCTGACGCTGCGGGCCGCGACGGCGCCCTCAACCACCATATGCGTGCGCGTCTGATACTCGTCGAGCGATACGCCATGAGCGAACTCGTAGCCAAAGGTGCGGTTGCGCGAATGCTCCGAGGTGCAGGTGGCAATGAGGTCGCCCATGCCGGCAAGCCCCATGCAGGTTATAGCCTGCCCGCCGCGGGCATGCACCAGACGGCTGATCTCGGCCAGGCCGCGCGTCATGATGAGGGCGAGCGTATTGTCGCCCGCACCGGTGCCGGCGGAGATGCCACATACGATGGCGATGACGTTTTTCATGGCGCCGCAGACCTCGACACCGGTCATGTCTTGCGACAGATAGATGCGAAAGGCCGTTGACAGGAGTAGGTCCTTAAAGGTCTCCCCTACCTGCGTATCTTCGCTGGCGATGACGGCGGCAGAAAGACCTCCGCGGCAGATTTCCTCAGCATGGTTGGGGCCCGAGAGCGCCGCCACGCGCGACTCGTTGCCGATCTCGCTGGCGATGACCTCGCTCATGAGCAGGCCGGACTCGGGCTCAATGCCCTTTGTGAGGCAGAGCGCCGGGGTATCGGCGGCGATAAAGGGAGCGGCCTGGTGGCACACGCTGCGAAGGTGCGTCGAAGGAACGGCAAAGATGATGGCCTCGGCACCGTCGAGCGCCTGTACCAGCTCCGTCGTGGCGACGACGTTGCCGGGCAGCTTGTAGCCCACAAGGTAGCGGGGGTTGCGGTGCTCGCCGTTAATGCCGGAGGCCGTCTGCTCGCTGTGGGCCCACATGGTCACGCGCTCGGCCCGCGCGGCGGCAAGGCCCGCGACGGCGGTTCCCCAGGAGCCGGAGCCAATCAGCGCAACATTCATGACTCTCTCCTACTTATCGTCGGGCTCGGTGACGCGCTTGGTAAACGAGAGCTTGGACTCCTTACCCGTCATGAGCTTTTTGATGTTCGCACGATGGGCCCACACCACGGTGATGCCGATCAGCGCCATGCAAAACTTAAGTCCGAGGCTGCTGTACGGAAAGACCGCGCAGGCAGCGATGGGAAGACCGATGGCCGCGGCAAGCGAGCCCACCGACACAAACTTGGTGATGGCGACGGCCACGATAAACATGCCCAGCAGCGAAAGTCCGATGGGCCAGTACCAGGCGAGGATGACGCCCAGACCAACTGCGATGCCCTTGCCGCCATGGAAGTTGAGGTAGGGCGAGAAGATATGGCCCCACACGGCTGCCAGGCAGATGACGCCGAGCATCCAGTCGCCGGCGGCACCGGGGGCCATAATGCTCACGGGGAAGCCATAGCCCAAGTCGGCAATGAGCGGACGCGCGATAAGGACGCAGATGGCGCCCTTAAGGCAGTCGAGCAGCAGCGTGAGCGCGGCCACCTTGGGGCCGGCCACGCGCAGGGCGTTGGTGGTGCCGATGTTGCCGGAACCCGCCTTGCGGATGTCGGTGTGGTTGAACACGCGGCCCAGGATCAGGCCAAACGGAATTGCTCCGATAAAGAACGAGACCACGGCGCAGATGGCGGTCAGCAGAATCGGATTATGCATCCTTTTGCTCCTTCTTCCTAAAGAAGAGTCGAATGGGTGTGCCGGCAAAGTCGAAGGTCGAGCGCATGCGGTTCTCGATGTAGCGCTGATAGGTGTCGTTGACCAGATCGCTGTGGTTGACGAAGAACGTGAACGTCGGCGGGTTGACGCCCGTCTGGGTCACGTAGTGCATGCGCAGGCGGCGCTTGCCGTCCACCACGGTATGACCGAACTCGCGCAGATCGGTGAGGAACGTGTTGAGGCGCGAGGTGCTGATCTTTTGCGAGCGCGTCTTTTCGGCGGCGTCGACCATCGCCCAAATCTTCTCGACGCTGCGGCCAGTGAGGGCAGAGATGCGCAGGTACTGGGCCCAGGGAGCCATGACGCCCAGACGGCGGTCGATGGTCTCCATGCAGGCCTCGCGCTTGCGATCGTCGTCGAGCAGGTCCCACTTGTTTAGCAGCACAACGATGGCGCAGCCGCGCTCGATGGCAAGGCCCATGACCTTCTGGTCCTGCTCGGTAACGCCCACGGAGGCGTCGACGACGAGCAGCGCCACGTCGGCACGGTCGATGGCGCGCAGGCCGCGGACCATCGAGTAGTACTCGATGTTCTCGTACACGGTGCTCTTCTTACGGATACCCGCAGTGTCGACCATGCGGTAGTGCTTGCCGTTGCGCTTCACGACGGTGTCGATGGCGTCGCGCGTGGTGCCGGCAATGTTGGACACGATGGAGCGGTCGGCGCCCAGGATGCGGTTGAACAGCGAGGACTTACCGGCGTTGGGGCGGCCGATGATAGCCACGTTCAGCGCATCGGGGAACTCGTCGGCGATCTCGTCCTCCTCCTCAGGAAGCTTGGCCACGATGTCGTCGAGCAGGTCGCCCGTGCCATGACCGTGCAGCGCCGAGAGCGGCGTGGGCTCGCCGATGCCGAGGGAATAGAACTCCCAGATGCTGTCGTTCTCGCGATCGGGGTTGTCGAGCTTGTTCACCAGCAGAAAGACCGGCTTGTCGCAGCGCTTGAGCATGCGAGCGACCGACTCGTCCTCCTCGGTGACGCCGGTGCGGCCGTCGACCACAAACAGGATGACGGCGGCTTCCTCGGCGGCGGCGAGGGCCTGGTCGCGAATGGACGTGGCGAAGACGTCATCGCTCTTGAGCGGCTCGATGCCGCCCGTGTCGACGATGGTGAACTCGCGGCCGTTCCAATCGGCCGTGTGGTACGAGCGGTCGCGCGTGACGCCGCGGGACTCGTGGACGATGGCGTCCGAGGTCTGGGCCAGGCGGTTAACGAGCGTGGACTTGCCCACGTTGGGGCGTCCGACGACGGCGACGATAGGTTTCATCTGCTCTCCTTTAATGGGTAGGGTCAGTGGAAGTGTTAGAGTCTGCGGGCACAATGCCAAGGATGTGCTCCAGGGTATCGAGCAGCTCATGCGGCATGGTCGACACCACATGGACCTCGGCGCCGCGACTGGTAAGGCTTGCGAGTAAATCGTCACGATGATACTCGTCAAGCGTCATGCCGTCAGCGTTGAACATGAGCTTAGGCACAAAGAGCATAACCCCCGAGAGGTCCTGCGGCAGCTGTTCCAGAATGTCGCAGGCGACGATGAGGCCGGTCACGTCCACGTTGCCGCCAAAGTAGCGATTCTTGATGGCCGTGACGGTGCCGGCGAGCCCCTGCGGCGATTCCACGAAACGTGCCACGGTGTCGCGTGCGCTGGCGCCCGAGAGGCACAGCAGGTGCTGGCTGCGAGCGGCGATGGCCTCGCGGACGCGGGCCAGTCGCTCGGCATCGGCGGCAAGCACATCGTCCGTCTCGTCTAGGTATGAGCGGATCATGCCGATACCGTCGTAGTACTGCGGATAGCCGTCGTAAAAGTCCGCCTCGGGCGGATCGATGCCGGCGTCCAGGTAGAACTCGTCGCTCATCTGGAAGGTGTGGCGGCCAAAACGCTCGAAGGCGCGGTCCTGGTAGGGACGGATCATGGCAATGGTCTCGCGCGCCAGTTCGGGCTTGTCGCTGTATGACCAGCTAAAGCGGTTCTGATGCTTGGTAAAACCGAGCGGCACAATGCCCAGGCTTGTGATTTGCTCGTGCTCCTCGCAAAAGCGCAGGGTCTTTTCCAGCTCCTCGCCGTCGTTCATGCCGGGGCACAACACGATCTGCGCGTGAATCTCGATGCCGGCGGCCATGATGGCCTCGAGTACGTCCATGCCGCGCTGGGCGTTGCGGCCCATCATACGACGGCGGACGTCGGGGCTCACGGCATGGACCGACACGTTCATAGGGCTCATGTTGCGTTGGATGACGTTTTGCACGTCCTCGTCGGTGAGGTTCGTGAGCGTGACGAAGTTGCCCTGCAAAAAGCTCAGGCGGTAGTCGTCGTCGCGAATATAGAGCGTGGAGCGGCCGCCCTTGGGCAACATGGTCATAAAGCAGAACACGCAGGCGTTTACGCAGGTACGCATGCCGTCGAAGATGGGGCCATCGAACTCCAAACCCCAGTCCTCGCCCGGGAAGCGGTCGAGCTCGACGGGGGTGACGGTGCCGTCGCGCGGGTCGAAAACCTCGAGGTCGACGGTGTCGTCGTCGGCCTCCCAGAGCCACACGATCATGTCGGTGAGCGCCTCACCGTTGACCGTGAGCACGCGCATGCCCGGCTCGATACCCACATCCCACGCGGGCGATTCGGGACGCACGTTCTTTACGAGCGCGCCCTCACCCGGCTCGGGGTCGCGGCTGCGCCCGTAATCGGCCACCTCGGCGGCGTATGCGGGTACGGTCTGGTCCATGATTAGCGGCAAAGCTCCTTGATGCGCTCGACGGCGCGCTCGACGTGTTCTTGCGGGGTGGAGGCTCCGGCGGTGATGCCGATGTGGTGAGCGTCGGTAAACCAAGCGGTCTCAAGCTCTGAAGCTTCCTCGATGTGATGCGTGCGCTCGCAGGCGTCTGCGCAAATCTGCGCCAGGCGGCGGGTGTTGCCCGAGTTCTTGCCGCCCACGACGACCATGCAGTCGCAGCGGTTGGCAAGTGTGGCTGCTGCCTGTTGACGCTCACTCGTGGCGGCGCAGATGGTGTTGATCACACGCAGCTCCTGCACGCGCGGGGTGATAGCTGCCACGACCTCGGCGAGGTTCTGCGCGGTCTGGGTGGTCTGCACGACGAGGCCTACCTTGCCCTTGAACGACAAGGCGTTGGCGTCGGCGGCACAGCTCACGACCAGCGCATCAGTGCCGGCGTGGCCCAGGATGCCCTCCACCTCAGGGTGACCTGGCTCGCCTACGACCACCACGCGGTAGCCCTCGCGCACCAGGCGCTCGGCTGCCATATGGACCTTCTTCACGTAAGGGCAGGTGGCGTCGACGACGTTAAGGCCACGCTCGCGAGCGGCATCGATCACCTGCGGCACCACTCCGTGCGCGCGAATGATTACGGTGCCCGATGCGGCGTCGTCCAGGTTCTCGGCCAGGCCAACGCCTGCCTCAGCGAGCTCGCGCACCACGATGGGGTTATGGATGAGCGGACCCAAGGTATGAACCTGAGTGCACTCCCCTGCCTGCGGCGCGGCGGCTAGCGCCATATCGAGCGCACGCTGTACGCCGTAGCAAGTACCGGCGTGGGCTGCGATCTCGATGGTAGGCGCGGTTGCCTGGTCGGACGCAGTCGCGGCGGTGTTCGTCACATTCTCGCTCATGGCTAGAACCTGCCCGGATGCTCGGCGCACAGCTCGTCTCGCATAGCGTAGACGCGGTTCATGGCCTCGGACTCAAACCATTCCAGGCGCTCCGTGCGTTTAAGCCCGGCCGGTGCGTCGGAAAGCGAGACGGCCTTGCCGGCGCGGATCCAGCACTTCTTGGGGCGCATGAGCTTTTTGCCCGCAGGCGTAATATCGGACCAGCCGCAGATGGCGAGCGGGTTGACGGGCGCCTTGCCCATCTGGGCGATGAGCGCAAAGCCGCCGTGGACCTCGGGCTTGATATCGCGCGAGCGGATGCGCGTGCCCTCGGGGAAGATCAGGACGTCCTCGCCGCGCTGCAGCGCATGCTGGGCGGCGCGCAGGCACTTCATATCGGCAGTACCACGCTCCACGGGGATGCCGCCAACGCGGCTGAAGGCCCAGCGCACAATCTTGCTCTTGGCGAACTCGGACTTAAAGATGGGGCGAATGCGGCGGCCCCCAAAGAACAGCGCCGTCTCTACAGCCAGGAGCTCGGCCATCGAGGTGTGGTTGCAGATGACCACGCTGCCGCGGCCTTCCTGGCGCTCAAACAGCAAGTCGGCGTCCTCGACCTTCCAGCGCCACATGAGCTTGGAGAAGGCCCAAAGGATGGCCATGACTACGACGACGGTGCCGCGGATGAGCGCTGGAAACTCGGCGTAGGGGGCGTTGTAATAGTCCTCGGGCGTCTGCTGAAACAGGCGCATGGGCTACCTCCTTTGGTTGATGAGGTCCTCGATAATGCGGACGACCTCATCGATGGTGTGGGCGGTGGAGTCGACGTGCACCGCGTCCTCGGCGGGCACGAGTGGCGCGACCTCGCGGCTGCTGTCGAGCTTGTCGCGCTGCTTGAGGGCGTCGAGGGTCTCGTCGACCTCGGCCTCGAGCTGCTCGGCAGTAAGCGGCTGGGCGTCGTTTTGGTGGCGCTGCAGCACGCGGCGACGGGCGCGCTCGCGCGGGTCGGCGGTCAGGAACACCTTGACCTGCGCGTTGGGGAACACAACGGTGCCGATGTCGCGACCTTCGGCCACGATATCGCGGTCTTCGGCTGCGCGGCGCTGATGGATGAGCATGGCGGCGCGCACGCCCGGGTAGGCCGAGACCTTGGAGACGTTGGCGTCCACCTGCGGGGTGCGGATGGCAGCCGAGGCGTCCTGGCCGTCGATGGTCAGGCGCGTGTCCTCGCCGGTGCCGTTGGTAAAGCGGATTTCGATCTGCTCGGCGAGGGCGTTGATGGCCGCCTCGTCGTCCAGGTCGATGCCGCGATCGAGCGCGGCGAAGGTGACGGCGCGATACATGGCGCCCGTGTCGAGCTTGTTAAAGCCCAGCTGGCGGGCGATCTCCTTGGCGATAGTAGACTTGCCGGAACCGGCGGGGCCGTCGATGGCGACGATCATGCAATGCTTCCTTTCGGTGGTTGACGTGCTGGTATGGGACGCAGGCGCTGCGGCTTGGCGGGTTGCCTAGCCCGTGTAACGCTCGCGGTAGGTGTTGCGCTTGGGCGCGGAGCCGTGACTGCCGTGGTGGCGCGTACGGGTCGCGGTGTTGGTCGCGGGCACGGCGCGCTTAGAGGCGGCATGCTTGGGCGGGATGCCGCCGGCCTTGAGGATCTGCACCTCGCGGTCGGTGAGCTCGCGCCACGAGCCCTTGGCCACGTCCTTGAGCTCCAGGCCGGCAAAGTTGCAGCGATGCAGGCGGATCACCGGGTGGTGGATCTTGCTTAGCATACGCTTGACCTGGTTCTTGCGTCCCTCGCGGATGATGACCTCCACGGCGGTGGTGCCGGGCTTGACGCCCTGGGGAGCCACGGCCTCGGCCTCGTGTGCGGTAATGACGTGGCAGATCGCCGGCTGGCACAGGCCGTCGTCGAGCTCGATGCCGTGACGGAGTGGTTCCAAGTCGCGATCGGTCAGGCGGCCGTCCACGAGCGCCTGGTAGGTCTTGTAGACGTGCTTGCTGGGGTGCAGCAGGTCCTGCGACAGGTCGCCGTCGGTGGTAAAGAGCAAAAGGCCCGTGGTGTCGCGGTCCAGGCGACCCACCGGGAAGAGCCCCGGAAAGCGGTCGCGCGGGACCAGCTCGGCCACGCAGGGGCGCTCCTGCGGATCGCTCATGGTGGTGAGGTAGCCGGTCGGCTTGTAGAGCATAAGGTACACGGCGCCCTGGTTGAGCTTGACGGGCATGCCGTCGACCTCGATATGGTCGCGGTCGACGTCGACCTTGGTGCCCAGTTCGGTCGCGACCTGGCCGTTGACGGTCACGCGGCCGGCGGTCATCAGGTCCTCCGAGCCGCGACGGCTCGCCACGCCCGCGCGCGACAAAAAGCGCTGCAGGCGCATGGTGTGCGGGTAGACGGGCTGAGCGTCGGTCGCGGGCACGCCCGTGGCGCCGGCGGTGTGCGTCTCCCCTGCTTCGTTAGTCCTCGTCATGCATATCCTCCGAGGTCTCATCGACGACCAGGGTATCCTTGTCCTCGACTGCCTCAACATCCTCAACATCGGTATCGATTAGTTCGCGCTCTTCGTCCAGATCCTCGGCCTGCTCCTCGAGCGTGGATTGAATGCTGCGGCCGCTCAGACGCTCGCGGATAAACTGGCGCGACTGCTCGTCGGGGGCAAACTGCTCCAGATCGGGCAGGTCGCGGGTGGAGCGCAGACCGAACTTTTCCAAGAAGGCGTTGGTCGTGCCGTAGATGATGGCCTGACCGCGCTCGGGGTCGCGGCCGAGCTCGCGCACCAGGCCCTTGTCCACGAGCGACGCGATAACGCCGTCGGAGTTGACGCCGCGGATGCCCTTGACCACCTCGCGCGTGACGGGCTGGTGGTAGGCGATAACGGCCAGGGTCTCGAGCGCCGCCTGCGACAGCTTTTGCGTGTCCCAGCTCAGCACGTAGGCCTCGACCACATCGTGGTAGGCGGGATGTGTGAACAGGCGCCAGCCGCCGGCGACCTCGCGAAGCTGAAAGCCGCGGTTGGCCTCCTCGTACTCAACCTTGAGCTCGGCCAAAAGCGACGCGCACTCGCCCGGGGCGATATCCAGCGCACCTGCCAGCGCGGGCGCGCTCACGGGGTCGCTCGACACCAGCAGCAGCGCCTCGAGAGCGCCTTTGAGGCTGTTTGCCTCTAGCGTGGAAAGGGTTGACATGGTTGCCGCTCCTATTCAGTGAGCTCGGGGCCCTCGCCGGGCACATAGGCCTCGGCGCCCTCGACGCGATTGATTTGAATGGTTCCAAAGATCTCGTCCTGGCTCAACGTAAGCGAGCCGCGCTTGGCGAGCTCGAGCATGGCCAGGAAGGTGACAACGAGCTGCTCGGTGGTGGCGTCGCCGTCCAACAGCTCGCGGAAGGTGCAGGTTTGGTGCGCCATGGTAAAGCGGTCGACCGAGGCCACCGTCAGGTCGAGCGGCACGCGATGCGGAGCCACGTGCTCGGCCTCCAGCAGGAAGGTCTGGCGCTTGCCGTCCAGGTCGGCGCAGATGACGGCCAGGCCGCGCAGGGTAATGCCGGCCAGGTAGTCGGGCATAAGGCCCAAAAACTCGGGGTCGGGGCCGGCCACGCGCGGATGCATGCGGCTCTCGGCCTGCATGCGCGCGCCAAGGGCCGCCGCCGCACCCTTAAACTGCTTGTAGGCGATCAGGCGCTGGATCAGGACCTCGCGCAGGGCATCGCCGTCGAGCGCGCTGAGTTCCTCGAGGTCTTCGTCGTCCTCGTCATCGTCGACGGATTTGCTGGGGGCCTCCTGGGGTACCAGCGAGGCAGCCTTGATGTCCAAAAGGGTTGCCGCGACCAGCAAAAAGTCGCTCGCCACATCCAGGTCCAGCGCCTCGATGCGCTCGACCTCGGCCAGGTATTGCTCTGCCACCTCGCTGATCGAGATGGCGCCGATATCTACTTTTTGGCGGGTTACCAGCTGCAGCAGCAGGTCGAAAGGTCCGCTGTAGACCTGCGTCGACACGCGATACGACATCTTCGACCTCCTTTGACGGCGCCTTCGCGGCGCGGTTTGAGTGCATGTTGCGACCGTTTTGCACGGTCGACCTGTAAGTTTACCCTAGATGCCGGCAATTGCGAAGTTGAGCAGGTGCTCAGCCAGCGGATACACGGTAACGTCGAAATAGCGGCCGATCACGTCGATGCCGGTCCACATGGGCAGCAGGTATAGCACGATGATAAGGATCGGCATGGCGTATTGCTGCAGACGATAGTAGTTGGCGAGCGCCTTCCCTTTGAGGAACGGGACGATAATCGACGAGCCGTCGAGCGGCGGAATCGGGATGAGGTTAAAGAACGCGAGCGACAGGTTGACCACGATAAAGGTGGCGCCGAAGTTCATGATTTGGGAGGCCACGGCAAAGGACATGCTGGCATAGAGGTTGACATACGCTGCGTGCATGAGAGCAGCTGCAAGGCATGCTAGTGCGATGTTCGATGCGGGGCCGGCAGCGCTCACCAGGACCTCGTCGCGCTTGGGGTGCTTGAGGTTGTTGAGGTAGACGGGCACGGGCTTGGCAAAGGCGAACACCGGGCCACCGGCGGCAAGCATCAGCAGCGGTAGGAGAATGGTGCCAAACGGGTCGATGTGGTTGAGCGGGTTGAGCGAGACGCGGCCGCGCGAGCGGGCTGTCTTGTCGCCGAGCGCCCAGGCCGCGGCGGCGTGCGCGCTCTCGTGGATCACGATGCCAACGATGACGGCAACAGCGCTGGCGACCAGGTTCATGAGGTAGCTGCTGGACATGCCGATCCCCTAGCGGACGCGGCGCGAGGCGCGCGTGAGCAGGTAGTCGGCCACAAACAGGATAACGGCCACGATGGCGTAATCCAGGCGGAACACGCCGCCAAAGGGCGATGTGATGACGCCGTATCCGGCGATGGCGCTCGGCAGCGCGCGCGAAAGCTCGACGACAAAGCCCACGATCTGCAGCTTGGCGGTGAGGCCGCTAAAGCACAGCAGCACGGTCATCGCGCTCATAAAGATGCCGCAGATGCGACAGGCGATGGCGATGATGCTCATCGCCACGGCGGTGGCTTTACGAGAGTTCACGCGCGGTCTCCTCTTCGATCTGGGTGGAAAGCTCCAGCCATTCGTCCTCGAGCTTGGGCAGCTCTTGCTTAAGGCCGTTATATTCCCCCAGCGCGGCGTTGAACTTGTCCTGATCGGCATAAAGTTCTTCGCTTGCCATCAATTCCATAAGCTCGTCATAGCGGGCACGCTTCTTGTCGAGCTCCGTCTCGATCTTCTTGAGCTGGTTGCGCACGCCCTTGAGCTTTTTGTTGAGCGCGGCGCGGGCCTGGGCCTCGGCGCGCTTTTGCTCCTTGGTCTTTTTGCCCTCGGCCGGTTTAGGCGCCGCGGCGGGCGCATTGGGCTGGGCCGTAGTGACCTTGGCGGACTTGGACGCAGTCGATGCGCTCTCCCCTGCTGCCTCGGCGGCGGCGCGGGCTGCAAGGTCCTCGCGCTTGTAGAGGTAGTAGTCGTAGTCGCCGTCGTAGACCGTGACCTTGCCGTCGCGGATGTCGATCACACGGTTGGCCACGGCGCGGACCAGGTGCTCGTCGTGGCTGATCAGCACGATGGTGCCGGGGAAGTTTTGCAGGGCGTTCTCGAGCATGTCAACCGAGTCGATGTCCAGGTGGTTGGTGGGCTCGTCCAGGCACAGGAGCGCCTCGGGGGCCACGAGCATCTTAGCCAGGGCCAGACGTGCCTTTTCACCGCCGGAAAGGACGCGTACCTGCTTTTCGATGGAATCGTTGTCGCTAAACAGGAAGGCACCCAGCAGGCTGCGCTGCTGCGGCACGGTCCACTTGGGCGTAACGGTGTCGATTTCTTGCAGGACGGTGTTGGACTCGGTCATGCCCTCGAGCGCGTGCTGGGCGTAGTAGGCCACGCCCACGTTGGTGCCCAGGTCGCGGGTGCCGGTGGTGGGCGGCTCCAGACCGGCGAGGATCTTCATGAGCGTGGACTTGCCGGCACCGTTGGGGCCGACAAGCGCCACGTGCTCACCGCGGTAGAGCTTGAGGTCGATGTCGCTGTAGATGTGCTTGTCGCCGTAGGACTTGGAGACACCCTCCAGGCCCACGACCATGTCGCCGGAGCGCGGCGGGTCAGGGAACTTAAAATCGATGTGCTTGTGGCCCTCGGGCAGGATGACGAGCTCCTTTTTGATCTGCTCGATCTTTCGGATGCGCTCCTGAGCCTGGGCAGCCTTGGTGGGCTTGTAGCGGAACTTGTCGACGAAGACCTGCATGTGGGCGATGTCGCGCTCCTGGGCGGCGCGCTTGGCGCGCATCTGCTCCAGGTTGTCCTCGCGCTGCTTGAGGTAGCTGCTGTAATTGCCGGTGTAGGTGGTTACGCGACGGTTCTCGAGCGCGGCGACGTGGTCGACGCAGGCGTCCATGAAAGCGCGGTCGTGGCTGACGATGAGGACGGCGCCGTCGTAGTTGGCGATAAAGCCACGCAGCCACTGGACGCTTTCGAGGTCCAGGTGGTTGGTGGGCTCGTCCAGGAGCAGCAGGTCGGGGTGGCGCAGGAAGAGCTTGGCCAGCGCGATGCGCATCTGCCAGCCGCCCGAGAACTCGGAGCACGGGCGCTCAAAGTCGGTGACCTTAAAGCCCAAGCCGGACAGGATCTTGCGGGCGTTGCTCTCGAGCTCGTAGCCGCCCAGGTGCTCAAAGCGGTCCTGGACCTGGCCGTACTCGTTGAGGAGGGCGTCAACGTCCTTGCCCTGCTCGGAGAGTTCGGTGATCTGGGCCTGCAGCTCGTTGGCGCGCTCGCCCATACGGCGGATTTCCTTGGCGGCGGCCATGACCTCGGCAAGGATGGTGGTGTCCTTTTGCTCCAGATTAGTTTCCTGCTCTAGGTAGCCAACCTGGCAGTCCTTGGCGTACTGGACCTGGCCGGAGTCGGGGCTGTCGATGCCCATGATGATTTTGAGCATGGTGGTTTTGCCGGCGCCGTTGGGTCCCACGAGCGCGAAGCGCTCGCCGGGGTTGATCTGGAAGGACGCGCCGCTAAAGAGGACGCGTGCGCCGAAGCTTTTTTCGATCTTGTCGACCAGGAGGATCATGGTGCCGCCTTTGACCTTGTGTTCCTATATGAAAAAAGGCCCCAACTTGCGTTGGAGCCTCATTCAATGCTCGGGTGGAGACGAGGGGGATCGAACCCCTGACCTCTTGACTGCCAGTCAAGCGCTCTCCCAGCTGAGCTACGCCCCCGTGCGAAAAAGTACTATACGGGAACTCGGACGGCGATGCAAGGACATTTTTGGAAAAACTTTCGCCCGCGCCGGGGAGGCCGGGTCAGCCCGCGGGGCACCCGGCCTCCCCGGCGCGGGCGAGCTGGCCGACTTGACGCGCGGAACACGACCCGCCCCGTGCAACAGGATTTTCCGTGCACCGCCAGTCCTATTATCGGGTCTGACTGCGAAGCGCCCCTCCCCTGCGCTTCAGAACCATGCCGGTTTACTACGATGAATCAGGAATGTCCGACCACGAACGCCTTTTCGCGTAACCGGCGGGCTCCCTACCTGCGGTTTTACAAATAGAGAACTCGCGGTGCTTGGGAGTCGCCGATCCGTCGTAGTAAACCGGCATGGTTTTGAAATGACATTAGGTTGATTTCACAGTTAAATGTGTTGGAGCCCTGAATTAATGGCCTTAACTTATTCTAAAACACGTCTTTTCTGCGACGCGCCTAGATTAGCTGTTGTTTAGCGTTGGGCTTGATCTTGCGTTGTGCGACTTGCTCGTGCATGGTAGTATTTCACGACGTGAAGCGAAGAAATTAGGCCTGAGTCGCCTTTGTTAGAATTGCATTCACCGTTCATAAGGGCTCTTGGCGCAACGGTTAGCGCAGGGGACTCATAATCCCTGGGTTCTGGGTTCGAATCCCGGAGGGCCCACCAGAGTATTTCGAGGCCGGGCATTACGCCCGGCCTCTTTGTTATTGGCGCTGCAGACCAGGTTTGCTATCCAGATACGTAAAGTTATTAACATTCATATTCGTAATTAACAATGGGTATGTCGCCAAGATGCTGCTCAGTCAACACATGGCGTAAATCGATAGATATGAAAAAAGGCCCCAACTTGCGTTGGAGCCTCATTCAATGCTCGGGTGGAGACGAGGGGGATCGAACCCCTGACCTCTTGACTGCCAGTCAAGCGCTCTCCCAGCTGAGCTACGCCCCCGTGCGAGAAAGTACTATACGGGAACTCCCCCGCCGATGCAAGGACAATTTTGGAAAAGATTTTACGGTGCGTGGAACGGCGCGGGGCCGAAGGGACACACGATGCCCGAAATAGCCCGCGGGGCGCGCCCCGCGGGCAGCGGCAAGCCCGCCGCCCTCCTTCCCGGGGCGCGCATGTCGCCCCAGGTGCCGCCGGCCAGAACAAAGCAATCCGCGGTGCTTCCGCGGGAGGGTTTCGTCTGAGCCCCTCTCCGCGCCTTCGGGTCAATTTACTGAACCGTGCGCAGCTCGCGCCAGCTGGTCGCTTCATAAACAGACCGGTTTACTGCGACGATTCCCGGATTTCCGACCACACGCCTACATTCGCAAAACGGGCAGGCATTCTACCTGCGGTTTTACGAGCGACGAATTCGGTGTGCTCAGCTACCCCCAATCCAACGTAGTAAACCGGCGTGGTTTTAAAATGGCACTTAATTACTGGCAGCATATAAAGTAGTAATAATGCTCACTTGAACAATATTACTTACCAATACCAAGCCAATTGCACAGAACGTTGGCTCGCAATCTGGTCTCAGCGCATCTCATCGCCTAGGTTTTTGGTTTGTAGCGCAACTCCAATCGCTCACACACACTGTGAATGATGGCATCAAGCTGATCGTGATCATTGAGCATGTCATGGGTTACAAGAAATACGTCGTATCCCATGCTTTGTAATGCTGTCATTCGTGCGGCATCGTGGTCCAGCACGGCGCCTGAACCATGGATAACCTCTCCCTGAAGTTCGATAAGCACAGCTTTCATTATTATTGGGTTTACGATGACGATATCGCCGTAACAGATTTTCTGACCTGCGATTTTTCGAGCTGAATTCGACAGCGGTGTTAAGTCGTTGACGTATATGTTTTTAAACTCCGCTCCGCCAGTACGCCTCGGAAGACTTAGCAACATGATTCCAGCAACTTCTAGCGGGGATGCCGCAATACCCATTACCTGCCGTGCGGCTTCGTAGAATTGTTTTCCCCACATCTCGCCCTTAACCTTCGCTGCAAATCTGTGCAGTTCTTCTATTTCAATAAGAGGCTTTCTCATCCAGAGCGATGTGCCTTTTCCGTTTGCTTTATTTCCGGATCCGTCATTCTGCTGCCCACTTTGATCATTCTCGCTGTCCTTCTGGCTCGCACGAGCATAGACTCGCTTCCATGGGGCCTCGTCTTGGGTTTCATCTAGTTCAAAAAGACTTTCTGTGGTGTACTGCTCTTCTTCTGATTTTGCTTGCTCAAGTGCCATGTCGACCGCGGGCGATGGTTTAAAAACCGAAAACCATCCGCAGAGCTCGTACATGGCCAGAACCAGGTCGCATGAAGAAACGCTTCGAGTCATGGTGAATAGCGTATGAAGAGGGTCTGTGACGCTAAAGCCCATGCCCGTGTCGATCGAGACCTTCTCTGTATAGGCGCTGTTCCATCGGATGGTACGTCTTGTCTCGGAATGTAGGTTGCTTCGAGTTGATGCTGCTGTGATGACTGGGGTCTTGAGGACGTCGGTTACGAATGGGGCTTGGGATAGAGCTCGCCAGCCTTCTTCGGAGTTGGGCAGGCGCGGGTAGAGATCGCGCACCTGTGGCGGGCAGCGCCAGTAACGGAATGCGGTGTTTGCGCAGACGATTTCGTCCATTTGCGCCTCCCCTGGTATCGTCCGTAGACCGTGCGGTTGTGGTCGTGGACGATTATCTACCGGGGCATCATGCGGGTAAGTACCGGAAGCTGACCAAACGCTGACCAAAAGCTTGACGAGTTCTGCCGAAAAACCGTCGTGTGATAGAAATCCGCTGGAAGGCGCTCTGGGCATGCGGTCCCTGTCTCCACATTTGCGCTCGAATCACATGGGGAGTTCAAAGAAAATACGGATGTGTTTTATACAAAACATGCAATGGCGTCATCAAAAAGGGCGCGAAAAAAATGACGCCTTATACGACTACGATTCGATTTTGGTGTCAACCTTGGTGTCAAAAAAGAAAAAGGTCAGAAGCTTAACACCTCTGACCTGTGCTTTAGATGGTGGGCGATACAAGATTCGAACTTGTGACCCCATCCGTGTGAAGGATATGCTCTACCCCTGAGCCAATCGCCCGTCGCCTTTCGGCAAAAGAGATACTAACATAGCCGTGCGTGGTTTACCAAGAACTTTTTGCTTCCGATTTTAAATTCGCGGGCGCAAACCGCGCCACAGCAATCAGGGCAGCCGACAAACCCCCAGCTAAACCACCCTTTATCGCTTGATCCACGAGGTTTCGGGTCGGCAGATAAGTCGCGCGTTGTTGTAGGCCATGTCGAGCGTGAGGCAGGTGCGCGCTGCGTAGAAACCGTCCTCGCGCTGGATGGTCAGCGCCAGCTCTGGCTTGTCGCCGGTCAGGCACAGCGGCAAGAGCAGCTGGATCCGGCCACCGTAGAACTGCGGCACCGCGAGCGTGTAGTTGGCGGCGGCGCGTCGGGCGGCCTCGACGACAGCTCCCTCAAAGGCGCGGCGCAGCAGCAGCGAGTTGCCCTCCCCCATCAGGCTGGCGGGGATGCGCGTAAGGTTCTCCTCGTCGCCCAGAATGTGGTCGATGTTGGAGCGGATGGGAAGGCGGTAGTCAAAGACCAGCTCGGAGGGGTCCTCGGCAAAGCGCACACGGCACGGCAGGTACTCAAACGAGACCAGCATGGGGTCGCTCTCTTTAAAGAAGCCCTTCAAAAACCAGCGCTGGCGCGCGTCGGGCTTGGTGTTGGGCTCAAACAGGCCGTAGATGGTCTCGTAGCGACGCGTGTACAGGCCGGTGTTGAATAGGCAACGGTCGTCGTCGAACACCAGCGGTAAGTTGGACGGGGCGGTCTGGTCCACGTCACGCTCGGTCAAGAACACCGCGCGGCTAAACGAAAACGACAGGTAGTTTTTGAGGATGCGGTTGCTGGGACCCCAGTCCTCGGGGTCGGCGAGATCGACCAAGCGGTCGTAGCAGGGCTCGGGGCAAAACGCAAAGTCGTATAACATTGCTGTACAGGGTGTTGGGGATCTCCATGTGGCTTCCAATCCATCTCATAGCTGGCGTGCGGATGCTTTGATTCTATACGGGTGACGGGTCGCCCGCGCCCACAATGCAACCGCGGCGCAACTCTTCGGCGAGTCCACTGGTCGTGCGGCTTCCGGAAACGAGGTCCTGGATCCAAGCGTAGTACTGGTTTCGTTAGAGCGATACCCGTTATCAGGCGCGTTCGACCGCCACCTTTGCTCCTGGCTCTCCGGCAGAGTAGATATCTCTTGGTATTAGAGGCGCCTCCAATCAATGCGATTGAAAGCGCCTTCTCCGCGAGCATTGTTTTGATTGCGTTGGTCGTGCTCTGCGACCAAGGTCTTCTCGGCAGGCTTTCTTTTGATTCCGTTGGTCGCGCCTTACGACCAAAATCAAAGTCAAGCATACAAATGAATGGGAAGAGCTGCAAGGCAAACCCAGAAGTCACACGGTCGCGCTAGTCGGCTCTCGGGATATGCCAGAAGGCTGGATAGTACCGCTATCCGTCGAAGGACAAAAATGGCGAGGTACGTACCTCGCCGATCTGGCACCTCCAAGACGGCCGTCTCTTTGGTGATTGAGTTTTCTCACATTTCAGGGGCATTTAGAGCTGCATTGATAAGGTCGGCGGAGTTGTCGAAACGACCTAGTTCTCCACTGGCAAAGAACGCATCCCCTTCGCGGATGGCCTCTAGGCTTTCGGCGTTAGGTTCTTTGGGAGGACAGGGCTGTAGGGTTGTATCCGTAAGCTCATCGTTTCGTTTATGTTGAGACATAAAGGCGTATCTCTTCCTGCTTGATGCTTTTGCGGAATGCTGGGCGCATGTGCTCTGGTGGGTTGGTGACGATTTCAACCTTTCGCCCAAGTTCCCTCTCGAGCTCATGGGAGAGTTCGTAAAGCGTGCCGAACGTCATGGCGTTGCCGCAGACTAGGCGCAAGTCAATATCGCTATTGGGCGTTTGCTCGCCTCGGGCAAACGAGCCAAATAAATATGCTTCGCTGACGTCGTATTGAGCAAGCACGCGGGAGGCGGCGGTGGATATGTCGGTAGGCGTAATCATGGGTTATTTGCCGTTCAACAGTAGACGTCAGGGGGCCAGCGCCGAAACCGCCGGTCCGGCTTTTTGCCGTTCTGCAAGCTCGAAGATAAATGGGGCGTTTGATCTAACGAACTCGGTCAAAAAATCCAGATCGTCAATAGAAAATCCTTCGACATTGAACCAATTAACCGCAGGCAAGAAGCATTCTGCATGGTCAAAGCCAAGGTCAACCGGACGCTCGACGGCTACGCGAACGGTCCCGTCATCTCTTGTCTCTGAGTAGGCAAACTGAGTGCCGTCATCAAGCTGAACATAGCTCCAAAACACGTCTACCTCCTTAGTGTTTATATCCGAGTATAAAGAGCAGACTAGATGGTTTGGATGCTCTTTGTAGAACGAGTTTGTCAAAAAGACATTTTTAGAATTCATGCAGACTCTCCGAAAAAGAAAATGCCTCCAACCCAAAGAGATTGAAGACATCTTCTCAGTGGACTTTCTTTTGATTTCGTTGGTCGCGCCCTACGACCAATTTCTGATTTAAGTATGCCCAAGTAATGAAGGAAATGAGTGAGGTATCGAAAATGAATTTGGCAGAATTAGGCAGAGTCAAATAACGAATGCCTCGTGTTATTTCTTACCCTTCGTTCGGAAGCAGAAGCTTGGTATATATCTGGAAGACAGTAAGAAGAAATAGGTCTTCCATGGTCTCGATTCTCTCGCCATCGAAACCGCCGGGGCACCCGTAGTCCTTATCGTTGGCCTCGTCACCAGAGCCGTAGGTCGCCGCGTACAATGCAATGGTCGACGCGAATCGGCAGGCCTCAATCTCGGAGCTCGATTCGAATTGATATTCATTTTTTAGATAGGAAATGGGGGCGAAGGAAGCATCCCTCGATTCGAAGGCCTCGGAAAGTACCTTACGGATAAGGTAATCGTACCCCGGGGTACAGCTATCAGGGGGCAGGAAGGAAGAGTCCAAGCACTCAGGAAGAAGGCCAACCCGAGGTGCTGGCAGTCTCTCCCCCGCATACCTTTCCAGACTGCGAAGCACGTATTTCCCATCATCATAAAGAACAGGTTCATCTTCTGGAAAGCGGTCACGGAGGGCGGCTTCGACTGCGGCGATGCAACGGACGAACAGGTCGTCCTCTCCCCTGACCCGCAAGTCAAGATTGCAGTATTTAAGAATCAGATTCTGCACCTCCGGCACAAGGCAGCAGAATTCCCAATACATCTTACGTGAATAATGGAAAAGATCATTGTGCATGGCGGCAACGGCGCATAGCGGAATCAGGCCTCTGTCGGCGTAATGCTTCGAGATGAATTCAATCGCTCGTGCCTTATTCCCTTCGGCGTGCCTACGCTCATCCCTCTCGTCCTGACGACGCTCGAATTCCTCCATGCGCTTGCTCTGGCAATACTGTACAACGGCGACGGCAAACGCCAATGCTAAAGAGATAACCGAGCATATTAATTCAGCCAACGTGTTCCTCTCCACAAGAAGTCTTCTACAAAATCCAGTAATCTCACGACTCCACTTATTGAGCAATTCTACGCATAAGACACTTGCTTTTATCAGAGCCATTTCATTATGAGCTTGTACGACTCTAGCGGAATAATTGGTGAGCTTATGGGGCTGGTTAGATCAAGTCATCTTTCGTCGTCGAATCGGCGTCATCTGACAATGCATGAGGAGAACGTTGATAGATATACACCATCGTTTAAGCTCATTGGATTAGTTCTGATAAGAAGTGAAGAATAGCAGCAAGGAGATGATTGTATGGTTCGGCGAATCTCTAAATCGGAAATTGCCGGCGCACTTGAGCAGTGGCGTGTTGGGTCATTAATCAAATTTGTTACGCAGAGAGTTTATGCGGAACAACTTATCCAGGGAATCCCCTACCTGCAGGCGATTGATGAATTTAGATCAAAAGAGGCGGGAGATGGAAGGTCTGATGCCTACGAGGGTCTCCTTACAAGTTTTATGTCTGTTGGTTCAAGTCGTGCAATTTACTGCATGACGGCACTTGAAGATTCGAATTATCAATTCTTCCTACAGAGTAAGGATGGGCGGCGCATTAAAGATGAATTTTCAAATAGTGGCGCTGCTGTTCTGATTAAAGACCCTGTCGAATTTTTGCTTCGCTTTCAGGAGGCGGAACCTGAAGGTATCAATTTCGGGCTGGTTTCTTATGACGGAGACATATTTGAGCCTGATGTAGCACTATCTAAGTTTAAGCAGGCAGCCGGTGAAAGTCCTTTTCACAAGAATCGTGCATATGAATATCAACATGAGTTTCGAATCGTCACTGGCCACGACTGCGATATCGACTTTGAACAGGAGGACTGGGATGGTGTGACGCACAATGTGTTCAACGGCTACATTCCCTATCAGGATTTGAGACTTGGCTCCCTTGATGACATTGCTGAATTGCTTACCTTTCAGTGAGCGTCTATCGACAACGTTAAAAGGCGCGAGTTGAATTATGTTTCACTTATAAGGGCGGAGGATCCGGCATGAGCAAGAACAAAAGCGACCAGAACGCGCACGAAGAGCAAGTGTTCAATGATGTTCTTAAGCTGTCGATGGTCTCGGGTGGTTACAAGAAGAAAGCTGCCTTGAAGGTGGGTGGATCTATTAACGCAGGCAGCGAGTGCCCTGATATTGTTATTACCCGCGAAAATGGATCCATTGTTGGTTTGGAACATTTTAGAATCGACCATAACATCAAACATGGTCGAAACGCTCAATCAAAATCTGCTGAGCTCACATCGGCGATGAAGGCTGACTATGAAAAGCTGGTGCCAAGGCTTAAAGTCGACAGCGTATCGTCGGAGGAAATGGCGAGTTTAGCCGCAAACTATGTCTCATTGGCCAAATATCATCAAAGCTGTGCATGCTGTGACGATCTGACGCGCTCTCTAGATGCCCGATTGTTTGGTGGAAAAACAGGTCATGCTCGCAAATTACCTAAATACCGCAATCACCTTACTGAACTTAGCGGTGATGATGGACGCATTGAATTGGGCTATTTAATTGAAATTCATTCAGATTTTCAGGGATTATTCATTCACGATGGAACAAGAGTGGCCCGCCTCGACAGTGGACAATGCCCACTTTATGCGGAAATTTACGATCTCCTTTTCAAGGCATCTTGCGAGGTCGATTGGATCCTAATAGGTTTTTACCCATGCCTGACTGACCAGATTGCGAATGCCGCCATCATAGATTGTCGTAACAATATGTTTAAGGAGAGCTGCCGCAGGCAGCGTCTTAAAAGAACGGAATATTTAGGTCTAGGTAAAACGGAACCCTTTCTCAAACAAAGCAGAGCCGGAGAAACAGAAATTGAGCTTTGCGCAGATAAGGTAAATTTCACAATCGAAAACCCCGCTGAAGGGATTTGCCCTGAGCTTCTATTTGGCACCGCGATCATTGATGCTGCAAGAGCATTAAATCTTGATAGAAGCGGTGAACCGTATACAGCAACGATTTCTGTTCAATTGATTTACGAACTCGTGCGGATGAGGAGCAAGGGGATTCGAGGCATTGTGACAATTTACGATGTTATGCGACTGCTTTTAGAAATTGAGTGGGCTGTATTAAAACAAGAGATTGACAGTTTTGGCGTACGGTACAACATTTCCGAAACACCAGACTTTTGCTTATAGACAATCCGGGATGTCACTAAGAAACCAGCTCATACAGCTCACCAATGAGTCCGGTTTAATATTTGCCCGCTTTAGCACCGTCGAATATTGCGAGGCAACTCTGGTGGTCTTTCGCTTGGGCACCAGGGTCGACAAAGATCCCGGTGCCCTTTCGTTGCCTTCAGTCTAACCTGCGACATTATTGAATGCTTTTCTCATTCATGTGGACCTGGGTCGCATGTCACGATTCAGCCCATGGTCGCGTCCGTATGGCCTCTGCCTTCGATAAGTAGGTGCCTATAGACAAACACGCAAATAGTCATACCTTGTGGATGTCTCTTTCTTCCAAATGGCAGCTATCTCAACAACGACATGCGGCAGCTAGAAGCACTGTAGCAAGCAGGAAAAACGTAAAGGAGACTGCGATCCAGTTGCTGTCGCCGGTCTTGGGGAGTGTCGCTGCGGTCGCGCTGGTGGCTTTAGGCTTGGACGGCGCAGGCACCGTGGTCTTGGTCACCCTCGTCTTGGTCGTTATGTTTGTCTTGGGCGACGTAGCCGCAGGCTTCATTGCGGCAACCGTCGTTGGCTCCGTACCGGGTTGCTCTGCAGCGGGACCGGCGCCACCATCAGGCGCGCCCGTCCCGCTGCCCGGCACATCGGACCCATCGTTCTCCCCCGCCGGAGGCATGGCGACATCGGGCTCAACCATCACATGCGGTGCCACGACTCCTGCAGCATCCACAACGCCACTAGTACCAAAGGTCCCGCCAGCAGGCGTCGCAAACCGCGCAGACACAAGCGACCCACCCAGACAAGCAACGCCGCCATCGGCACCGGTCGCATCGAGCCACGAGGCGTCGACGGAAAGCCGACAGCCGGCCGAACCATCGCCAAAGCCCGCATCTTGCAGATACACGCCGTAGGCGCGCACGCCCGCCCCGGACCCGGCGCCCGCGGCAACGACGCGCCCGCCGCCGCGCACGGCCATGTCGCCAGCGATCACGCCGGCGACCGCCTCGTCCGTAATATCGGCCCCATCTGCCCTGGCATCGACGGTGCAGCCGTCCACCACGAGCGACTGCGAAATGTGGATCCCGCACTGCGAGCCCGTCGCCTTCAGGGTCCCGGTGCCGCGAAGCGTCAGGTTGCCCCACACTTCCATGCCGCATAGCGTGATGTCCGCATCGGGCGCATGTGACTCCGTCACGGAGTTTTGCCCGGCAAGCGTCAGCACCAGGTCGCCGTCGGCGCCGATGGCCTCGCCCGCGTAGCCGTTAAGCTCAAGGTGGTCGGCATCGGTCCAAGCCCAGCCGGGGCCCGACACGCCCGGCTCGTAGTACGTCGCGCCCGCGATGATGAGGCTCTCAGCGCCCGCGGCATAAGAAGGCCCGCCCAGCAAAAAGCATAGGCAGGCCATGGCAGCGATCGCAATGTGATGACGGCTCGTGTGGGACTCGGCAGCAAACATACCCGCTCCGATCTTCGCGGGAGCCAATAGAATATGCACCAGAAAATGCCCTGGTGGCAGCACTTATTAGTTTAGCGAGATCGATGCAGGAGCAAAGAGAAATCGCGTGGGCAACTCCCACAATTAGGTGTAAATCGTTTTGCCAGTCGGTGAAAGGAAGAATCGGCTTACAACCTCCGTTTCGATTCTTCAAAAGCGCAGGTAGCATCCTTCAAATTGACAGCATGATACTCCGAAGTGAATCTGAACTTGCGTCAAGACATCTCAAGCAATCTGAATTTCGTGATCGCGTCGAAAATGTTGGTGTAAGGGTGACGCCCTAGCGCCCGTTTAACGAAGAACGGCCTTCGTCCTAGAATCT
>NZ_JBCPDH010000024.1:0-33104 GCF_040915545.1 Collinsella aerofaciens | reverse complement strand
AGGACGAGAACCGCAAGCTCGACGAGCGCGTCCGCGCCTTCCTGACCCGCGGCGTGACCGGCGACACCGACATCAACGTCATCGACACCGCCGAGTTCGCGATCCCCGGCCTTGACGACGAGTTCCGCGTCATCGTCTCCCCGTGGATCCTGACGGTGCTCGTGACCGACCGCCTGGCCCGCTACTACGAGACGGTCACCAAGCACAACCTCAAGTATCGCCGTTACTATCACCAGTTCGACTACTAAGAGCAAATAACGTTTGTGCAATTTGGCCCCGCTCCTACATGGAACGGGGCCTCGTTTGGGTTGGAGAGTAATTATGAGCTACCCGCAGCTTGCCGTCATGAATATCAGCCATCGTTATTTTGACCTTGAGGAATTCTTTTCCTCGGCAGCGGCCTCAGGCTACACGTGCTGCGAGCTTTGGACTGGGGCGATGCATCTGTACGTTGATTGCCACGGATACGATTCGCTCGAGCAGGTGCGGGAGCTGTCACAGCGGTATGGGGTTCGGATTGTGGGGCTTTGTCCCGAACAGAACAACCCCAAGCCGTGGAACATCGCGGCGCGCGGGAATGAGGCGCGTGCCCGCACGCTCGCGTACTTTAAGAACGTTGCGGATATCGCGGCGGAACTTGGAGCCGAGCAGGTTATGGTCTCGAGCGGCTGGGCTTTTTTGAACGAGCCGATCGAGGACGCGTGGGGTCGCAGCGCCTCGATGCTGCGTGCGATTGCCGAGCATGCGGGAGAACGCGGCGTGCGACTGGTGCTCGAGGCTCTACAACCGGTTGAGTCGATAATCGTGAACTCGGCGGCTGACACGAAGCGCATGATCGAGGCGGTTGATCATCCGGCGCTTAAGGCATGTCTGGATTTGGGCGCTATGGCGGTGGCGGGGGATACCATCGACGATTATTTCGATCTGCTTGGCGATGATGTCGCCCACGTGCATTTTGTCGATGTTGCGGCAGATGGCACGACGCATCTTGCTTGGGGTGACGGCGACCGCGATATGCGCGCCGACCTGGATAGGCTGGTGGCGCGCGGCTATCGCGGAGTTGTTTCGGCCGAGACCTATGACTGGCGCTATTTTGCCGACCCCGCAGCTGCCGATGCGCAGGTAATGGCAGAGTATCGTCGTGCGATTGGCGTCTAGGTGGGGTTGGGTTGCGACAATCCGCTCCTATGTTTCCAAATGAATACGCTGTGAGTCGCGGGAGACGATTCGCCCCGCAAGCACTCTAGTATGCTAAAGTACCCAGAAGACCGGCGGAGCTATGCCGGTCTTCTGTTCTATACGAAGCACAGCATGAGGAGGCTCACCAGATGACAGCCACACCGTGGGGATTCCGGGACATATTGCCCGAGGAGGCTCAGGCGCGCGAGGAGATTGCGCTGACGGTGAAGGGCTGCTTCAGGGAGCATCATTACCTGCCGGTCGAGACGCCGCTGCTCGAGGACAAGGGGTCGCTCGAGGAAGGCGGCCGCATTGCGGATACGCCGTTTAAGCTCTTTGATGATGACGGTCGCCTGTTGGTGGTCCGTCCCGACAACACGCTGCCGATCGTGCGCTTGGTTTCGACCCGCATGCGCGCGGCCGATCTGCCGCTGCGCCTTCGCTACGAGGCGCCGGTGGTTCGTGAGTGCCAGCGCAACGCCGGCGGCTCGCGCCAGTTTACACAGCTGGGCTTTGAGCTTATCGGTGCGGGCGATACCGCGGGCGATGTCGAGATTGTTTCGCTGGTGGCGGAGGCCGTGCGTGAGCTGGCACTTCCCGATGCGCGCATCATCGCAGGCAGCGTGCGTCCTTTTAAGGAATTGCTCGCGGTATGCGAGGATCGCGAGCTGGCTGCCGAGGCGCTGCGCTGCGTGCACGCCAACGACTTCGTGGGCCTCGATGCCCGCGTGGCGGCAAGCGCCGAGTCCGATGCCGTCAAGGCCGCCATTAGCGAGCTGCCACGTCTGCACGGCGGTGCCGAGGTACTCGACCGCGTGGATGCGCTTCTGACGGCGGCGGGCATTGTCGCGCCGCTCACGCGCGAGCTGCGTGCCCTGGTCGAGGGCCTGGCTCCCGAGGACGCCCAGGTGCTGTCGTTCGACTTCTCCATCATGAACTCTTTCGATTACTACACGGGCCTGGTCTTTAAGGCCTATGCCGGCGGCCTGCCTGATCCGGTGGGTTCGGGCGGACGCTATGACTCCATCTTTACCGGCGCATTTGGCGACGGTATCGAGGTGCCGGCGGCGGGCTTTGCCTTTTCGCTCGAGCGCCTGGAGGCTGCGCGCACCTCGGCCGAGGACGCTGCTTCCGATGGCGATCACGCCGCGGGCCGTGGTGCCGAGGGTCCGCTGCGCATTGCCGTGCCCAAGGGCTCGCTCAAGGCCGACACGCTCGACGTGCTCGAGGCCGCGGGCCTGGACGTCTCGGAGCTGCGCGATCCCGGTCGTCACCTCATCGTGCGCGGTCGCGACACACGCGCCGGCGAGGGCACGGTCGGCGATATCGAGTTTGTCATCGTGCGCCCCAGCGACGCGCCCGCCTTTGTGGGCTGCGGCGGCGCCGACTGCGGCATCTGCGGTTGGGACTCGCTTATCGAGGCCGACCTCAACCTGCTGCAGCTGGTCGATCTGGGCTACGGCCTGTGCACCTTTATCGAGGCGGAGCCCGCGTGGCGCGCCGGCCAGGCCGAGCGCAACTATGCCCGTCGCGGGTCGCTTCGTGTGGCCACCAAGTATCCGCGCATCGCGAGCGCCTGGTATGCCGAGCGCGGCGTGAACGCCGATATCGTCTCCCTGCACGGTAACATCGAGCTGGGACCCATCGTCGGCATGACCGATCGCATCGTGGACATTACCGCGACGGGCGCCACGCTGCGCGACAACGACTTGGTCATCACCGGCCGCATTATGGACTGCACGGCGCGCTTCTTCGTCAACCCGGGTGCCGCGCGCCTGGATCCGCGCGTTCGCAACTTGGCCGATCGTCTGGCTGCTGCCGTGAAGGACAAGCATTTTGAGCCCGTCGCGGGTTCGGCACAATAGCGCGAGCGCGCACGGGCGCCCCCATATCCGGGCTGCGGACCGATTGGTGTCGCTGCCCAGCATCTCGTTTTTCAAACGCAACCTCAACCGATAGGGGATACCGATATGAAGACCATCAAGCTTGCTCCCGGTGAGCGCCTCGTTACCAACCAGCTCAACCGCAAGGGCGTGCTGCCGCAGAACATCGTCGACGCCGCCCGCGATATCGTGGCCAACGTGCGTGCCAACGGCGATGCCGCGGTGCGCGATTACTGCCAGCGTTTTGACGGTGTTGAGCTGCAGAGCTTCCGTCTGCCGCAAGAGCAGATCGATGCCGCGCTCGAAGGCCTCGACCCGGCCTTTGTCGCCGCGCTCGAGAAGGCCGCGCGCCAGATTCGCGAGTTCCACCAGCGCGAGGTCGAGCAGAGCTGGTTTACCACGCGTGCGGACGGCACGATGCTCGGCGTTAAGGTGACCCCGCTCGCGGCGGCCGGCATCTACGTGCCGGGCGGTCGCGCGCAGTATCCCTCCACGGTGCTCATGAATGCCATTCCCGCTAAGGTCGCCGGCGTCAAGCGCGTGGTTATGGTGACCCCGCCGCAAAAAGACGGCCTGATCAGCCCCTACACGCTCGCCGCGGCAAAGCTCGGCGGCGTGGACGAAATCTATATGGTGGGCGGCGCTCAGGCTGTGGCCGCGCTAGCGTACGGCACCGAGACCATTCCGCGCGTCGACAAAATCACCGGCCCGGGCAACGCCTTTGTTGCCGCCGCCAAGCAGATTGTCTCGGGCGACGTGGGCATCGACATGGTCGCCGGCCCCTCCGAGGTCTGCGTGCTGGCCGATGCCACGGCCAAGCCCATGGTGGTCGCGGCAGACCTGATGGCCCAGGCCGAGCACGATCCGCTGGCGGCTTGCTATCTCGTGACCTGCGACGAGCAGTTTGCGCGCGAGGTCGAGGCGGGTATCGACGTTCTGGTGGCGCAGTCCCCGCGCGCCGAGATCACACGCGCCTCGCTCGATAACGAGGGCACCATCGTGGTTGCCGCCGACATGGCTGCCGCCGTCGAGGCCGTGAACACCGTGGCGCCCGAGCACCTTGAGCTGCACTGCAAGGATGCGATGGGTCTGCTCGGCGGCATTCGCAATGCCGGTGCTATCTTTGTGGGCGCCTGGAGCTCCGAGCCGCTGGGCGATTACGTTGCCGGTCCCAACCACACGCTGCCGACCGGCGGCACGGCCATGTTCTCCAACCCGCTTTCGGTCGAAGAGTTCGTCAAGCGCTCGAGCGTTATTTGCTATACGCCCGAGGGCCTGCTCTCCGACGCTCCTGCTACGCAGCGTCTGGCCGAGGCCGAGGGCCTGTGGGCGCACGCGCTTTCGGCCGCCCTGCGCCGTCGCGCGCTGGAGCAGGGCGAGGATGCCGTGAGCGCCGCGTCACTCGCCGCGGCCGACCTGACCAAGGTCGCTTGGCCGGGAGACGCCGTGGCGACAGTTGCCGAGGGCGTGGACCTGGCGGCTACGGGCGCGGATGGCGCTGGCGCGACCGGCGGGGAGGCCTAATATGGCCGAGCTCACACCTCGCATGAAGGAGCTCGTCCAGCCTTACTTGGCCGGTATTGAGCCCTACGATCCCAACTTTACGCCCACGCGCATCAACCTTTCGGCCAACGAGAACACTTATCCCGCGCCGACCGGCGTGCGCGAGGCGGTCGACGCGGCCCTGGTTGCCACGCCGCTCAACCGCTATCCCGATCCCATGTCGAACGACCTGCGCGACGAGCTTGCCGCTTGGCATGGTGTGGCGCGCGAGAATGTCTGCGTGGGAAACGGCGGCGACGAGCTGCTCTATAACTATCTGCTGGCGTTTGGCGGCGCGGGGAGGACCCTGCTCAACTGCCCGCCGTGCTTTAGCGAGTATGCCTTCTTTGCGTCTCTGTGCCAGACCGAGGTGCGTGACGTGTGGCGCGACCCGGCGACCTTTGAGCTCGACCAGGCAGCTGTGCTCGCGGCCGCACCCGGGTGCAACCTTGCGATTGTGACCTCGCCCAACAATCCCACGGGCGATGTGGCGCCGCTCGACTTTGTCGCTGCCCTGTGCGATGCGTGCCCCGGCATGGTCATGGTCGACGAGGCCTACGTTGAGTTTGCCGACGATTCGTTTGGCGCGGCCACCACGGCGCAAGGCCTTATCGCCGAGCATCCCAACCTGGTGATTCTGCATACGCTGTCCAAGGCGTTTGGCGCTGCCGGTACGCGTCTGGGCTACGTGATCGCGGCGCCCGAGGTTATCGAGGTGTTCGCGGCGATTCGCCAGATCTACTCGGTCAACGTGCTGAGCCAGGCGGCAGCACTTGCCTGCGTGCGTGCCCGTGATGCCTATGCGCCTGTGGTGGCGCAGGTCGCATCCGAGCGCGCGCGCGAGCTGGCCGCTCTGCGCGCGATGGCTGCCGAGGGCCTGCCCGTGGAGGTGTGGCCGAGCGCGGCGAACTTTGTGCTCGTGCGCACGCCGCATGCCACGCGCGTGCGCGAGCGTCTGCGCGATGAGTATTCGATTTTGGTGCGCGATTTTAGCTATGCGCCGGGGCTCGCGGACTGTCTTCGCATTACCGTGGGTACCCCGCAGGAAAACGACGAGGTGCTGGCTGCGTTTGCCGCGCTGGTGAAGGAGGAGATGTAGATGGGCCGTTATGCCGAGGTGACCCGCAAGACGGGTGAGACCGACATTGTCGTCAAGCTCGACCTAGACGGATGCGGCGTGTGCGATATCTCGACGGGCGTACCGTTTTTCGACCATATGCTCAACGCCTTTGGTCGCCATGGCCTGTTTGATTTGACGGTGCATGCGGTAGGCGACGTTGAGGTCGACGCGCACCACACCGTCGAGGATACGGGCATTGTGCTGGGCGAGGCGTTTTGCCAAGCGTTGGGCGACAAGGCGGGCATTACGCGCTTTGCCGACGCGGCGATTGCCATGGACGAGACGCTCGTGATGGCTGCCGTGGACATTTCGGGTCGCGGCCAGGCCTACTGCGAGCTGCCCGTGCCGACCGAGCGCGTGGGCAGCTTCGATACCGAGCTGGCCGTTGAGTTCTTCTATGCCTTCGCACGCGATGCCAAGCTCACGCTGCACGTGCGCGAACTGGCGGGTGGCAACTCGCATCACATTATCGAGGCCGCCTTTAAGGCCGTGGGCCGCACGATGCGCCGCGCCTGCGAGCTCGATCCCCGCGTGCAGGGTATCCCCAGCACCAAGGGCTCACTGTAACCGTCACAAGGGTAAAACCACCACGAAGGTGCCTGTCCCCTTTGTGGTGGTTTTGGATGATGAGAAGTGGAGGGGTCGCGTGGGCGAACCGAAGATCGTGGTGGTCGACTACCACAAGGGCAACTTGTCGAGCGTCGTGCGCGGGCTTGCGCGCGCCGGTGCCGCCGCCTGCACGTCGGATGATCCGGAGCAGATCCGCAACGCCGACGGCCTGGTTATCCCGGGCGTGGGCGCGTTCTATGACGCGATCGCCTTTATGCGCCAGAGCGGCGAGGCGGACGCGGTGCTCGACGCCGTTGCCGCCGGAACTCCGCTGCTCGGCATCTGCCTGGGCCTTCAGCTGTTTTTTGAGCGTGGCAACGAGGGCGTTCCTGCGAGCGAGAGCGCGGTCGCCGACGGCAACGCCTCCGAGCGGGCCGGTGCCCTCTGGGTCGATGGCCTGGGTATTATGCGCGGTTCGTGCACGCGCCTGGAGTCGAGCCGCCTGAAGGTGCCGCACGTGGGCTGGGACCAGGTGCACATGACGCCCGCCGGTACGGCCGATCCGCTGCTTGTCGGTTTTGCCGAGGGCGCCAACATGTACTTCACCCACAGTTACGCGGTGGCCGACGACGCCGATGCCGCCGATGTGCTGGCGCGCACGCACTATACGCGGAGCTTCCCGTGCATCGTGCGCCATGGCAACGTGTGGGGCTGCCAGTTCCATCCCGAGAAATCCTCCGCGCTGGGTCAGCGCATCCTTAAGAACTTCGTCAACATCGTCGAGGAGGTCGGCCGATGATCCTGTTTCCCGCAATCGATCTGATCGGCGGCAAGGTCGTGCGCCTGGAGCGCGGCGACCGCAGCCGCTGCAAGGTATATTCCGACGACCCCGTGGCCGTTGCCCGCTCGTTTGCCGAGCAGGGCGCAAGCTGGGTGCATGTCGTCGACCTATCCGCTGCCTTTGGCGAGGACGAGGACGCATGCGCTGCCAACTCGGCGGCGATTAAGGCCATCTGCGGCGTCGACGGTCTGTCCGTGGACGTGGGAGGCGGCGTTCGCTCACTCGCACGCATCGACGAGCTGGCAGGCTATGGTGCTCGCCGCATTGCGCTGGGCACCGTGCTCGTGACCGAGCCAGGTTTTGCCGAGGTGGCGGCCCAAGGCTTTGGCGAGCTGCTCGTGGCCGACATCGCCGCTCGCGACGGCCAGGTCAAGGTGAACGGCTGGCGCGACGGCGCGGGCGTGGCACTCGACGATGCCGTGGCGCAGCTTTCCGAGCTGGGCTTTAAGCATCTGGTGTATACCGACATCGCGCGCGATGGCATGCAGACGGGCATCGATGTGGCGGCGTATCGCCATGTGGCCGAGGTCGCGGGCTTTCCCGTCGTGGCTTCGGGTGGTATCTCGACGCTCGACGATATCCGCGCGCTTGCCGCGGTGGGCGAGGATGCCATCGAGGGCGCCATTACCGGCCGTGCGCTCTACGAGGGCAACTTTACGCTGGTACAGGCGCTAGCCGCCGCCCGAGGGGAGGAGTAGCCCATGCTTACCAAACGTGTGATTCCCTGCCTGGACGTCAAGGACGGCCGTGTGGTCAAGGGCGTCAACTTTGTGAGCCTGCGCGATGCGGGCGATCCGGTGGAGCTGGCGCGCGCCTACGACCGCGAGGGTGCGGACGAGGTCGTCTTCTTGGACATTACCGCCACGAGCGATAACCGCGCGACGACTATCGAGATGGCAGCGCATGCTGCCGAGGAACTGGCCATTCCCTATACCGTGGGCGGCGGCTTTCGCGACCTGGCGGGCATGCGCACCATGGTTGCCGCCGGTGCCGACAAGGTGTCGCTCAACTCGGCGGCCGTGCGCGATCCGTCGTTGATCAGCCAAGCCGCTGCGGCGTTTGGTAGCCAAGCCGTGGTCGTGGCGATCGATGCCAAGCGCGTGGGCCTGCCCGGTGAGCCGGGGGCCGACAAGTGGGAGGTCTTCACGGCGGGCGGTCGCAACGCTACGGGTGTCGATGCGGTGGCGTGGGCCGAGGAGGCGGCTCGTCGCGGCGCCGGCGAGATCTTGCTGACCAGTATGGATCGCGACGGCACCAAGGCCGGCTTTGACCTGGCACTCACCCGTGCCGTGGCGCGCGCGGTGCCGATTCCCGTTATTGCGAGCGGCGGCGTGGGTACGCTCGAGCATTTTGCCGAGGGCGTGATCGAGGGCGAGGCCGATGCCGTGCTGGCGGCGAGCGTCTTTCACTTTGGAACCTTCAGCATTCGCGAAGTCAAAGAGTATATGGCCTCACAGGGCATTCCTGTGAGATTGGACTTCTAATGCTGCGGCTTGTCCAGGCACCCGACCTTCCGGCTCCAACCCTCCTCGCGTACTTAAGTACGCGTCGTCGGGCTTGTCGCTCGGAATCTCGGGCACCTGGACAACCCTCGCCGACCGGCGATGTTTAAATTGGGGAATTGAAATGAGAGAAATTACTACTCCAGCGGATCTTAAATACGACGCCAAAGGATTGATTCCTTGTGTGGTTCAGCAATATGACACCGGCGAGGTGCTTATGGTTGCTTGGATGAACGAGGAGTCGGTGGGGCTGACGCTCAAGACCGGTACCACGTGGTTTTGGAGCCGCAGCCGCCAGGAGCTCTGGAACAAGGGTGCGACGAGCGGCAATATGCAGGAGGTCAAGGAGCTCTGGGCCGACTGCGATAGCGATACGCTGCTGGTCAAGGTCGACTCGCCGGGTCCGGCCTGCCATACCGGCAACCGTACCTGCTTCTTTAAGAAACTCGCGTAGGGCGGGCGCTCGACTAGGCGCTTGGCCAACCAGAAAGGATTGAACCATGGGTGTGCGCACCGCGAATGTTCAGGATGGAAATATTGGCGAGACGCTGACGGGGCTGGCCGAGGTGATCCACGGCCGTCGCGACGCGTCGCCGCAGGAGAGCTATACCGCGCGTCTGCTGACCGACGTCGAGGATGAGCTGCTCAAGAAGCTTGCCGAGGAGGCGAGCGAGGTGATCATGGCCTGCAAGGATAACGATCACGATCATATCCGCTACGAGGCCGGCGACCTGGTCTACCACCTGCTCGTGACGCTCGAGCGCTACGGTATCACCCTCGACGAACTCGCCGGTGAACTCAACGCCCGCCGCCACTAGTCATTGGGGACGTTCTTAAACGACTAGTCGTTTGGGACAGTCTTTGTTGGTGTAACGGGGTCATGGAAGTTGCGGTGAAATAGGGACTGTTTAAGCGCTTCATCAGGCAAAACAATCCCTATTCCACCGCAACTTATGAAGGGATGGCTAGTCGAGGGGTGTGGGTTCCCATTCGCCGGTGGGGTGGGGGATGTCGAAGGTTCGATAACCGCAGTCGTAGGCGTGGGCCTGGGCCTCGCGGATGCTCCAGCAGATATCGCAGGCGCGGTGCGCGTCCGAGCCAAAGGTGATCGGCACTTCGGCATGGGCAAAGCAGCGCAAAAGACCGGTTGCGGGGTAGTAGTCGTCCAAGCCCTTACGCGGTGCGGCCGTCGAGACCTCAACGCGGCGGCCCGTATCGTGCGCGCACTCGGCCATCTGCTGCCAAAACGGTGCGGGGTCAAAGTCGGGCGCAAAGCCTTCCTTCGAAAAGCGCATGACCAGGTCGGGGTGAGCCATTACATCAAAGTTGAGCGGGCTCTCGCAGGCGCGGCACCAGTCGTCGACATAGCGCTCCCACACGCCGCGTACCCCCAGGTTTTCCCAAACGTGCAGGTTGGTGTCGTCGTCGATCCAACCGCAAAGGGAATCGGGTGTATCGGGACGAGCGACGTTTTCCGTTCCCGCCGTACCCGCGGCGCCGGCCATGATATCGCCTGGGTTACCAATCCAATGCACACTGCCCAGGCGCACGACGGCGCCTCGGGACCAGCGCTCGACCAAAGGCTCGCAGCCCTCGTACCAATCGCATTCAAAGCCATAGATAAGCTCAAGCTCCGGCGCGATCTGCGCAGCGAGCTTGCGGGCGTTCTCAAATGCCAGACGATGCGCCGTCAGGCCGCCCTCGACGACCTGCACCTCGCAGTTGGCGTCCATGCTGGCGGGCAGGGTGAGGTGGTCGGTCGAGACCATGACGCGGCAGCCGGCCGCAGCGGCGGCGCGAACGTTGTCCTCAAACGAGGCATGGCCGTCCGAAAACGAAGTATGGGTGTGGCAATCGACCAGCGGGCATGCGGGCATGGCAGCTCCTTTGCGTCAAGCGAATCTGCTCCATTGTAATGGCGCGGCCCCCGATGCGACGAGCGCGCCGGGGGCCGAAATCGACTGGAAAGGACGGGTGGCGTGCGGAGGTCGCCACGCAGCATCGGCCCCGCTCCAAAACGTGTACGTCAGCCTCCAAAACCGACAAAAAATGACATGTTTGGAGGCTGACGTACACGTTTGGCTGAGGCGGTGGAGTGTCGGTTTCTTGCGGACAAGGAAAATCGCGCTCATCGCGCGCCGCCACACTTGCGCCGCCCGCGATGTGCTAGCGTTTGGATGAACAAAACGAGCCCGCGCGGAAAGGATCCGGACCGTATGCAATGCGATAGCAAATCTCCGCTGTCCCGCGAGACCGATGCACCCGAAACCATCGTCAAGCTGGAATGCGACATCGACGACGCGTCGCCCGAGGTGCTCGCCTACGCCGCCGACCGCCTGCGCGAGGCCGGTGCGCGCGAGGTGCACTGGCTGCCCGTCTATTGCAAGAAAGGCCGTCCCGGCTGGCAGCTGCAGGTGATCTGCTCGCATGAGGATATCGAGCGCCTGCAGACGATCATCTTTTTGGAGACCACGACCAACGCCATTCGTCGCCAGGTGATGGAACGCGTTTGCCTGCCACGCCGCTTTGAGCGCGTAACGACGCCATGGGGCGAGGTATCCGTTAAGGTGGCGACCCTGCCCGATGGCAGCGAGCGTGCAGCGCCCGAGTACGAGGACTGCGCCCGTCTCGCTCGCGAGCATAATGTGCCGCTCCAGCGCGTGATGCAGGCGGCACAAGCCGCGGCACTGCGATTTGAATAGCGCGGCCGGTGGCACGCCACGCCCAGTCCCATCAACCCCACCCGAAAGGACCACCATGAAATACCTCATCGCTTCCGACATCCACGGCTCGGCATACTGGGCCGAGCGCCTGGTCGCCGCCATCGAATCCCAGCAGCCCGACCGCATCGTGCTGCTGGGCGACCTGCTCTACCACGGTCCGCGCAACGACCTGCCGCGCGATTACGCCCCCAAGCACGTGATCCCGCTGCTCAATGCCCTGGCCGACCGCATCATCGCGGTGCGCGGCAACTGCGACGCCGAGGTCGACCAGATGGTGCTCGACTTCCCCGTCATGGCCGACTACGCCACGCTGTTCGACGAGACCGGCCGCGAGCTGTTCCTGACGCACGGCCATGTCTTTGGCGCCGGCATGCACAACAGCGTCGACCACGCGCCCGCGTTGCCCGAGGGCTCCGCGCTCGTCTACGGTCATACGCACATCAAGGTCAACGAGGAAAGCGCCGCGCACCCGGGCCTGTGGCTCTTCAACCCCGGTAGCGTGAGCATCCCCAAGGACGGCTCGCACAGCTACGGCATCTACGAGGGCGGCGCGTTCCGCCACGTGGTCATGGAGGAGGAGTAGCCATGGCACAGCACATGGCTCAGCAAAATGCCGAGGGCTCGCGCGATCTGTCTACGCTGGTAGACGCGTCGGCCGAGCTGCAGCATCTGGTGCAGACTATCTGGCGCTTGCGTCAGCCCGACGGCTGCCCGTGGGACCGCGAGCAGACGCATCAGAGCATCGGCAAGAACATGATCGAGGAGGCCTACGAGGCGCTCGACTGCATCGAGGCGGACGACGCGGTTCACCTACGCGAGGAGCTGGGTGACGTACTCATGCAGGTAGTGCTGCATGCGCAGATTGCGGCCGACGCCGGCGAGTTTACACTGGCCGACGTGGCGCGCGATATCGATGCCAAGCTCATCCGTCGCCACCCGCACGTGTTTGGCGATTCGGATGCCGAGAGCTCCGACGAGGTGCTCAAGATTTGGGACGAGGTCAAGCTTGCCGAGAAAGCCGCCAAGGACAAGGCCGTGGCGGCAGGCGAGGCTGCGCCCGAGGGCCTGCTCGACGGCGTGCCCACGCATCTGCCGGCGCTGATGCAGGCGCAGAAGGTGTCGCGCAAGGCGGCTGCCGTGGGCTTTGAGTGGGAGACGGTCCAAGACGTGTGGGACGAGGTCGCCGAGGAGCGTGCCGAGTTTGAGGCCGAGGCCCCCGGAACGCCCGAGCGCGAGATGGAGTTTGGCGACCTGCTCTTTGCCTTGGTCAACGTCGCGCGCAAAGAGGGGATCGACGCCGAGAGTGCCCTGCGCGCCAGCACAGCAAAGTTCCGCCGTCGCTGGGCCGCGATGGAGCAGATGGCGTCCGACGCCCACGTGGATCTTGCCGAGCTTTCGACCCACGGCCTCAACGACCTGTGGGATGCCGCAAAGGCGGAGGAGTAAGACTGCGGGAACGACGGGCTGACACGCCTCATCGTTTCCGCTAAATTTTTCGAAAATCAAGTGTATCCCTCGGCTAGCTTAGGGCATAATGCAAAAAGTGCGACATGGCTAACTTACGGAGACGCACCGATGGTGCACGGTCAGCCGGTCGCTTGCATCCACTACGTTTCCAAGTGAGAGGGAGACAACATGAGCGATATTTTGGACGTTTACGGTCGCGAGGTGCTCGACAGCCGCGGCAATCCCACCGTCGAGGTCGAGGTTGTGCTCGAGGACGGTAGCTTCGGTCGCGCGATGGTGCCTTCGGGCGCTTCGACCGGTGCCTTTGAGGCTTGCGAGCTGCGCGATGGCGACAAGGGCCGCTATCTGGGCAAGGGCGTCTCTCAGGCCGTCGAGCACGTCAACAACGAGTGCGCCAATGCCGTCGTCGGCCTCGACGCCTTCGACCAGCGTGCCGTCGATGCCGCGCTGATTGCCGCGGACGGTACCCCCAACAAGACCAAGCTCGGTGCCAACGCCATCCTGGGCGTGTCGCTGGCCGTTGCCCGCGCCGCTGCCGAGTCGGCGGGCCTGTCGCTGTACCAGTACCTGGGCGGCGTCAACGCTCACCTGCTGCCCACGCCCATGATGAACATTCTCAACGGCGGCGTGCATGCCGACAACAACGTCGACTTCCAGGAGTTCATGATCATGCCGGTGGGCGCCCCGAGCTTTGCCGAGGGCCTGCGTTGGTGCGCCGAGGTCTACCACACCCTCAAGGGCGTGCTGCACGAGGCCGGCCTGGGCGGCGGCGTGGGCGACGAGGGCGGCTTTGCCCCCAACCTTAAGACCAATGCCGAGCCGTTCGAGTACATCACCAAGGCCGTGGAGAAGGCCGGCTTTAAGCCCGGCATCGACTTCATGTACGCCATGGACCCGGCCTCGACCGAGTTCTACAACGCCGAGACCGGCATGTACGAGCTCAAGGGCGAGGGCGTGGAGTACACGAGTGCCCAGATGGTTGATTACTGGGAGAAGCTCGTGGACACCTATCCCATCATCTCCATCGAGGACGGCATGGCCGAGGAGGACTGGGACGGCTGGGTTGAGCTCACCCGTCGCATTGGCAACAAGGTGCAGCTGGTGGGCGACGACCTGTTCGTCACCAACACCGAGCGCCTCAAGAAGGGCATCGAGCTGGGTGCCGCCAACGCGATCCTGGTCAAGGTCAACCAGATCGGCACGCTCACCGAGTCGCTCGAGGCCATCGAGACCGCCAAGGAGGCCGGCTACGCTTGCATCGTGAGCCACCGTTCCGGCGAGACCGAGGACTCCACGATCGCCGACCTGGTCGTGGGCGTCAACGCCGGCCAGATCAAGTCGGGCGCCCCGTGCCGCAGCGACCGTATCGCCAAGTACAACCAGCTCATCCGCATCGAGGACGAGCTCGAGGGCAGCGCGCGTTACGCCGGCAAGGCCGCGTTCTACAACATTCGCTAAACAAGTGGTGCTCGCGGGGGGCGGGGTTGACTCGGCTCCGTTCCACTTCTGATGGCCGCCATTGGGCGCTGGGCCATATGGCTCAGCGCCTTTTTTATGTCGAGCAAAGGCTGGCGAAGGCGGTGCGGGCGCTCGTGCTATAACTAGAATACTTAGCGCAAACAAACCTCAACCGCACAAGGCGCACATGGATCAGATTTACGACAACAGGTACTATTCCGCCGGTTCGCGTGAGCCGTCGCCTCGCCGTGCGCGCACGGTGCAGCTCGGTGGGTCCGCCTACGCCGGCGCCGACCGCTCCATGCAGCGCCCGACAAGTACCTCGCGCCCCAATGCTCAAGTGAATACTTCGACAGATGGACCAGTGCGCCCGGCACGTTCGTCGCATGCTCAGCGCTCGTCGGCTCAAACGCACGATAGGTCGAGCAGGCCTTCGAACCGTTTTTCGGGCTCGGACTTTATGCACTACGCCAACGACAACGCGGTGGTCAAGGCGATCTACGACTTTACCCACGGTCCTCAGCGAGGGCTATTCATCGGCATTGTCGTTGCCCTGGTGCTCGTGAGCCTGTATTTCCCCGTGCGCGATCTGTACGTGGCAAAGCGTTCGAGCGATATCTTGGCCAAGCAGGTCGAGATTCGTCAGCAATACAATGATGAGCTGCAAAAAAGCGTCGACAAACTGCTCTCGGAGGAGGGCATTAAGGATGCGGCGTCCGAGGATCTGGGCCTGGTGATGCCCGGCGAGAAGAGGGTTGAAGTGCAGGGCCTGGACGACGATTCGGATTCGTCTTCGAGCAAGAAGTCGTCGAACGCCAAGAAGGCCAGCGAAGTTGCCAAGGAAATCGAAGAAGTCGGTAAGGACGCCCCGTGGTACATCCAGGCGCTCGACATGCTGTTTGGGTTTAACGGTGTCGAGGGCCAGACGGTCGTGTCCAACGGCAAATAGCGCCCGGAGGGGAGCCCGCAATGGCAGATTGCAAACGATATAAGGTGGCGGCGATCGATCTGGGAACGGTGTCGTCGCGACTGGTGCTGGCGCAGGTCGAGGGCGGGGCGATCGTGGAATCGTCCAAGCATACCGAGATCACCGACTTGGGCGAGGGCGTGGACGCGACGGGCCGCTTTTGCGAGGCGGCCGTTGAGCGCGTACTCGCCGCATGCCGCATGTTTGTGGACGAGGCGCGTGCCTTTGGGGCCGCGTGCATCTGCACCACATGCACGAGCGCCGCGCGCGATGCGTCCAATGCCGCGCTGCTGCTGGACGGCCTGCGCGATCTGGGGCTTGAGCCACAGGTGATTCCGGGCGAGGTCGAGGCACGCCTGACGTTTTTTGGCGTGGCGCACGACTTTGCTGGCGAGCGCATCATTGTTGCCGATTCGGGCGGCGGATCCACGGAGCTCGCGACGGGCGTCTATGCACCGGAGCGCGGCATCTTCGCTCTGGAGGGAACGCGCTCGCTGGATATCGGTTGCCGCCGCGTGACCGAGCGGTTTTTCTCGACGCTGCCGCCTGCGGACGGCGAGCTTGCTGCCGCTGCCGCGTGGGCAGGTGAGCAGTTCGCCGCCTATTTTGAAGGCCTGCCCAGCGACTTTGAGCGCGCCGAACGCCTGGTCGCCGTGGGCGGCACCGTCACCACGCTCGTGGCGCTCGTTCATAAGCTGGAACCGTACGATTCGAGCTTTGTGCACCTGCGCGAGCTTTCGCTGGATCAGGTTTCGGCCGCTATCGAGCGCATGTCTGTGTTGGATGCGGACGGCATCGCCGCTCTACCGGGTGTACAGCCCAAACGCGCGGGCGTGATCTTGGCGGGCGCCGTGGTGATCCGCGAGCTCATGCGAGCCGGCGGCTACAAGACGCTCACTGTAAGCGAGAACAGCCTACTCGCCGGCATGGCCGCCACCATCAACGAGGTTCTCGACGGCGCGACCCCCACCATCGCCTGGGTCCCCAGCCTCAGCGCCCTCTAAATAAGTTGCGGTGAAATACGGACTAAAATCGCCCTTTCGGGCACCAAACAGTCCCTATTCCACCGCAACTCAACAGTCGGCACCTGGGGACAGTCCTTGCGGGGCGTCCCCACAGCGCCTATGCCAGCTTGTCGATTTGCCCAATCTCCCAAAGCGGAATATTGACGAGCATGCCCTCGTCTCTATATGCCGCCAGGGAGCTCCTCACGCAACGCTCGAGCTTGAATTTTTCGCAGGCTATTTTCAGACTCTTCGCTTTAAGGTTCTCTGCCGCCTTGACCTCAAGCGGAAGCACGGTTCCCGCATGGTCGATGGCAAAGTCGGTTTCGGCATTGCCAGAGGTAGAGGACCAATACGCGGGAGTTTTGTCCTGGAGCAAAAGCTCCTGCGCGACGTATTGTTCGGTCAGCGAACCTTTGAACTCGGTAAAAACAGCGGATCCGTTAAGAACGATGGCCGGAGAGAGACCGGAGAGCGCTCCGAGGATGCCGGTGTCGATGCAGAACAGTTTGAAGCCCGAGAGGTCTTCGTAGCTCGAGAGCGGCGCCTTTAGAGCGGAAACACGTGGCACCTTATGAACGATTCCGTAGTCCGTGAGCCACTGGAGGCTTTCCTCGAAATCGCGTGCGCGCGCTCCGGGGCGAAGGGCGCCATAGACAAACTTCTTGTTCTCTTTGGCAAGCTGGCCGGGAAGGGATTTCCAAACCAACCTCATGCGCTCGATGATGCGGGCGGGTGCATGTTTGCCAAAATCGGATTCGTAAGCCTCGATGATTTGCTGCTGAAGCCTTCGGGCTTCGATGAAGTCGCGTGTCTCGGCGAAAGCGGAGACAACTTCGGGCATACCGCCGACAACAAGGTATTCCTTGAGCAAGTGTTCGAGCTTTTCGGTAACGTTTGCTAGAAGGTTCATGTCTGCGGCAAGGATGGCGTCGGCGAGCGGGTCGCCGTCGACGGCACGAACGAACTCGGCGAACCCCATGGGACGCATGGTGAGCTGGTCGATTTTGCCGACGGGAAATGACTCGTTTTCGCGTCGGAGCGCGAGGCCAATATAGGAACCGGCTGCTACGATGTGGTATTCGGGTGCAAGCTCGTTGAAGTACTTGAGCGAGGTGATCCCGCGCGGGGCCTCTTGGATCTCGTCGAAGATGATGAGCGTGTCTGCTGGCGTTACAGTTTGGCCACGTAGGAGTTCTATCTGGGAGATGATGCGCTTGGGGTCGAGGTCCCCATCGAACAGCGAGCGTGTGCTCGGCTCGAGCATAAAGTCAAAACGAATGACGTTTCGATACTGCTGGCTTGCGAATTCGTTAAGAAGCCAAGTCTTTCCTGTCTGGCGGGCTCCCTTAAGCAAGAGAGGTTTGCGATTCGTCCTTGATTTCCAAGCGATAAGTTCGCTCATAAGCTGTCGCTGCATATTGCCTCCCAACCCTCTCGGTTAGTATAAGGCCATTTGGGTGTTTCCATCGGAAAATGTGCGAGACAACCACGTTTTTCCATCGGAAAATGTGCGAGACAACCACGTTTTTCCATCGGAAAATGTGTAAATACCAACCTAAGTTGCGGTGGAATAGTTCCTAAATGGGCTGATAAACTGCCAAAACAGGACCTATTCCACCGCAACTTAGAGCCCCACCGGCGTGTAAAAGAAACGAGCCCGCATCCCTGGGGGACACGGGCTCGAAAGCTCCATATGGTAGGGGCGGTGGGACATCCGCGCATTTGCTGCGCAAATACGCACCGGCTTCGGCCGCCTGTCGGCGCCCTCGCCGGCTCGCTACGGACGCTGCGCGTCCGCTTAACGCTCGCCCCCTCGCGGGTTCGAGTCCCACCGGCATCTAAAAGAAGCGAGCCCGCATCCCTGGGGAACACGGGCTCGCAAGCAATCATATGGTAGGGGCGGTGGGACTCGAACCCACAATCCTTGCGGCGAGAGATTTTAAGTCTCCTGCGTATGCCAATTCCGCCACGCCCCCGTGAGACTAGAAGTCTAGCACAAGCCGTCCGTTACGCGTTGACGGCCATCGAGTGTTGGCCCGACTTCTCCAGGAACTCCTGGAACTTGGCTTCGTCGCCCTTGTTCTGGTACTGCAGGGCCAGCAGGTACTCCAAGCGGCAGCGCTTGACCGGGTCGTCGCCGACATCCTCGAGCATGTGCTCCAGCTCGGGAATGTCGTTGTGGCGCTTGAGGATCATCGTGTCGTACATCAGCTGGCACTCGTGCGCAACTGCCTCGGCCTGACCGCCCTCAAAGCCCTTGATCTCGTGCAGCAACTCCTTGGACTTTTTGCGGTCCTCCTGGCCAACATAGTAGTTAAAGGCTTTGATCACCAGGTCGACGCGCTGCATCTTGGGGAGGTTGAGCCCCAGCAGCAGGTCGAACATCTCGCTGGCACGCTCGTGGTCCTCGCGCAGCAGATAGGAGTTCAGGCGCAGGTAGTCGCGGTTGTAGCGCGGGTACAGCATGCTGGTGAGTTTGCCGTCGAGCAAACGATCGAACTCGTCCCACTGCTTGGCGGCCATCAATTGCTGCAGGCGTTTAAACGTGGTGCGTTTTTTGACGCTAAAGAACACCGACACGGCGATGCAGATGATAACGACGGCGGTCCAGAGTGTGCGGGAATCGGGCATATTAGGGTCCTTAGTCGCTCATAAAGCGAGCGGTATGACAACACGTACTAGATGTATTATACGCAGCGCGCAAGCAAACTGGCATAAAAGCTCATCGAGGCCGAGTGCCATCGCTCGCTGCGGTACACTTACCTAAAGTAAACCATGAAGGGAGACATTACCTATGAAGAAGATCGTTTTGGCTTGCGGTGCTGGCGCTGCTACTTCCACACTCGTTGCCCAGAAGGTCGCCACCTTGCTCGACGCCAACGGTTACGCCGACAAGTACGAGATCGTGCAGTGCGCCATCTCCGAGGCCAAGGACTACTGCGACGAGGGCGCCGACCTGCTGATCGCCACCACCGTTGCCCCCGAAGGCCTCACCTGCCCGTACGTGAGCGGCGTGCCCTTCATGACCGGCATGAACCGCGTCGCTGCCGAGAAGGCCGTTCTCGACGTCATGGCTCAGTAGGCACTGCCTGTATGAGTGAGCAGAACGTCAACCCGGTCGAGCTCTTTGGCATGCGCGTTGCCCATGTGGGCATTAACGCCGCCGACCCGGCAGACGCCCTGGAGATCGCGGAGCTGTTCTCGACGATGATGGGCCTGCCTGTTATCGAGACCCCGGTTTCGTACTTCAACGATTCGCTGGTCGAGGTCATGAAGCAGAACGGTCGTGGCACCAAAGGCCACATCGGCTTTGCCGTTAACGACATCGATGCAGCTGAGAAGTGGTTTGCCGAGCGCGGGCTCGAGGTCAACGAGGAGTCGCGCGCGCTGCTACCCGACGGTGGTACCAAGCTCGTGTACTTTAAGCGCGAGTTCGCCGGCTTCGCCGTGCACCTGTGCCGCGAGTAGCGCACAAGCTGTCATAGCTAGCAAAAAGGGATAGGGCTGCGTGGCCCTATCCCTTTATTTATGCCGAGGGGCTTCCTACCGCGGCAGGCGAATCGTAAAGCGGCTGCCGACGCCCTCGACCGAGGTCACGCCGATGACGCCGCCGTGGCTATCGACGATCCACTTGGCGATGGCGAGCCCCAGGCCCGAGCCCTGCGCTCCGGCATCGCGCGCGTTGTCGGCGCGGTAGAACCGCTCGAACGCGTGAGCTGCGGATTCCTGGTTCATGCCGATGCCCTCGTCCTCAACGCTTATGTCGATCGTGCTCGCGCCCGCATCCGGCGCTATGCCAAATGTGACGGTCGTGCCCGCGTCCGAATACTTGGCGGCGTTTTGCACGATCACGCGCAGAGCCTGCTTCACGAGCGCGACATCGACGGACGCGTCGCAGCGCGGGTCGCTGATAAGCGCAGCGTCAAAGGCCAGCCGATACGTGTGCCCGGCATCGATCATCTGCGATTCTTCGCAAACCTCGCCGACCAGTGCAGCCAGGTTGGTATGCGCACGCCGCAGGACCGTGCGCCCGGCATCGCCGCGCGCCAAAAACAGCAGCTGCTCCACGAGCTCCTGCATGTGCTCGCTTTCGGCCTTGAGGGACGCGATGGATTCCGCCAGCACGTCCGGGTCGTCTTTGCCCCAGCGGTCGAGCATGTTCACGTAGCCCTGAATCACCGCGATGGGCGTGCGCAGCTCGTGGCTTGCATCGTTGACAAAGCGCATCTGCTGCAGCTTGGCCTCTTGCATCTGGCGCAGCAGGCGGTTGAGTGCGACCTCGATGCTTGCCAGGTCGGCGTCGCCGGTGGTGACGCTCGGCGAGTCGACGCTCGCGCGCTCGATGGCTTGCTCCAGCGTTTCCATCTTGCCGCCGGAGAGCTGCATGCGGCCGAGCTCGTCCACGCGCAGGGCCAGGTCGTTGAGCGGCGCCATGGTGCGGCGCACACGGCGAGCGCCGCCGAGCATATCGAGCATGCTGATGACCTGCCAACCTACAACAACGATATAGAGGGGCCAAAGTGCGATGAGGTCCTGCGCGAGGGGGAAGGTCTTGGTGGTACGCGCAAGCTCGACGGTATAGGTGAGCGTTGTCAGGTCCCAGCCGCGCGCGGGCTTCAGCGACATGCCGCGAACGGTGGCGCCGGGGATCCATCCTGCGGTAAACGCGCTGTCGGGCAGTGTCTGGTTGTATCCATAGACGAGGATCGCCGCCGCAATCACCACCAGCAACAGATCGAGCCAGACGTAGCTCATCAGGCGGCGCCACATATAGCTCCAGTTGATGGCGCGGGCGATGGAGGTGACGCGCTTGGCCTCGGCGTTATGCGCGGCAGACATAGCCCACCCCGCGCACGGTCTGGATGATGCGGGCGCCGCCGGCGTCCTCGATCTTGGCGCGTAGATGCGCGATGTGCACGTCGACGTTGTTGGTGTCGCCCATGTATTCGTAGCCCAGCGCTTCGTGCGCGATGCGTTCGCGCGTGAGCACGGTCTCGGCATGCGCCATAAGCAGGGCGAGGACATCGAACTCGCGGGCCGTGAGCGCAATGGGCGAGCCGCCGACCGTGACTTCGCGGCGGTCGGGGTCGAGCGCAACCGAGCCCACGGCGAGCGTGGCGGGGGAGAGCGAGGCGGAAACCTGGGTCGAGTCACTGACCGGGGGCATCGCAGTGGCGCCGACACCCGTGCCGCCTGCCGCGCCCGTCCCGATGCCGCCAACGCCCGAAGCCGCCCGCACGGCCTCCGAGCGCTTCAACGCCACGCGGATCCGTGCGAACAGCTCCTCAATCGCAAACGGCTTGGTCAGGTAATCGTCGGCGCCGGCATCGAGCCCGGCCACCTTGTCCATCACGGCATCGCGCGCGGTGACCATTATCACCGGCACATCCTTGTGCTTGCGGACGCGCCGCAGGACCTCCATGCCGTTGAGCTGCGGCAACAGCACATCGAGCAGAATAAGATCGTAGTTGCGCTCCAGCGCCAGGTCCACGGCGGTGCGGCCATCGGCGGCGTGTTCCACCTGGTAGCCCTCGTGCTCCAGCTCGAGCGTCACAAAGCGGGCGATTTTCTCCTCGTCCTCTACGATCAGGATCCGTGCCATGCGTGCCCCCGTTTGCGATTACTTGTCGTCGTTCAGATTTTGCTTGATGTCGTCCGCGGCGTCGGCGGCGTGATCCATAAGGTTGTTGATGCTGCCGGGCACGTCGCCGTCGCTATCGATGCGGTAACGCATGCCAAAGAACAGGCCGATCAGCATCAGCCATATCGTGGCGCCCCAGGCAAACAGGGCGATGATGGGGATCAGGATGGGGATGTTGAGGATGATTGCATCGCGGCGCGTGGCGATAAACTTGGTGTCCAGGCTCAGGCGGAAGAGCTTTTTGAGGTACTCCCACACGCTGTCCATCTTCTTGGAGAAGTCGGTCTTTTCGCTCGACTTCTCGTAGGCGGCCTGCGCGGCGACCATCTCGGCCGAGGGTTCGTCGACCGGCGCGGACTCGGTGGCGGCGTGCGCCGACGTGGTCTGGGTCTTGCCTTGCGACTCGAGCCAAATGATGGCGTCCAAAACGTTGCCGTCGGCGGCGTCGAGCGCGGCCTTGGCATCGGTGTAGCTCACATTGCACTTGGTGCGGATGGTTTCAACTTTTTCGAGGTCGTCCATGACCTGTCCTTTCGTTCGATGGGCGCGACGCTGGGCGATTTGCCCGGGCGCGAGCGTTGCGTTCGGCGGCCTGCGTTGCGCGGTGCCCCGCCCTTGGTCGAACTCTATGGTGCAGGTTATAGATTAAGCGATTCTTGAGCCAAGATTAATGTTGGATGAGTTTTTGGGTGGCGGTGGGAAAAGTATTAGACCTCGATAGCGGAGGATGGGGTGCCTGTGCAAAACGGCGTCAAGGGTTGGTCGAGTGGGCGGTTTTCAGGCGACTGGGACATGGCGGGCGGTCGATCACCTATACTGGTTGGGCTCAACTGGAGAGGTGATGACTAGTTATGAAATCAATCAATGTTGCAGCAGCGATTATTCAGAAGGATGGAAAAATCCTGAGTTGCCAGCGCGGCTATGGCGAGTTTAAAGACGGCTGGGAGTTTCCGGGCGGCAAGCTCGAGCCGGGCGAGACCGGCGAGCAGGCAATCGTGCGCGAGATTCAAGAAGAGCTCGAGGTCACGATCGGTAACCTTGACTATCTTTGCACGGTCGAACACGATTACGAGACGTTCCATCTGTCGATGCAGTGCTACCTAGCTACCATCCTTTCGGGGGAGTTCAAAGAGCACGCTCACGAGGACATGAAGTGGCTCGATACCAATAACCTGTGGGATGTCGATTGGCTTCCGGCGGACGTTAAAGTCGTTAGGGAACTCGAAAAGAAACTCGGGCTTAAGTAAGAAAGGAGCGGGCGCCGCATGGCGCCTCGCTCCTATTTGTTACTCGGCTTCACTAAGATCGCTGAGCATAAACTCGTAAATGTCCTGCCTCACGGGTGCGTTGAGCTCATATTCGATTTCGACGGCGTTGTCGTTGCTCTTAGTTTTAATAGCCTCGAACTCGCCGGTCGGATGCATTTCGCCTAAGAAATAGAACTCCTTGCCACCCTTATCGTCCTTGTTCTTTCGCATAAACAAATACGTCTTCAAGCCGTTTTCTGGCCATGCCTGCAGTCGCAGAATCTCGGGGGAGTTGAGCGTGCGGTTGTTCTTAGAGATTGCAACTAGCTTGCTCGGCGAAACAAAGCGGTCTTCATACTGAATTGACTCACTAATGTCGGGTGCCTTGTCATAGTTAATAAACACGGGGAATGTGTTGGTCTTTTCGTCGTAGAAGTAGCCGCCAAGATTTTGGCCGTTGATGTTCTTTTCCCAGTTCATCAAGCGGCAAACCTCTTCGTATGTGTACTTGGCATTGAGAACGAAATTTGTGTTCTCGTACGTCTCGGCATAGTCGAGTCGGTTGCGCGCAATGCCAAAATCCAGCACCTCGAGAATCTGACGCTTGAACTCTGCGTTGCGCAGGGCGCTCGCAAACACTTCGGTCAGACGAGGTCCGGTTCCGTCGTCAATAAGCAGGGAAACGAAATCCTTAGGAGTGGCAAAGTCGCCCTTAAGGACGGCGATTGCCGACCTAACGGCGCTGTCCTTAAGTTGTGCGCGGTAGTTCCTAAGCGCGGCCTCGCGCATATGTCGATAGCCCTCGTGTCCGGCTTCGACGAGCGTTTGAAGCAAATAGAGGTCTTCGAATCGCTTGCCCGCGGCGAGCTTTTGCGAAATAAATTTGAGAATCTTGGTTTGATCAGAGGAAAAATGGACTGTGTAGCCCGGCTCGTATTTGGAAAGAAATGCGTGGTAGGACCCCAGGCCGCTGTTCTTGAAGATAAGCAGCGGATCGATGGAGCCATTACGATCAAATTCGAGCAGCGATGGAATCTTGCCGAGTTTCTGGCGCAAGTCGAGATATTCGTTCTTCAAAAATCTGACGGAGGTAAAGTCGCCGCCGTCGATGGCCTTATAGATGCGAGCTTCGGAAATACGATCGAAGCTTACCGTTGAGCATCCGGGGATCGCCGAATCGCTCTCTTGGACGAGACGACGCAGACGGTCTTTGTTGTACGTCTTGTCACCCGAAAGCGCGATGGGCACCAAGAAGTTGCTCTGGTAATTGCCAATAAAATCTAGTACCAGTGCGTATTCCTTGCCATCATTCAGGCGCAAACCTCGTCCGAGCTGCTGAACAAAGATGATTGCGGAGTCGGTGCGTCGAAGCATGATGATCTGATTGAGCGAGGGGATGTCGACGCCCTCGTTCATGATATCGACCGAGAAAATGTACTCGAGCTCGCCGGCTTCAAGTTGGCTGATCGCGGCATCGCGGACTTCATCGGAATCTTGACCGCTAATCGCAGCCGTTCGATATCCGAGAACGTTGAATTTGCGCGACAGTTCTTCGGCCTCGGCGTTTCGATTGCAGAATATTAAGCCCCTGCGGTCGCTTTTGGCGACGCTATATTCTTCGATCTTCTCGGTGATGTGACGCACGCGTTCATCGGACGTCAAACGCCCGAACAGAGCGGTATCTTCGACCGTCTCATCGTCAATCTCCAGATCGTGAATGCCAAAATAATGGAAGGGGGCTAGCATCTCCTCGGACAAAGCGTCCTGCAGCGTGATCTGGAATGCGATGACGTGATTGAAAAGGGCAAAGACGTCGTAGCCGTCGGTGCGATTAGGCGTAGCGGTCATGCCAAGATAAAACCGAGGCGTAAAGTGCGACATGATGGATTGGTAGCTCTGAGATCCCGTGCGGTGGGCCTCGTCGATGACGATGTAGTCGAACTCATCGGGACGGAAATCGCTCAGATGTTTGGCGACCGAAGAACACATGGCAAACACGCAGGTGGCATTGCTTATATTCTTGCCAGTTTGATAGGTGTCGAACGTATAGGTACTACCTAAGAGCCGTTCATAGCTTACACGGGAGGCGTCTATAATGCGTCGGCGGTGCGCAAGAAAGAGGATGCGCCGGGGTTTAGTTGCGAGCACGTCGAATGCCGAAAGGAAGGTCTTGCCAGTGCCGGTTGCCGAGACCAGCAATGCACGGGTCTCGCCCTTGCGGTGGATTACGCCGAGCGCCTCAAGGGCGCGCTGCTGCATTTTATTGGGCTTGATTTCTTCGAGGTCGTTCGTGGTTGGGCTAACAGTTGCCTGGAACGTCGGTTTCGATTTGGGCTTTGAGGGATGTGCCGATCGATATGCGGCATAGTTCTCAATCCAGTCTTGGGAAAGCAAAACGGTTGAGGTGTCGTTCCACAACGAATTGAATTCGCCCCTCAGTTCGCCGAGTAGGCGGCTGTTCTCGACAGTCTGGTACAGCACGTTCCATTCTTTATTACAGGTGAGGGCGGTCTGCGTCATGTTCGAGCTGCCGACGATGACCGTGCTGGTTTCGCCCTTATCAAAAATGTATCCCTTGGCATGCAGATTACCCTGGAATACGCGAACTTCCATGTTGTCGTATTCCAGGAGCTTGCGAAAGGCATCGGGTGAGTTGAAGTTGAGATAGGTGGACGTGAGCAGCCTGCCCTTAATGCCACGCTGCTTGAGCTCCTGGAACGCCTCGACCAGGATTTGAAGGCCGCCGTCTGCAACAAAAGCTACGCAAAAGTCAAAAGAGCTGCAGGTTGAGAGCTGCTCCTTCATAACGGATAGTAGTGTTCCGCCTGTCGCCTTCGAGTTGGCGATGAGCTTGGGTGAATCGTTCTCGCGTGCAAGCGAGTCGAATTCAATATCAATCTGCTGCTGCGTAGTCATCCCGGCCAAACCTTTCGAAAGACTATGTTGGCGCCAGGATAACAGATCGATCGTTCGTGTTTTGGGCGTATGTGATTATTAGACTATCGGCTACTCAAGTTTGTGGCTGCGGCCTTGGTGCCGTGTCTTGCTGGGCCTTTCTCTATCTATATGTATGTGTTTTCGTCTTATAGGCTGCTGGGAGAAGTCCTGCCCCCAAGATTCCGCGCATGCCATGGCTCCGTGTCGGCCATGTGGCAAGCTGCTTGTCATAGCCTCGCCGGAATCCGACTGTAAATGGCCACGGACGGATATGCAGGTTCTTGTCGCTACGTGAGAAAAACTTGCAGAATTCGCAAGTTCTTGTCATGCTGTGAGAAAAACTTGCAGATTGGGGCGGGCGATGGATAAACGGATGGTCCCTAGAGATCGATATCTCGAGAAATTGATTGCCTTTCGTGATGCGGATGTCATCAAGGTCGTAACGGGTATGCGCCGTTGTGGCAAATCGACGCTTCTGGACATGATGCGCAAACATCTGGAGGATAACGGCGTTCCGTCCGAGTGTCTTTTGACCTTTAAGATGGAGTCGTTTGAGCTGGAGGGCGTGCGTGATTGGCGAGAACTCTACCGCCACGTCGACGGCCAAATGCCTGCGGGTAAAAGGTGCTATCTCTTCTTCGACGAGCTCCAGGAGGTTGCCGGATGGGAGAAGGCGATTAACGCACTTCGTGTCGACCGGGACTGCGATATATATGTTACGGGTTCGAATGCTTTTCTCCTGTCGTCTGAGATTGCGACCTTAATCTCGGGCAGGTATGTCGAGATTCGGATGCATCCGCTCACTTTTTCGGAATATGTCGACTTTCTTGGTCCGACTGACGTCACGAATAGGCTCGCTGTTTTTGGTCGGGAGGACATTGTTGCGCTCGACGATCTTCTCGACCGTTATCTTGTGTTTGGAGGCCTGCCGTTTCTCGCTGCTTCAAAACTGCCGGAGCAGGAAATGAAGGACTATATCTGGAGCACGTACCAAACAATCGTCGGGCGCGACATTTTGGCTCGCGAGGCGCGTCGGGGTAGACGGTCGGTGACGAGCAGGAGTGTGCTCGACCGCGTCACTTCCTACTTGGCCGATAACATTTCAAACCCGACATCAATTAACAAGATTGTTGGCACGCTGGCGGAGAACGGGCTGAAATCCTCGCATGGCGTCGTGGACACTTGTGTGTCCGCCCTTGAGGAGACCTATATCTTTTCGCATGCGCGCCGATTTGATATTAAGGGTCGGGACATTTTGAAGACCGGTGGCAAGTTCTACATTGAGGATCTGGGGCTTCGAGCTTTCTTGGATGGGTATCGCGGCAGCGACAGTGGGCGTGTTCTCGAAAATGCCGTTTACAATCGCCTTGTCTATGACGGATATCAAGTCTTCACGGGTCATCTTCGAGATGCCGAAATCGACTTCGTTGCAATCGGCGACGGCTCGGATCGTAAGTTTATTCAGGTTACAGAGTCGATTGACGAGGAGGCGACGCGTAAGCGCGAGCTGCGTCCATTTGAGCTCAGATCGCTCGAGAAGATTACCGGCGGTTACGAGAAGATCATTGTCGTTCGTCAGGGGAGCCATCCGACCGACATCGACGGTATCAAAATCGTTTCTGCAGTCGATTTCTTAATGGGTAGGCTTGGGGCTTAGGGCGTTTGAAGCGCGTCTGTTTCCTATGCCTAGCGACATTGCCGCAGCTCGTGATACCGCCGGCTCCTTCCTCTCCGTCAAGCGGCACCAACTCAGCTGATCCGTTGGGGACGGAGGAAAGCGGATCATTTTCGGCGCGCCGCAGGTGATACGAATCCTGCGGCGCGCTGTTTTTTGCGCGAGGGCTTTCAGCTGTGTCCGCGTGGCGTGGGAGACTTAATTTGCCGTCTTGGTCTGTCACGGCGGCGTGAATCAAAGCAACGGCCCTCTAAGGAGTTCGATATTGATGAGTGACAACACCAAGCACCTTGCAAAGAAGTGCGTCAAGGACGCGGGGCCGTGCCTCGCGTTGTGCCTTGCCGGCGCAGCGGTCGCGCTGCTGGCTGTTCTGGGGCCATTCGACGTGCTCCGAAGTGCCGTCTTTCTACACATTTGCATGGCCCTTGCCGGCGCCATGATGACCGGCGGCGTGCTCGATCTGGTTTTTTGGGTGCTTGACCCGTTTGGATGGAAGAACGAGGGGTAGGCCCCAAAGGATGGGAGGGCTGGAACGGTTAGCTTAGTGATCGTGCAGAATGTGGGCTAGCGACTTGCAGGGAAGTGGTAATCCGATGACGGTCTATGTGACGGGCGATATTCACGGCGGCGTCGACATGCAAAAGCTGCGCGACTGGGAGCTTGGGGATAGTCTGACGGGCGACGACTATCTGATTGTCGCGGGCGACTTTGGCTTTCCGTGGGATTTCTCTGCCGAGGAGTGCGCCGATATCGCTTGGCTGGAGTCGCGCCCCTATACCGTGCTGTTCGTCGACGGCAACCACGAGCGTTTCGATCACTGGGCGGAGCGTTCCATGGAGCTGTGGCACGGTGGGCTGACGCAGCGCCTGTCGGACACCTCTCCCATACGGCGCCTGACGCGTGGCGAGGTTTTTGAGCTCGACAACTCAACGATCTTTACTATGGGCGGTGCCACGAGCGTGGACAAGGAATACCGCATTCCGTATTCCAGCTGGTGGCCACAGGAGCTGCCGGACGAGCGCAACTTTGAGGAGGCACGGACAAAGCTCGACAGCGTGGGCTGGAAGGTCGACTACGTAATCACCCACACCTGCTCTACGCACATGCTTTCGCCCACGCTCTATCCGGCGCCCGGCTGGGATTGCCCCGGCGTTGATCGACTTACGGCGTTTTTCGATGAGCTGGAAGATCGCTTGGACTACAAGCGCTGGTACTACGGCCATTTTCATCGGGATGCCAACCCGGCCGAGCGCCACACCGTGCTCTACGACTGTATCGTTCGCTTGGGTGATGAACTCCAGCCCTGGGATGTTGCGTAGCGGCAAGACGTTTGGCTACTCGGCCGTTATGGTGATGTTTTTCCGGTGCGCGTGGATAACATCCCAGCTAAAGTGCTCGACCAATTGCTCGGCGGTGCGCGGCGTGGTGTCCGGCGCGATGCCTGTTTGCCCGGCGAGCCAGCCCAGCAGTGCCTCGGATGTGCCAAAGCGAGCGCGGAGCTCGCCCAGGTCCAGATCGCGGTCGCGCTTGGAAAGGCGGCGGCCGTCCGGTGACATGAGCAGCGGAATATGTGCGTAGTGCGGAGTGGGAAGTCCCAGCAGATGCTGCAGATAGATCTGGCGCGGCGTGGAGCCAAGCAGGTCGCATCCGCGTACGATCTCGGTAACACCCATGGCGGCGTCATCGACCACCACGGCCAGCTGATAGGCAAACACGCCGTCGCTGCGGCGCACCAAAAAGTCGCCGCACTCGGTGGCGAGCGCTTCGCATTGGGCACCATACGTGCGGTCCACGAATTCGACCACATCGTCTGCGAGGTCGTCGACGGCGGGCACGCGCAGGCGCGTGGCCGGGGCGCGCAGGGCACTGCGGCGGGCGACCTCCTCGGCAGAAAGGCCTCTGCAGGCGCCACGGTAGATGGGCGTGCCGTCGCTGGCATGCGGCGCGCTTGCGGTGTGGAGCTCGGCGCGCGTGCAAAAACAGGGGTAGGTGAGGCCGGCGTCCTGCAGCTGGTGCAGGGCGTCCTCGTACAGATCCAGGCGATCGTGCTGGTAGTAGGGACCTTCGTCCCACTCCAGCCCCAACCAGGCTAGGTCGTCGATGAGCTGGGCGGCAAGTTCCGGGCGCTTACAGCGATCGTCCAGGTCCTCGATGCGCAACACAATGCTGCCGCCCTGGCTACGGGCCGAAAGCCACGCGCATAGGCAGCTGAACACGTTGCCCAGGTGCATGCGGCCCGATGGCGACGGGGCAAAGCGCCCCACGACGGGCGCGGGAGCGGAGGCGGGCGGCGTCGTTGGCGCGTCCGCGGCGGGCGTTGCTATGTTGCATGCGTTGATATCCATGCGGACGAGTATAGCGCGGGGCGCGACGAGGAGGCGTCACTGTGGTCCGCAAGTTGTCGAGGCTCCGCATTGCGCATGGCGGGTCGCAGACTCGGCGCTTTGATTCCTGCCATCAACTCGGCACCTTAGACGACAGAAACCCCGGCAGCTCTTCGCAACTGCCGGGGTTTCCGCGGAAAAGGGGGACATGATCCTCGAGCGAACGGCAAAGGGGCAAACCGTTTTCGCTCAACTGCTTTATGCCCCTCGCTCGCCGGCTTAATCGGCTTACGCCGCGGCAACACAAAGCCGCTACACCTGTGACGGAGCTATGAAGTGGTATCTATTGCCGGAGCGGGCTATGCCAAGGAGTGTTCCAGATTGCCGGCAGATAAGGAATGTCCCCAGGTGCCGGCCGCGGGCGTGACTTTCATCCCGTTTGGCGCTCCGGTCGCCTAGATGTTCGTCATGCGTACCCGCAAACGTGGGACAATGGCGCTGTTGGTTTTACAGACAAAGGATGTGCCTATGAACACCCTCGCCGCCAAAGTCAGCCGGCAGCGCCGCCTGTTTGCGCGATTCGCTTCCGTCTGCGCGCTCGTTGCGCTTGCGTTGTTGCTGCTGCCTGCCGCCGCGCACGCCGACGGCTACTCCATGACCCAAACCTATATCGGTGCCACGGTCGAGGCCGATGGCTCGCTGAGCGTTGTCGAGGGTCGCCAGTTTGATTTCGATGACGACATCAACGGCGTGTTTTGGGAGATCAATACGGGTACCAACCAGCAGGGCGGCACGGCGGGCGTCGATGTGCTGAGTGTCGAGGAAGAGGACACCGCGTTTAACAAAGTCGATAGCGCGAACAAGGGCGACTCTGGCGTCTATACGGTCGAGCAGACCGGTGACGGCGTAAGGATTAAGGTGTTCAGCCCTCACGAGAGCGGCGACAGTGCAATCTACTACGTGAGTTATTCCATGACCGGTGCGGTCATGAACTGGGCCGATACCGCCGAGCTCTACTGGAAGTTTGTGGGTGACGGCTGGTCTGCGGACTCCGACGATGTCGAGATGGAAGTGTACTTCGCAAATGCCGCTGCCGGGACGGCGGCCGTCAAGGGCGATAACTTCCGCGCATGGGGCCACGGCCCGCTGACGGGCGATGTATCGCTCGATGCGGACGAACCCATGGTCACCTATACCATTCCCTGTGTGCATCAGGGCGAATTCGCCGAGGCACGCATCGCCTTCCCCGGCGACTGGGTGCCGCAGCTTGCCGCTTCGGGCGAAGAGCGCATGTCAACGATCCTGAGCGAAGAGAAGGAATGGGCCGACGAAGCTAACGCCCGCCGCGCTCACGCTCGCATGATTGCCAATGCACTTGCCGTGCTAAGTGTTGTTGCGGCGGTGGCCTTTACCGGCACAATCGTTATGCTCAAGCTGCGCAAGCGCAAGCCCAAGCCGCTTTTCCAGGACGAATATTTCCGCGATGTGCCCTCGGCCGACCATCCCGCCGTGCTTTCGGCCCTCATGAGCTGGAACGAGGTGCCCGATCAGGCATATATCGCCACACTGATGAAGCTGACCGACGACCGCGTGATCAAGCTGGAAGAAGCGACCGAGACCAAGAAGAAGGGTCTGCTCCGTCGCGAAAAAGAGGAGCAGACGTATCGCATCACAGTGACCGACGAGGCCTGGAAGGCTGCCAAGAAGGACGGCATCGATCGCGATGTGCTCAAGGTCTTCTTCGCCGGCGTTAAGCCCGATAAGGACGGAGTCCGTTCGCGCACGTTTAGTGAGCTGGAGGAGTACGCTAGCGAGCGTACCACATCTGTTGGCGACAAGCTCGAGGACTATCAGAGCACAGTTAAGGGCAAGCTGGAAGCGCGCGAGCTTATAGCATCGGATGGCACTATCGCGATGGTGGCCGGCCTGGTTCTCGGCATCATCATTGTCTTTGGCATTCTGGGCTCTCTGTTCTATACCGACTTTGCGGACGCCAACGTCGGTGCCGCTATGATCTCGATCCCCGTCACGATCGTGGGCTTTGTCCTGAGCTGCACCTTCCGCCGTTACACGCCGGAGGGCGCCGAAGTGGCGGCTCGCTGCAAGGCGCTTAAGCATTGGCTCGAGGACTTTACGCGCCTGAAGGAGGCCATCCCCAGCGATCTGATTCTGTGGAACAAGCTGCTGGTGATGGGCGTTGCCCTGGGCGTTTCGAAAGAAGTGCTGCGACAGCTGGCCGAGGCCGTGCCTGCGGACCTGCGCAACAGCGACGATTTCTACGACAACTACCCCTGCTACTGGTGGTATTACCATCACTACGGCAACGAGTCTCCGCTCGATTCGTTCAATGATGTGTATCACGAGACCATCCGCGAGCTGGCTTCGAGTTCCGATAGCTCGAGCGGCGGCGGTGGCGGTGGCTTTTCCGGTGGCGGCGGTGGCGGCGTCGGCGGAGGAGGCGGCGGAACGTTCTAGCGAGCGCTTGCTTTGGGGTGGATCTTTCTGGGCGGTTGCCAGGGAAGATCCATCCCATTTTTGTGCATCGAAACGGGCCATGCTTTCCGCTGCGGACCTTCGCACAAGGGGCAGTGGGCAAAAAATGCCAAATATGAGTACTGTTGCCTAAATTGTCACATTTGTTTGTACTAAAAAATGGACTCCTAACGATATTATTTCTCGTTAGGAGTCCATTTTATTGTACATTTGGGGAGATACGTTAGTTCATCTGACGCGTCGAGACGCCTAAGAGACCCGAGAAAGCCGAATTGCGCTGCAGCTAAAAAGGTAACAGTACTCATATTTGATGTTTTTTGACCACAGCTATTTGCAGGCCCCCTATAGGGCGATGCCAACGAGGGCTTCGGCGGCCGTTTTGCTCAAGACTGTTCCCAGCGACTAGTCATTTAAGAACGTCCCCAATGACTAGGTGTGGTTGCTGCCAAGGAGTGTCCCGGGGTGCCGGCATAGACGATATGAGCAGGACATAAAAACATTGAGAGCCCCTGCTGCATGAAAGACCGCGGATTAGGCCGACAATGGTGA
>NZ_JBCPDH010000023.1:0-33832 GCF_040915545.1 Collinsella aerofaciens | reverse complement strand
CATGCCGTCCTCCGATCTCCCGGGGCCGGCCGATCCGGCCCTCAGGGTATCGGGTTCCCACATTCATCCGCACATGTACGGATGAATGTGGGAGGTGTTCGGATAAAGTTGGTAATCAAGGCCCGTCTGAAAAAGTTCTTAAAACAGCTTTAAAGTTGCCTTTGGCCTACATTGACAGCGTACAATACGCATGTTTACCATGGCAAAAGCTAAATTTGGGGAGGGGGAGCGCACGGTGGAAGTGCTGGTTGTTGGCAATACCGCGTATGTCGATGACGACTTTTGTGCCAAGGCGTTTCCCGGTGACCATGTTCAGGTCGTGGCGGCCAACGAGGCGCGCCGCGACGGGTCGTCGCTCCATGCGTCTTGGAAAGAGCTGCTGCAGCACCTGGACCAGGCTTACGAATTCGACCGTGTGGTCTACCTCTCTACCTATCTCACGCCGCATACCGAGGCCGTTGGCGACATCGAGCTGCTGCGCTCCGTCTTTCGAGCTTGCATGGGTCGCCAGATTCAGCTGCTGTTTGTGACTGGTCCCATGGGAGCGGACGGTGCGGTGGACGTTGCGGGGCAAAACGGCAAGGGCATCATTGCCCGTGCGGCCAACGACCTGTGCCGCTACTATGCGGTCCGCGACGGCATTCAGGCCAAGATCTTGCGCGTGCCGTATCTGTACACCGCCTCGCCCACGCTGGAAGACCCGATTTTGACCCCGCTGTTCGAGGCGTGCTCGCAAGGCTCTGCTGTCATGAGGGCTGGGGCGGACTCACCGCTCGGTGCCCTCTGCGCCGAGGAGCTGGCCGTTCTGGTGCGTCGCATCTTCGACAGCTGGGATGCCACATTCGAGGAACTCGAGGTTCCGGATAGCTTTGCCCACACCGTGGGAGACCTGGGCGAGGCGCTCAAGGGCTTGTTCCCGGGGCTCGACATTACCTACGACGGGGACGCCGTCGTCTCCATTGCTCCGAGCGATACCGTCCGCACGCGCTACGGGTGGTTCCAGCGCTATGACGTGCTGCGCGATCTTTCGACCATACACGCCCGCTGGGAGCAGACCCTCGCGGGCAAGCGCCATCCGCTGCGTGCCGCCATCGACCGCATGCGCGGGCGGACACTGCCCATCAAATGCCTGGAGACCGCGCTGGCCTGGGTGCTCTTTGAGGGCCTGGAGCTGGTGTTTTCGCAGTCTGCTCAGCTTAACGTGCTCGACTACCGCCTGCTGTACGTGGTACTGATCGGCACGCTGTATGGGCTCGATTTTGGCCTGGTTGCGGCGCTGCTGGCGTCGGTGGGTTTGGCCGCGAGCTACTTTACTCAGTACGGTTATACCTTCCAGGGTCTCTTTTACGAGCCGTCCAACTGGCTGCCGTTTATTGCGTACTTTGTGGTGGGTGCCGTGTGCGGCTATGTGCAGCTGCGCAACAGCGAAGCCATTAGGGCGGAGCGCGATCAAAACGAGCTCGTGCGTAATCGCAATACGTTCCTCACACAGCTTTACCACGACGCGATCGAGGACAAGCGCGCGTACAGGCGCCAGATTGTGGGTCGCCACGACAGCTTTGGCAAGATCTTTGCCGTGACGCAGGAGCTCGACGTACTCAACCCACGCGACATCTATCGCAAGTGCTGCGAGCTTCTGGGCGAGATCCTCGAGAACGATTCGGTGGCGATCTACCATGTTTCGGGCGGGGCATTTGCACGCCTGGTGGCAGCAAGTCCCGCGATTGCCGAAAATGCCGCACGCTCGCTCACGCTTGAACAGCTTGCACCTCTTTTGGGCGACGGGGGTCGTTCGAACCTGTGGGTGAACCGTGAGCTGACGCCGGGGTTTCCCATGTTTGGATACGCGATCGAGCGCGACGGGGCACCCGCCGTGTTGATCTTTGTGCGTAGTGCGGCCGAAAACCAAATGACCCTCTATTATCAAAACCTGTTCCGCATCTTGTGCGGGCTGGTCGAAAGCGCGCTGGGCCGTGCCTTTGACTATGAGGCGGTGGCGCAGGATAAACGCTGCGTTGACGGCACTTGCGTGCTCAAGCAGGCGGCCTTTGGCCAAGAGCTCGCGGCGGAGCAGGCGCTGGCAGATAGCAAGATGGGGAGTTTTTTGCTCCTGCGCGTGGTACCGGGCATGGAGCCTGTCGGCGAGCTGGTGGGCGCAATTGGGTCGGCAATCCGCGAGAGCGACGCGGCGGGCTTGGTCGACGGCAACGTGCTCTACCTGCTTATGCGCCAGGCAAAGGCGTGCGATCTTCCCATTATCCGTAAGCGCCTGAGCGCAAAGCATATTGCGGTGGAGCCCGTCGACGGCGAGGGCATCGTGGCGCTGCTGCAGCGCATCGCTTACACCGGTGACGGTGAGGGGGGTGCCGCTTGATCTCGCTTGTCGTTGCTGCCGTCTTGCTGCTGATTCATTCGCTGGTTTGCCTGATGCTGTGGACGCTCATGAAGCTGGGCCTGCTGCCGGTGCGCGGGCATATGTTGGCCGTGATGGTACTTGTACCGTTGTGGGGCCCGCTATTGGTGTTGCTGCTTTCGATGCGCAGCGCCGTGTTTGGTGCGGACCTTAAGGACGCCACGTTGGAGTTGCTGCGCATTAACGATGAGCCGCATCGCAGCATCTTGGTTCATGACCGTGAGGCCGATGCGGGCGTGATCCCGCTCGAGGAGGCGCTCATCGTCAACGACCCGGCAGACCGGCGCCGCCTAATGCTCTCCATGCTCACCGAGGAGCCCGACGCGTACCTGGCGCAGCTGCAGGCGGCTAAGCTTAACGACGACGTTGAGGTGGCGCACTATGCCGCGACGGCGGTGGCGCAGATCTCCAAGGAGTCCGACCTTAAACTGCAGCAGCTGGAGCGTGCCTTTAAGACGGACCCGAGCGCGCAAAACCTCAACGAATACTGTGATTTTCTTGGTGAATACTTGGGCTCGGGCTTGGCTGAGGGGCGCGTTGCTCAGATTCAGCGCCAACAGTACGCGCGCCTGCTTGCGCGTCGCTGCGAGCGCGAGGATACCCTTGAGCTGCGCATTCGATACGCGACGGCGCTGGCCGATGTCGGACAGATCGACGAGGCGCAGGCCGTGACCGACCAGCTGGTACTCGACGTGCCCGAGGAGCAGGAGGTTTGGATGCTTTGCCTGCGCCTGGCCGTGATGCGCCGCGACGGTGACGAGGTCCACTGTGTGATCGATGCGATTGACAAGCAACATGTGTATTTGAGCGCCGACAACCGCGAAAAGTTGGCGTTTTGGCGCGATGGGGAGGAGGCCCGATGAGCGTGGCGCAACATATCCGAGACCGTGTGGGCCGCTTTCGTTGGATGGGACTCCTCGTGGTGTGGGCGGTCTTTATTGCCATGGCCGCCGTGCTGCTGGTGGAGCGTGCCGGCGTGCAGTACAGTGCGGGCCAGCATAGGCTGGGGATGCTTGCCGCCAACGACGCGGTGCCGGCCTCCTCGGCAATCTTTGGCCAAAAGCCCACGTGCCTGGTCATTACAGACTCGGACCAAGATGGCGTCGACGACGTCAAAGACCAGTTCGACCAGATTTTGCTGGACATGAAGATCGCCCATCGCGACGTGGATCTTGCCCTGGATGGTGCGGATGCCATTCCCTCGCTGACCTCCTTCGATCGCGTGATTTTGCTCATGCCGTCGCTCGATGGGCTCGGTACGCACCTGAGCGACATTATGAGTTGGGTGAGTGCCGGCGGTTCGCTTATGCTCGCCATGCCGCCGGATAACTCGAGCTATCTGCAAGTGATTGCCTCCAAGCTTGGCATTGAATCGGCCGGATATGACTATGTAAAAGCCGAAAGCATTGTGCCGAGTGAGGACTTTATGCTGGGCGGGGGAGAGCGCTACGAGCTCTCGGACCCCTTTGATTCGTCGCTTTCAGTATCGCTGCGCGAGACGGCGCGTGAGTGGGCTAAGACTGGCGATGCGGGCGCCCCGCTCATTTGGTCTAATGACTGCGGTAGCGGGCGCACCGTGGTGTGCAATATCGGTATCTACGACAAGGTCATGCGCGGCTTTTTCGCCGCGGCGATCAGTCTGCTGGGCGATGCTACGGCCTATCCGGTCATCAACAGCGCCGTGTTCTATTTGGACGACTTTCCTAGCCCCGTGCCCTCGGGCGATGGTACTTATATCAAGCGTGACTACGGCCTTTCCATTGCGGTTTTTTACACCAAGGTCTGGTGGCCCGATCTGCAAAAGCTCGCGCAAAAATATGGCATTCGCTATACCGGCGTGATGATCGAAAACTACGAGGACGCGGTCAACCAGACCGAGCCCGCGCGCCAACCCGATACCACGCAGTTTCGATATTTTGGCGGCATGCTGCTGCAGATGGGCGGCGAGCTGGGCTTTCACGGCTACAACCATCAGCCGCTCGCGCTCTGGGACACCGACTACGGCACGCTGTACGTCTACAAGACCTGGAAGAACAAAGAGACGCTCGTCGCTTCGCTCAACGAACTTATCGCGTTTCAGGACGAGGTTCTGCCCAACGCTCATGGCTCGGTTTACGTACCGCCGTCGAATATCCTTTCGGCCCGAGCGCGCAAGCTCATCGGCACCGACGTTCCGCGCATTAAGACCATCGCCAGCACGTATTTTGAGGATGGCACCGACCTGCCCTACGTGCAGGAGTTTGGCGTGGCGAGCGACGGCATTGTGGAGCAGCCACGTATTGTCTCGGGCGGCATGGTCGACGATTCCTATATGCGCCTGGCAGCCGTGTCCGAGCTCAACATGCACTACGTGAGCACGCATTTTATGCACCCGGACGACTTGCTCGATCCCGATCGTGGTGCCAAGGAGGGCTGGGAGGTCTACAAGGGCGGCCTGGTCGACTACCTGGAGTGGCTTACCAAATCCGCGCCCGACCTGCGGCACCAGACGGCGTCGGAGTGCTCCGGTGCCATCCAGCGCTTTTCGTCCGTGACGGTGAGCGTGGATACCAGCGCGGATGCCTGGACGCTCAGCCTGGGCAATTTCCACGACGAGGCGTGGCTCATGTTCCGCGCCAATAATGGCGAGCCGGGTGCGGTGACGGGTGGCGAACTGACGCACCTTACGGGCAATCTGTATCTGCTCAAGGCAAATGATAAGACCGTGACGATCGAGCGCAAGGAGGGTGGCGATAAATGAGAATCTGCTTGGTACTCGAGGGTTGCTACCCCTATGTGCACGGCGGCGTATCTACCTGGATGCATGGCTACATTACGGCCATGCCCGAGCACGAGTTTGTGCTGTGGGTGATCGGCGCGCATGCTGCCGACCGTGGCAAGTTTGTCTACGAGCTGCCCGGCAACGTGGTCGAGGTGCACGAGGTGTTCCTGGACGATGCCCTGCGGCTTTCGGGTGAGCAACATGAAGCCAGTTTTAACGACCGTGAGCGCGAGGCGTTACGCCGTCTGGTGTCGCTCTCCAATCCGGACTGGGACGTGTTATTCGATATCTTCTACCGCCGTCGCGTGCATCCGCTCTCGTTTTTGCAGAGCCGCACGTTTATGGATATCTTTCGCGACGTGTGCCTGGCCGAGTATCCCTACACGCCCTTTGCCGATGCATTCCACACCATGCGCTCCATGTTGCTGCCCGTGCTCTACCTGTTGGGCAGCGAGGTGCCGGTGGCCGATGTGTACCATGCCATCTCGACCGGCTACGGTGGTCTGCTCGCCTGCCTGGGCTCAAGCGTTCACCATGCGCCGGTGCTGTTGACCGAGCATGGCATCTACACCCGCGAGCGCGAGGAAGAGATCATTCGCGCCGATTGGGTGGTGCCGTCGTTCAAGGACCGCTGGATCCGCTTTTTCTACCTGCTTTCGGAGGAAATCTACCGCCGCGCCTTCCGCGTGACGAGTTTGTTCCATAACGCCCGCAAGACGCAGGTCTATATGGGCTGCGATGCGGACAAATGCCTGGTTATCCCCAACGGCATCCAGTTCGACCGCTTTAAGGATATTCCCTTAAAGCCCGATGACGGCTGGGTGGACATTGGCGCGGTGGTGCGCTTGGCGCCCATCAAGGACGTCAAGACAATGATTTATGCCTTCTTTGAGCTGCACGAGCGCCTGCCCAAGGTGCGCCTGCACATTATGGGCGGCGTGGACGACGAGGAGTACGGCGCCGAGTGCCACGCGCTGGTCGATACCCTAGGCGTGCGCGACCTGATCTTTACCGGCCGCGTCAACGTGGTCGAGTACATGGAAAAGCTCGACTTTACCATTTTGACGAGCATCTCCGAGGGCCAGCCGCTCAGCGTGCTGGAGTCGCTTGCAGCGCGCCGTCCCTGCGTGACGACCGAGGTGGGCTGCTGCCGCGAGTTGCTCGAAGGCGCCCCGGGCGACGACTTTGGCGTGGCGGGTTTTGTGACGCCGCCCATGTATCGCAAGGGCTTGGCCGATGCCATGGAGCGCATGTGCGTGAGCCGCGCCCGTCGCATTGAGATGGGGGAGCGCGGGCAGCGTCGCGTTGCCACGTACTTTTTGCACGAGCAGATGCTCGCCAACTATCGCGCGCTGTACGACGAGACGGCGCGTGCGTTTGACCTGCCCAGAGAGGGGGAGTAGCCGGTGGCCGGAATCGGTTTTGAGCTTAAGCGCCTGTTTAGGCGCAAGGGCCTTTTTGCCACGATGCGCGCTTACGGCTACGCCGGCATTGTGTGCACGGGTCCCATGCTGTTGGGCGTGCTGCTCCAGGTGGGTATCTTGGTGCTGTGCGGTCTGTGGGGCGTAGGGCGTGCCAACCAGGATCTGCTGGTGTGCATGGTGACCTACACACTGCTGGCCTCGCTTTTGCTCACGAGCTTTTTCTCCATGCCGGTCACGCGCTTTTTGGCCGATATGTTGTTTGCCGAGCGCGAGGATGAGATACTGCCTTCGTTTTGGGGCTCCAACGCCATCATGCTCGTTGCGGGCACGGTGCTCTACGGCGTCTTTTTGCTGTTCTCGGGCGCCACGCTGCTGCAGGGGCTGCTGTGCCTGTGGCTGTTCAACATTATGATCGTCAACTGGAACGGCATGAGTTACCTCACGGCCATCAAAGACTACCGCGGCATCCTGTGCAGCTTTGCGGCCGCCATTGGCGTGGCGTGCCTGTGCGCCCTGGCCGCGCTGGCGCTGGGGCTGCCGCCGGTCGAGGGCCTGTTGGCATCAATTGCTCTGGGCTACGGCGTTATGCTCGCCTGGGACGTGGTGCTGCTATACCGGTATTTTCCTCAGAGCGACCGCAGCCCCTGGCTCTTTTTGCAGTGGCTCGATCAGTTTATGCCGCTGGCGCTTACGGGCCTGTTCACCAACCTGGGCCTCTTTGCGCATTTGGTGATAATTTGGGCCGGTCCCATTGGCGTGCAGGTCAAGGGCTTGTTTTATGGTGCGCCCTACCACGATGTGCCGGCGCTTATCGCGTTTTTGACAATCCTGGTCACGTCCGTCAACTTTGTGGTCTCGGTCGAGGTCAATTTCTATCCGCGCTACCGCGACTACTACAGCCTGTTCAACGACGGTGGCGTGGTGGGCGACATTGTGGTGGCCGAGGAGGAAATGCTCTCCACGCTCAACCGAGAACTGCGGTTTTGTGCGCTCAAACAGTTGTTTGTGACCGCGGCGGTCATTTCGCTCGAGACCACGGTGCTCTCGGCCCTACCGTTGGGCTTTAATAACCTGATGCACGGGTATTTTCGCACGCTGTGCGTGGGCTATGGCCTGTATGCCGTGGGCAATACGGTGTTGCTCATCTTGCTGTACTTTACCGACTACAAGGGGGCCGTGCTGGCCTCGGGGCTGTTTGCTGGTGTGGCCGGGCTAGCGAATGCCGTTTCTCTGCTCTTGCCGCAGCAGTTTTACGGCTTTGGCTTTTTGTTGGGTGCAGCGGTGTTTTTTATCGTGGCGCTGCTGCGGCTCGATACCTATACCGCCAACTTGCCGTATCGTATCCTGAGCCAGCAGCCCATGGTGGCGACTGACAAGACGGGCTGGTTTACCGAACTTGGCCGGGTGCTCGACCGTGTTGAGCAACGCTACGAGGCCAAGCGCGTGGGCGGTGAGCCGCGCAGTGCGTTTGAACGTATGGTGGTTCGCCTGTACCAAAAACATTGGGGAGGTTCTGATGATCGATAAGTTGATGTCTCGCCGCTGCCTGATCGAGGCGGCTGCCGGTGCGCTGTTGCTTTCGGGCTGCTCGTCTCAGGACGAATCCTCGACCAAAAAGGTCAAAAAGCAGGACAAGATTAAAAAGGCTGAGGCCTCGGGCGAGACCAAGCACCTTCGCGATAAGGACGAGCTGTACGAGGTCTACGACGACTCGGGCATTGTGACCATGTACCTGACGGTCTCGCGCGGTAACAGCTCCGAGAACACCGATCATAGCTGGGCCGAGATCAATACGTACTCGGTGTATGACTACGCCGACATGGGCGTGACGCGCTATCAGGTAATGGGGCTTTTGCAGGCGGGCGACGAAGACGGCCCGGTGGCCGGCGAGGTTGGTTATGGCGAGGAAGCGCCCAATGCTACCGTGCAGGTGCGCGGCCAGACGTCGAGCATGAACTCGCAAAAGAATTACAAGGTGGAGCTCAAAAAGGGCAAGGGTACCTGGCGCCAACAGCGCGCGATTGCGCTCAACAAGCACATGGGCGAGGGTATGCGTTTTCGCAACAAGATGGCCTATGACCTTATCCGCGGGATTCCCCAGATGATGGGCCTGCGCACGCAGTTTGTGCATCTGTGGGTGTGCGACCAGACCGAAAAGTCCAACGATACCTTTGAGGACTACGGCCTGTTTACGCAGGTGGAGCAGCTCAATAAGACGGCGCTTAAGGCGCACGGCTTGGATAAGAGCGGGCACCTGTACAAGGTGAACAGCTTTGATTTCCATCGCTACGAGGACACCATTAAGCTTGCCGATGATCCCGACTATAACCAGGCAAACTTTGAGGGCATGCTCGAGATTAAGGGCGATACGGACCACACCAAGCTCATCGAGATGCTCGATGCGCTCAACGACGAATCGCAAAAGATAGATAACGTGCTCGACACCTACTTTGATACCGAGAACCTGGTCTATTGGCTGGCGTTTCAGATCCTTACGGGCAACTGCGATACGCAGAACCGCAACTGTTATCTGTACAGCCCGCTCAACTCAAATACCTGGTACTTTTTGGATTGGGACAACGACGGCATGCTGCGCAAGCTGGAACTTTCTCTTACCGGGTTTTCGGACTACGCGAGCTGGGAGCGCGGCGCAAGCAACTACTGGGGCAACGTGCTGTTTAACCGCGCGTTGCGCAGCAAGGCGTTCCGCGGTGAGCTCGATCGCGCCGTCAAGGACCTGCGTACGTATTTGACCGAGACGCGCCTGACCAAGATGATCAAGCATTATCGCGAGGTTACCGAATCGCTAGTCTTTGCTTCGCCCGATATCGATAATCTGCCTGTCACCAAGGACCAATATGAGCAGATCGCCGCGGCGATTCCCTCCGAGATCGAGGAGAACTACAAGAGCTTTCGCGAGAGTTTTAAAAAGCCCATGCCTTTCTACATCGGCGTGCCGCAGATCGATAACGGCAAGCTGCGCATTAACTGGGATGCGTCCTACGATTTTGAGGCGCGCGACATTCGCTACACCGTTGAGCTTGCGCGCGACTATGCCATAAGCGACGTGGTCTTTAAGGCCGAGGATGTGCTGCTTCCCGAGGTGACCTGCGATGCGCCCGATACCGGCCAGTATTTTGTGCGCGTGCGTGCCACCAACTCCGACGGCTATACGCAAGATGCGTTTGACTACTATGTGACCGACGACGGCAAGCACTACGGCATGAAGTGTTTTTACGTGCAAGACGGCGGTAAGGTCGTGGAGGATACGTATGAGGAGGGCTAGCGCGCTGCTTGAGCGCCTGGCGGCACCGCCTGTGCGTGCCACGCAGGAGCGTTACCGCCACGAGCTCAAATATCTCATTAACGAGGGCGAGCACGCCGCGCTTGCCTGTCGCATGGCGCCTGTATTTAAGCTAGACAAACATGCGCGGGCGGGCGGTTACACCATTCGCAGCCTGTATTTTGACGACTACTGCAACTCGGCCTACGAGGAAAAAGACGTCGGCATTCTCATGCGCAAAAAGTATCGCGTACGCATCTATAACGGCAGCGACAAGGTGATTAAGCTCGAGCGCAAAAAGAAGTACGGTAGCTGGATCTATAAGGAGGACGCGCCGCTCACACGTGGCGAGTTTGAGCAGATTCTGGCTGGCGACTACGGCTTTTTGCTGAGGAGCCCTTATCCGCTCTGTCGCGAGTTCTACATCGAGTGCATCTGCAACATGATGCGCCCACGGACCATTGTGGACTACGAGCGCGAGCCGTGGGTGATGGACGAGGGCACCGTGCGCATTACGTTTGACATGAATGTGCGTGCCGCGGTGGGAAGCTTCGATATCTTTGACGTGACGCTGCCCGCGTTGCCGGTCCTGGAGCCCGGTAAGCTGGTGATGGAGGTCAAGTTTACGGAGTTTTGCCCGCAGCTGGTGCGCGATATGGTGCCGCCGGGCGCGGCCGAACTCACGGCGGTCTCTAAGTACTGCCTGTGTTATGACAAGACCGCCTACCTGCGCGGATTTAATTACTGGGAATCGGATTTTGGGAACCGAGGGGATATTTAGACCATGAGCACCAGGGACTTTTTTAAGAACTCCGTCTTGGAGGCGTTCGGTCAGGTCGACCCTGCCAAGATTGGCCTTTCGCTGCTCGTGGCGCTCGCCATGGGCATCCTGATCTATTACGTGTACAAGCGCTTTTTACCGGCGTGGTGTATTCGCGTAGCTTTGCCGTGACGCTCGTGGGCATGTGCGTGCTCACCTGCATGGTCACGCTCGCGATCTCGACCAACGTGGTCATCTCGCTCGGTATGGTCGGTGCTCTGTCCATCGTCCGCTACCGTACGGCGGTCAAGGACCCGCTCGACCTGCTGTATCTGTTTTGGGCCATTACCACGGGCATTACGGCAGGCGCCGGCATGTATGCGCTCGTGGGGCTTACGGCAGTGGTGATCGTGGTGATGATCGCCGGCTTTGCGAGCCACCAGGACAAGGCGCGCGTGTACATGATGGTCATCCACTACACGGGCCAGACCACCGGCGACGATATCGTGCGCGCGTTTGGGCGCACCAAGTTCACCGTCAAGTCTAAGACGATGCGCGGCGACAAAGTCGAGATGGCCGTCGAGCTCTTCTCGGACGGCGTTGACATGCCCTATGCGGACGCTATTCGCGCGCTTGACGGCGTGGAGGACCTCACACTCATCCAGTACAACGGCGAATACCACGGCTAATTATGTTCCGGCGTTTTAACAAACGCCGGACCGCTCGACGCTGCGCGGGCATCTGCCGGGCGATCTGCCGCTCAAACCGTCGCTCGCGTACATAAAGTACGCTTCGCTCCTCTTTCGCGGCACCTCGCCACGGCAGTTGCCCGCTCGCTGACGTTTGCTCGACCTGGGTGGGCCGATTTTGTTCGGATGCCGTCTTCACGGGTATTATGGTGAAAGCGATTTCAATGACAGGGGTGCTCGTGGTAAAGATGAAAGATGTGGCCGAGTTGGCCGGCGTTTCGAGCGCCGCCGTCTCGCGCTACCTCAACGGCGGATATATCTCGGCGGACAAGGCCCAGCGCATTAAGCAGGCGATTGAACTGACCGGATACGTGCGGTCCAGTCAGGCTCGCGCGCTGCGCACCGGTTCCACCAAGCTCATCGGCGTCATCGTACCTAAGATCAACTCGGAATCCGTAAGCCGCATTACCGCCGGTATTGGCCAGGTGCTTGGTCGCCGTGGCTACCAGATGCTGCTTGCCAATACCGACAACGCGGCCGATCGCGAGCTCGAATACCTCGATTTATTCCAAAACCACCCGGTCGATGGCATTGTGCTGGTGGCAACCATGATCACCGACGAGCACCGTCGCGCGATTGAATCGTGCCGCGTGCCCATTGTGTTGATCGGCCAACATGTCGAGGGCGCGGCGTGCGTCTATCATGACGATTACGAGGCCGCCTTTGAGCTGGGTCATGCGCTTGCGGGTCGCGTGGACGGCAAGATTGCCTATATTGGAGTTACCGAAGAGGACCGCGCGGCCGGTTATGACCGCCGTCGCGGTTTTGAGGCCGGCCTGCGCGCTGCGGGCAACCCGCTCGATTCCGCCTTGATTCGCCTGGGCTCGTTTACGCTCGACTCGGGCTATGGTGCGGCGCGTGAGCTGCTTTCCGTCGCTCCCGATGTTTCGTTTATCGCCTGCGCGACCGACACCATGGCGGCGGGCGCGCTGCGTGCCATCGATGAGGTTCGCGGCATGGGCGAGGGCATGCACCGCGTGAGCGGTTTCGGCGACAACGCGTTTTTGCGCGCGCTGACGGGCGGCATTCCCACCGTGCATTACGGCTACCTGACCAGCGGTGTCGAGGCGACCAATATGTTGCTCAACACGCTCGATGGCGCGGAAGGGGAGAACGGCCTAAAGACGCTCAAGCTCGGCCATCAGTTGATGAATGTCTAGGTCTTGATCGTGCCTGCCCGCCTTTGAGTCCCCCGTTTTTTGTCCCAAAACTACCATTCGCCGGCTTTTTCCTACCGTTCACCCTACTATGAAAACGATTACAGACATATGAAACTGAAAACGATTACAGTGTAAGTGTCAAAGATGGCCGGGTGCAGATGCTCCCGTTGGAGGAAAGGGAAGTCATGGACTACCGCAAATCAGCCCAAGAGGTGCTCGACAACATCGGTGGCGCCGACAACGTTATTTCGGCCGCACACTGCGCCACGCGTCTGCGCCTGGTGATTGCCGATAACGCCAAGGTCGACAAGGAGGCCCTCGAGAATATCGACGGCGCCAAGGGCGTCTTTGAGGCCCAGGGCCAGCTGCAGATTATCTTTGGCACCGGCACCGTCAATAAGGTGTACGACGAGTTCATCGCCCTCGGCGGTATCAATGCCGCCTCTAAGGCCGAGGTCAAGGAGGCCGCGGCACAGCAGCAGAACATCTTTATGCGTGCCATTAAGGTGTTCGGCGACGTCTTTGTCCCCATCATCCCCGCTATCGTGGCTTCGGGCCTGCTGCTGGGCATTATGAGCGCCTCAACTTTATGGCCTCCAACGGCTTTATCGCGCTCGACACCAATAACTTTATTTATAAGATTGCCGATCTGGTCTCGGGAACGTCCTTTGGCATTCTGCAGATCCTAATCGGCTACTCCGCGGCTAAGGCCTTTGGCGCCAACCCGTATCTGGGCGCCGTCGTCGGTGGTGCGTTTATCAACTCCTCGCTGCAGAGCGCCTACACGGTTGCCTCCGAGGGCGTGCAGACCATGGTCACCGTTATTCCCGGTGTGTACAGCTTTGAGTGGGTCGGCTATCAGGGCCATGTGATCCCCATCGTTATCGCCTGCGCCATTCTGGCCTTCCTCGAGAAGCGCCTGCACAAGATCGTTCCCGAGATGTTCGACCTCTTTGTGACTCCGCTCGTCTCGGTGTTCGTGACCGTGCTCGTGACGCTCGTTGCCGTCGGCCCCATCTTTGTCTGGGCCGAGAACGCCATCCTCGGTCTGATCCAGGCCCTGCTGACCCTGCCCTTCGGCATCGGTTCCTTTATCGTCGGCCTGTTCTATGCCCCCACGGTCGTTACCGGTATCCACCAGATGTACACCGCCATCGACCTGGGCCAGCTTGCCCAGTATGGCGTGACCTACTGGCTGCCCATCGCCAGTGCTGCCAACATCGCTCAGGGTGGCGCCGCACTCGCCGTTGCCTTTAAGACCCGCGATGCCAAGATCAAGGGTCTGGCGCTTCCTTCGGCCCTGTCCGCCTTCATGGGCATTACCGAGCCTGCCATCTTTGGTGTGAACCTGCGCTTCTTTAAGCCCTTCATCGCCGGCTGCATCGGCGGCGGTTGCGGTGCCTTGGTCTGCGCACTCACTTCGCTGGCTGCCTCCGGCACGGGCGTTACGGGTATCTTCGGCATCCTGCTGTGCCTGGCCCAGCCCGTACAGTACGTAATCATGTTTGCGGTCGCCGCGCTGGTTTCCTTTGCTGTCTCGTTTGTCCTGTACAAGGACGAGCCCAAGGCTTCCGAGCAGGCCTAAGAGCTTTTGATTAAGGGAATGCCCGCGGGCTGTATGCTCGCGGGTGTTTCCAGCATCGGGCGCCGATCTCTGGTGCCTTGTAACTTTCGATCTGTTAGGACTTTGATATGTCTAATGCACTTGGTCGCGATCTTGCAAAGCTGGTTGCCGCTGTTGACGCCGCCGCCACTGAGTGCGGTCATGGCGCGTATGGCCAGCGCTTCCATATTATGCCGCCGGCGGGTTGGCTCAACGACCCCAACGGTCTTTGCCAAGCGGGCGGCGTGTTCCACGCTTATTTTCAATATGCGCCGTTTGATGTCGAGGGCGGCGTTAAGGCCTGGGGTCATGCGACGAGTCACGATCTTATGACGTGGGATTACGTTGGCGCCCCACTGCTGCCCGACGAGCCGTTCGATTGCCATGGTGTGTATTCGGGCTCCGCGCTTGCCGAAGATGGTCGCATTCGCGTGCTCTATACGGGCAACGTTAAGCTTTCCGATGCTGACGGTACGTACGACTACGTCAATACCGGCCGCCGCGCCGATACTGTTTATGTCGAGAGCGTTGATGGCCTTGCCGGTCGGAAGTTCAACCAAAAGCGCGTGGTGCTGGCGTCCGAGGATTATCCCGAGGATTTGACCTGCCACGTGCGCGACCCTAAGGTGTGGCGCGATGATGATGGGCGTTACCACATGGTGCTGGGCGCGCGTCGTCGCGTGGATGGGCCGCATGTCGATAGTCGATTTTGCGTCATGCACGGCGAGGGTGCCGGGCGCGATGTGGGTGAGATCCTGGTGTATGGCTCGGCCGATATGCTGAGCTGGGAGCTCGAGAGCCGTGTGTCTACGCCCGAGCGTTTTGGCTTTATGTGGGAGTGCCCGGGATACCTTGAGCTTGAGGTGGATGGCGGCGCATCGGCGAAGTTCCTGTCCTTCTCGCCCCAGGGCCTCGAGGGCGGCCGTTGGGACCGCGGCAACGTGTATGCCGCTGGCTACATGCCTGTAACGGGCGACATTACGGGTGGTGACGGTGCCTATGAGCTGGGCGAGTTCCGCCTGTGGGATGCCGGTTTTGACTTCTATGCGCCGCAGGAGTTTACGTCCGAGGATGGTCGCCATATTCTAATCGGCTGGATGGGCATGCCCGATGAGCCGACCTATGGCAACGCGCCCACCGTGGCGTGTGGCTGGCAGCACTGCATGACGGTGCCGCGTGAGCTTACAGCCGGCGCCGGCGGCGTGGTGCTGCAGCAGCCGGCTCGCGAGATCGAGCGCCATTATGCCTCGGTGCGTGTGGGGCAGGGCTCGTTGGAGGTTGCCGACGATACCTGCTTTGACGTTGTTGTTGACGGTGTCGATGGCGCGTTTACCGCGACCGTTGATGACGAGCTGAAGCTGGAGTTTGTGCCCGCCGAGGGCGAACTGCCCTCGCGCTTTGAGATGCGATTTACCGATGAGGGTCGCGCTTCTGCCGGCTGCGGTCGTACCGTGCGTTGGGAGCCCGTCGACGAGGTTCGTAACGTGCGCATTGTTGGCGATGTCTCGTCGGTCGAGGTGTTCGTGAATGATGGCGCGCTCGTGTTTTCGACGCGCATCTATCCCGAGGCCTATGGCGTGACCGTTGACGCTCCGGGCACGAGCGTGAACTATCACACGCTCAACATCTAAGCGATTCGTCGCATATCGGCGCTATACTGCAGCCGTTGCCCACGATGCGGGGAACACCCGCATCGTGGGTTTTTGTTTTGAAGGGACGGTGCCGTATGGGCGTACAGCAGCTAGAAGAGGCCTGGGCTTTGAGGGCCGACGCGCGTGAGGCGCGTCTTGTTGCGGCCCCGCATGTGCCGGCAGCGCTGTCGCAGCTGGGGATTGTGCGTCCCGGTGACCGCCTGGTGGCCTTTGCGGATGACTTTACCGAAGCATTTGCGCACGGCTTTGATGGCCGCGATGTTGCGCTGGCGGGCTCGCCGTCCGCCGATGCGTTTACCGCCGCGTCCGAGGTCTTTGATGCTTCGTTTGATGCCGAGGGGCCGCACCTGTGGTGGTTCGTCAACTCCATCGGCGGGTTTGGACTGCGCGTGCCCGATCTGCGTACGCTGGGTCGAGCGGCTCGCGAGGCCCATGCGCTGCTGGTTGTGGACAACACCGTGGCGTCGGCTTTTGGCTGCGATCCGTTGCGCTTGGGTGCCGTGCTGTCGCTCGAGGCGCTCGACCGCGTGTGTGCTGGTAAGGCGCCGCGCAAGCTCGTTGCCGCTTCGGTGGCGCGCTCGCAGCTCAAGCGCCATCGTGTGGATGCTGCTGCCGAGTGCGCGCATGCGTTGTTTACGGGCTGCGGTGCTTTATCACTCGACCTTTCTACTGAGGAGGCCGACGTGCTCGAGCACGGGTTGCCCTCGCTTAACGTCCGCATGCAGGCGCATTTCGACCGCGCCCGTGCGCTGGCCGAGTATCTGGCCGCCAACGAGATGGTGCGCAACGTGCGCTATCCCGGTCTGAGCTCGCATCCCGATCATGCGGTTGCCACGGGAATCCTCGAGCATGGCTTTGGCCCGGCAGTTGAATTCGACCTTATCGAGCGTAGTGCAGATGATCTTTTCGATGTTTTGCCGGGGGAGTTCCGCACATCGCCGGCCGGCGGCGCAACGACGCGCCTTTCGGCCCCACGCGGCAAGCAGGGGAGCACCGTCCGCCTCTTCGCCGGCACCGACGACCCCCTGGTCGTAGCGTCCGCCCTAGACAACGCCCTTCGTAAATTAGCTACTCTTTAATGCTGGCGATGAGGTCGTTTGCTTTGTTGGCAATGACGTTGTTGATGTCGGCCTGCAGCTCCTCGTAGACCGCTATGGCTCGCTCGCCGGCGGGGGTGAGGGTGGATCCGCGGGCGCCGTCGCGCTCGATGAGCTTGCAGCCCAGCTGGCCTTCCGCCTCGTTCACAATACGCCACGCTTTGGAATAGGCCATGCCCATGCTCTTGGCGGCGCGGTTGAGCGAGTGCTCGCGGGCGATACCCTGCAGCAGCAAGACGCAGCCGTGGCCGAACACGCCCGGCAAATCCTTGTCGCACGTTTGAATGACCAACTTTGCCGTCGTCTTGTACTCCATGCGCTCCACGTCTCTCCGCTAAAGTGTTTGCTGGGTAAACGCAAAGCCTGCGTCAAACCCTCGTGTGCTCTTCTTAAATCATGCATTGTAGCAGTCAAAGTGCGTTAAGATACTTCCCCAGTATTGGGCGCCCAAGGTTGGGCTGGGTCCTACGAGGCCTGCAGCCGACCGGTCGCATGGAAAAAGGAGAAACATGGCTACGTTCTTTCCCGGTGAGTCCCACACGTTTTCGGAGTATCTGCTGGTCCCTGGTTACTCGTCCTCGCAGTGCATCCCCAACAACGTCTCTCTTAAGACGCCGCTAACCCGCTTTAAGCGCGGTGAGAAGCCGGCAATCACCCTGAACATCCCCATGGTTTCCGCCATCATGCAGTCCGTCTCGGGCGTCGATATGGGTGTCGCGCTCGCTACCGAGGGTGGCCTGTCCTTCATTTACGGTTCCCAGAGCGCCGAGTCCGAGGCCGCTATGGTCAAGGCCGTCAAGGATCACAAGGCCGGTTTCGTTCAGTCCGATTCCACGCTGACCCCCGACATGACCATGGAGCAGGTCATCGAGCTCAAGGAGAAGACCGGTCACTCCACCATGCCGGTTACCGACGACGGCACTCCCAAGGGTAAGCTCCTGGGCATCGTCACCAGCCGTGACTATCGCCCCAGTCGCGATGACCACCAGACGAAGGTCTCCGAGTTCATGACCCCGCGTGAGCAGCTCATCGTGGGCGACAAGAACATCAGCCTCAAGGTTGCCAACGACGTCATCTGGGACAACAAGCTCAACGCCCTGCCCATTGTCGACGACAACGATCACCTCATGGGCATCGTCTTCCGCAAGGACTACGACAGCCATAAGACCAACCCCAACGAGCTGCTCGATAACGACAAGCGCTACATGGTCGGCGCCGGTATCAACACCCGCGACTATGCCGAGCGCGTGCCTCTGCTCATCGAGGCCGGTGCCGACGTTCTGTGCATCGACTCCTCCGAGGGCTTCAGCGAGTGGCAGAAGCGCACCATCGAGTGGATCCGCGCCAACTATGGCGAGGACGTCAAGGTTGGTGCCGGTAACGTCGTCGACGCCGAGGGCTTCCGCTTCCTGGCAGACTGCGGTGCCGACTTCATCAAGGTCGGTATCGGCGGTGGCTCCATCTGCATTACCCGCGAGACCAAGGGTATCGGCCGTGGCCAGGCTACCGCGCTGATCGACGTCTGCCGCGCTCGCGACGAGTACTACGAGGAGACCGGTGTCTACGTGCCCGTGTGCTCCGACGGCGGTATCGTCTACGACTATCACATGACGCTTGCCCTTGCCATGGGTGCAGACTTTATGATGCTGGGCCGTTACTTCGCCCGCTTCGACGAGAGCCCGACCGAGCGCGTCAACGTCAATGGCCAGTACATGAAGGAGTACTGGGGCGAGGGTTCTGCGCGTGCCCGCAACTGGCAGCGTTACGACCTGGGCGGTGCCGCGAAGCTCAGCTTCGTCGAGGGCGTCGACTCCTACGTTCCCTACGCCGGTTCCCTCAAGGACGGCGTGGGCGGTACGCTCTACAAGGTCAAGTCCACGATGTGCAACTGCGGTGCCCTCTCGATCCCCGAGCTCCAGGAAAAGGCACGCCTGACCCTGGTCAGCTCGACCTCGATCGTCGAAGGCGGCGCCCACGATGTAGTCGTGAAAGATTCCCAGCAAAGCGTCAGCTACCGCTAAGCGGCTTTACCAAGCACCGCACCTTGCCGTTCAAACCGTCGCTCGCGTACCAAAGTACGCGTCGCTCCTCTTTCACGGCAATCTGCGGCACTTGGTAAACCCGACCGTGCTTGGACGGGTAACAATTAGCGGTTGATTTACAACCACGTTATTTAGATAAAGCGAGATGCCTGCAAGTCGCAGGCATCTCGCTTGTCGTATTTGCTATCATCAGTCAAGTTAACCTTAGGGTCGGGCGGCCTGGCTTTGTTCGCTACAAGTTCCGCACGCAAAGAAGAGCACTTAATGTGCTCTTCGTCTTGCGCAGGACTGTCCGCAGTAGCGAACAAAGCCAAGCCGCCCGACCCCAGCTAAGATTAAAGGAGCTGATATGTGCGATTGCACAGATCATAAGGACGAGATCCCTGCCTACGACGCGCAGGCCATTGAGTCCAGGTGGATGAAGGCCTGGGAGGACTCCAACCTCTTTGCCGTCGACACCGACGACAGCAAGCCCAAGAAGTACGTGCTCGAGATGTTCCCGTATCCGTCGGGTGACCTGCACATGGGCCACGCGCGCAACTATACCATCGGCGATGCCATGGCCCGTCAGGCCCGCATGCGCGGCTTTGACGTGCTGCACCCCATCGGCTTTGACGCCTTTGGCCTGCCCGCCGAAAACGCCGCCATCAAGCACAATACGCAGGCTGCCGCCTGGACGTATAAGAACATGGACCAGGCGCTCGCCACGATGAAGCGCATGGGCTTCTCCTACGATCTGGATCGCATGGTCAAGACCTGCAGCCCCGACTACTACCGCTGGGGTCAGTGGATCTTTGAGAAGCTGTGGGAAAAGGGCCTGGTCTACCGCAAGAAGAACCCGGTTAACTGGTGCCCCACCTGCAAGACCGTTCTGGCCAACGAGCAGGTCACCGAGGGTAAGTGCTGGCGCTGCGGCACCGAGCCCGAGAAGCGCGACCTTGAGCAGTGGTACTACAAGATTACCGAGTACTCTCAGGAGCTGCTCGACGACCTGGAGAAGCTCCCCGGCTGGCCCGAGCGCGTCAAGCAGATGCAGGCCAACTGGATCGGTCGCTCCGAGGGCGCCGAGGTCGACTTTACCCTGTGCGACCGGGATGGCGAGCCCATCGAGGGCGACGAGGGCAAGATCACCGTCTTTACCACGCGTGCCGATACGCTCTTTGGCGTTTCCTTCTTTGTCCTGGCTCCCGAGTACGCCCGTCTGCACGAGCTCGTCGAGGGCACGGAGTACGAGGAAGCCGTGACCAAGATCGTCGAGGACTCCAAGCATATCTCTGCCGTCGAGCGTGCCCAGGGCACCATCGAGAAGCACGGCGCTTTTACCGGCCGCTACGTGGTGAACCCCGTGAACGGCGAGAAGGTCCCCGTGTGGGTTGCCGATTATGTCGTTGCCGACTACGGTACCGGTGCCGTCATGGCCGTTCCCTGTGGCGACCAGCGCGACTTTGAGTTTGCCCGTAAGTACGACCTGCCGATCGTGCCGATCATCCTGGACGATGACGATCGCGCTGCCATCGAGGCCAGCGGCGAGACCATCGATACCTTCCATGCCGAGACCGTCGACTGGGATTGCGCCCACGCTGCCGAGGGCACGCTCGTCCAGTCCGGCAAGTACACCGGCATGCGCGGCGGTAAGCACTCCGAGGGCGAGGCTGCGATCGTGGCTGACCTCGAGGCCATGGGCTGCGGTCGTCGCAAGGTCGAGTTCCGTCTGCGCGACTGGCTCATCAGCCGCCAGCGCTATTGGGGCAACCCCATCCCGGCCATCCACTGCGAGCACTGCGGCATCGTTCCCGTGCCCGAGGACCAGTTGCCGGTGACGCTGCCCGAGAACCTTGACCTGGGCGCCGGCGAGACCCTCGCCGAGTGCAAGGAGTTCTACGAGACCACCTGCCCGGTCTGCGGCCGTCCGGCCAAGCGCGAGACCGATACCATGGACACCTTCACCTGCTCCAGCTGGTATTACCTGCGCTATACCGATCCGCACAACACCGAGCTGCCTTTCTCCCGCGAGGCTGCCGACCGTTGGATGCCCGTCGATAACTACATTGGCGGCATCGAGCACGCCATTCTGCACCTGCTCTACAGCCGTTTCTTTACCAAGGCGCTGCGCGACCTGGGCCTGCTGAGTGTGGACGAGCCCTTCACCAACCTGCTGTGCCAGGGCATGGTCAAGGACGAGAACGGCGACACCATGTCCAAGTCCAAGGGCAATGTCGTGCCCCCGAGCTCGGTCATCGAGCCCTACGGCGCCGACACCATGCGTCTGGCGATCCTGTTTATCGCTCCGCCCGAGAAGGACTTCGACTGGGATCCCAAGGCCGTTGAGGGCGCCAACCGCTTCATCAAGCGCGCCTGGCGTATCGTTTGGCAGCTCGTCCAGTCCGGTGACGCCAACTTGGCCTTCGACAAGTCCGCGCTCGACGAGGTTGCGATGAAGCTCTATCGCGAGCGTCACCGCACCATCGCCAAGTGCACCGAGGACTTCGACCGCGGCCAGTTCAACACCGCCATCTCGGCCGTCATGGAGCTCGTCAACGCGGCGAGCGCCTACCTCAACGCCACCGAGGGTACCGCCCGCGACAAGGCTTTGTGCTACGGCGTGGCCAAGGATATCGTGAGCGTCCTTGCCCCCATCTGCCCGTTCTGGGCCGACGAGCTGTGGCACGAGGCGCTCGGCTGCGAGGGCAACGCCTACACCGCCGCTTGGCCCGAGTTCGACCTGGCCGAGTCCGTTGAGGACACGGTGCAGATCGTGGTCCAGGTGCTCGGCAAGGTCCGCGGCCGCGTCGACGTGGCCCGCGATGCCTCCAACGAGGAAATGCAGGCTGCCGCCGAGGCCGCTGTCGCCAAGTGGACCGAGGGCAAGACTGTCGTCAAGGCCATCTGCGTGCCCGGCAAGCTGGTCAACCTGGTGGTCAAGTAAGTGCTGCGCACTTAACTGACGCATAAAAGACGAGGGACGGTCCGGTTGGGTCGTCCCTCGTTTTTCATATACCTGCCCTGATTTCTGCGGTCAATTGTCCTATTCTTGTGGAGAAGCTGTGCGCACGCTGACCTGCTGATTCGTACTGTGCTTGCACGTTTCCGCAGCTATTGGTATAGTTTGCTTGCAAATGAAGTTGTAATTGAAAGAAGTGGGGTTTCGGCCCCGCTTCTTTTTTGTATGGATGGAGGTGCCGCAATGGTCAAGACCAAGACCGAGCAGGCGATCATCGACGCGCTCGAGGCCGTCGCTCCCCAGCACGATGTCGACATCGTCGACGTCGAGCTCGTGGGTGCCACCAAGGCCCCCTGCGTGCGTGTGCGTATCGAGGGTGCCGAGGGTCAGAGCCTGTCGCTCAACGACGTCACGGCCAACACCAAGTGGGTCGGCGATGTGATTGAGGAGCTCGACCCCATCTCTTCGAGCTATACACTCGAGGTGTCGAGCCCGGGGATGGCGCGCCCGCTGCGCCGCCCGTGTGACTTTGCCCGCTTTGTGGGCGAGAACTGCGAGCTCACCTCCACCGCCACCGAGGGCCGTCGCAAGTGCGCCGGCAAGATTGCCGCCGCGACCGAGACGAACGTGACCCTCGAGCTTGAGGACGGCGAGTCCGTCACCCTCGATTTCTCTGATGTTAAAAAGTGCAAGTTGAAGCCCACCTACGACTTCAAGCCCGCGAAGGAAGGAAAGTAAGATGGCAGCATCCGACATGATGTCCGCCCTGATGGAGCTTTGCCAGGAGAAGCACATCGACCAGCTCTACCTGATCGACCGCCTGGAGCAGTCGCTCGCCAAGAGCTATGCCGAGATCCTGCATCTTGAGTGGGGCGCCAAGGTGACCATCGACCGCACCACCGGCAAGATCTACGTCTACCGCCTGGAGCCGATCGACGATTCCATGGACGAGGAGGGCAACTTCACCGAGTTCGAGGAGATCGACGTCACTCCCAAGAACACGAGCCGCATCGCCGCCCAGCACGCCAAGGCCGAGATCAACGCCATCGTGCGCAACTCCGCCCGCGAGCAGATCTACGAGGAGTTCTCCGGCCGCATCGGTGACCTCATCAGCGGTACCGTGCTGCAGTCCACACCCGACTTCACGATCGTCAAGATTCGCGAGGGCGTCGAGGCCGAGCTGCCGCACTTCGATCAGCGTCGTTACGAGAACGAGCGCAACGAGCGTCCGATGGGCGAGCGCTACCTGCACAACCAGCACATCAAGGCCGTGATCATCGACGTTCGCGACCCCAACTCCAACCTGCAACCGGTTCGTGGCGAGCACAGCCGTCCGCCGATTGTCATCTCCCGTACCCACCCCGAGCTCATGCGTCGTCTGTTTGAGCAGGAGGTGCCCGAGATCTATGAGGGCACCGTCCAGATCAAGTCGATCGCCCGCGAGCCCGGCCAGCGCTCCAAGGTTGCCGTCCACTCGCTCGACGACCGTCTGGATCCCGTTGGCGCCTGCGTCGGCCCCAAGGGCAGCCGTGTTCGCGCTGTCGTGGGCGAGCTCCGTGGCGAGCGTGTCGACGTCATCCTTTGGGATGCCGATCCTGCTGTCTACGTCGCCAACGCCCTTTCGCCCGCCAAGGTCACCCGCGTCCTCATCGACGAGGAGAAGGCTTACGCCGGCGTCATCGTGCCCGACGACCAGCTGTCCCTCGCCATCGGCAAGGAGGGCCAGAACGCCCGCCTCGCCGCGCGCCTGACCGGCTGGCACATCGACATCAAGTCCGAGACCCTTGCCGCCGACATCCTCAAGAACGTTCCCGTTCACGAGGAGCCCGCCGCCGACCTGATCGGTGACGAGGAGGATGAGGACGTCCGCCGCTGCGAGTACGTGTCCGAGGACGGCATCCAGTGCCGCAACCAGGCTCGTCCCGGCTCCCGTTTCTGCGGTGTCCACGACACCGACGCCTTCGATGATGCGGAGGACCTGATCTAGCGCGCGGTCGCGCCGGGCGGGTCCCGGCGCGTCTCCCACGCTCGTTCAGTCTCTAGGCACCCAAGGTGCCAGAAAGGGTAGGTGAAGTCATATGGCAAAAGTCCGTGTGTCCACCCTGGCCAAAGAGTTCGGCATGACCTCCAAGGAACTGATGGGTCATCTCGCCGATATGAAGATTCCCGCTAAGTCCGCTTCCTCCACCTTGGAGGACGCCTATGTCGCCATGGTCCGCAAGCAGCTCGCCTCGGTGATCGAGGCCCGCGCCCAGGAAGTCGAGGCCGCCAAGCAGGCCGAGGAGCAGGCAGCTGCCGCCGAGGAAGCCGCACGCGCCGCCGAGGCCGAGCGCGAGCGCATCGCCGCCGAGAAGGCCCGCGAGGAGGAGCGTCGCCAGTTTGCCGCAGCCCAGGCTGCCGAGGAGGCTGCCCGCGCCGAGGCCGAGGCCAAGAAGAAGGCCGAGCAGGAGCGCCTTGCCCGCGAGAAGGAGGAGGCTGCCCGCGAGGCCCAGCGCCGCGCCGTTCCCGCTTCCGACTCCGGTTCGCGCTTCCGTTCGCTGCTCGACCAGATCGCCGCACAGGAGACCGTGCTCAAGGAGAGGAAGGACGCCGAGGACAAGGCCAAGGCCGAGCGCGCCGCCGAGCGCGGTAACCGTCGTGGCGGCAGCAACGACCGCCGCGGTGGCCGTCGTAACGATCGCAACGCTTCCGACAACAACTCCGAGCGCAACGCCTCCGAGAGCCGTCCGCACAGCCATCGCACCAACGCCAGCAACAACGTCGCTGCCGGCATGGACTTCCCCAACCCCGATAAGCAGGGCAAGGGCAAGAAGCGCAAGGGCGGTCACAACAACGAAGAGGACCACTACAGCCGCATGGCTCGCGAGGCCGAGGAGTACAGCCGCGAGAAGGTGCTCGAGGAGGCTCGTGCTGCCGTCGAGGAGGCCTCTCGCGAGTCCACCGGTCGCCGCAAGAAGCGCAAGGAGAAGCGCGAGCGCGAGGCTGCCAAGGCTCAGGAGGAGCGCAAGATAGAGGAGGCGCTGGCCCAGGGCGTGAACCCCGAGGACCTCGACGCCATCAAGGTCTCCCAGGGCGTTACCGTCCAGGAGCTCGCCGAGGCGCTCGACGTTCCGGCCAACGACATCATCAAGCGCCTGTTCCTGCTGGGTACGCCGCTCACCATGACGCAGTCCATGTCCGACGACCTCGTCGAGCTCGTCGCCGACGACCTGGGCCGTCAGATCAAGATCATCACCCCCGAGGAGGAGAACACCTTCTCGTTCTACGACGATCCCGCCGACCTTAAGCCGCGCGCTCCGGTCGTCACCGTCATGGGTCACGTCGACCACGGCAAGACGAGCCTGCTCGACGCCATCCGTCACACCGGCGTTGCCGCCGGCGAGGCGGGCGGCATTACGCAGGCCATCGGCGCTTCGCAGGTTATGATCAACGACCGCAAGATCACCTTCATTGATACCCCGGGTCACGCCACCTTTACGGCTATGCGTGCCCGCGGTGCCAAGGTGACCGACATCGTCATCCTGATCGTCGCCGCTGACGACGGCGTCATGCCCCAGACCGTCGAGTCGATCAACCACGCCAAGGCCGCCGGCGTACCCATCGTCGTCGCCGTCAACAAGATCGATAAGCCGGGCGCCAACCCCGACCGTGTGCGTCAGGAGCTCACCGAGTACGGCGTCATCCCCGAGGAGTGGGGCGGACAGAACATGTTCGTCAACATCTCGGCTAAGCAGAAGATCGGTATTGACGAACTTCTGGAGACCGTGCTGCTCCAGGCCGATGTGCTCGAGCTCAAGGCTAACCCGGACACCTTTGCCTCCGGCAACGTCCTCGAGGCCAAGCTCGACAAGGGCCGCGGCTCGGTCGCTACCGTGCTCGTGACCCGCGGCACCCTGCGCGTGGGCGACACGCTGGTCGCCGGCCTCACCTATGGCCGCGTCCGTGCCATGCTCGACCCCAAGGGCAACGCCGTCACCGAGGCCGGTCCTTCCGACGCCGTCGAGATCTTGGGCCTGCAGTCCGTCCCCAACGCCGGCGATGAGTTCCGCGTGTTCGAGGACGAGCGCGAGGCGCGTGCGCTGGCCGACGAGCGTTCGCTCAAGGCCCGTATCGAGGAGCAGAGCCGCGTGAAGCACGTGACGCTCGAGAACCTCTTCGAGACCATCGCCGACGCCGAGGTCAAGGAGCTCAACCTGATCATCAAGGCCGACGTCCAGGGCTCCATCGAGGCCCTTCAGGACTCCCTCGACAAGATGGATCAGTCCGAGGTGCGCATCAACACGATCCATTCCGCCGTTGGTGCCATCAACGAGACCGACGTCGTCCTGGCCGACGCTTCCAACGCCATCATCATCGGCTTTGGCGTCCGTCCCGACGGCAAGGCCCGCTCCGCCGCCGAGCGCGAGGGCGTCGAGATCCGTTGCTACGACGTCATCTACAAGTGCCTCGAGGACCTCGACGCTGCCCGCATCGGTATGCTCAAGCCCACCGAGGTCGAGGTCTCCACGGGTTCCGCGACCGTTCTGGACACCTTCAAGGTGCCCAAGGTCGGTATCGCCGCCGGTGTCCGCGTCGAAGAGGGCGAGATCGCCGCGACCGATTCCGTACGCCTGGTGCGCGACGGTATCGTGGTTTTCAACGGCAAGATCGCCTCGATGCGCCACTACAAGGACGAGGCCAAGAGCCTCAAGAGCGGCTCCGAGGGCGGTATTGGCCTGGAGAACTTCCAGGACATCAAGCCTGGCGACACCATTGAGGGCTACCGCATCGACCAGGTTGCCCGTACCGAGTAGGGGGTAGCACTATGAAGCAAACGCAGGCAACCCGCCGTCTGGGCGAGCAGCTTCGCGAGAAGCTCGGTTATATCCTGCTCTTTGAGGTTTCCGATCCGCGTCTCGACCTGGTCACCCTGACCGCGGTCGAGGTCGCGGTGGACCGTTCGTTCGCGCGCGTGTACGTGTCGTGCGACGCGAGCCGCTACGACGAGGTCATGGAGGCGCTCGCCAGCGCCAAGGGCCGCATCCGTAGCCTGTTGGCCCGCTCGCTCGATTGGCGCGTCACGCCCGAGCTCGATTTTCGCATCGATCGCTCGACCGATGAGGCCGAGCGCATCACGCGTGCGCTGGAAAACGTTCCCGCCACGCTTGCGATCGAAAAGGACGAGGACGGCTATCCAATAGCGGATGCCGCCCAGGAGGCAGCTTTAGATGAGTAATTCCGCCGACCTCGCATCGTGCGAGTCTGCAGATATTCAGCGACGCATCCTCGAGCTCATCGAGGGTGCGTCCTCCATTGCGATTTCGGGACATACGTCTCCCGATGGTGACGCCCTGGGCTCCGTGCTGGGTCTGGGCTTATCGCTTATGAAGTTTTTCCCCAACAAGGACATTGCCCTGCTGCTGGCAGACGATGACCCGGTTCCGCGCATCTACCGCTTTATGGAGGGCGCCGACCGTCTGGTGCCGGCATCTGCGTATACCGGCAATCCGGATCTGTTCATCTCGGTGGACGTGCCGGTCGTCGAGCGTCTGAACAACTCCGCCGAGGTGCTCCGCCGCTCGTCGCATGTGGTGTGCTTCGATCACCATCCGGCGCGCGAGGAATTTGCCGAGCTGAGCCTGAGGTGCGTCGGCGCCGCGGCCTGCGCCATGATCATCGACCGCTTTTTGGACAATTGCGGCATTGTGGCTCGCAACGGTGTCGCGACCTGCCTGCTGTGCGGCTTGGTGACCGATACCGGTCGTTTTCAGTACCAAAACGCCGATGCCGCCGCGTTCCATGCCGCCTCGCGCCTGGTCGCGCACGGTGCCGATCCGGCGCGCGTCGCGCTCGAGGTCTACCAGAGCATGCGCGTGGAGTTCTTGCATCTCAAGTCCATCGTTATGGGCCGCATCAAGACCGTGGCGCACGGTCGCGTGGCATATAGTTATGCGTACCAGAGCGACCTCGAGGCCTGCGGCGTCACTTCGGATGAGTGCGACGGTCTGGTCGATGTGGTGCGTTCAGTGATGGGCGTTGAGGTCTGCCTGTTCCTAAAGGGCATCGAGGGCGATACCAAGGTGCGCGGCAACCTGCGCTCCAAGGGTGACCTCGATGTGTCCGAGATCGCTGCCAACTTTGGCGGTGGCGGGCATCATGCCGCCGCCGGCTTTTCCAACAACGGAACGATTCGCGAGACGCTCGCCGTGGCACTTCCCATGCTGGCCGAGCTGGTGGGGGAGGATCCCGCTTCGGTGACCGTCGAGCTCTAACTTTTTGGATGGTACATGGCTCGTCGTACGCCTTCTCAATTGAATATGCTGCTCGCCGTCGATAAGCCGGTGGGCTGCACGTCCCACGACGTGGTATCGCAGTGCCGACGCGCTCTCCATGAGCGACGCGTCGGCCATGCCGGTACGCTCGACCCCATGGCCTCGGGTGTCATGGTGGTGGGCGTGGGCCAGGCGACGCGTCTGCTGGGCATGCTAACCCTCGATACCAAAAGTTATGTTGCCGACATTTCGTTTGGTGTCGAGACCAATACCGATGACGCGGAGGGCGAGGCCGTCCGCGCGGTGCCCGTTGCCCCCGAGCTGCGCGATCTCGCTTACGCCCGTGAGCAGCTGGCCGCTATGCTTGGCCCGCAGATGCAGGTGCCGCCAGTTTTTTCGGCCATCTCGGTCAATGGCGTTCGCGCCTATAAGAGTGCTCGCGAGGGCAATGCGGTCGACTTGCCTCCGCGCCCCGTCGAGGTCTATGCCGCCGACCTGATCGCCGTGGGCGGCGAGGGCGATACGTGCGTCTGGACCGTGGCGTTTTCGGTAAGCAAAGGCACCTACATTCGCGCGCTCGCTCGCGATCTGGGTCGTGCCTGCGATAGCGCTGCACATATTTCCGCGCTGCGCCGTACGGCCTCCGGCGTGGTTTCCATTGGCGCCTGTCATGCGGTGGAGGAGCTTTCTCCCGAGTCCGCCGCTGGCTTTGCCCTGGATCCCATCGCCGCCTTAGGTGCCACGCGTGTCGATTTGCCGGGTAATCTTGCAGAGGACCTGCTTTGTGGCCGCCGCATTCCCGTTGAACGCGCGCTTGCGGACTTCGATACGGCGAAGGCGCCGTTCACGCTCGTACTCGATGGGGGATTGAAGGCGCTTGCTCGTATCGAGGGCGGCCGCTTTGTGATGGAGCACGTCTTTCCGCAGGCGATCGGCGGTGTTCGATGATGCTGACGCCCCACGAGCTCGCGCGTATCTTTTTCGCGGGTGAGTTGGATGAGGCCCGTATCGTTTCTGCCGATGCTTTTGATGGGCGCGAGTTCTTGGGTGCCGCGTCGATCGCCATTGGCGTGTTTGATGGCGTGCATCGTGGGCACCAAGAGCTGATCGAAGCGGTTATTCGCGATGCACATGATCGCGGCAGCAAAGCGGTCGTGGTCACCTTCGATCCTGATCCGGACGTCGTGGTGAGTCCGTTGCCCGCCCAAAAATTGATGACGACGGCCGACCGCCTGCATGCCCTGGCTCAAACTGGGGTCGATGCGGTGGTGGCCGTTCCCTTTACGCCTGAGGTTGCGGCGCTTGACCATGTTGATTTTCTCTCGCTGGTGTCGCGTCTGGTCGACATTCGATCGATTCGCGTTGGCAGTGACTTTAGGCTGGGTCGTGGCGGTGCTTCTGGTGTTGCCGAGATGCGCGCCTGGGGTTCCGAGCACGGCGTTGACGTGTACGGTCACGACCTGCTTTGCGAGGGCGGTGAGGCCATTTGCGCCACCCGCATTCGTCATGAGCTCGGACAGGGCCATGTGGAGCTGGCTGCTGAGTTGCTCGGCCGCCCGTATATGGTGCGCGGCGGTGTTATTCGCGGCCGTCACGAGGGTTCTGGCATGGGCTTTCCCACGGCAAACCTGCAAGTTCCCGACGGCCTTCAGGTGCCTGCCGATGGCGTCTACGAGGGCCTGGTGCTGGTCGATGACACCGTGTGGCCCGCTGCCGTGAACGTCGGACTGCCGCCGACGTATGCCGACGATGCGGCATCTGCGCATCTTGAGGCTAATTTAATTGGTTATACGGGCGACCTCTATGGCGCTTCCGTTTCGCTGGCGTTTACGCGCTGGCTACGTCCCTCGCGTGTGTTCGATTCGCTGGATGAGTTGATTGCGACCGTCGAGGGTAATATCGAGGATATTCGTCACAACTTGGGCGATCAGGGGGTGAGCATCCGTGATTAGCGATGAGGAAAAAGACCAGGTACGCGCTGCGTCTGACCTGGTTGCCATCGTGCAGGAAACGGTCGAGCTCAAGCCTCGCGGCCATGAGTTTTGGGGATGCTGCCCCTTCCATGGCGAGAAGACGCCGTCCTTCCACATTATCCCCGCCACGCAGGTGTGGCATTGCTTTGGTTGCGGCGAGGGTGGCGACGTTTTCACGTATATCATGAAGCGCGAGAACCTGAGCTTTCCCGAGTCAATCCGTTACTTGGCCGATCGCGCGGGTATTGAGCTGCATGACACCGGAGATCGCCGCGAGCGCGGCACCAAGCGTGCCCGCATCTACGATCTGTGCGCCGAGACCGCCCAGTTCTACCACACCATGCTCATGCGCGGTAAGGACGGCCGTCCGCGCGAGTACTTTGCCAGCCGCGGCATGGGCGGCGACGTCTGCCGCCGCTACTGCCTGGGCTTTGCACCGGGCCGTAACGCGCTGGTGTCGCACCTGTCCCAGGCGGGTTTTACCCCGCAGGAGATGATCGACGCCAACGTTGCCGTGAGTCGCGGGCGCGGGCAGCTTGCCGACCGCTTTTACGACCGCGTGATGTTCCCCATCTTTGACGAGCAGGGTCACAACATTGCCTTTGGCGGTCGCATTATGGGCGACGGCCAGCCTAAGTATCTCAACACCGCCGAGACGAGCGTGTTTCATAAAAAGCGAAACCTCTACGGCTTTAATTGGGCCAAGGAGTTTATCGTCGCGCAGGATACCGCCATCGTGGTAGAGGGCTATACCGATTGCATCGCCTGCTGGGAGGCGGGGATTAAAAACGTTGTCGCCACGCTGGGCACCGCCCTCACGGAGCACCACGTCAAGACGCTCACTCGCTTTGCCAAGCGCATCGTGTATATGTTCGACGGCGATGCAGCGGGCCAGAAGGCCGCCCGTCGCGCGATTCAGTTTATCGAGCAGGATTCCATGGACCTGCGCTGCGTGGTGCTCCCCGACGGCAACGACCCCATGGAGTTCATCACCGCACATGGTGGCGAGGCACTGCAGACGCGCATCGACGCTGCCGAGCCGCTTATGGACTTTGTCTACCGTTCGCTGCAGGAGTCGAGTGACATCACCACGCCGGGCGGTCGCGCTAAGGCGCTGGAAGATGCGCTGACGCTTATCTATCCTTTGCGCAACAGCTATATGATCGACACGTACTTTATCCAGATTGCCGATCTGCTGGGTTTGGATCTGGAGACGGTGCGCGCGAGCTCGGGTCGTGTGTTTCGCGATGTCGCCAAGCGCGAGGATGCGGAACGACGTCGTGAGCAGAACTATGAGCGCCAACGGGCACAGACTGAGCGGTCCGGTAGCGCGGGCGGTCGGGCGTCGGGTTCTCGCGATGCCGGTCGCGGTGCTTGGGCATCGGGCGCGACGCCGCCGGTGTCCGCGCCGGTCGAAGAAGAGCCGTACGACTACGTCCCGCTCGATGCCTACGGCGCCGCGCCCGTGGAGGTCGTCGACGACCTGCCGCCGATCGATGTGCCTGATGGTATGGGCGCTGTGCCTGTGGCTGACGGTTCGGGCGCACCGGCTGCGGCGGCGCCGATGGTTCTTACCGATCTTGAACGCAAGTCCTTGGCAGGGGAGCGCGAGCTGTTGACGATGCTCACGAGCTACCCCGACCTGTTCCGCACGTATGCCGACCGCATCTGCTCCATCGAGTGGGTTGACCCGCGTCACGAGTCCATTGCATGGGCCGTTCTGGCAACGCCGCCGGGAACCGATCCTGCAGCCTGCATGGATGCGGCGCGCTCGGTGTGTCCCGATGCGGCAACGCTTGTGAGTGCCGGCCGCATCTCCGCGACGAGCAAGCACCCCACCGAGACGAACATCGTGTTTATGCTTGATACGCTCGAGCTCTACACCATCAAGCGTCGCATGCGTGCCGCACAGGCCAAGCTGCGCCAGGACCGTTCACTCGATGATGAGGCCCGTCGCGCGCTGACCGTGCAGGCCGCGCAGGATTCGCAACGTCAACGCGAACTGCAAAAGTCGATCGGCGGCGTGGCGGACCCGTTCCGTTCGATCGGCCTGGAGGCCGCAGGCACCGAACAAGCCTAGATGTTGTGGTCAACCAGCGTATTCTCGCCTATATCCAGTCCTCTTTTTGGGTATAGACGTCAATGTGTGTGCTAAAGTATTGAGTCCTGTGGACTATGAAGGGAGAATCTGTGCCAAAAAAGACTGAGAGCACGGGTACTGGGCTGGAATCCTACGTTGCAAAGCTCATGGGCAACGGCTCAAACAGGACTTCGGTAACCGAGGACGAGATTCAGGTCGCCCTGAAGGATATCGATGTTTCTGACGAGCAGCTCACCGCGGTGTATTCCGCGCTGCGCAACAGCGGCATCCAGATTATCTCCGCGAGCGGTAACGACGACGCCCCCATGGACGTCGACGATGACGATACCGATTCTGATACCGACGATTTCGATGACGACGATGAGCACGATTCCGGCTCGCTCGACGATCACGAGCTCAAGATGGCCCGTCAGGCCGACGCCGAGATGGGTTCTTCCAAGAGCAAGAAGAAGCGCACCGTGCGCACGTCCCGTTCACGCTCCCGCGTGCGCGGTATCGATGCCTCCACGGTGATGCTGACCGGCGATCCGGTCCGTATGTACCTCAAGGAGATCGGCAAGGTCGACCTGCTGACCGCCTCCGAAGAGGTCGATCTGGCCATGAAGATCGAGGCCGGTCTTGAGGCCACCGAGAAGCTCGAGGCTGCCGATGCTGGTGAGCTCGAACTCACGCGTGCCGAGATGCGTCGTCTTACGCGCATTGAGAACGTGGGCCTCGAAGCCAAGCAGGCGCTCATCAGCGCAAACCTGCGTCTGGTCGTCTCCATCGCCAAGCGCTATGTTGGTCGCGGCATGCTGTTCCTGGACCTGATCCAGGAGGGCAACCTCGGTCTGATCCGCGCCGTCGAGAAGTTCGACTACCAGAAGGGCTTTAAGTTCTCCACGTACGCCACGTGGTGGATCCGTCAGGCTATTACGCGCGCTATCGCCGACCAGGCCCGTACCATCCGTATTCCCGTGCACATGGTCGAGACCATCAACAAACTCGTCCGCGTGCAGCGCCAGCTTCTTCAGGACCTGGGCCGCGACCCGACCCCCGAGGAGATCGGTGCCGAGATGGACATGAGCGCCGACCGCGTCCGCGAGATCCAGAAGATCTCGCAGGAGCCCGTGTCGCTCGAGACCCCCATCGGCGAGGAAGAGGATTCCCAGCTGGGCGACTTCATCGAGGACTCCCAGGCCATCGTTCCGCCCGATGCCGCCAGCTTCTCCATGCTGCAGGAGCAGCTCACCCAGGTGCTCGATTCGCTTGCCGATCGTGAGCGCAAGGTTATTGAGCTGCGCTTTGGCCTTGTCGACGGACATCCCCGTACGCTCGAGGAAGTCGGCCGCGAGTTTGGCGTCACGCGCGAGCGCATCCGCCAGATCGAGTCCAAGACTCTGGCCAAGCTTCGCCACCCCAGTCGCTCCAGCAAGCTGAAGGACTATATCGAGAGCTAGTCAAGCAAGAAGCGCCCTCAAGCACATCCGCTTGGGGGCGCTTTCATGTAGTCGTTGGGGACATTCTTGAATGACTGGTCGTTTAAGAACGTCCCCAATGACTAGGCGGTTGATTTCCGATCTCAGCCGAACACATTAGGCGGACAGGCCGTTCCCGCAGCTAGCCGAACGCCCCCGAGGCCC